>NZ_JABBJF010000026.1 GCF_014218705.1 Kluyvera sichuanensis | reverse complement strand
CTTTTTGAAAATGGCTGGGGTACGAGGATTCGAACCTCGGAATGCTGGTATCAGAAACCAGAGCCTTACCGCTTGGCGATACCCCAACAATTTTTTTTCGAATGTATCGATAACTCGATAAATTCTGAATTTGGTGGCTACGACGGGATTCGAACCTGTGACCCCATCATTATGAGTGATGTGCTCTAACCAACTGAGCTACGTAGCCGATACTAACATATTCTTCGATGGCTGGGGTACCTGGATTCGAACCAGGGAATGCCGGTATCAAAAACCGGTGCCTTACCGCTTGGCGATACCCCAATACCGTCGCGGCTATCCGCAAATATCGAAGAAAATATGGCTGGGGTACCTGGATTCGAACCAGGGAATGCCGGTATCAAAAACCGGTGCCTTACCGCTTGGCGATACCCCATCCGTGCAACGCTTACTGGTGAATGGTGCGGGAGGCGAGACTTGAACTCGCACACCTTGCGGCGCCAGAACCTAAATCTGGTGCGTCTACCAATTTCGCCACTCCCGCAAAAAAAGATGGTGGCTACGACGGGATTCGAACCTGTGACCCCATCATTATGAGTGATGTGCTCTAACCAACTGAGCTACGTAGCCATCTTTTTTTTTCGCGTTACCTTATCGGCGTTGCGGGGCGCATTATGCGTATTGAGCCCAATACCGTCAACACCTTTTTCAATGAAATTCACCGGAATGTGACTGTTTGGTTGGGTTGTGAACAGCCTGGCGCATTATTCGGCAATTATTGGTTATTTCGCGTTAAATCATGCCATCAATACATCCGGATTCACTGCAAGGTTATCGCGTTAATACGCTAACAAGTGAAACCACCGGGCCACCGACTGTACGCTTAAGTGCACCGAAAGCCAGCGTTTTTAATAAATGACTGGCGCCCACGCGCAGGGTGTTCTCGATATAGCTTTTATCTTTCTGGCTGCTAAGCCATTGCGCCTGTTCCAGCTCATTGAGCAGGGTTGAGGCAGAAATACGCGCGGGATCGAAGCTCACCGCCACGGAACCAGCATATAAGCGGTGAATCACCTCTTTAATACCGTCGCGGGCGCGGAGTTGTTCAATCAGCTTCTCGACTTCATGCGGATGGCGTTGGATCCAGCTGGAGCGGATACGGATGCGATTGGGGGTCTGGTGCAGGTAAGGAGTCATAGCCGCCTCATTTTTACTTATATAGTGGTAATGAGAGTAATTTATATTTGCATTCCACCCATGTCCAGCCTTCACCGCACGCAGCGCAAAAAAGAATCGGACGTTCCCTTTTGACACATCGCAAGAGAAGGGCGATTAGCGCTATCTGACGTTTTCTATCTGTGATTTCATTAATGTCACCTATAAATATCAGGGTATTAAATGATATGCCTGTCGAATCCTTGGGCGACTTACTGACTTTGCGCCGCTTTGTCGAAGTGGCGCACCATATCCCCGGGCGTCTGCGCCTGCGGTTTTCCAACAAGCTTGTAGCCAGCCTTAGCCAGGGGAAGCTCAAGCAGCTTGATGCTTATTGCTCCCCTGAGGGGTACCTCCGGCGTTATCAGATCAACAGCGAAACCGGTTCTATCGTCCTTGAGTACGATGCGGCCGCGATTCGCCCGCAAATCCTCAACCAGCTGTTTGGTCAGGATGGTGAGCAGGCCCAGCACGCGCTGGAGCAGCTAGCCGCCATTCTTAGCCCTTCTCACTAAATGAAAAAGGACAGTCATCATGAGCACCAATGACAACAACGCACAGCAAGTTCCACCGGCCGGTTACTATCCGCCATACGGCTACCCGTGGTATCCGTACCCGCCAATGCCACAGGGAATGGCATGGCCGCAGAACGGGCAGATGCCTCCTCAGCCACAGATGCCACCACAGCCGCAAATGCAGATGCCACCGCAAATGGCGATGGGGTTCCCGCCTATGGGCTTCCCACCGGCACCTCAGGGCGCGGTACCGCCGCAGTTTGCTCACCCGCATCACCATCATCACCACCACGCTGCCGCGCAGCAGGGCGTGGACTGGAGCCAGTATGCTCAACACGTGGTTGATGGCGCGATGGGCGACCAGGCTGGCCTGCTGAAAAATATCATCAGCACCGTCGGGATGGACGACAAAGAGTTCTGGAAAGGCGCGATGGTTGGCGCGGCGGTAACGCTGCTGCTGACCAACGATTCCGTGCGCGGCATGCTGATGCAAACGCTGGCGGGGGCGGGCGACATGCTTAAAGCCGGTTCCAGCAAAGTCAAAGACGGCGTGAAGAATAGCTCTGAAGCCATCAAAGATACGGCAACTTCCAGCGCGGCTATCTTTCGCGACACCATGAAAGCGGGTAAAGAGGGCTTTCAGGAGTCCGTAGAGCGTCATCGCCAGCCGGGCGCCGTGCCGTTTGATGATGAGGGCGTAGCGGATGAACAACAGCCGTGACCGACAAAACCGCGTAGGCCGCGCCGCCATTGCTGGCGCGCTGGTCGGGGGAAGCGCTGCCTGTGCGCGTGAATGGCAGCGCTACCAGCAAAATGAACAAACGCTGAATGAAGCGGCCTGCACGGTGATGAAGGCGACGGCGAAGGCCAGCCTTATCAGCGGAACGGTGATGGCGATAGCGGATGCCAATAAGACTCGTCCGCTGCAGTCCGTGCTGACCCTTATCGGGGTGGGCGCCGCTTCTCTTTATCTTATGGATGCGATAGCTAAGCGAGGAAATGATGAATCAGCCTGAATACCTGTACAACCCGTGGACCGGTGCGTGGGAACGTAATCCCGCAGCAATGCCGGTACAGGCGCCTGCGGCAACCAATAGCCGTACCCACCTGCTAACCGGGCTGGTAGCGGGTGCCGCAATCACCTACCTTCTGACCAACCGTAACGTCCAGCAGGGGATCACCAATACGGCGAGTAAAGCCTGGGGTACTGTGCGTGGCGAAATGGAAGAAATGAAAGAGCGCATTGCCGACCTGCAGGCCGAACTGGACTACTACCGTAGCCAGAATAAGGATGAGATCGAGTGAGTGCGGTAGGCGAACGGGTTACCGTCGTTCACCAGATCCCCGGACGCGTGCGCCTGCGTATTGCGGCGCTCGGTGACTACCCTGATGCCGCCGGGTGGCTGAAACAGCAGATCCTGACGTTGCCCGGCGTAAGCGGTGTGCGTATTCGTCCTTCGGCGCGTAGCGCGGTGATCCAGTGGGATCGCGCCCGGACTTCACTTGCTGCGATTATGGCTGCGGTGGAAGCGCTGGACTGGCAAACGGCGGAAGACGGCGAATTCGAAACCGAATACTGCGGTGGCGATAACCTCCTTAACCTCGCAGGGTTGGCGCTAACGCAGGTGCTGCCGCCTCGCTGGGCGCGTCTGCCGGCGGCGCTGCTGACTGCACCGACTATCCTGGAAGGGGCGCATACCCTCAGCCAGGGGCAGTTGAAGGTAGAAGTGCTGGATGCGCTGGCGCTGAGCCTGTCGATGCTGCGCGGCGATAACCGTACCGCTATGCTGACGCAGTCGCTGCTGACGCTCGGCGAGTATATGGAGCAGGAGACCAGCCGTCACTCCGACGCGCTGCTGGCCGATCTGATGCAGCCTCGTGAGCACCCGGTCTGGGTTGAGCGCGATGGTGAAAGCGTGGAGATCAACAGCAGCGAGCTGGTGGCGGGTGACGTAATGCTGCTCGGCCCGGGGGATAATATCCCTGCCGACGGTACGGTGCTGCGCGGCGTTGCTCAGGTCAACCAGGCGTCTATGACCGGAGAAAGCGTGCCGGTGCGTCGTGAGCCGGGTTCCTGGGTTTACGCGGGAACGCAAATCCAGGACGGCAACGTGGCGATTACCGCCGAGCAGGTGGGCGAGTCTTCCTCGACGGCGCATATTCGCCGCTTTATCCGCGACTCGCTGACTCAGCGTAGTGAAACCCAGCAGGTCACTCAGGCCATGGCTGACCGTCGCGTTGGTATCACGCTTGGGGTGGGTGCGGCGGTGTTTGCCATGACCCGCAGCTGGGAGCGTCTGGCTTCGGTATTCCTCGTTGACTACTCCTGCGCGCTGAAGCTCAGTACGCCAATCGCCTTTAAATCGATTATGTATCGGGCCGCGCAGAACGGTCTGCTGCTGAAAGGCGGACGAGCGATTGAGAAGCTGGCTGAGGTCGATACGGTGGTGTTCGATAAAACCGGCACCCTGACCCACGACGAGATGCAGGTGACGGACGTCATCAGCTTCAACGACCAACTGGTACAGGCTAAACGCTTGCTGGCGATTGCCGCTTCGGTGGAAGAGCACAGCAATCACCCGCTGGCGCATGCGGTCGTGGCGGCGGCAGAGCACCACGAACTGCCGCATATTGCGCACGGCGAAGTGGAGTATGTCATTGCTCACGGTCTGCTTTGCGCGCTGGAAGATCATCAACTGGTGATCGGCAGTCGTCACTTCCTGGATTGTCACTACGACATCGATTTCACGCCGTATGAAGCGGAAATTAATGAACTGGCGGCGCAGGGGCGGCATCTGCTGTTTATCGGCTTTGATAATCAGCTGGTGGGGATGATCGGTCTGCAGGATCATCTGCGCGATGAAGCCTCTGAAGTGATCGAACAGCTTAAAGCGTCCGGCATTCGTCAGGTGGTCCTGTTGACCGGCGATCGCGCCGAGAAAGCATGCCAGTTGGCAGAACGTGTAGGCATCGATCGCTACGTTGCCGAAGCCACGCCAGAGAGTAAGGTCGAAGTCGTGAAAGCGCTGCAGGAAGCGGGGCACAAGGTGATGTTCGTGGGTGATGGTATCAACGATGCGCCGGTGCTGACGCAGGCAGACGTGGGCCTCGCCATGAACCAGAGTACCGAGCTGGCGCAGCAGGCGGCGGATGCCGTGCTGTTGCAGGACAGTTTGTATGGCGTTATCACCGCGCGTCAACTCTCGCTGGAGGCGATGAAGCTGGTAAACAGCAACATCAAGCTGACCGAGTGGGTGAACAGCGCCATTATGCTGGCAGCGGCGCTAGGCTGGCTGTCGCCGGGTGCTAGCGCGATGCTGCATAATGGGACGACGCTGGGCGTGTTGCTGCGATCGCTGGCGGCGAAGAAAGGGCGCGGGGAGTAGGTTTTCCCTCACCCTAACCCTCTCCCAAAGGGAGAGGGAACCGCTGGTTTTCTCCCTCGCCCCTTTGGGGAGAGGGCCGGGGTGAGGGGAATCACCCGCACCAAGCCAAAATAAAAAGCCCCCGATGTCACCATCAGGGGCTTTTTTCTATCTCACCGCCACGCTTACTTGTAAGCAGACTGGTGCACGCCTACCGCGCGACCAGACGGATCGTCCATGGTTTTGAACGCTTCATCCCACTCAATCGCTTTCGCAGAAGAGCACGCAACGGACGGGCCGCCCGGGACACATTCCGCAGCGCTTGGTACCGGGAACAGCTCTTCAAAGATTTCACGGTACAGATAGCCTTCTTTAGACGTTGGCGTGTTGTACGGGAAGCGGAAGTGCGCGGTTTCCAACTGCTGATCGGTCACCTGTTTTGCCGCGACTTCTTTCAGCGTATCAATCCAGCTATAGCCTACACCGTCAGAGAACTGCTCTTTCTGGCGCCATGCAACGCTTGCTGGCAGGTAAGATTCGAAGCATTCACGCAGCACGTGTTTTTCCATCTTGCCGTTGCCGCACATTTTGTCCTGTGGGTTGATGCGCATCGCCACGTCGAGGAATTTTTTATCCAGGAACGGTACGCGTGCTTCCACGCCCCAGGCGGACATCGCTTTGTTAGCGCGGGCGCAGTCGTACATATGCAGAGCCTGCAGCTTACGTACGGTCTCTTCGTGCAGCTCTTTGGCGTTTGGCGCTTTATGGAAGTACAGGTAGCCGCCAAACACTTCATCAGAACCTTCACCGGATAGCACCATTTTGATGCCCATCGCTTTGATTTTACGCGACATCAGGTACATCGGCGTAGAGGCGCGAATCGTGGTTACATCGTAGGTTTCGATGTGGTAAATCACGTCGCGAATCGCATCCAGACCTTCCTGCACGGTGAAGTGAATTTCATGGTGCACGGTACCCAGGTGGTTTGCTACTTCCTGCGCGGCTTTCAGGTCAGGGGACCCTTCCAGACCAACGGCGAAGGAGTGAAGCTGCGGCCACCAGGCTTCTGAACGTTCCTGATCTTCAACGCGGCGAGCGGCAAATTTCTTGGTGATAGCCGAGATAACCGAAGAATCCAGACCGCCGGAGAGCAGCACGCCGTAAGGCACGTCTGACATCAGGTGGCTTTTCACCGACTCTTCCAACGCCTGACGCAGTTCGTTTTTGTCGGTCACGTTGTCTTTAACCGCATCGTAGTCGAACCAGTCACGCTGGTAGTACTGACGAATTTCGCCGTCTTTGCTCCACAGATAGCTCCCTGCTGGGAACTCCTGGATGGTGCGGCAAACCGGGGTCAGCGCTTTCATTTCAGAAGCAACGTAGAAGTTGCCGAATTCGTCGTGGCCCATATACAGCGGGATAATACCGATATGGTCGCGGCCAATCAGGTACGCGTCTTTTTCGCTGTCGTACAGCGCAAAGGCGAACATACCCTGCAGGTCGTCGAGGAATTCAGGCCCTTTTTCCTGATACAGCGCGAGGATCACTTCGCAGTCAGAACCGGTCTGGAACTGGTAGCGGTCGCCGTATTCAGCGCGCAGCGCCTGATGGTTATAGATTTCACCGTTGACGGCCAGAGCGTGCGTTTTCTTTTCGTTATACAGCGGCTGAGCACCGGCGTTGACGTCAACAATCGACAAGCGTTCATGTGCGAGAATCGCTTTATCACTGGCGTAGATCCCGGACCAGTCCGGACCACGGTGGCGCATCAGGCGGGAGAGCTCAAGCGCCTTTTTACGCAGCTCAACCGCATCAGTTTTAATATCCAGTACACCGAAAATAGAACACATAGACTTCTCCGTTAACCCTGTGGCGTTGTGCTGTTTAATTGTGTGGCGCCGTACTGTCGCAGCGCCTTTGCATGAGTAAAAAAATGCCGCAAAGGGCGAGCGGGCGCAAGGGTTTTTCGGCCTATGAAAGAAAAAATGCAATGAGGGTTATGGAATACTAAAAAATACGTATGTCTATTCTTCTATTATTGATGAATCATCATTTTTTAAGCGTTATTTTTAAATAATCTACTTTTTTGTCAGTTGGTAGGTGACGAGAATAGATTTCTCGCCCCGTGCAGAGGCAAAATCTGCACGGGATGAGCTTAGGCAATGCCGAAAGGCCAGATCTGCTGGACCGTTTTGTAGAGAATTTGCTCGCGGTCTTTGGGGGTTAACCACGCCAGGTGATCGCGGTAGAGTGCGACCGCTTGCGCATAGCTCAGTTTATTCAAACAGATTGGCCAGTCGGTGCCCCACATCAGTCGCTGTGGCCCAAAGGCATCAAACACCTGTTTAACCTGCTGTGCGGCATCCGGGTAGGGGTAAGGCTGCTGGGAGAGCGACCACATATGCGAAATTTTGACGTAGACCTGTGGATAGCGCGCCAGCGCCAGCAGTTTGTTCAGCTCGTCAGGATGATTCAGCGGCGAATCGGCCATGTGATCAATGACCACCGTCAGCTCTGGATTTTGCTCAATCCAGGGAATAAGGTCGGGCATTCTGCTGGGAGCGGCCAGAATGGTCATCGGTACTCTCAGGTCGGCGGCCTGTCGCCAGAGTGGTTTCATTAACGGCCCACGAATCCAGTCACCGTCAGCTTTATCAGAAGGGCTCAACCTGACGCCGCGAAAACCTTCGTCAATGGTCAGGCGGGCCAGATGTTCCGGCGCAGCTGGGTCTTCCGGGTTAACGCGGCAGATACCCTGGAATTTATCCGGATACTGTCGCAGAACGTCAGCCAGATAGCGATTATCCCAACGGTAGTGAATAACCTGCACGATCACCGTGCGAGCAACGCCGTTGGCGGCCATCAGCGATAGCAGCATTTCGGCGGTGAAATCCTGCGGCGGCGCTTTGCGGTCCTTAGCGTAAGGATAGCGCGGGTCGGTTTTCCAGACGTGCACGTGGGAGTCAATCATGAGCGGTGAGGGCAGCGCGGCAAACGCCGGGCGCAGCGCACAGGCGAGCGGTAGGGCGGCGCTGGCGGCAAGGAATTGACGACGGCTAAGCATGTTTTTCTCCATTGCATCGGCCGTCTGAATCCCGGAGGCGTCAGAGTTGAGTTATTTGAGATTGGATGTGGGCTCAGTGGGCAGATGCGCTAGCTGACGAGCCACTATAAAACGCGAATGAGCGGGATGATTCAGACCGATGCCCAGGAAGGCATCGGTTTCACTGTTAGAGTTAACAATGGGTTGTGAACAGCGTCACGGCGTGAACCGCTAGATAATGTCGATTTCCGCAACGGACGGATAAATCCATGACGGACGGAACGGCATATTGTCGATGTCATCAACGGTCGAGACGCCAGAGAGCACCAGAATCGTCTCCAGCCCCGCCTGGAAGCCGGCCAGAATATCGGTGCGAAGATTATCGCCGACGATAACCGTCTGCTCTGAGTGCGCCTGCATTTTGTTCAGCGCGGCGCGGATGATCCACGGGCTTGGCTTGCCCACGACAAACGGCTTACGGCCTGAGATTTTTTCGATGCCGGCGCACAGTGCGCCACAGGCTGGGTAATAGCCGCGGCCATGCGTGTCCGGGTTGGTCGCGATGAAGCGAGCGCCATTGGCGACGAAGAATGCCGCCTTGTGCATCATTTCCCAGTTAAAGGAGCGCGTTTCACCCACGATAACGAAGTCAGGGTTGACGTCGGTGATGGTGAACCCGGCTTTATAGAGCTCGTGGATCAATGCCCCTTCGCCGACAACGTACGCTTTTTTTCCTTCCTGGCGACGCAGGAAGTCGGCGGTTGCCATGGCGGAGGTATAAAACACGCTATCAGGCACGTCGATGCCTGCGGTGGCGAAGCGGTTCGCCAAATCCTGACCCGTCTGTGAAGGGTAGTTGGTCAGACAGAGGAACGGCATACCTTTATCCAGCACGCGAGCGACGAATTCTGCCGCGCCCGGCACGGCAACGTTGTCGTGCATCAGCACACCGTCAATATCACAGATTACATTCTGAATGGTCATGGACTACCTGGCGTTTGTTTTTAAAGAGGCGTAATTATACACGTTATCCCCAGCATTGCCTCTTAGGTCTAGCCTTCCAACAAATGTTGCAGCAGGATACCGTTGAGCATTGCACGCTTAACCAGTGCAAAAGCGCCGATCGCGGAGCGGTGATCGAGGGTTGAGCGCACCACCGGCAGGTTTTTGCGAAAAGCCTTTAAAACCTGAGTGTTGATACAACCTTCAATAGCGGGTAGCAGCACGCGGTCAGCCTCGATGATCTCACCGGCAATCACCACTTTCTGCGGGTTAAACAGGTTAATGGCAATGGCGATGGTTTTACCAAGGTGACGGCCCACGTGCTCAATCACCTCGGTGGCCAGCGCGTCGCCTTTATTGGCGGCTTTGCAGATGGTTTTGATGTGGCAGTCATCGAGCGTGACGCGGCTCTGGTATCCCTGTTCCAGCAGGTGGCGCACGCGCTGCTCGATGGCGGCGTTGGCGGCGACGGTTTCCAGGCAGCCAAAGTTACCGCAGTGGCAGCGTTCGCCGAGCGGGTCGACCTGTATATGACCAATTTCCCCGACGTTGCCATTACGGCCGATAAAAATACGCCCGTTAGAGATGATTCCCGCACCGGTACCGCGGTGTACGCGCACCAGAATGGAGTCTTCACAATCCTGACTTGCACCAAAGTAGTGCTCTGCCAGCGCCAGGCTGCGGATGTCGTGGCCGACAAAGCAGGTGACGTTAAAGCGTTTTTCCAGCGCTTCGACCAAACGCCAGTTTTCCACTGGGATGTGCGGCATGTAGCGGATGACGCCACTCTCCGGGTCAACCAGGCCAGGCAGAATCACTGAAATGGCGATCAGTTCACGGATTTTACGCTGGCACGATTCAATAAAGGTGCCGATAGTGTTCAGCAGGGCGTGCTCCAGCGTCTCCTGGGTGCGTTCCGGCAGCGGGTAGTGCTCTTCAGCAACCGCTTTACTGCTCAGATCGTACAGCGTGAGGGTGGTGTCGTGACGACCCAGACGAACGCCGATGGCGTGGAAATGGCGGGTTTCGGTGACAATCGAGATAGCGCGGCGGCCCCCGGTGGAGGCCTGCTGATCGACTTCTTTGATCAATCCGCGCTCAATGAGCTGACGCGTGATTTTGGTCACGCTGGCGGGAGCAAGCTGGCTCTGCTCGGCAATCTGAATACGCGAGATTGGCCCATGCTGGTCAATCAGGCGGTATACGGCCGCGCTGTTAAGCTGTTTTACGAGGTCAACATTACCAATTTGAGCTTGTCCGCCTGGTGTCATACTTTCTCTTACTCAGTAACGACCTCGTTGCCATTAACGATGGTCTTGATGATTTTATAATCGTGCGTGAATGCGGTCAGGTTGGCGACCTTGCCAGGCGCGATGCTACCAAAATGTTTCTCAACGCCAATCGCGCGGGCAGGGTAGAGCGTTGCCATGCGCAGCACTTCGTCCAGCGCAATATTGGCATGCTCAACCAGATTACGAACGCCTTCGATCATCGTCAGCGATGATCCACTCAGTGTGCCGTTTTCATCAACACAGAGTCCATTGCGGTAGTATATTGTTTTACCAGCAAAAATGAACTGATCAATATTGGCACCTGCCGGAGCGGTGGCGTCGGTCACCAGACACAGCTTATCGCCTTTCAGACGTTTGGCGTTACGGATATTGATGTAATCCACGTGCAGGCCATCAGCAATGATGCCGCAGTAAATTTCGTTTGCATCCAGGATAGCGCCGGTCAGACCAGGTTCACGGCCTGACATATAAGGCATGGCGTTAAACAGGTGCGTCGCGAAGGTGATACCCGCACGGAAACCTACGCGTGCTTCTTGCGCCGTGGCGTTGGAGTGGCCTGCAGAAACCACGATACCGGCATTTGCCAACGCGGTGATGACTTCCGGTGCGACCATTTCTGGTGCCAGGGTCACTTTGGTAATTACGTCGGCGTTATCGCAGAGGAACTTCACCAGTTCAGCGTCGGGTTTACGCACGAAGCTTGGGTTGTGAGTGCCTTTTTTCACCAGATTCAGCCATGGGCCTTCAAGGTGCAGCCCCAGCGCCTGGTTAGGGTGCTTCGCCAGATATTCGCGCATCACGCGTACGCCCTGTTTCATCAGGTCGTCGCTGGTGGTGATAAGCGTTGGCAGATAGTTGGTGCAGCCCGATTTCTCGTTGGCTTTCTGCATGATTTCCAGCGTTTCAACGGAGACTGCTTCAGCGGTGTCGTTAAACTGCACGCCGCCGCAGCCGTTGAGCTGAACGTCGATAAAACCAGGGGCGAGAATGGCGCCATTAACGGAACGCTGTTCGACGTTCGCTGGTACATCGGCCAGTGGGCAAATACGTTCAATAAGGCCATTGGCGACGATAATCGCATGGTCATCCAGAATTTCGTGGCCGGTATAAATTCGGCCATGGGTTAATGCATACATTACGACCCCCGGTGTTCTAAAATTTTGTCCCGCAGCAGGCTACGGGACGGTAAGACATTACAGACCTTTAATATTTTCAGCTTCTAATTCATTGAAATATTTCAGGGTCTTGACCTTCAACTCCATGGTAGAAGGTTCATCGCAGACGATCAGCGATTTCGGATGCAGTTGTAGACAGGTGATGGTCCACATGTGGTTGACGTTACCTTCAACCGCTTGCTGCAGCGCCAGCGCTTTCGTCGCGCCCTGCACCAGAATCATCACTTCTTCCGCATCCAGCAGCGTACCAACGCCAACGGTCAGCGCGTATTTTGGTACCAGCGCAACGTCGCCGTCAAAGAAACGGGAGTTAGCGACGCGGGTTTCATGCGTCAACGTTTTGATACGGGTACGGGAAGACAGTGAAGACGCCGGTTCGTTGAACGCGATGTGACCATCGTTGCCCACGCCACCCATAAACAGGTGAATTTTGCCGTAAGAGCGAATTTTTTCTTCATAACGGCGGCATTCTGCGTCAACATCCGGCGCGTTGCCGTTCAGCAGGTTGATGTTTTCTTCTGGGATATCAATGTGGTCGAAGAAATTGCGGTGCATGAAGCTGTAGTAGCTTTCCGGATGCTCTTTTGGCAGCCCAACGTATTCGTCCATGTTGAAGGTGACGACGTGCTTAAAGCTCACCTGGCCCGCTTTATGCATTTCAACTAAAACTTTATAGGTCGCCAGCGGGGTGCCGCCGGTTGGTAGGCCGAGGACAAACGGACGGTCTGCGGTAGGTTTAAAAGCATTGATGCGGTTAACGATGTGGCGGGCAGCCCATTTGCCGACTTGTTCAGCGTTAACGAGAGGAATCAGTCTCATTCTTCACCTCAAAATGTAAAATATAAGAAGTTGGCGGATGGCATCTCCGTGCACTCTTTAAGCGTAACCTGTTTGCATCGTCAGGGAGCAATCCGTTTTGATTTTTTGAATGATAAAATAAGTTTTCATGGTTAGCCAGTAAAAGGGAGTGGTGAGAACAATATTTGGTGACTATAGTCACAAAAAACACGTTTTTAATTTGCGATACGAATTAAACTTCCACACACTCATAAGCCTTAGAGTTGTGATTGCAGTTTACAAGACATCGCAGTGTCATGCTTTTTTGCACAATAAAAAAATGGCTTAAATGAGCCGTATCGGGGTGTCGTAGGGGGAATAAGATGAATATTTTAGGTTTTTTCCAGCGGTTAGGTAGGGCGTTACAGCTCCCTATCGCCGTGTTGCCAGTAGCGGCGCTGTTGCTGCGATTTGGTCAGCCAGATTTACTGAACGTGCCTTTCATCGCGCAAGCGGGTGGGTCCATTTTTGATAACCTGGCGCTGATTTTCGCCATCGGTGTGGCATCCAGCTGGTCTAAAGACAGCGCGGGTGCGGCAGCACTGGCGGGCGCAGTCGGTTATTTCGTTCTCACTAAAGCAATGGTCACCATCAACCCAGCCATTAACATGGGTGTCCTGGCGGGTATCATTACCGGTCTGGTCGGCGGTGCCGTTTATAACCGTTGGGCGGGTATCAAACTGCCTGACTTCCTGAGCTTCTTCGGCGGCAAACGCTTTGTGCCAATCGCCACTGGCTTCTTCTGTCTGGTGCTGGCAGCCATCTTTGGCTATGTCTGGCCACCGGTGCAGAACGCCATCCACGCAGGTGGTGAGTGGATCGTAGGCGCTGGCGCGCTGGGCTCCGGTATCTTTGGTTTCATCAACCGTCTGCTGATCCCAACCGGTCTGCATCAGGTGCTGAATACCATCGCCTGGTTCCAGATTGGTGAGTTCACCAACGCGGCCGGTGCGGTCTTCCATGGTGACATTAACCGCTTCTACGCGGGTGACGGCACTGCGGGTATGTTCATGTCCGGCTTCTTCCCAATCATGATGTTTGGTCTGCCGGGTGCGGCGCTGGCGATGTACTTCGCAGCACCGAAAGCGCGTCGTCCAATGGTTGGCGGTATGCTGCTGTCCGTTGCGATCACAGCGTTCCTGACCGGTGTTACCGAGCCGCTGGAATTCCTGTTCATGTTCCTGGCGCCGTTACTGTACCTCCTGCACGCGATTCTGACCGGCGTGAGCCTGTTTATCGCGACGCTGCTGGGTATCCACGCTGGCTTCTCCTTCTCCGCAGGTGCTATCGACTACGTGTTGATGTACAGCCTGCCGGCAGCAAGTAAGAACGTCTGGATGCTGGTGGTAATGGGTCTGGTGTTCTTCGTTATCTACTTCGTCCTGTTCAGCGTAGTTATCCGCATGTTCAACCTGAAAACGCCGGGTCGTGAAGATAAAGACGACAGCGTGGTGACGGAAGAAGCGAACAGCAACACCGAAGAAGGTCTGAATCAGCTGGCAACTAACTACATTGCAGCGGTTGGCGGTACTGACAACCTGAAAGCGATTGATGCCTGTATTACCCGTCTGCGTCTGACCGTAGGCGACTCCGCGAAGGTGAGCGATGCGATGTGTAAACGTCTGGGCGCTTCCGGTGTGGTGAAACTGAACAAACAAACCATCCAGGTTATCGTGGGTGCGAAAGCCGAATCTATCGGCGACGCGATGAAGAAAGTGGTTGCTCGTGGCCCGGTTGCCGCAGCAGCAGCGGAAAGTGCAGCACCAGCAGCGCCAGCGGCAGCAAAACCGCAGGCGGTGGCTAACGCCGCGACCGTAGAAACCCTGGTTTCTCCGATTACCGGTGATGTGGTTGCGCTGGAGCAGGTTCCTGATGAAGCCTTTGCCAGCAAAGCGGTCGGTGACGGTGTGGCGGTAAAACCAACGGATAAAACCGTGGTTTCCCCAGCAGCGGGCACCATCGTGAAAATCTTCAACACCAACCACGCGTTCTGCCTGGAAACTGACAAAGGCGCGGAAATCGTTGTCCATATGGGTATCGATACCGTTGCGCTGGAAGGTAAAGGCTTCAAACGTCTGGTTGAAGAGGGTGCAGAAGTGAAAGCGGGTGAGCCAATCCTGGAAATGGATCTGGACTTCCTGAACGCCAATGCGCGCTCCATGATTAGCCCGGTTGTTTGCAGCAACAGCGATGATTTCGGTGGTCTGGTGATTAAAGCCGAAGGTCATGTCGTTGCCGGTCAAACACCACTGTATGAGATTAAAGGTAAGTAACTGCTCCTGAGTAAAGTGAGTTAAGTGCCTTAAGCGGCGGGGGCGTTCCTCCGCCGCTTTTTTTTGCCGCAAATTCCCCCACATTCGTTATTCCATCGCTTTTTTTGTGCAACTAATAGTTGTCTAGAAGCGCGGCTTATAAGATCATGTGCCGTTATACGTTGTTTACGCTTTGAGGAATCTACGATGAGTGAGGCTGAAGCCCGCCCGACTAACTTTATTCGTCAGATCATTGATGAAGATCTGGCTACCGGTAAGCACAACACGGTGCATACCCGTTTTCCGCCGGAGCCGAATGGCTATCTGCACATCGGTCACGCGAAATCTATCTGCCTGAACTTCGGCATTGCGCAAGATTATCAGGGCCAGTGCAACCTGCGTTTCGATGACACCAACCCAGTCAAAGAAGACATCGAATACGTTGAGTCCATCAAAAACGACGTCGAATGGTTAGGTTTTCACTGGTCTGGCAACGTTCGCTACTCCTCTGATTACTTCGATCAGCTGCATGCCTATGCGGTAGAACTGATCAACAAAGGTCTGGCGTACGTCGATGAACTGACGCCTGAGCAGATCCGCGAATATCGCGGCTCGCTGACCGCGCCGGGCAAAAACAGCCCATACCGCGATCGCAGCGTAGAAGAGAACCTGGCGCTGTTCGAAAAAATGCGTACCGGCGGTTTTGCCGAAGGCACTGCCTGCCTGCGCGCGAAAATCGATATGGCGTCACCGTTTATCGTGATGCGCGATCCGGTGCTGTATCGCATCAAATTTGCCGATCACCACCAGACCGGCACCAAGTGGTGCATCTACCCGATGTACGACTTCACCCACTGCATCAGCGATGCGCTGGAAGGCATTACGCACTCCCTGTGTACGCTGGAATTCCAGGACAACCGTCGTCTGTATGACTGGGTGCTGGATAACATCACGATTCCGGTTCATCCGCGCCAGTACGAATTCTCGCGCCTGAATCTGGAATACACCGTGATGTCCAAGCGTAAGCTGAATCAGCTGGTGATGGAAAAGCACGTAGAAGGCTGGGATGACCCGCGTATGCCGACCATCTCCGGTCTGCGTCGTCGTGGTTACACCGCCGCGTCTATCCGTGAGTTCTGTAAGCGCATCGGCGTGACCAAGCAGGACAACACCATTGAGATGGCTTCCCTGGAATCCTGCATTCGTGAAGATCTCAACGAAAATGCTCCGCGTGCGATGGCGGTTATCGACCCGGTTAAACTGGTTATCGAAAACTACCCGCAGGGCGAAAGCGAGCTGGTGACTATGCCTAACCATCCGAGCAAACCGGAAATGGGCAGCCGTGAAGTGCCGTTTAGTGCAGAGATCTGGATCGACCGCGCAGACTTCCGTGAAGAAGCCAACAAGCAGTACAAGCGTCTGGTGATGGGTAAAGAAGTCCGTCTGCGTAACGCCTACGTGGTGAAAGCAGAGCGCGTGGAGAAAGATGCGGAAGGCAATATCACCACCATCTTCTGTACCTACGATGCGGATACTCTGAGCAAAGATCCGGCCGATGGTCGTAAAGTGAAGGGCGTGATTCACTGGGTGAGCGCGGCACATGCGCTGCCGGTTGAAATTCGTCTGTATGACCGTCTCTTCAGCGTGCCGAATCCAGGCGCCGCAGAAGACTTCCTGTCGGTGATGAACCCAGAGTCACTGGTTATCAAGCAGGGCTACGCTGAGCCGTCTCTGCAGGCTGCTGAGGCCGGTAAAGCATTCCAGTTCGAGCGTGAGGGTTACTTCTGCCTCGACAGTCGTTATACCACCGCTGAGAAGCTGGTCTTTAACCGCACCGTCGGTCTGCGTGATACCTGGGTAGGTTGATTCCTTTCCCTGATAAAAACGCCGCGCTTGCGGCGTTTTTTTTGGCCTGCCGCGAGAGGTTCTCTTTCACTGGATGATAATGTTACTTTCGGATGAAAAAATACGACCTCTTATAGTTTCGCGAAGCGAATTAATGCAATTATTCTACCTCTAAGTATCCCCACGCTTTTAATCCCGCTTGTTACAAAAATCTAATGTAAACGGTCTCATTCGTACTTTTCTCAGGCCTGGCAAGGCTTGGCGTGGAGATATTGCAGTAACGCACTCTGTTACAAACGGAAACCAAATATGTGCGCTTTGTCATAATCCTGCACTCTCGTTGCGGAAAAGGATTGATAATTCGCGTCGCGAAAAATAGTCTGTAGGTGTAGTGAAACACAATTTTTTAGCAGTACCTTTTTATCAGTTTTATTTTTTTGCCTTCTGCTTTGCAGCGGCATTTTTAAAAGTCAAAGAGGATATAACTATGCGTACGTTTAGTGGCAAACGTAGTACGCTGGCGCTGGCTATCGCCGGTGTGACAGCAATGTCAGGCTTTATGATGACTCCGGAAGCAAAGGCAGAAGGCTTCATCGACGATTCTACAATGACCGGCGGCATCTATTACTGGCAGCGTGAGCGTGACCGTAAAGATGTAGATGACCACGGTAAATATAAAACCAACCTTTCCCACTCCACCTGGAACGCCAACCTCGACTTCCAGTCTGGCTACGCGGCTGACATGTTCGGTATTGATATTGCGGCGTTTACCGCGATTGAAATGGCAGAGAATAACGGTAGTGCTCACCCGAACGAAATTGCCTTCTCCGCGAGCAATAAAGCATACGATGAAGATTGGTCTGGCGATAAAAGCGGTATCAGCCTTTATAAAGCGGCAGCTAAATTTAAATATGGTCCTACCTGGGCACGTGCTGGTTATATCCAGCCAACCGGCCAAACGCTGCTGGCTCCGCACTGGAGCTTTATGCCTGGCACCTATCAGGGTGCTGAAGCCGGCGCTAACTTCGACTACGGTGATGCTGGCGCGCTGAGCTTCTCATACATGTGGACCGATCAGTACAAGGCTCCGTGGCACCTGGAAATGGATAATTTTTACCAGGGCGACCGTAAAAAGAAAGTGGATTATTTACACTCTCTGGGCCTGAAGTATGACTTTAAAAACGATCTGGTGCTTGAAGCTGCCTTTGGCCAGGCTCAGGGATATATGGACCAGTATTTCGCTAAGGCATCCTATAAATTTGATGTCGTGGGTAATCCATTAACCACCAGCTATCAGTTCTATGGCGCGCATGACAAAGTCAGCGACCAAAAAAATCTGACAACGAAAGATGATGTTGCGCTGGCTAACGACCTTTACGATGGAATGGCATGGTTACAGGCATTAACCTTCGGCTACAAAGTCGGTCAGGTTGATTTACGCCTGGAAGGCACCTGGGTGCGTGCAGAAGGTAACCAGGGTTACTTCCTGCAGCGTATGACTCCTACCTATGCATCGTCTAACGGTCGTCTGGATATCTGGTGGGATAACCGTTCTGACTTCAACGCCAACGGCGAAAAAGCGGTATTCTTCGGCGCCATGTACGACTTAAGTAATTGGGACCTGCCGGGTTGGTCCGTCGGGGCATCATATGTCTACGGCTGGGATGCTAAACCAAGCTCCGCTGAAATCTACGATCAAAGCCAGCGTCTGAAAGAATCCTCGTACAGCCTTGATGCTGCCTATGTTGTACAGGATGGCCGTGCGAAAGGAACGATGTTCAAACTGCACTTCACCCAGTATGACAATCACTCCAATCTTAATATGGGCGATGCAGGTTACAACAACATGTTCCAGGATGAGCGTGACGTGAAATTCATGGTTATCGCACCGTTCACTATTTTCTGATGCTAACGCGGCAGGGGGAGACCTCTGCCGCTGTTAAGAGGCTCATCGTATGAAAAAATTGATTATTATTGCGCTGATGGCTGCTGGATTAACCGCCTGTGCCCAATCTCCTGCACCGAAGGAAGATAGCAAGCTTAAGGATGCTTACAGCGCCTGTATTAACACCGCAGAAGGCAATCCGGATAAAATTCAGGCCTGCCAGAGTGTGCTGAACGTGCTGAAGCAAGAGAAAGCGCACGAGCAGTTTGCGAATCAGGAAAGCGTGCGCGTCATTGATTACCAGAAATGCATTAACGCCAGAAAAATGGGCAATGACGAAGCGGTAGCGAAGAACTGCGATAAGATTTGGCAGGAAATTCGCAGTAACAACGCGCCACAGAAATAAGCTTATGCTGACAACGAAAAACCGCTGCTTGCAGCGGTTTTTTTATGGCTATCGTAAAAGCAGGGCATAAAAAAACCAGCGCTTAGGCTGGTTTTCGAGAAGCGCGGTACGCTTATTTTGCTACCGCGTCATGTGCGTGTTCATCTTCACGGCAGTCGCCTTCAGCGCAGTGACCATAAAGATAAAGACTGTGGTTCGTTAAGCGGATACCGTGCTTCGACGCGATTTCACGCTGCCGAGCTTCAATGGAATCATCGCTGAACTCGATCACTTTGCCGCAGTCGAGGCAGATCAGGTGATCGTGGTGATGCTGCTGGGTCAGTTCAAAAACGGATTTACCGCCTTCAAAATTGTGACGGGTCACGATACCGGCGTCATCAAACTGGTTCAGTACGCGGTAAACCGTGGCTAAACCAATCTCTTCACCCATGTCGAGCAGGCGTTTGTATAAGTCTTCCGCGCTGACATGGTGGTTATCCGGTTCCTGAAGGACTTCCAGAATCTTTAACCGTGGAAGTGTGACTTTCAGGCCAGCCTTCTTTAATGCGGTGTTATTGTCAGTCATGCGGAATCTGTCCTGTTGCTAAACGATTAACTTCCATCAGCGAAAGTATCACAGAGAATGCACCCGAATTAATGCGTCTCATTATAGAATGACCCTATTGAAATGAAAACAGCAAGAGCCGGGTAAACTAAGCTTTCAAAAACGAGGCTTCACCGACAAACTGGCGATGAGACCGCGCTAAATCAGAAGATATTGTACAGGTATGCGCTCAAAAGTTAAAAAATTGTAGCTATTATTTTAATTGCTTTTACCTATTAATGCGGCACGATTCATCATCGTGCCGCAGGATAATCAGGCGTTTTTGATCTCATCCAGGTGCAGCTCTTCTGCAACCTGCTTAACCCATTTCTCAACGCGCTCGGCGGTCAGTTCTGGCTGGCGGTCTTCGTCGATAGCCAGACCCACAAAGTGGTCGTCATCCGCCAGACCTTTGGATGCTTCGAAATGGTAACCTGCGGTCGGCCAGTGGCCGACGATGGTTGCGCCACGCGGCTCAATGATGTCGCGGATGGTGCCCAGTGCGTCACAGAAGTATTCCGCGTAGTCTTCCTGGTCGCCGCAGCCAAACAGCGCAACCAGTTTACCGTTGAAGTCCACTTCTTCCAGCGTAGGGAAGAAATCATCCCAGTCGCACTGTGCTTCACCGTAGTACCAGGTTGGGATACCCAGCAGCAGAATATCGAATGCTTCCAGATCTTCCTTGCTGCTCTTGGCAATGTCGTGAACGTCAGCGACATCTTTACCAAGCTGTTTTTGAATCATTTTTGCGATATTTTCGGTGTTTCCGGTATCGCTACCGAAAAAGATGCCAACGATTGCCATGAGTAAAATAACCTCTTGAAACTTAATGATATGGTGGTGGCTTATTGCCCACAGATAAGGGCAATCATAGCAGAACAGAGAGGTGCGCGGAAACCGCTATCGTGCCGGACTGCACACTCTGCTACATGAAAGCGTATTTTGGGGGATTTTTCAGACTTTCCCCTGTCCGTGCAGTTGGGCCAGTTGGCTCATCAGAATCTCTTCAATGAGTTCACTCCGGCTCATATCACGGGCAGTCGCCAGCTCGTTGAGCGCATCAACGGCTTCGTTATTCAGCTTCAGCTCCACGCGCTTCAGACCGCGCACTTTGTCGCGTTTTAACTGATTACGCTTATTAATGCGCAGCTGTTCGTCACGCGAAAGCGGATTGGTTTTTGGTCTTCCCGGCCGACGCTCATTTGCGAACAAATCTAAGGTCGTACGGTCCGTTTGTTCTTTTGCCATGGTTCTGAGTGACTTCGGGGAAACAAGCTACCGGGCGGTGCCCGGTGCAGACAGCGCGCAATCATACATCAGTGGGGCCCACACGCCAACGACCACGGCCATTCTGGCGCGCGGTCGATGCATTTTTAATCACTCGGCGAGATAACGGCGAATGGCTCGCAGTACCGCTTCCGGTTTTTCGGCATGAACCCAGTGACCCGCGCCAGCGATAACGTGCGCTTTTGCCTGTGGGAACTGAGCCAGCAGTGTGTCACGATAGGCTTCGGTCACGTACGGCGAATTGCCGCCAGGAATGAACAGGGCAGGGTGGTCCCAGGCCGGAATGGTCTCCCAACCAACGATATGCGGGTATTGCTCCCACAGCACCGGTACGTTAAAACGCCAGGCGCCGTCGACGAAGGATTTCAACAGGAACTGAATCACGCCTTCTTCTTTAAGGTACTCACGCATCACCGTTGCGGCCTGCTGGCGGGTGGCCACCCCGGCACTGGTTACTGCATTAATAGCAGCAAAGATCTCATCATGACGGCGGACATGGTAATCGACCGGGGCAATATCAATCGCTACCAGTCGGTTGATGCGTTCAGGGGCCAATGCGGTGAGCGCCATCACCGCTTTACCACCCATGGAATGGCCGATAACCGTCGCTTTTTCAATGCCGTTGGCATCGAGCGTATCGAGCAGATCCTGAGCCATAGCGGGATAGGTCATCTCATCGGCGCGCGGTGAGAGGCCGTGATTACGCATGTCTACCTGGAGAATATCGTGGTCGGCAACCAGGTCGCGGGCCAGGATGCCCAGATTATCCAGGCTACCAAACAGGCCGTGGACGAGAACGATGGGAGAATTATTGTGCAGGTTTTGTGCAGTTTGCGCTCGGACATTCAATTTCATAGCAAAGTTCTTTTTTTCGCATTGTCGGGTTAGGGTATCATGTTGGACATTCTAACGCTCAGGGGCAAGAGAGGAACTCATCCGAATTTTGCTGTCTTCCTGGTTTGGCGCTACCCGCTGTTGGGTTTTGACTTTATAATCCCAATGAATTGTATTCAGAAAAATTATCGCACCGGATTAAGATGAAAACGATCGAAGTTGATGACGAGCTCTATCGCTATATTGCGGCTCACACTCTGCACATTGGCGAGAGCGCGTCCGACATTTTACGGCGTATGCTGAAATTCTCCGCCGCTTCTCAGCCCGTGGCGACTGCTGCTGCGCCGGTCGTCAAAGCAGAACCGGCTCCCGCTCCGGCCCCGGCTGCTGCCCCCGTTGCTGACGTGAAAACGGTAAAAACCGCCAAAGATAAAGTCCGTGCTATGCGTGAGCTGCTGCTCTCTGATGAGTATGCAGAACAGAAGAAAGCGGTTAACCGCTTCATGCTGGTACTGACCACGCTGTACGCTCTGGACAACAAGGCGTTTGCCGAGGCTACCGAATCCCTTCACGGTCGTACCCGCGTCTATTTTGCTGCTGATGAGCAGACGCTGCTCAAAAACGGCAACCAGACAAAACCAAAACAGGTACCGGATACGCCATACTGGGTCATTACTAATACCAATACAGGCCGTAAATGCAGCATGGTCGAACACATCATGCAATCAATGCAATTCCCAGCGGAATTGATTGAGAAGGTTTGCGGTACTATCTAATACTGACAATCTAACCCTTGCATAAGAAGGACCAGGCAATGGCAAACCATACCCGTGCAGGACAACCTGCACAGCAGAGTGATTTGATCAACGTCGCCCAACTGACGGCGCAGTACTACGTGCTGCAGCCTGACGTGAGCAACCCGGAACATGCGGTGAAGTTCGGTACGTCCGGCCACCGTGGGAGCGCGGGTCGTCACAGCTTCAACGAAAAGCATATTCTGGCCATTGCTCAGGCGATCGCGGAAGAGCGCGCGAAAAATGGAATTACGGGCCCATGCTATGTCGGGAAGGATACACACGCGCTTTCTGAGCCAGCGTTTATCTCCGTTCTCGAAGTGTTGGCGGCAAACGGGGTAGATGTCATTGTCCAGGAAGACAATGGCTTTACGCCGACTCCGGCGGTATCCAATGCTATCCTGGTACACAACAAGAAAGGCGGTAAGCTGGCTGATGGGATCGTGATTACGCCATCCCACAACCCACCGGAAGACGGCGGCATCAAGTACAACCCACCAAACGGTGGCCCGGCTGATACCAACGTCACCAAAGTGGTTGAAGATCGCGCGAACGCGCTGTTGGCAGCCGACCTGGCGGGCGTGAAGCGTATTGCTTACGACGCTGCGCTGGCTTCCGGCCACGTGAAAGAAGTCGATCTGGTTCAGCCGTTCATTGAAGGGCTGGCGGATATCGTCGATATGGCGGCTATCCAGAAAGCCGGTCTGACCCTGGGCGTTGATCCACTGGGTGGCTCCGGTATCGAATACTGGAAGCGTATCGCTAAGCACTACAACCTGAACCTGACCATCGTTAACGACCACGTTGACCAGACCTTCCGCTTTATGCACCTCGATAAAGATGGCGCAATCCGCATGGACTGCTCCTCCGAGTGCGCGATGGCGGGCCTGCTGGCGCTGCGTGATAAGTTCGATCTGGCGTTTGCTAACGACCCTGACTACGACCGTCACGGTATCGTCACGCCGGCTGGCCTGATGAACCCTAACCACTATCTGGCAGTGGCGATCAACTATCTGTTCCAGCATCGTCCGCAGTGGGGCAAAGAGGTTGCCGTCGGTAAAACTCTGGTCTCTTCCGCGATGATTGACCGCGTGGTGAACGACCTGGGGCGTAAGCTGGTAGAAGTGCCGGTTGGCTTCAAATGGTTCGTTGACGGTCTGTTCGACGGCAGCTTCGGCTTCGGCGGCGAAGAGAGCGCGGGCGCTTCGTTCCTGCGTTTCGACGGTACGCCGTGGTCTACTGATAAAGACGGGATCATCATGTGCCTGCTGGCGGCGGAAATCACCGCTGTCACCGGCAAGAACCCGCAGGAGCACTACAACGAACTGGCTGCTCGTTTCGGTGCGCCAAGCTACAACCGTCTGCAGGCTAGCGCCACTTCCGCACAGAAAGCGGCGCTGTCTAAGCTCTCTCCAGAGATGGTGAGCGCGAGCACCCTGGCAGGTGACCCGATTACCGCACGTCTGACGGCGGCACCGGGTAACGGCGCGTCCATCGGCGGTCTGAAGGTGATGACCGACAACGGCTGGTTCGCGGCGCGTCCATCCGGTACCGAAGATGCGTACAAAATTTACTGCGAAAGCTTCCTCGGTGCTGAACACCGTAAGCAGATTGAGAAAGAAGCGGTAGAGATTGTTAGCGAAGTGCTGAAAAACGCCTGAGTGATTAGGTAAGAAAAAGGGAGCCGACTGGCTCCCTTTTTTTATGGACTTTGTGCTGCCCCGGGGTCGGCATAAATGCCTCGCCCGGGCTACGATCAACTGTGTTTGTTTTTCAATTCGAAACGTGGTGACACCAGGCCGTACAGCGTCCAGCCGAGGAACGTCACAATGGAACCGTACAGCATCGCTTCTTCGCCGGAAGAGTAGAGCGCATAGAAGCTGTACATCGCGCCAATAAAGGCCACGAAGTTGGCGACGCGCGCTTTGTTCACCGGCACGTTAGCCATCCGCTGGATGATGACCAGCGCAGCCATCGACAGGATGTACGGAATAATGTTGGTCACCACCGCCAGGTTAACCAGCACGTTGAACTGATTGTTCAGCGACGGGCTAATGGTCATCAGCGACAGCCCGGACTGAATAACCACAATAACCAGCATCCCTTGAACCGGCGCGTCGGCACTGCTGACGCGGGAGAAGATTTTCGGGAAGTAGCCTTCGTCCGCCGAGGATTTGAATACCTGGGCGATGGTGAACTGCCAGCCGAGCAGCGAACCGCAGCAGGACATCACCATCAGCGCCATGATCACTTTCCCGACTTCCGGGGTAAACATCTGCGCGAAGGCCAGACCGAACGGCGCGGTGGAGTTAGCCAGATCCATGTTTGGCACGATACCGGCAATCACGTTGGTGGAAATGATGTAAATCACCGCTGCCCCGAGCGTCCCGCCGAGCACGGCGATTGGCACGTTACGTTCCGGATTCTCCACCACTTCGGCGTTGGCACAGGCGGATTCCAGACCGAGGAACGCCCACAGTGTCATCGCAATAGAAGAACCTACGGCGCTAAAGAACGGCACGTGGTGCGGGTTCCAGGATTCGACGTACATCGTTGGGCTGAACCAGTACCAGCCGATAATGCACAGACCGACGACCGGAATAATGACGCCCCATACCGTGATGCTGCTGATCTGCCCGGTAATGCGCGCACCACCGAAGTTAGCCACGGTACAGATCCACAGCACGCCAATGGTGGCGAGCCCGATCTGCACCGGGCTCAGCGCGGCACCGAAAAGCTCGGTGCCGTAACCCACTGCCGAAATCGCGATAGCGACGTTGGCAATCAACAGCGAAACCCCGTAGGTATAGTTGGCCATAAAGTTGCCCGACTTACCAAAGGCATACTCCGCATAGCCGCCCATGCCGCCGGATTTCTTACTGAACATCCCGCATTTTGCAAAGGCCCAGGCCAGCGCCATCGAACCGACGGCGGTGACCAGCCAGGAGATAATGGAGATGGTGCCGACTTCAGCGAGTTTGGTGGGCAGCATGATAATCCCGGAGCCCATCATGTTCACCATCGTCAGGATGGTGAGCTGAACAACACCCATCTTATTGTTGGCTTTGCTCATAATTTCTCCCCTTTCAGCAGGGCAGGCTGCGGCTGCTGAGTCTCAATCACGTTGCACCACACTTCTTTGCGGCCGTCGTGTTCCTGGATATAAACCCCTTGCAGCTCTGGCGCGAAGCCCGGCAGCAGGTTGATGCCTTCTTCCAGGGCTTTGAAGTAACGCAGAACGGAGTCACCCCAGATTTCCCCAGGAACAACGCACAGCACGCCTGGAGGATACGGCAGAGCACCTTCGGCGGCGATTTTGCCTTCTGCCATTGACAGCGGTACCAGCTCAACCTGACCACGAAGGTAAGCGTAGTTGGCATCCTGCGGGTTCATGCTGACGCGTGGGAAGTGTGATTTACGGAACATCTCTTTTTGCAGCTGTTTCACGTTGTGGCGTGCGTACAGATCGTGCATTTCCTGACACAGCTGGCGCAGGGTGTAACCGGCATAGCGGTCTTTATGCTGGCCGTAGAGCGATGGCAGAACCTCTTGCAGCGGCGCATCGGCTTCCAGCAGCGTTTCGAAACGAACCAGCAGAGCCACAAGCTGTTGCAACTTGGCCATATCTTCCGCTGGCGTCAGCAGGAACAGGATGGAGTTGAGGTCGCATTTTTCCGGTACTACGCCGTGCTCGCGCAGGTAGTTCGCCAGAATGGTTGCCGGTACGCCAAAGGTGTCATATTCACCTTCACCGTTGATGCCCGGCGTGGTCAGCAGCAATTTGCATGGGTCGACAAAGTACTGATGTTCGGCGTAGCCTTCAAAACCGTGCCAGCGTTCGCCTGGGACAAAGTGGAAGAAACGCAGATCGTTAGCAATGGTCTCGGTCGGCCAGGACTGCCATGGTTTACCGTCAATCTCGGCAGGCACGAACGGGCGAATATGGTGGCAGTTATCGAGGATCAGCTTACGCGCTTCGATACCGTTGGAGACGCAGTCCATCCACATGTTGCGGCCTGCCTGACCTTCATGCATGCGGGCGTTCACGTCCAGCGCGGCAAACAGCGGGTAGAACGGGCTGGTGGAGGCGTGCATCATAAAGGCGTTATTAAGACGCTTATGCGGAACATAGCGCTGCTGGCCTTTGATATGGCTATCTTTTTTGTGAATTTGCGAAGTCTGAGAGAAGCCCGCCTGCTGTTTATGCACCGACTGGGTGACCAGAATCCCTGGATCGTTTTCGTTAAGCTCAAGCAGCAGCGGCGAGCAGTCGGCCATCATCGGAATAAACTGTTCGTAGCCGACCCACGCGGAGTCGAACAGAATGTAGTCGCAAAGATGACCAATTTTATCCACCACCTGACGAGCGTTATAAATCGTGCCGTCGTAGGTGCCGAGCTGAATGACCGCCAGGCGGAAAGGACGCTGATTGCGCGCGCGGTTTGGTGCGACTTCAGCAATCAGTTCACGCAGATAGCGCTCTTCAAAGCAGTGGGCGTCGATACCGCCGATAAAGCCGTACGGGTTACGTGCGGTTTCCAGATAAATTGGCGTGGCCCCCGCCTGTAACAGCGCGCCGTGGTGGTTGGATTTGTGGTTGTTGCGGTCAAACAGCACCAGGTCACCCGGAGTGAGCAGGGCATTCAGCACCACTTTGTTAGAAGAAGAGGTACCGTTCAGGACGAAGTAAGTTTTGTCAGCGTTAAACACTTTGGCCGCGTGCTGCTGCGCAATGCACGGCGCGCCTTCGTGGATCAGCAGGTCACCCATTGCCACGTCGGCGTTGCAAAGGTCAGAGCGGAACAGGGTTTCGCCAAAGTATTCAACAAACTGGTTGCCGGAAGGGTGACGACGGAAGAATTCACCACCCTGATGCCCTGGGCAGTCAAACGCGCTGTTACCCTGCGCGACGTAATCGACCAGCGCGCTAAAGAACGGTGGGCGCAGATTCACTTCATACTTGTGTGCCGCCGATTCCAGTTGGCGACCATAGAAGTCGTTGCGGGTTTCGTCATGCTCAAATACCCCTTGAATACGTGAGAGATATTCGGCGGGAACAATTTGGTCTTTATTAATAGCAATAAATACTGGCAGGTTATAACCCGTCGCGTCTATTTCATCGAGTTTACCACACTCAACGTCTTCAATAGATAATACGGCAGCAGCAACATCAATAAAGTGAGTGTCGCAGGTATTGATAATACTACGCTGAGTAGTAAAACAGTCCGGGCAAGTACGGCTTACGGCAATTTTTAATTCAGACATTTTTCATCTCTTTATTTTAGGTAATAGCAGTCCCTCAATTTCCCGAATGAGAAATTGATATCGCCGGAAAAAAAGCAAAACGATCTCGCTGACAATAACGTCAGGGCGTGAGCTTTTTTGGAATGTGGCAAACCCAGCCGGTCCGGTGGCCGGAAGCTTTATACCCTAGGGTATGGGTTTGTCAGAGCGAGCGCTGGCTACAGGCGTAAGCCCGTATTAGCAGGGAATAACTGCGAGGCGCCCGAAGTCAGGAGACTTATCGGGCGTTAAAGAAGTGAAAATCGAAACTATTGCGATGGGCAAACATCATAATATGTGTTGTCCGTCGAATATGAGGCATCAATCGGTTATTGTTTTCCATTTCGTATACCTTCGATGAATATCTTAAAGCGGAGTCATTTTATCTCTGAATGGTCTTAAAACTGTGAGGATGATCAACATAACAAGATCAATAGTGAAATTATCCATTATTGGTAGGGGTGATGCCAGGATTAAATGCTGTATTGTTTCAATGTTGTAAATAAACTGTTTAATATTTAGTTTAAATAACGGTGGTGACGCCGCGGTAATATTTCGCGGCTTAGGGTTAATGTATTTATGGAATAATAATTGAAGAAAGCAAGAATTATGAATAAGTATTCATAACATAAACCGATAGCCAATTCCGGTTTCGGTTAATAAATGCTGAGGGCGCGCGGGATCTATTTCCAGCTTCTGGCGCAGGTGCCCCATATAAATGCGCAAATAGTGACTATGCTCCACAGCATTTGGCCCCCAGACCTGATTGAGTAGCTGGCGTTGGGTGAGCACCTTCCCCGCATTGTTGAGCAGCACTGCCAGCAGGCGGAACTCAATAGGGGTGAGGTGAATTTCTTCACCGCCGCGCGTGATACGACGGGCGGCAAGGTCGACGGTGGTATCCGAGAACGTGACGATCGGGTCGTTCGGTTGGCTGCCCGCATGACGTCGCAGCGCGACGCGCAGACGAGCCTGAAGTTCGCCGATACCAAAAGGTTTGCTGAGATAGTCATCTGCGCCCGCGTCGAGCGCGGCAATTTTATCGCTCTCTTCGCTGCGCGCCGACAGCACAATAATCGGTACCGGGCTCCACTGACGAATGTCGCGGATAAAATCCAGCCCGTCCCCGTCGGGCAGGCCGAGGTCGAGAATGATCAGGTCAGGCTTGCGCGTCGCGGCTTCCAGCAGGCCTCGCTGGAGCGTAGGGGCATCAAAAACGCGCAGTTCATCCGCTTCCAGCGCGGTGCGCAGAAAACGGCGGATCGCTTGTTCATCTTCAACAATTAAAACGCTGGTCACAGGCCGTCGTGTCCCTCATCAAGTTCAGGTGGTTGTTCTAACGGAAGTGTAACACGAAAACAGGCGCCGCCTTCCGGGCGGTTGCTGGCGGAGAGCGTCCCGCCGTGAATATCGACAATCGCCTGGCAGATAGCCAGCCCCAGGCCGACGCCGGGGATCGCGGACTCTTTATGCCCACGGGTAAACTTGGCAAAAATATGCTCTTCCTGCCCGCCGGGAATGCCCGGGCCGCTGTCCCAGACGTCGAGCAACAGATGGTCATCTTTGGTAGCGGCGGCGATACCTATCTCGGCGTCGTGACCGGCATACTTCACGGCGTTTTCCAGCAGGTTAATCAGCACACGTTCAAACAGTGGGCCGTCGATGTGGACCAGCATCAACGGGTCGGGGAGGGAGAGGGCGATATGCCGACCGTTAAGGCTTGGTTCCAGCATACGCAGCGCGCTACCGACCACTTCCTCGAGCGTCAGCCACTCTTTATTCAGATTAAAGCCGCCCGATTGCAGCCGCGCCATATCCAGCAAATTATTGACCAGTCGCGTGGTATTGAGCACGTGTTGGCGAATTTCATTGGCCTGCGGGGCGTACGGTGAGCCACTGCTGGCAAGGTCGAGCGTCAGGATTTCCGCCTGACCGAACAGCACGGTCAGCGGCGTACGTAGATCGTGAGAAAGCGCCGCCAGCAGTGAATTGCGCAGGCTTTCGCGGGCGCTGATAAGTCGCGATTGCTCCTCACTTTCGGTCAACGCCAGGCGTTCCAGTGCGCTGGCGACCAGTAGGGTGAAGGTTTCCAGCAGCCGCTGCTGCTCGGGGATCATCAACTGGCGCAGGTTATTGGGCTCGACCACGATAAGCCCGTGGGTTTTATCGGCGCTACGCAGGGGCAGGATCAGGTACGGTACGCCGGGCAGGGTATCGGTTCCCGCCCCCGCTGGCAGCCCTTTATCAAAGCTCCAGTGAGCGATGGCGTCATCCCACGGCGTCATACCTTCCTGGTGGGTCAGCGACGTCAGCTTCCCCTGTTCATCCGGCATCAGTACCTGGCTGCGCGCATGGAAGGTGGTGCGAATATACTGCTCGCAGGTGTGGGCGATATCGTGGGTGTTGCGACCCACGGCAAGCGCTTTGGACATCTCATAAAGATGGCGCGTGCGCTGTTCGCGATAGCGCGCCACCCGCGCCTGATAGCGCACGCCGGCGGTGAGATTACCGATAACCAGACCCACGGTGAGCATCACGCCAAAAGTGAGCAGGTACTGCACGTCAGAGACGGCGAGCGTCCCGCGCGGGGCAATGAAAAAGAGATCGAAGCTAACCACGTTAATCACCGTGGCGAGCACCGACGGCCAGCGGCCGTAAAACAGCGCGACGATCACCACGCCCAGCAGATACAGCATCACCAGGTTGGCGGCCTCAAAGGCCATCAGAAATTGATCGGCAATCAGCGTAATACCGGCACACAGCCCCAGTGCCACCAGGCAGCCGCGGATCTGCACCCGCCACTTATCCATAAACGGCCGTTGATCGCGCGCCCGCTCCGGCAGGGGAAGGGGCGATTCATCGACGCCGACGACCAGCAGATCCAGCTCTGGCGCGTGGCGGGAGATGCGTTCGCCAAAGCGTTCACCTCGCCACCAGTGGCGCTTTTTCTGGCGGCCAATCACGATTTTGCCAAGGTTGTGCTCGCGCGCGTAGCGGATGACTGCAGCCTCTTCCGATGGCTCTGAAAGCGTGGCCGTTTCAGCGCCCAGCTCCTGCGCCAGACGCAAGGCGTTGAGAATGGCTCGGCGCTGCGGCTCAGGCAGTCGGTGTAGGGTCGGGGTTTCGACATAGACGGCATGCCAGGCGCTGCCAAGGCGGGCCGCCAGCCGGGCAGCAGAGCGCACCAGCTTTTCGCTGCCGCTGTGGTGACCGATGCACAGCAAAATGGCATCGCGGGTGTGCCAGACTTTTTCTTGCCCCTGGCCATCGCGCCAGGCACGCATCTGATCGTCCACGCGGTCGGCGGTGCGGCGCAGCGCCAGTTCACGCAGGGCAATCAGGTTACCTTTGCGAAAAAAGTTCTCGATGGCGCGTTCGGCCTGCCCGGCAAGATAGACCTTTCCTTCGTTCAGGCGCTGGCGCAGATCGTCCGGGGGAAGGTCGACGAGCACCACCTCATCGGCGGCATCAAAAAAGGGGTCAGGCACCGTTTCGCGTACCTGAATGCCGGTTACGCCGCTGACGATGTCGTTGAGGCTTTCCAGGTGCTGAACGTTAACGGTGGTGAAAACATCGATGCCCGCCTCCAGCAGTTCATCAATGTCCTGCCAGCGTTTAGGGTGGCGTGAGCCGGGCGCATTGCTGTGCGCGAGTTCGTCCATTAACACCAACGCCGGACGGCGGGCGAGGGCGGCATCGAGGTCGAACTCATAAACGTAGCGCCCACGATAGGCACTGCGCTTTGGTGGCAGGAGAGTGAGACCGCTGAGCATCGCGGCGGTCTCCTTACGCCCGTGCGTCTCCACCACGCCCGCCAGAATATCCAGCCCTTGCGACCGCAGACGCTGCGCCTCGGCCAGCATCGCCCAGGTTTTTCCCACGCCAGCACAGGCACCGAAGAAAATCTTCAGCTTGCCGCGGTGAGCTTCGGTGGCTTGTTCCAGCAGGCGATCCGGGTTGGGACGCAGCGGCTCGTCGGTCATCATCAGTTATCCTTGTGGGCATCCAGCGCCATATTCAGCTTAGTAATATTTACCACAGGTTGTCCGAGAAAGCCGAGCAGCGGAGAGTTTGTCGCCGCTTCGACCTCTTTACGCAGCCACTCTGCCGGGACGTTGCGCGCTTTGGCGATACGCGGCACCTGCCACAACGCGGCGGCTGGCGTCAGGTTAGGGTCCAGCCCGCTGGCGGAGGCGGTAACCAGTTCCACCGGCACCTCGCGGCTGGCTTCCGGGTTAGCGGCGCGCAGCGCGGTGATGCGGTCGGTAAACTGTTTATCCAGCGCCGGGTTGCTGCCCGCCAGGTTGCTGCCGCCGGATGCCATCGGGTTATCCGGGGAGTCCGACGTCGCCGAAGGGCGGCCCTGGAAATAGCGGGGATCGGTAAAGTTCTGCCCGATCAGGTACGATCCGCGAATTTCATGGTTTTCGATAATCAACGACCCTCCCGACTGTGCCGGAAAGAACCACTGCCCCAGCGCGGTGGTCAGCAGAGGGTAGAGCCCCCCGGTGATAAGCGTCAGGAACAGAAAAATCACGATGGCAGGACGTAATGCAGACATGTCTATTTCCTCAGACCAGACCCAACAGGGTCAGCAGTAAATCGATAACTTTGATGCCGATAAACGGCACAACCAGACCACCCGCACCGTAAATCCACAGGTTACGGCGCAGCATCGCCGAGGCGGAGAGCGGACGGTAGCTCACCCCTTTCAGCGCTAGCGGCAGCAGGAAGACGATAATCAGGGCGTTGAAAATCACCGCGCTCAGAATCGCCGAGTCTGGCGAGTGCAGGTGCATGATGTTGAGCACGCCCAGCTGCGGCCAGCTTGCCGCGAACGCCGCCGGAATAATGGCGAAGTACTTGGCAACGTCGTTGGCAATACTGAAGGTGGTCAGCGAACCACGGGTCATCAGCATCTGCTTACCGATATGCACCACTTCAATCAGCTTGGTGGGGTTCGAGTCCAGATCCACCATGTTGCCAGCCTCTTTCGCTGCCTGGGTCCCGGAGTTCATTGCTACCGCCACGTCGGCCTGCGCCAGCGCCGGGGCATCGTTGGTGCCGTCGCCGGTCATCGCCACCATGCGGCCTTCGGACTGATACTGACGAATCAGCGCCAGTTTGGCCTCCGGTGTCGCTTCGGCCAGGAAGTCATCCACGCCCGCTTCGGCGGCGATGGCGGCGGCGGTGAGACGGTTGTCGCCGGTGATCATCACCGTCTTGATACCCATTTTGCGCAGCTGAGCGAAGCGCTCTTTAATGCCGCCTTTGACGATATCTTTCAGGGATATCACGCCAAGTACCCGCGCCCCTTCAGCCACCACCAGTGGGGTGGCACCCAGGCGGGCAACGCTCTCCACTTTCTGCTCCACATCCTGCGGGAAGCTGCCACCGTTGCTTTCGATATGGCGGCGGATAGCATCGACGGAGCCTTTACGAATCAGGCGGTTGTCAATGTTGATCCCGCTCATGCGGCTTTGGGCGGTAAAGGGTACGAAGGTGGCATGCAGCGTTTGCAGATCCCGCTCGCGCAGATTAAAGCGCTGTTTCGCCAGTACCACGATGCTGCGGCCTTCCGGCGTTTCGTCCGCCAGCGATGACAGCTGCGCGGCATCGGCCAGCGTTTTTTCGTCCACGCCATCGGCTGGCAGGAACTGGGAAGCCTGACGGTTACCGAGCGTGATGGTGCCGGTTTTATCCAGCAGCAGCACGTCAACGTCGCCCGCTGCTTCGACCGCACGACCGCTGGTGGCGATCACGTTGGCGCCGAGCATACGGCTCATCCCGGCCACGCCGATGGCGGAAAGCAGGCCGCCGATGGTGGTCGGAATCAGGCACACCAGCAGGGCGACCAGCACGGTGACGCTAATCGGCGTACCGCTCCAGGCGGAGAACGGCCAGATGGTGGCGGTCGCCAGCAGGAACACGATAGTCAGCGCGACCAGCAAGATGGTCAGGGCAATTTCGTTAGGCGTTTTACGACGCTGCGCGCCTTCGACCATGGCGATCATCCGGTCAAGGAAGGTTTCGCCAGGGTTCACGCTGCAGCGCACGACCAGCCAGTCGGAGAGGATGCGCGTCCCACCGGTCACCGAAGCAAAGTCGCCGCCGGACTCACGGATAACCGGAGCTGATTCCCCGGTAATAGCGCTTTCATCCACCGATGCGCCGCCCTCAATGACTTCACCATCGCAGGGAATGATATCCCCGGCTTCGACCAGCACCACGTCGCCTTTGCGCAGTTCATCTGCCGGAACGTGATCCATCGCGGCACCGTAGCGGGCTTCGCGCAGTTTGCGGGCAAACGCCGTTTTCTTCACCCCTTTCAGGCTGTTCGCCTGCGCCTTGCTGCGGCCTTCCGCCATCGCTTCGGCAAAGTTGGCGAACAGCACGGTAAACCATAGCCACAGCGCGATAGCGCCGCTAAACCACGCATTGCCGGGCAGGGTGCCCAGCGCCATGGCGGCGGCCAGTCCGCTGGTGAGCACGCTGCCTACCCAGACGATAAACATCACCGGGTTGCGCCACTGAATGGTCGGGCTCAGTTTTTTCACGGCATCGATCAACGCCTGGCGAACCAGAGACGGTTCGAACAGGGCCAGTTGTTTGCGACTCATAACCAATAGCTCCGCATCACTCAAAACAGGGAAAGATGTTCCGCAACAGGGCCAATCGCCAGCGCGGGAATAAAGGTCAGGGCGCCGACCAGCAGCACGGTCCCCATCAGCAGGCCGATAAACAGCGCATCGTGGGTCGCCAGGGTGCCTGAGGTGGCGGGCTGAATTTTTTTGCTCACCAATGAACCGGCAATCGCCAGCACTGGCACAATCACCCCGAAGCGGCCGAGGAACATGCACGCGGCCAGCAGACAGTTCCAGAACGGCGTGTTGGCGCTAAGACCGGCAAAGGCGCTACCGTTGTTGTTTGCCGCCGACGACACGGCGTACAGCACTTCGCTAAAGCCGTGCGAACCGGGGTTCGCCATCGCGCTGCGGCCTGCATCGGTCATCATCGCCAGCGCTGTGCCGAGCAGCACCAGCGTTGGGGTAACCAGAATCGCCAGCGCGGTCATCTTCATTTCCGGCACGTCGATTTTTTTACCGAGGTATTCCGGGGTGCGGCCAATCATCAGCCCGGCGATAAATACCGCCAGCAGGACGAACAGCAGCATGCCGTAGAGGCCAGAACCCACGCCGCCGAAGACCACTTCACCAATCTGCATCAGCCACAGCGGGATCATGCCGCCCAGTGCGGTAAAGGAGTCGTGCATTGCGTTGACCGCACCGCATGAGGCAGCGGTGGTCACCACGGCGTACAGGCTGCTGGCCAGAATGCCAAAGCGGCTCTCTTTGCCTTCCATATTGATGCTGCTGTCGGCACCGAAGGCGAGCAGGTGCGGGTTACCGCGAGTTTCAGCCCACATCACCACTGCAACGCAGATGATGAAAATAAGCGTCATGGCCCACAGGATGGCGCGGCCCTGACGGTTATCACCCACCGCGTCACCAAAGGCAAAACACAGTGCGGCAGGGATGAGGAAAATCGCCAGCATCTGCACAAAGTTGGTCAGCGCCGTCGGGTTCTCAAACGGATGTGAGGAGTTGGCGTTAAAGAAGCCGCCGCCGTTGGTGCCGAGCATTTTAATGGCTTCCTGAGACGCTACCGGCCCCATTGGTAGCAACTGATGCGCGCCCTCAATGGTGGTAAATGGCTGGTAGGACAGGAAGTTTTGTAACGCCCCTTGCTGGATGAAGAACAGGGCCAGCAGCAGGGAAATCGGTAGCAGCAACCACAGCGTGATACGGGTGATATCGACCCAGGCATTGCCCAGCGTATTCACGCTATGGCGGGCAAAAGCGCGCACCAGCGCGAACAGCACGGCAATCCCGGTGGCGGCAGAGAGGAAGTTCTGCACCGTCAGGCCTACCATCTGGCTAAAGTAGCTCAGGGTGGTTTCACCACTATAGGATTGCCAGTTGGTGTTACTGACAAAGCTAACGGCGGTATTGAGCGCCAGATGCCATGACAGCCCCGGAAGGTTTTGTGGATTCAGCGGCAGCACGCCCTCTAGCATCAGCATGGCAAACAGCACCAACAGCCCGACCAGGTTCAGCAGCAGGATGGCAATGGTATATCGCCCCCAGCTCATCTCCTGACCGGAAATGCCCATGATGCGCCAGAGCCCGCTTTCACAGCGGGCAAGCCCCGGCAGCGGCGTGTTGTTAATCATCCCAGCCAGCACTTTGCCAAGCGGGCGGGCAAGAACAAACAGCACCAGCAGGAAGCTGGCAACGAGTAAAAATCCTTGAGCAGCCATTACAGCGCCTCCGCCTTGAAAAGGGCATAAACCAGATACGCCAGTAACAGGAACACCAGCACCGTGCCGGCTATTACGCCTGTAGTCACAATCCACCTCCGGATGGTTCAGTTGATGGGCTAAGCGTAGGTTTTTGGGTGCAAAGATTTCGCAAAAATAGAATGGCGGGGTGTAAAAAAAGTATAAAAATGACCGTAATCCACAATTTAACTAATGGTTAGTATTAATTTAACAATCATGTAACTCAGTTACGGCATGAATGTAAATAAACACTAAATGCACAAAAATTAGTGGTCGGATGAGTAGTAAAATTACACAAATAACGGTACTCTTTTAGTCAGATTACTGAGCTTCATTTTCCGGCGTGCGTTGCCGGCCAACTTAGGGGAGAGAATATGGACCTGTATAGAAAATATCCTGCACACATCGTATTGTTACGTCGTACTTTCGCCGTGGTGGCGGGGATCGTCGCATTACCGGTGATGCTGTTCTGGAAAGACCGTGCCCGCTTCTACAGCTACCTGCACCGCGTATGGTCGAAGACCAGCGATAAGCCGGTATGGATGGCACAGGCTGAAGAGGCCGCCTGCGACTTCTATTGATAGTGTCGTGCCATTCCCGGCGGCGCTGCGCTTGGCCGGGCTACAAAGCCGTCCTTACCAGGGCGGCTTTTTTGTTTTCAGGTAGCCCGGACGAGGCGCGAATGCGCCGACTCCGGGAGGGCACAACGACCCGCATTTGTCCTCCTGACATTTGGTGTAAGATGAAAGTATTCGTTGAATACATTCAGGATGTTTATGTTTACCCATCTGGTCTGGTTTCGCGCCGATCTCCGACTGCACGACAATTTTGCCCTTGCCGCCGCCTGCCGCGATCCCAATGCGCAGGTGCTGGCATTGTTTATCGCCACTCCAGAACAGTGGGCTACGCACAGTATGGCACCACGCCAGGCCGCCTATATTGCCGCGCAGTTGAACGCGCTGCGCCGCTCGCTGGCAGAGAAAAATATCCCGCTGATATTCCATGAGGTGGCCGACTTTGCCGCCAGCGTCGAGGTCGTCAAAACGGTGTGCCAGCAGCACCAGGTCACGCAGCTTTTTTATAACTACCAATACGAATTCAATGAGCGTCAGCGTGACGCCGCCGTAGAGCGAGCGCTGACCGACACGGTGTGTCAGGGCTTTGATGATAGCGTGATCCTGCCGCCCGGTGCGGTGATGACCGGCAATCACGAAATGTATAAAGTTTTCACACCGTATAAAAACGCCTGGCTGCGGCGCTTAAAAGAGCACATGCCCGAATGCGTGCGGGCCCCCGAGGTGCGGTCTGCTCCGGCGGTGGCCGATGCTGCAACACTCCATTTTCACTATCCCCAACAGTCGTTTGACCCGGCGCTGTTCCCGCCTGACGAAAAGACGGCGATTGGCCAGCTGCGTCGTTTTTGTCAGGAAGGCGCGGGTGAATACGAGGCTCAGCGTGATTTCCCATCAATTGAAGGCACCAGCCGCCTGTCGGCCTGCCTCGCTGTCGGTGTGCTTTCGCCACGTCAGTGCCTGTACCGACTTCTGGCAGAACAGCCAGAGGCGCTGAACGGCGGTGCGGGCAGCGTCTGGCTGAACGAACTTATCTGGCGCGAGTTTTATCGTCACCTGATGACCAACTTCCCTCGGCTTTGCAAGCATCGTCCGTTTATTGGCTGGACCGATCGCGTGCGCTGGCGCGAGCCGTCAGACGCGCTTATCGCCTGGCAGGAGGGGCGTACCGGCTACCCGATTGTTGATGCGGCAATGCGGCAGCTTAATGCAACGGGCTGGATGCATAATCGGCTGCGGATGATTGTCGCCAGCTTCCTGGTCAAAGATTTGTTGATCGACTGGCGGCAGGGTGAACGCTACTTTATGTCGCAGCTGGTGGACGGCTGTCTGGCGGCTAACAACGGTGGCTGGCAGTGGGCGGCCTCAACCGGAACGGACGCGGCGCCCTATTTTCGTATCTTCAATCCCACTACCCAGGGCGAGCGCTTTGATAAGCGTGGGGCGTTTATCCGTGAGTGGTTACCGGAGTTAGCCGAGGTGCCGGATAAGGCGATTCACCAGCCGTGGGCGTGGGCGGAAAAGCAGGGCGTTGAGATTCACTATCCGCGACCGATTGTCGATCACGCTGAGGCGAGGGTAGCGACGCTTGCTGCCTATGAAGCGGCGAAGCATCTTCAGTAGCCCGGCCGAACGACGTGACGCCGGGGAATCCCCGGCGTCGGCGTTTACACGCCTCGTCCGGGCTACAGGATGGGGTTACGCTTCGGCTGCCAGGCGGCGGGAGCGAACTTTCATCGAATGGTACAGCCAGATAACCAGCACCACGGCGACACAGGCCAGCGCGCCCCAGGTGATTTCGCTGAACACATCAATGTAGGCGTTGATGGAGTAATCCACCGCGCCCGCAGAGTCGAACGAACCTTGAGAGGTCTGGTCGGCAATAATTCCCGCCACGTAGTTTGCCACCGCGCCGGAGAGCAGCATATAGATGCCGGTCAGCACGCCGGTCACACCCGGGATCTGGATGCGGGTGATCTGCGACATCGCCACCGGGTCGATAAACAGCTCGGCAAAGCCCATCACCGACAGCCCCAGCAGCATCAGCGGCATGGAGGAGTGACCGTAGCTTGCGGACAGACGTGCGCTCAGGGTCAGAATGCAGAAACCTGCGCTCATCAGGCCAAGGCCCAGCGCGTATTTGCCCCACAGGCGCAGATCGCGGTTGTTGGTCACTTTCTCTTTAATCAGCCAGGCCAGCACGATCCCGCACAGCATCACGGCAAAGGCGTTTACCGACTGGAACATCGCGGTCGGCACTTCATAGCCCAGCACGTTACGGTTAACGAAACGGTCGATATAGAGGCTGATGGAGCTGCCACCCTGCTGAGCAAACGCCCAGAACAGCAGGCTGAAGAAGGTCAGCACAACAATCAGACGCAGGTCTTTACGCTGCTCGGCAGTTTCTGCACGACGATAAATTTTTGCCAGCACCACCAGGCCGATGATAGACGCGACAATCAGCGCATAGACCGACCACTCTTTCCAGAACAGTACGGTGATAAACAGCGGTGCAACGACCAGCAGAACCAGCAGCCAGCCCCAGTTCGGCAGCAGGAATTTCTTCGCGCACAGCACTTCTTTGTTCACACCAGCGGTGTGGGCAAAGTGGCGACGGCCGCTGATAAAGATAACCAGACCGGCGAGCATGCCTACTGCGGCGAGGGTGAAGCCCATTGCCCAGCTATACTGTTCCTGGGCGAAACCACAGGCGATAGGAGCGACGATGGAGCCGACGTTACCTGCCGCGTAAAGCAGCGAGAAGCCGCCATCGCGACGTGGGTCGGTAGGTTCATAGAGCTCGCCCAGCAGGCAGCTGATGTTCGATTTAAACAGCCCGTAGCCGCAGACGATAATCGCCAGCGACAGGTACAGGAACATCGGCGCCACTTCGCTGGCCCCGAGCACCATATGGCCGATAACCATCAGCAGCGCGCCCAGCATGACGGCCATGCGGTTGCCGAGGACTTTATCCGCCAGGTAGCCACCGAGGATTGGCGTCACATAAACTAATGAACAGTAAGCGCTAAACAGCTCGTAAGCGTGGGTGTCGTTGTATTTCAGTTGATTGGTGAGATACAGGATCAGCAGCGCGCGCATGCCATAGAAACTAAAGTATTCCCAAATTTGCAGCGCGACGACGTAGTAAATTGCCTTTGGCTGCGATTGTGATTTATTCATTGCACATTTGACCTCGAAACCCGGCAACATCACGCTACGCAAGGCTTTGTTTCATTTATGTAATAATACGAAGAGAATCGTATTATCTTTGTAATATGCGGTATGGTTGCATAAATATACATGATTTCGGTCACACAAAAACAGACAAATCGTGTTACTTAAGCATTTATTGCGCGTAGTTAAGCGGTATCAGGTGAAGGTTAACGAATTGTGTATCGACGTAATGCGTCAGTGACGCTATTTTATCCTGTAGTAAGGCATCAATATTGAAGAGAGCGATGATGAAAAATACCGAACTAGAACAACTGATTAATGAAAAACTCAACAGCGCCGCCTTCAGCGATTACGCCCCTAACGGCCTGCAGGTCGAAGGGCGTGAAATGGTACAGAAGATTGTGACTGGCGTGACCGCCAGCCAGGCGCTGATTGACGAAGCCGTGCGCCAGCAGGCGGATGCGGTGATTGTGCACCACGGTTACTTCTGGAAAGGGGAGTCGCCGGTCATCCGCGGCATGAAGCGCAATCGTCTGAAAGCGCTGCTGGAGAACGACATCAACCTGTATGGCTGGCACCTGCCGCTGGATGCGCACCCGGAGCTGGGTAACAACGTACAGCTGGCGCAGCTGCTCGGTATCAACGTGATGGGTGAGATCGAACCACTGGTGCCGTGGGGCGAACTCTCGATGCCGGTATCGGGGCTGGAACTGGCCTCATGGATTGAAGCTCGACTGGGGCGTAAACCGCTGTGGAGCGGGGATACCGGGCCGGATAAAGTCTCGCGCGTGGCCTGGTGTACCGGCGGCGGTCAGGGCTTTATCGACAGCGCGGCACGCTTTGGCGTTGATGCGTTTATTACCGGTGAGGTTTCAGAGCAGACCATTCATTCCGCCCGCGAGCAGGGGCTACACTTTTATGCAGCGGGCCACCACGCCACGGAACGCGGTGGTATTCGCGCGCTGAGCGAGTGGCTCACCGAAACGACCGATCTGGATGTGACCTTTGTGGACATCCCCAATCCGGCCTGATGATGAGGGAATAAAGTGCAGCGAGCGCGTTGTTATCTGTTAGGTGAAACGGCTGTCGTACTGGAGCTGGAGCCGCCGGTGACGCTGGCGGCGCAAAAGCGGGTATGGCGTTTGGCCCAGCGAGTGGCGACATTACCGGACGTGGTAGACGTCATTCCTGGTATGAATAATATCACGGTGACATTAACCGATCCGCAGACTCTGGCGCTGGATGCTATTGAACGGCTCCAGCGCTGGTGGGAAGAGAGTGAAGCTCTGGAGCCGGATTCCCGTGCGATCGATATTCCCGTTATTTATGGCGGTGAACAGGGGCCGGATCTGACCGAGGTCGCCCGCCTTAGCGGCTTTACCCCGAAGCAGGTGGTGGAGCTGCATGCGTCGGTGGACTACGTGGTGTGGTTCCTCGGCTTCCAGCCGGGCTTTCCCTACCTTGGCGGGCTGCCAGCTTCGCTGGCCATGCCGCGCCGCGCGGAGCCGCGTTTGAAAGTGCCTGCCGGCTCGGTGGGCATTGGCGGCCAGCAAACCGGTATTTATCCGTTGTCCACGCCGGGCGGCTGGCAGCTGATTGGCCGCACGTCGCTGCCGCTGTTCTCGCCCAATCGTGAAGAGCCGATATTACTGCGCCCCGGAGACACGGTGCGCTTCGTGCCGCAAAAGGAGGGCATATGCTGAAGGTGATTCGTGCAGGCATGTATACCTCGGTGCAGGACGCGGGGCGCGATGGGCTACGGCAGTTCGGCGTGAGCCGCTGCGGGGCGCTGGATAAACCGGCGCTGATGACCGCCAACCTGCTGGTGGGCAACGATGCCAACGCCGCTGCGCTGGAGATAACCCTCGGTATGGCGACGTTTACCTTTGCCCGCGACGGCTGGTTTGCGCTGACGGGCGCGGGCTGCGAAGCGACGCTGGACGGTGAGGCGGTATGGAGCGGCTGGCGACACTGGGCTAAAACCGGCCAGACGCTCACGCTCAAGCGCCCGCAGCACGGTATTCGCAGCTATCTGGCGCTGGCGGGAGGCATTGATGTTCCTGCCGTGATGGGTTCGCGCAGTACCGATCTTAACGTTGGCATAGGCGGCTTTGAAGGCCGTCGTCTGCAGGATGGCGACGTGCTGCCGCTGGGGAAGCCCGTGCGTACGTTCCGCGAGCCGCGTGGCGTTAAACCGCTTATCGCCAGCAACCGTATTCGCGCTTTGCCGGGGCCGGAGTATCACGAATTTGATACGACCTCGCAGGAGACCTTCTGGCGCTCGCCGTGGCACTTAAGCCCGCAGAGCAACCGGATGGGTTACCGCCTGAAAGGGCAACCGCTGGTGCGTGATAACGCCCGTGAGCTGGTGTCTCATGGTCTGGTGCCCGGCGTGGTGCAGGTGCCGCATAACGGTCAGCCTATCGTGCTGATGAACGATGCCCAGACCACCGGTGGTTATCCGCGTATTGCCTGTATTATTGAGGCGGATATGTTCCAGCTGGCGCAAATTCCCCTCGGGCAGCCCATTCACTTCATTCGCTGTACGCTGGAAGAGGCGCTCAAAGCGCGTCATGACCAGCAGCGCTATCTGGAACAGCTCACCTGGCGGCTTAATGATGATGATTGATCTCAACGCCGACCTTGGCGAAGGCGCGGCCAGCGATGCTGAACTGCTGACGCTGGTCTCCTCGGCCAACATCGCCTGCGGCTTTCATGCAGGCGATGCCGGGATGATGCTGACCTGCGCGCGCGCGGCGCTGCAAAATGGCGTGGCCGTGGGGGCGCATCCGAGCTTCCCCGACCGGGATAATTTTGGCCGCACCGCGATGCAGTTGCCGCCGGAAACGGTCTACGCCCAGACGCTGTACCAAATTGGCGCCCTGTCGGCGATAGTCCAGGCTGAAGGCGGTGTACTGCATCACGTGAAGCCGCACGGCATGCTCTATAACCAGGCCGCCAAAGACCCGGCATTAGCGGATGCTATTGCTAAGGCGGTGTTTGCGGTGAATCCGACGCTGATTCTGGTCGGCCTGGCAGGAAGTGAGCTGATTCGCGCCGGATCGCGCCACGGACTCGCCACGCGTCAGGAAGTGTTTGCTGACCGGGGCTATCAGTCTGACGGTGCTCTGGTGCCGCGCAGCCAGCCGGGAGCGCTGATTAGCGATGAAGAGCAGGCGCTGGCACAAACGCTGGAGATGGTGCAGCGTGGGCGTGTGAGTACCGTAGACGGCCAGTGGGCCAATGTAACGGCGGAAACGGTCTGCCTGCACGGTGACGGCGCGCATGCGCTGGCGTTTGCTCGCCGTCTGCGGCGCGAATTTCTCGCGCAGGGCATTCAGGTAAGGGCATGATGTTGTTGAGTGAGTGCCGACAAACCCGCCGGTAATTCGGAATTCATCAAGGCTGAAACGGACGGAAATTGCAGTACACTTTCGGCGGGTGCTTGAGGCTATTTGTCTCAGGCATTAGCCGAAAGGCAGATAGAGAAAAGCCCCAGTTAACTTTCAACGTCTTGCAGGACGTTAAACATTAATCTGAGGCCATCTATTATGAAGCAGCATCATAAAGATAGTCTCTTACCGACCTTCGGGTCAAGGAGAAGTAGGCTATGAAGCAGCCAAAGGCGATGGTTATCGCCCTGATTGTTATCTGTATCACCGCCATTCTGGTGGTGCTGGTCACAAGGGAAGATCTCTGCGAGGTACGGCTCCGAACCGGCCATGCGGAGCTCGCTGTCTTCACAGCTTACGAATCTGTTAAGTAAGAGCGCCGGCGGGGAGTCATCCCCGCCACTTTGCGGTGTTGTTGCTATCCTCATGCACCCATTCTTTTTATTCGACACGCCGTGTGCGAGCCAAACGTATTATTGATAATATTGTTGCCTTGACGATCGAAAGGGAGCAATCACTATGCCTGAAGGTCCAGAGATCCGCCGGGCGGCGGACAGCCTGGAAAAGGCGATTCAGGGCAAACCGTTGACCGAGGTCTGGTTTGCGTACCCCGAATTATCCTCTTATGCACCCACCCTGATCGGCCAGCATGTCACCCACGTTGAAACGCGCGGTAAAGCGCTGCTGACCCATTTTTCCGGTGGTCTGACCCTCTATAGCCACAATCAGCTCTACGGCGTGTGGCGAGTGGTTAACGCCGGGGAGATGCCCGAAACCACGCGGGTACTGCGGGTTAAATTACAAACGGCGGATAAAGCGATTCTGCTCTACAGCGCGTCCGATATTGAGATGCTGACGCCAGGGCAGGTGAAAACGCACCCGTTTTTACTACGCGTTGGGCCAGACGTGCTTGATATGACCTTAACGCCCGAGGTGGTAAAAACGCGGCTGCTGTCGGCAAAATTTCGCAACCGCCAGTTCTCCGGCTTGCTGTTGGATCAGGCGTTTCTTGCGGGGCTGGGTAACTATCTGCGGGTTGAGATCCTCTGGCAGGTTGGCTTAACCGGCAACCATAAAGCGTCGCAGCTCAATGAACAGCAGCTCGAGGCGCTGTCGCATGCGCTGCTCGATATTCCTCGACTCTCCTACAACACGCGCGGGCAGGTGGATGATAATAAACACCACGGCGCGCTATTTCGCTTCAAGGTGTTTCATCGCGATGGCGAAACGTGCGAGCGCTGCGGTGGGGTGATTGAAAAGACGATGCTCTCCTCAAGGCCGTTTTATTGGTGCCCGGGGTGTCAGCATTAGGTTGTGAAAACGACCAGGATGCATGGCTGTAGCCCGGGTGAGCGCAGCGACCCCGGGAAAATCACCACACCGCAGCCATAAAAAAAGCGCCCGCAGGCGCTTTTTGACTTTCAAACTCTCGATTACTTCTTGAGATCTGATTTGAAATCACGCTGCTCGTAGCCGGTGTACAGCTGACGAGGACGCGCAATCTTCATGCCGTCGGTGTGCATTTCGTTCCAGTGAGCAATCCAGCCAATGGTACGCGCCATCGCGAAGATAACGGTAAACATGGACGATGGAATACCCATCGCTTTCAGGATGATACCGGAGTAGAAATCGACGTTCGGATACAGTTTCTTCTCGATGAAGTACGGGTCGTTCAGCGCAATGTGCTCAAGCTCCATCGCCACTTCCAGCAGGTCATCTTTGGTACCCAGCTCTTTCAGCACTTCGTGACAGGTTTCACGCATCACGGTGGCACGCGGGTCGTAGTTCTTGTACACGCGGTGGCCGAAGCCCATCAGACGGAAAGAGTCGTTCTTATCTTTCGCACGACGCACGAACTCAGGGATGTGCTCAACGGAGCTGATCTCTTCCAGCATCTTCAGTGCTGCTTCGTTGGCGCCACCGTGTGCTGGCCCCCACAGAGAAGCGATACCGGCAGCGATACAGGCGAACGGGTTAGCACCAGAAGAGCCAGCGGTACGGACGGTAGAGGTGGACGCGTTCTGCTCGTGGTCAGCGTGCAGGATCAGAATACGATCCATCGCGCGTTCCAGAACCGGGTTCACTTCGTAATCTTCGCAAGGAGTCGCAAACATCATACGCAGGAAGTTCCCGGCGTAGGAGAGGTCGTTACGTGGATAGACGAACGGTTGACCGATGGAATATTTGTAGCACATCGCGGCCATGGTCGGCATTTTCGACAGCAGGCGGAATGCAGCAATCTCGCGGTGACGCGGGTTATTTACATCCAGGGAGTCGTGATAGAACGCTGCCAGTGCGCCGGTAATACCGCACATCACCGCCATTGGGTGAGAGTCGCGACGGAACGCATGGAATAAGCGAGTGATCTGCTCGTGGATCATGGTGTGGCGAGTCACGGTAGTGGTGAACTCGTCAAACTCAGCCTGGGACGGTTTTTCACCGTACAGCAGGATGTAGCACACTTCGAGATAGTTAGATTCTGTGGCTAGCTGATCGATAGGGAAGCCACGGTGCAGCAAGATCCCTTCGTCGCCATCAATAAAAGTAATCTTAGACTCGCAAGATGCGGTAGAGGTAAAACCAGGGTCAAAGGTAAAAATGCCTTTCGAACCCAGACTACGGATATCAAGAACATCCTGACCGAGCGTGCCTTTTAGCACATCCAGTTCAATAGCAGTATCACCCGATAGAGTGATTTTTGCCTTCGTATCAGCCATTTACGGTCTCCTTAGCGCCTTTTTGCTTAAGACTGCTGGATGCCGGATTTGCAATTCAAAACATAGTTCGACGTTGCCAGTTTGTTATTTGGCTCACGGCTCTGCGGTAAAGATAACGCGAGGGTACAGAGCAAGGGCGCTTGACGGTGCACGTCTAATCTACAGTGAAACAACAGCAAATCAGGGTCTTAGCAATCCGATGATTCAAACCTGTACAACACTAATAACTGTCCTGATAAGTTCGGTCAATACCGTCACACTGTTACATAACTTATTATCAGGTGAAAGAGTGACCCCATAACTTTTGAGCATTATATGCTTTTACAGGTGATGGTTGTAACAATAATGTTTAATATTTGTCAAATCACGTGATTAATTTTTAAAAAATTGTTTTAATCGTGAGCATGATCACTGTTCTGCATAAAACCGGACAAACTATATGTAGGTTAATTGTAATGATTTTGTGAACAGCCTATACTGCCGCCAGGTCTCCGGAATACCCTGCAATCCCGAGCCACCCAGCGTTTTAACGTGTCGATTTAGCATCTGTGAGCAGATTTAACCATGACGCGAAGTTATAGAAAGGACGCTGCTTGACCCGCCTGCGGACCGGAGGAAGGAAATAATAAGAACAGCATGTGGGCGTTATTCATGATAAGAAATGTGAAAAAACAAAGACCTGTCAATCTGGATTTGACAACAATCCGGTTCCCTATAACAGCGATAGCGTCCATTCTCCATCGCGTATCCGGTGTGATCACGTTTGTGGCGGTCGGTATTCTGCTATGGTTGCTGGGCACCAGTCTCTCCTCCCCGGAAGGCTTCCAGACCGCTTCCTCCATCATGAGCAGCTTCTTCGTTAAATTCATTATGTGGGGCATCCTCACTGCGCTGGCGTACCATGCGGTTGTGGGTATTCGTCACGTGTTAATGGATTTCGGTTATATCGAAGAAACTCTCGAAGCCGGTCAGCGCTCTGCGAAAATCTCTTTTGTTATTACTGTCGTGCTTTCAATTCTTGCAGGAGTCCTCGTATGGTAAGCAACGCCTCAGCATTAGGACGCAACGGCGTACATGACTTCATCCTCGTCCGCGCCACCGCTATTGTCCTGACTCTGTACATCATCTACATGGTGGGCTTTTTTGCGACGCACGGTGAAGTGACCTGGGAAATCTGGAGCGGTTTCTTTGCCTCTGCGTTCACCAAAGTGTTCACCCTGCTGGCTCTGGTCTCAATCTTGATTCATGCCTGGATCGGCATGTGGCAGGTGTTAACCGACTACGTTAAACCACTGGCTCTGCGCCTGACGCTGCAACTGGTTATTGTTGTGGCCCTGTTGGTTTACGTTATCTATGGATTTGTTGCGGTGTGGGGTGTGTGATGAAACTGCCAGTCAGAGAATTTGATGCTGTTGTGATTGGTGCCGGTGGCGCAGGTATGCGCGCGGCGCTGCAAATTTCCCAAAGCGGCCAGACTTGTGCGCTGCTGTCTAAAGTGTTCCCGACCCGTTCCCATACCGTATCTGCGCAGGGTGGTATCACCGTTGCGCTCGGTAATACCCATGAAGATAACTGGGAATGGCACATGTACGACACCGTAAAAGGGTCGGACTACATCGGTGACCAGGACGCTATTGAATACATGTGTAAGACCGGCCCGGAAGCGATTCTGGAGCTGGATCATATGGGCCTGCCGTTCTCCCGTCTGGAGAATGGGACCATCTATCAACGTCCGTTTGGCGGCCAGTCGAAAAACTTCGGCGGCGAGCAGGCGGCACGTACCGCAGCGGCAGCTGACCGTACCGGTCACGCCCTGCTGCACACGCTTTATCAACAGAATTTGAAAAACCACACCACTATTTTCTCCGAGTGGTATGCGCTGGACCTGGTGAAAAATGCCGATGGCGCAGTGGTGGGTTGTACCGCGCTGTGTATCGAAACCGGTGAAGTGGTTTACTTCAAAGCCCGTGCAACCGTGCTGGCAACCGGCGGGGCAGGGCGTATCTATCAGTCCACCACTAACGCCCACATCAATACCGGTGACGGTGTTGGTATGGCTATCCGTGCCGGTGTTCCGGTGCAGGATATGGAAATGTGGCAATTCCACCCAACCGGTATCGCCGGCGCGGGCGTTCTGGTGACAGAAGGCTGCCGTGGTGAAGGTGGTTATCTGCTGAACAAACACGGCGAGCGCTTCATGGAGCGTTATGCGCCGAACGCGAAAGACCTCGCGGGTCGTGACGTGGTGGCGCGTTCCATCATGATCGAAATCCGTGAAGGTCGCGGCTGTGACGGCCCATGGGGTCCACACGCCAAGCTGAAGCTGGATCACCTGGGTAAAGAAGTGCTGGAATCCCGTCTGCCGGGTATCCTGGAACTGTCTCGTACCTTCGCACACGTTGACCCGGTTAAAGAACCTATCCCGGTTATCCCAACCTGCCACTACATGATGGGCGGTATTCCGACCAAAGTGAGCGGCCAGGCACTGACCGTGAATGAGCAAGGCGAAGACGTGGTGATTCCTGGTCTGTTCGCGGTAGGTGAAATTGCCTGCGTATCCGTTCACGGTGCGAACCGTCTGGGTGGCAACTCGCTGCTTGACCTGGTGGTCTTCGGTCGTGCGGTTGGCCTGCATCTGCAGGAATCCATCGCTGAACAGGGCGAACTGCGCGACGCGACCGAAGAAGAGATTGACGCTTCTCTGGAACGTCTGAATCGCTGGAACGGTAACCGTGACGGTGAAGACCCGGTCGAAATTCGCAAAGCGCTGCAGGAATGTATGCAGCATAACTTCTCGGTATTCCGTGAAGGCGATGCGATGGCCAAAGGTCTTGAGCAGCTGAAAGCGATTCGCGAGCGTCTGAAAAATGCCCGTCTGGATGACACCTCAAGCGAATTCAACACCCAGCGCGTAGAGTGTCTGGAGCTGGATAACCTGATGGAAACGGCTTACGCCACCGCGGTGTCTGCAAACTTCCGTACCGAAAGCCGTGGCGCACATAGCCGCTTCGACTTCCCGGATCGTGATGATGAAAACTGGCTGTGCCATTCCCTGTATCTGCCAGAGTCGGAATCCATGACGCGTCGTAGCGTCAATATGGAACCGAAACTGCGTCCGGCATTCCCGCCGAAGATTCGTACTTATTAATGCGGAGACAGGATTATGAAACTCGAGTTTTCAGTTTATCGTTATAACCCGGACGTTGACGATGCTCCGCGCATGCAGGATTACACCCTGGAAGCGGAAGAAGGTCGCGACATGATGCTGCTGGATGCATTGATGCAGCTGAAAGAAAAAGATCCAAGCCTGTCGTTCCGCCGCTCCTGCCGTGAAGGGGTATGTGGTTCTGACGGCCTGAACATGAACGGGAAAAACGGTCTGGCGTGCATCACGCCGATCTCCGCGCTGAATCAGCCGGGCAAGAAAATTGTTATCCGTCCACTGCCTGGTCTGCCGGTTATCCGCGATTTGGTGGTAGACATGGGGCAATTCTACGCACAGTATGAGAAGATTAAGCCTTACTTGTTGAATAATGGGCAAAATCCTCCGGCTCGTGAGCATCTGCAGATGCCAGAGCAGCGTGAGAAACTCGATGGTCTGTACGAGTGTATTCTCTGCGCATGCTGTTCGACCTCTTGCCCGTCGTTCTGGTGGAACCCGGACAAGTTTATCGGCCCGGCAGGCCTGCTGGCTGCGTATCGCTTCTTGATTGATAGCCGCGATACCGAAACCGACAGCCGCCTGGAAGGGTTAAGTGACGCTTTCAGCGTATTCCGCTGCCATAGCATCATGAACTGCGTCAGTGTATGTCCTAAGGGGCTGAACCCGACGCGCGCCATCGGCCATATTAAGTCGATGCTGCTGCAACGTAGTGCGTAATACCCTGTTCCCCTCTCCCATAAGGAGAGGGGATAACATGCAGGAAACCTTTAAAAACTGCCAAATCTGCTTTCTCTCATGAGAAAGGGTGAGCGCAAAGCGCTTAAGACAGTTTCTAAAGGTTCCTTCGCGGGCCAGTGCAAATACAAGAGCTCGCAAGTGAACCCTGGGACGTGTGCTATATCGGCGTACGTCGTAGTTATCCACGGCGAAATAAGCATAAGATGCTTAAGGGATCACGATGCAGAACGGCGCAATGAAAGCCTGGCTGGACTCTTCTTACCTCTCTGGCGCGAACCAGAGTTGGATAGAACAGCTCTATGAAGACTTCTTAACCGATCCTGACTCTGTCGACGCTCACTGGCGTTCAATGTTCCAGCAGTTACCTGGTACCGGAGTCAAACCGGATCAATTTCATTCCAAAACACGTGATTATTTCCGTCGTCTGGCGAAGGATGCCTCACGTTACTCTTCTTCGATTTCCGACCCTGACACGAATGCGAAGCAGGTTAAAGTCCTGCAGCTTATCAACGCTTATCGCTTCCGTGGTCACCAGAACGCGATCCTCGATCCGCTGGGACTGTGGCAGCAGGATAAAGTGGCTGATTTAGATCCCGCTTTCCACGATCTGACTGAGGCCGACTTCCAGGAGAGCTTTAACGTAGGTTCTTTCGCCATCGGCAAAGACACGATGAAGCTCGGCGATCTGATTGATGCTCTCAAACAGACCTACTGCGGCCACATCGGCGCGGAATACATGCACATCACGAACACCGAAGAGAAACGTTGGATCCAACAGCGTTTTGAAGCGGGGCATGCCACCTTTACTGCAGAAGAGAAAAAACGCTTCCTGAGTGAACTGACTGCGGCAGAAGGTCTGGAGCGCTACCTGGGCGCGAAATTCCCAGGCGCAAAACGCTTCTCGCTGGAAGGCGGCGATGCGTTGGTACCGATGCTCAAAGAGATGATCCGCCATGCGGGCAAGAGCGGTACCCGTGAAGTGGTGCTGGGTATGGCGCACCGCGGTCGTCTGAACGTGCTGATCAACGTTCTGGGTAAACAGTCCCAGGAGCTGTTCGACGAGTTCTCCGGCAAGCATAAAGAACACCTCGGCACCGGTGACGTGAAGTACCACATGGGCTTCTCCTCCGACATCGAAACCGAAGGTGGCCTGGTACACCTGGCGCTGGCGTTTAACCCGTCGCACCTCGAAATCGTAAGCCCAGTGGTTATCGGTTCCGTCCGTGCGCGCCTTGACCGTCTGGACGAGCCAAGTAGCAATAAAGTTCTGCCGATTACCATCCACGGCGACGCCGCGGTAACCGGTCAGGGCGTGGTTCAGGAAACCCTGAACATGTCCAAAGCGCGTGGTTACGAAGTGGGCGGTACCGTTCGCATCGTGATTAACAACCAGGTGGGCTTCACCACGTCTAACCCGCTGGATGCGCGTTCAACGCCATACTGTACCGATATCGGTAAGATGGTGATGGCGCCAATCTTCCACGTGAACGCGGATGACCCGGAAGCTGTGGCTTTCGTTACCCGTCTGGCGCTGGATTTCCGTAACACCTTTAAACGTGATGTGTTCATCGACCTGGTGTGCTACCGCCGTCACGGCCATAACGAAGCCGACGAGCCAAGCGCAACCCAGCCGCTGATGTACCAGAAAATCAAAAAGCATCCGACCCCGCGTAAAATCTATGCTGACAAGCTGGAAGCGGACAAAGTCGCGACGCTGGAAGATGCCACCGAGATGGTTAACCTGTATCGCGATGCGCTGGACGCGGGCGAATGCGTGGTGAAAGAGTGGCGTCCAATGAACCTGCACTCCTTTACCTGGTCGCCATACCTCAACCATGAGTGGGACGAAAGCTACCCGAACAAGGTTGAGATGAAGCGCCTGCAGGAGCTGGCTAACCGTATCAGTACCGTACCTGATGCCATTGAAATGCAATCTCGCGTAGCGAAAATCTACGGCGACCGTCAGGCAATGGCGGCGGGCGAGAAGCTGTTCGATTGGGGCGGCGCGGAAAACCTGGCGTACGCCACGCTGGTCGATGAAGGCATTCCAGTCCGTCTGTCCGGTGAAGATGCCGGTCGCGGCACCTTCTTCCACCGTCACGCGGTTATCCATAACCAGTCTAACGGTTCCACCTACACCCCGCTGCAGCACGTGCATAACGGGCAGGGCGTATTTAAGGTGTGGGACTCCGTACTGTCTGAAGAAGCGGTCCTGGCATTCGAATATGGTTACGCGACGGCTGAGCCACGCACCCTGACCATCTGGGAAGCCCAGTTCGGCGACTTCGCCAACGGTGCGCAGGTGGTTATCGACCAGTTCATCTCCTCCGGCGAGCAGAAATGGGGCCGTATGTGCGGTCTGGTTATGCTGCTGCCACACGGTTATGAAGGTCAGGGTCCGGAGCACTCCTCTGCGCGTCTGGAACGTTATCTGCAGCTTTGCGCACAGCAAAACATGCAGGTTTGCGTACCGTCCACCCCGGCACAGGTTTATCACATGCTGCGTCGTCAGGCGCTGCGCGGGATGCGCCGTCCGCTGGTGGTCATGTCGCCGAAGTCTCTGCTGCGTCACCCGCTGGCGGTCTCTACGCTGGACGAACTGGCAAACGGCACCTTTATGCCGGCCATCGGGGAGATTGATGAGCTGGATCCTAGAGTCGTGAAACGCGTCGTGCTGTGTTCTGGTAAGGTTTACTACGACCTGCTGGAACAGCGTCGCAAGAACGACCAGAAAGATGTCGCTATCGTGCGTATCGAACAGCTGTATCCGTTCCCGCACCAGGCGGTACAAGAAGTGCTGAAAGCTTATGCTCACGTGCATGATTTTGTCTGGTGCCAGGAAGAGCCGCTTAACCAGGGCGCATGGTACTGCAGCCAACATCATTTCCGTGATGTGATTCCATTTGGTGCTGGTCTGCGTTACGCAGGTCGCCCAGCCTCCGCCTCGCCGGCGGTAGGGTATATGTCCGTTCACCAGAAGCAGCAACAAGATCTGGTCAATGACGCGCTGAACGTCGATTAATTAAGGATACAAAATGAGTAGCGTAGATATTCTGGTCCCTGACCTGCCTGAATCCGTAGCAGATGCGACCGTAGCAACCTGGCACAAAAAACCGGGCGATGCGGTAGTTCGTGATGAGGTGCTGGTAGAAATCGAAACTGACAAAGTGGTACTGGAAGTACCGGCGTCGGCGGATGGCATTCTGGATGCCGTTCTGGAAGATGAAGGTACTACCGTCACCTCCCGTCAAATCCTGGGTCGCCTGCGTGAAGGCAACAGCGGTGGTAAAGAAACCAGCGCGAAATCTGAAAGCAAAGAGTCGACTCCGGCTCAGCGCCAACAGGCTTCACTGGAAGAACAGAACAACGATGCGCTGAGCCCGGCGATCCGTCGCCTGCTGGCTGAGCACAGCCTCGATGCCAGCGCAATTAAAGGCACCGGTGTTGGCGGTCGTCTGACCCGTGAAGACGTTGAAAAACATCTGGCGAAAGCACCAGCGAAAGCCGCTGCTGCACCGGCTGCGGTTGCTGCAGCGCCGGTTGCACCGCTGGCAGGTCGCTCCGAGAAACGTGTTCCGATGACCCGTCTGCGTAAACGCGTAGCTGAGCGTCTGCTGGAAGCGAAAAACTCTACCGCGATGCTGACGACCTTCAACGAAGTCAACATGAAACCAATCATGGACCTGCGTAAGCAGTACGGTGACGCGTTTGAAAAACGTCACGGTATCCGTCTGGGCTTCATGTCCTTCTACGTGAAAGCCGTAGTTGAAGCGCTGAAACGCTACCCAGAAGTGAACGCGTCTATCGATGGCGAAGACGTGGTTTACCACAACTACTTCGATGTGAGCATGGCGGTGTCTACGCCGCGTGGCCTGGTGACCCCAGTCCTGCGTGACGTTGATGCACTCGGCATGGCTGACATTGAGAAGAACATTAAAGAGCTGGCGCTGAAAGGCCGCGACGGCAAACTGACTGTCGAAGATCTGACCGGTGGTAACTTCACTATTACCAACGGCGGCGTCTTCGGTTCCCTGATGTCTACCCCGATTATCAACCCGCCTCAGAGCGCGATTCTGGGTATGCACGCCATTAAAGACCGTCCTATGGCGGTTGATGGCAAAGTGGAAATTCTGCCGATGATGTACCTGGCACTGTCCTATGACCACCGTCTGATCGATGGGCGCGAGTCTGTAGGCTTCCTGGTGGCAATTAAAGAGCTGTTAGAAGATCCAACCCGTCTTCTGCTGGACGTGTAGGTTTGGGATAACCCCGGCGTCGCTTTCGCTCGGCCGGGCTACGAAATTGTAGCCCGGCCGAACGGAGTGACGCCGGGAGGCCCACCAGAGTTCCAGACAACAACTCAACAACATTTTATAGGATGGATAGAACACATGAACTTACATGAATATCAGGCAAAACAACTCTTTGCCCGCTATGGCTTACCGGCTCCGGTGGGTTATGCCTGTACTACTCCGCGTGAAGCAGAAGAAGCCGCTTCAAAAATCGGCGCTGGCCCGTGGGTAGTGAAATGTCAGGTTCACGCTGGTGGCCGCGGTAAAGCGGGCGGTGTGAAGGTCGTAAACTCTAAAGAAGACATTCGCGCTTTTGCAGAACATTGGCTGGGCAAACGCCTGGTAACCTACCAGACGGATGCACACGGCCAGCCGGTTAACCAGATTCTGGTTGAAGCCGCGACCGACATCGGTAAAGAACTGTACCTGGGCGCGGTTGTTGACCGTAGCTCCCGTCGCGTGGTCTTTATGGCCTCTACCGAAGGCGGCGTAGAAATTGAAAAAGTGGCGGAAGAAACCCCGCACCTGATCCACAAAGTTGCGCTGGATCCGCTGGCAGGCCCAATGCCTTACCAGGGTCGTGAACTGGCGTTCAAACTGGGTCTGGAAGGTAAACAGGTTCAGCAGTTCACCAAGATCTTCATGGGTCTGGCAACGATTTTCCTGGAGCGCGACCTGGCGCTTATCGAAATCAACCCGCTGGTCGTGACCAAGCAGGGCGACCTGATCTGCCTCGACGGCAAACTGGGCGCTGACGGCAACGCACTGTTCCGTCAGGCTGACCTGCGCGAAATGCGTGACCAGTCTCAGGAAGACCCGCGTGAAGCGCAGGCTGCACAGTGGGAACTGAACTACGTTGCGCTTGATGGCAACATCGGTTGCATGGTTAACGGTGCGGGCCTGGCAATGGGCACCATGGACATCGTTAAACTGCACGGCGGCGAACCAGCGAACTTCCTGGACGTTGGCGGCGGCGCAACCAAAGAGCGCGTGACTGAAGCGTTTAAAATCATCCTCTCTGATGACAATGTTAAAGCCGTTCTGGTTAACATCTTCGGCGGTATCGTACGTTGCGACCTGATCGCTGACGGTATCATCGGCGCGGTAGCAGAAGTGGGCGTTAACGTCCCGGTTGTTGTTCGTCTGGAAGGCAACAACGCCGAACTCGGCGCGAAGAAACTGGCTGACAGCGGCCTGAATATTATTGCAGCGAAAAGTCTGACGGACGCAGCACAGCAGGTTGTTGCCGCAGTGGAGGGGAAATAATGTCCATTTTAATCGATAAAAACACCAAGGTTATCTGCCAGGGCTTCACCGGTAGCCAGGGTTCTTTCCACTCCGAACAAGCGATTGCTTACGGTACGCAGATGGTTGGCGGCGTAACCCCAGGCAAAGGCGGCACCACTCATCTGGGCCTGCCAGTGTTCAATACCGTGCGTGAAGCGGTAGAAGCAACGGGCGCAACCGCCACCGTTATCTACGTTCCAGCACCATTCTGCAAAGACTCCATCCTGGAAGCTATCGATGCAGGCATCAAACTGATCATCACCATCACCGAAGGTATCCCTACGCTGGATATGCTGACCGTGAAGGTGAAACTGGATGAAGCCGGCGTGCGCATGATTGGCCCGAACTGCCCAGGTGTTATCACCCCGGGCGAATGCAAAATCGGCATCATGCCGGGTCACATTCACAAGCCAGGTAAAGTGGGTATCGTCTCCCGTTCCGGCACCCTGACTTACGAAGCGGTTAAGCAGACCACTGACTACGGTTTCGGCCAGTCTACCTGTGTGGGCATCGGCGGCGACCCGATCCCAGGCTCTAACTTCATCGATATCCTGAAGCTGTTCCAGGAAGACCCGCAGACCGAAGCGATCGTGATGATCGGTGAAATCGGTGGTAGCGCGGAAGAAGAAGCGGCGGCCTACATCAAAGAACACGTCACCAAGCCGGTTGTTGGCTACATCGCAGGCGTTACCGCGCCAAAAGGCAAGCGTATGGGCCACGCAGGTGCCATCATTGCCGGTGGTAAAGGTACCGCTGATGAGAAATTTGCTGCCCTGGAAGCCGCTGGCGTGAAGACCGTTCGCAGCCTGGCTGACATCGGTGAAGCGCTGAAGTCCGTCATTAAGTAATCCTCTCTGCTCCCTCACTGAATTCCCGCTGCATACAGGGAAGAGGGAGCCTTATATGTCTTGTTTCGACATGGTTGGCCGCCCTTGGGTGGCCTTTTTTTTGTCGTTCCCCCTCCCAGATTGTTGCAACGTTGTACACGTGGGTTAATTTTATCTGCGTCAGTTACTGTCGCCTTTTTTTTGTGCAAACAATAGCCGAACAAAATCATTTGTCAGCAGGGTGGAAACGGCGCTGATATCTACAAATGTTAATTTATTAATATTTAAAGTAAATGAAATGTTATTTGCATCATAATGCAATGTGCGATGTGGAAAAAAATGAGGGACGGTCTACTTTAAACTATACGGGGGAATTGTGCTTATTCGCACCTGGCAAGGTTAAATCTAATTACCTCCACGTCTAATTTCACTTCATTTGATAACCATCAAAGTCAAATTAAAAACACATCGTTAACATTTTGTTCATCATAATATTCAATTAAAAACATAATTAACAATCTCGCGTTAAGTTGATTTAAATCAATATGTAATCACTGGCTATCGGTGGCTAAAACGGCTAAATTGTCGTGGATCAAACTGGCTGGATAATGCTTGATTCGCTATAAATTGATCACCGTCGAAAAACGTAAAACTTCTCCAATAAAAACCTGTTTATTGTAAGGGTTTTACAGCGTAATATATTTTAGGGATCAATTGAGTTTTTTATTAACACGTTTGTAACTTTCGCTTATGGCTGTTTCCGGTGCTCACCAAGGGGCGGTTGTAGGGAAGGGGACAAATCAATTTGTATTGGGGCATGTGTTTGAATCCCGGTCTACGGGTTCATTCTCGGAGTCTTCATGCGATGAGCAAGGAGTCATGATGTTAGATATAGTCGAACTGTCGCGCTTACAGTTTGCCTTGACCGCGATGTACCACTTCCTGTTTGTTCCGCTAACGCTCGGTATGGCGTTCCTGCTGGCAATCATGGAAACGGTTTACGTCCTTTCCGGCAAACAGATTTATAAAGATATGACCAAGTTCTGGGGCAAGTTGTTTGGTATCAACTTTGCGCTGGGTGTGGCTACCGGTCTGACCATGGAGTTCCAGTTCGGGACTAACTGGTCGTACTATTCCCACTACGTGGGCGATATCTTCGGTGCGCCGCTGGCCATCGAAGGTCTGATGGCCTTCTTCCTCGAATCTACCTTTGTAGGTCTGTTCTTCTTCGGTTGGGATCGTCTGGGTAAAGTCCAGCACATGGCGGTGACCTGGCTGGTAGCCCTGGGCTCCAACCTGTCTGCACTGTGGATCCTCGTGGCGAACGGCTGGATGCAGAACCCGATTGCATCTGATTTCAACTTCGAAACCATGCGTATGGAAATGGTCAGCTTCTCCGAGCTGGTCCTGAACCCAGTCGCTCAGGTGAAATTCGTCCATACCGTGGCATCTGGCTACGTCTGCGGCGCGATGTTCGTTCTCGGTATCAGCTCCTACTACATGCTGCGCGGCCGTGACTTCGCCTTCGCTAAGCGTTCCTTCGCGATTGCAGCCAGCTTCGGCATGGCGGCTATCCTCTCCGTTATCGTTCTGGGTGATGAATCCGGTTACGAAATGGGTGACGTACAGAAAACCAAACTGGCTGCGATTGAAGCCGAGTGGGAAACGCAGCCAGCACCGGCCGCCTTTACCCTGTTTGGTATTCCTGACCAGGATGCGCAGGAAAACCACTTCGCCATTCAAATTCCTTACGCGCTGGGCATCATCGCGACCCGTTCTGTTGATAAGCAGGTTACCGGTCTGAAAGATCTGATGGTGCAGCACGAAGAGCGTATCCGTAACGGTATGAAGGCGTATGCACTGCTTGAGCAACTGCGTAGCGGCTCTACCGACCAGGCCATTCGCGATGAGTTTAACCACGTGAAGAAAGACCTGGGCTACGGTTTGCTGCTGAAGCGCTATACGCCGAACGTATCTGATGCGACTGAAGCACAGATCCAGATGGCAACCAAAGATTCTATCCCACGCGTTGCGCCGCTGTACTTTGCGTTCCGTATCATGGTGGGCTGCGGCATCCTGATGCTGCTGATTATTGCGACCTCCTTCTGGACGGTCATTCGTAACAAGATTGGCGAGAAAAAATGGCTGCTGCGCACCGCGCTGTACGCGATTCCGCTGCCGTGGATTGCTATCGAATCCGGCTGGTTTGTGGCGGAATACGGCCGTCAGCCGTGGGCGATTGGTGAGGTGCTGCCGACGGCAGTCGCGAACTCCAGCCTGACCGCGGGCGACCTGATCTTCTCGATGGTGTTGATTTGCGGCCTGTACACCCTGTTCCTCGTGGCGGAGCTGTACCTGATGTTCAAATTCGCTCGCCGTGGACCTAGCAGCCTGAAAACCGGTCGTTACCACTATGAGCAGCCTACCGCTCAGCCGGCACGCTAAGACAGGAGTCGTCAAATGATCGATTATGAAGTATTGCGTTTTATCTGGTGGCTACTGATTGGCATTCTGCTGATTGGTTTTGCCGTCGCCGATGGCTTCGACATGGGGGTGGGCATGCTCACCCGCTTCCTCGGTCGTAACGACACCGAGCGTCGAATCATGATTAACTCCATCGCTCCGCACTGGGACGGTAACCAGGTGTGGCTCATCACCGCCGGTGGCGCGCTGTTCGCTGCGTGGCCGATGGTGTATGCCGCTGCCTTCTCCGGCTTCTATGTGGCGATGATTCTGGTGCTGGCGTCCTTGTTCTTCCGTCCGGTCGGTTTTGACTACCGCTCTAAGATTGAAGACACCCGCTGGCGCAACATGTGGGACTGGGGCATCTTCATCGGTAGCTTCGTGCCGCCGCTGGTGATTGGCGTCGCGTTCGGTAACCTGCTGCAGGGCGTACCGTTCCACGTCGATGAATACATGCGTCTGTACTACACCGGTAACTTCTTCCAGCTGCTGAACCCGTTTGGTTTGCTGGCGGGTATTGTTAGCGTCGCGATGATCCTGACGCAGGGCGCAACCTACCTGCAGATGCGTACCGTGGGCGAACTGCACCTGCGTACCCGCAACGTCTCTATGGTGACGGCGCTGGTAACCCTGGTGTGCTTCGCACTGGCGGGCGTCTGGGTTTACTACGGCATTGATGGCTATGTGGTGAAATCGGTTCTGGATCACTCCGGCCCGTCTAACCCGCTGACGAAGGAAGTGGCGCGTGAAGCCGGTGCGTGGATGGTGAACTTCAACAACATGCCAGCGCTGTGGGCGATTCCTGCTCTGGGCGTGGTGCTGCCGCTGCTGACTATCCTGACCACCAAGGCGGATAAAGGCGCGTGGGCGTTCCTGTTCTCCTCACTGACGCTGGCGTGCATTATCCTGACCGCTGGTATTGCTATGTTCCCGTTCATTATGCCTTCCAGCACAATGATGAACGCGAGCCTGACCATGTGGGATGCGACGTCTAGCCAGATGACGCTGAACCTGATGACCTATGTCGCCGCTGTCTTCGTGCCGATTATTCTGGCCTACACCACCTGGTGTTACTGGAAAATGTTCGGTCGCATCACCAAAGAAGACATCGAACGCAACACCCACTCTCTGTACTAAGTAAGGAGCTGAATATGTGGTATTTCGCATGGATTTTGGGAACGCTTCTTGCCTGTGCATTCGGCGTGATCACCGCGCTGGCGTTAGAGCACGTCGAAGCAACCAAAGCGGGTGAAGAAAAGCACTGATGAAAAATGTTATCGCAATGTTATACGCGATAATGGATAAGCGCCCCTTGCGGGCGCTTTCCCTTGTTATGGCCCTGCTGCTGGCAGGCTGCATCTTCTGGGATCCGACGCGTTTCGCGGCGAAGACCAGCGAACTGGAAATCTGGCACGGTTTCTTGTTGATGTGGTCAGTGTGTGCAGGGGTGATCCACGGCGTAGGCTTCCGTCTGCGTACGGTTCACTGGCAGGGGATTTTTTGTCCGCTCATCGCCGATCTGGTACTGCTGGCTGGTTTGATTTTCTTCTTCTATCGTTGAAAATTATCGCCTGATGATAATGGGCTTGCATAAGCCCATAAAAATTTACTCTCCGTTTACTTCCCCCCATTCCAAACCATCTTTCCCGCGCGTATAGTAGCGAAGTTCAAAAACCCAAAAATTTTTTGCATTACTGGGATGTAAAGTGAATACAACGCTGTTTCGATGGCCGGTTCGGGTCTATTACGAAGATACCGACGCCGGTGGTGTGGTTTACCACGCTAGCTATGTCGCTTTCTATGAAAGAGCACGCACAGAGATGCTGCGGCACCACCACTTCAGTCAGCAGGTTCTGCTGGCGGAGAGGGTGGCCTTTGTTGTGCGTAAAATGACGCTGGAGTATTTTGCGGCTGCCCGACTCGACGATATGCTCGAAGTCCAGACAGAAATTACATCAATGCGTGGTACCTCCATGGTGTTCACGCAGCGAATTGTCAACGCTGAGAATAAGGTACTGAACGAAGCAGAAGTCCTGATTGTCTGTGTTGATCCACTCATCATGAAGCCTCGTGCGCTTCCCAAGTCTATTGTCGCGGAGTTTAAGCAGTGACTGACATGAACATCCTTGATTTGTTCCTGAAGGCTAGCCTTCTGGTTAAACTTATCATGTTGATTTTGATTGGTTTTTCAATCGCCTCCTGGGCCATCATCATCCAGAGAACGCGCATCCTCAACGCGGCAAGCCGCGAAGCTGAAGCGTTTGAAGATAAATTCTGGTCCGGTATCGAGCTGTCTCGCCTGTATCAGGAGAGCCAGGGGCGTCGCGAAAACCTCGCGGGATCGGAGCAGATCTTCTACAGCGGCTTTAAAGAGTTTGCGCGCTTACACCGTGCGAACAGCCATGCGCCGGAAGCGATTGTGGAAGGGGCCTCGCGTGCGATGCGTATCTCCATGAACCGCGAACTGGAAACGCTGGAAACGCATATTCCGTTCCTCGGCACCGTGGGTTCCATCAGTCCTTATATCGGCCTGTTTGGTACCGTATGGGGGATCATGCACGCCTTTATCGCGCTGGGCGCGGTGAAACAGGCTACGCTGCAGATGGTTGCACCAGGGATCGCGGAAGCGCTGATCGCCACCGCTATTGGTCTGTTTGCGGCAATTCCAGCGGTTATGGCGTACAACCGCCTGAACCAACGCGTGAACAAACTGGAACTGAACTACGACAACTTTATGGAAGAGTTCACCGCCATTCTGCACCGTCAGGCTTTTACCGTCAGCGAGAGCAACAAGGGGTAAGCCATGGCCAGAGCACGTGGACGCGGGCGTCGCGAACTGAAGTCCGAAATTAACATCGTTCCGCTGCTGGATGTGTTGTTGGTACTGCTGCTGATCTTTATGGCGACAGCGCCGATCATTACGCAGAGCGTGGAAGTGGATCTTCCTGATGCAACCGAATCGCAGGCGGTAAGCAGTAACGATGAACCGCCGGTTATCGTTGAAGTGTCCGGTGTTGGACAATACAGCGTGAACGTCGGTCAGGAGAAGATGCCGCAACTGCCGCCTGAACAGGTTGTTGCAGAAGCGCAGCGCCGCTTACAGGCGAATCCGAAAACGGTCTTCTTAATTGGGGGCGCGAAAGACGTGCCTTACGATGAAATAATTAAAGCGCTTAACCTGTTACACAGCGCCGGGGTGAAATCGGTCGGGTTAATGACTCAGCCAATTTAACCTGCGATATGCCGCGCAAACGCGCAGGGTGACAGGCCGCTTCCGGCCTGTTGCGCGCGTTATTAAGTAACGGGTGAACAGTTTTTGGGAACCGAGAGTGTCAAAGGCAACCGAACAAAACGACAAGCTTAAACGAGCGATAATTATTTCAGCAGTGCTGCACGTCATTCTGTTTGCGGCGCTGATCTGGAGCTCGTTCGATGAGCATATAGAGGCTTCTGCGGGCGGCGGTGGCGGTTCGTCCATCGACGCCGTCATGGTCGATCCCGGCGCGGTCGTTGAGAACTATAATCGTCAACAGCAGCAGCAATCCAGCTCGAAACGTGCGCAAGAGCAACGTGAAAAGCAGGCTCAGCAGCAGGCTGAAGAGTTACGTGAAAAACAGGCTGCCGAACAGGAACGTTTAAAAGCGCTGGAAAAAGAGCGTTTGCAGGCTCAGGAAGCGGCCAAAGAAGCACAGCAGCAGCAGAAGCAGGCTGAAGAAGCGGCGGCAAAAGCAGCGGCCGATGCAAAAGCGAAGGCGGATGCCCAGGCAAAAGCTGCAGCTGATGCGGCGGTGAAAGCGGCCGCTGATGCCAAAGCAAAAGCCGATGCTCAGGCTAAAGTCGCGGCAGAAGCTGCGAAAAAAGCCGCTGCTGATGCGCAGAAAAAAGCAGAAGCGGAAGCAGCGAAAGCGGCTGCCGATGCTAAAAAGGTAGCCGAAGCTGCCGCCGCGAAAGCGGCTGCGGATGCCGAGAAGAAAGCGGCAGCCGAAGCAGCGAAGAAAGCGGCAGCTGAAAAAGCCGCGGAAGAGAAAGCCGCTGCTGCTGCCGAGAAGGCTGCTGCTGCCGCTGAAAAAGCCGCTGCCGATAAGGCCGCTGCTGCTGCCAAAGCGGCTGCAGATAAGAAAGCCGCCGCTGCTGAAAAAGCGGCTGCGGACAAGAAAGCTGCCGCTGACAAAGCCGCCGCCGCGAAAAAGGCTGCCGCTGAGAAAGCCGCTGCTTCTTCCGGCGTTGACGACCTGCTGGGTGATCTCAGCTCTGGTAAGAATGCGCCGAAAGGCAATACCAGCGGTAGCGCAGGTGGTAACTCTCCTGCTAAAGGTAATAAGCCAGGGCAGGGCGGTGCGTCGCAGGCTGAAATTGCGTCCTATATTGCTCAGGTTCAGGCGGCGATCAAAGGTCATCTGTATGACTGGGATACCTATCAAGGGAAGACCTGTACGTTGCGTGTGAACCTGGCTGAAGATGGCACCGTGCTCAGCGTGAAGACGGAAGGCGGCGATCCGGCGTTCTGCCAGCAGATGCTGGCAGCGACAAACCGGATGACCAAGTTCCCGAAACCGCCGTCACAAGCGATCTGGCAGACCTTTAAAAATGCGCCGCTGGACTTCAAGCCATAGTAATTATTTTTCGCGGAAGTACGCGAAAAATAATGGCGAGATCGTCGCAGGGTTTTGGTAGTTTTGTGTATTTTAGTTTGTTAACATTCTGCTAAATTATCGTGGGCTTTCCGCCTGGATAAGGGAGAAATGATGAAGCAGGCATTACGAGTAGCGTTTGGTTTTCTGATGCTGTGGGCAGCCGTGCTGCACGCAGAAGTACGTATCGAGATCACCCAGGGGGTGGACTCGGCACGCCCAATTGGTGTCGTTCCTTTCCAGTGGGCGGGGCCAGGTGCTGCGCCTGAAGATATCGGCGGCATTGTGGGCGCCGACCTGCGTAACAGCGGGAAATTTAACCCATTAGATCGTTCTCGTCTGCCGCAGCAGCCGGGCAGCGCTCAGGAAGTTCAGCCAGCCGCATGGTCTGCGCTGGGCATTGATGCCGTTGTTGTCGGGCAGGTGAGCCCTAACGCTGATGGCAGCTATAATGTCTCTTATCAACTGGTGGATACCGGCGGTGCCCCTGGCTCCGTGCTGGCACAGAACACCTACAAAGTTAACAAGCAGTGGCTGCGTTATGCCGGTCACACTGCCAGTGACGAAGTGTTCGAGAAGCTGACGGGCATCAAAGGCGCGTTCCGTACCCGTATTGCTTACGTTGTTCAGACCAACGGCGGCCAGTTCCCGTATGAGTTGCGCGTTTCTGACTACGACGGCTACAACCAGTTCGTGGTTCACCGTTCTCCGCAGCCGCTGATGTCTCCAGCATGGTCTCCGGACGGTTCTAAAGTGGCTTATGTGACCTTCGAAAGCGGTCGCTCAGCGTTGGTGGTGCAGACCCTGGCTAACGGCGCAGTGCGTCAGATTGCCTCGTTCCCGCAGCACAACGGCGCGCCAGCGTTCTCGCCTGATGGTTCTAAACTGGCATTCGCACTGTCGAAAACCGGTAGCCTGAACCTGTACGTGATGGACCTGGGCTCTGGTCAGATTCGTCAAGTGACCAACGGTCGCAGCAACAACACTGAACCAACCTGGTTCCCGGACAGCCAGAACCTGGCATTTACGTCTGACCAGGCCGGTCGTCCACAGGTGTATAAAGTTAACGTCAACGGCGGTGCTCCGCAGCGTATTACCTGGGAAGGTTCACAGAACCAGGATGCTGATGTCAGCAGCGACGGCAAGTTTATGGTAATGGTCAGCTCGGCTAACGGCCAGCAGCACATTGCTAAGCAGGATCTGGTAGCGGGTGGCGTACAAGTACTGTCGTCAACGTTCCTGGACGAAACGCCAAGTCTGGCACCTAACGGCACTATGGTTATCTACAGCTCTTCTCAGGGGATGGGATCCGTGCTGAATCTGGTTTCTACAGATGGGCGTTTCAAAGCGCGTCTTCCGGCAACTGATGGACAGGTCAAATTCCCTGCCTGGTCGCCGTATCTGTAATAATAATTAATTGATTACTAAAGGAATCATAGAAATGCAACTGAACAAAGTGCTGAAAGGGCTGATGATCGCTCTGCCTGTTATGGCAATCGCGGCATGTTCTTCTAACAAGAACGCTAGCAATGACCAGAGCGGCGAAGGCATGCTGGGTGCCGGCACTGGTATGGATGCGAACGGTAGCGGCAACATGTCTTCTGAAGAGCAAGCTCGCCTTCAGATGCAGCAGCTGCAGCAGAACAACATCGTTTACTTCGATCTGGACAAGTACGATATCCGTTCTGACTTCGCTGCGATGCTGGATGCTCACGCTAACTTCCTGCGTAGCAACCCATCTTACAAAGTCACCGTAGAAGGTCACGCGGACGAACGTGGTACTCCTGAGTACAACATCTCCCTGGGTGAACGTCGTGCAAACGCTGTTAAAATGTACCTGCAAGGTAAAGGCGTTTCTGCTGACCAGATCTCCATCGTTTCTTACGGTAAAGAAAAACCTGCAGTACTGGGTCACGACGAAGCGGCTTACTCCAAAAACCGTCGTGCCGTACTGGTTTACTAAGAGAATTGCATGAGCAGTAACTTCAGACATCACATGTTGAGTCTGTCGTTACTGGTTGGCATAGCGGCCCCCTGGGCCGCTTTTGCTCAGGCGCCAATCAGTAGTGTCGGCTCAGGCTCGGTCGAAGACCGTGTCACCCAACTCGAGCGTATTTCTAACGCTCACAGTCAGCTTTTAACCCAACTCCAGCAGCAACTCTCCGATAATCAGACTGATATTGACGCTCTCCGCGGACAGATCCAGGAAAGTCAGTACCAGCTGAATCAGGTCGTCGATCGTCAAAAGCAGATTATGCTGCAGATTGACAGCCTGAACGGCGGTGGTGGTGCAGCTCCAGCGACGGGCGACCAGAGCGGTGCAGCGCCTGCAGCGGCGGCTCCAGCAGCATCTGCGGGCGGTAATGCCCCTGCAGCAGCTTCTGGTGTGCCGGTACAGACGGGTGATGCCAATACCGATTACAACGCGGCTATCGCGCTGGTGAAGGATAACGCTCGCCAGGATGATGCCATTGCTGCGTTTCAGAACTTCGTCAAAAAATACCCTGATTCAACCTACCAGCCGAATGCAAATTATTGGCTGGGGCAGCTGAATTACAACAAGGGTAAAAAAGATGATGCGGCGTACTATTTTGCGTCGGTGGTGAAAAACTATCCGAAGTCGCCAAAGGCGGCTGACGCGATGTTTAAGGTTGGGGTCATCATGCAGGACAAGGGTGATACCGCTAAAGCAAAAGCGGTATACCAGCAGGTTGTCAGCAAATACCCAGGTACCGATGGTGCAAAACAGGCGCAAAAACGTCTTAGTGGGCTGTAATGCGCGAAGTAAGACCAGAAATTGTTTTATTTCTGGTCTTGCCGCATGAAACATAAGCAGTTAAGTGATCTTTGTCGAAATATTTGTTGCGCTGAATTCTGAATTCAGTAATATATGCCGCCGTTGCCAAGGGATATCAAACATCCTGAAAGTGGCGAAAAAAGTGGGTCGTTAGCTCAGTTGGTAGAGCAGTTGACTTTTAATCAATTGGTCGCAGGTTCGAATCCTGCACGACCCACCACTTAAAGCAGTATCCAGCGTAGTATCGGGTGATTAGCTCAGCTGGGAGAGCACCTCCCTTACAAGGAGGGGGTCGGCGGTTCGATCCCGTCATCACCCACCACCGGGGCGTTAGCTCAGTTGGTAGAGCAGTTGACTTTTAATCAATTGGTCGCAGGTTCGAATCCTGCACGCCCCACCATCATTTATGGTGGGCACGGTGAAAGCAGTAGATAGTATCCAGCGCAGTATCGGGTGATTAGCTCAGCTGGGAGAGCACCTCCCTTACAAGGAGGGGGTCGGCGGTTCGATCCCGTCATCACCCACCACTCGGGGCGTTAGCTCAGTTGGTAGAGCAGTTGACTTTTAATCAATTGGTCGCAGGTTCGAATCCTGCACGCCCCACCATC
>NZ_JABBJF010000025.1 GCF_014218705.1 Kluyvera sichuanensis | reverse complement strand
CGGCCGAGCGCCGCGACGCCGGGGAACACTCTCCCCCGCATATACTTTTAGTATTTTGGCTATTTTTCAAATATCATCTTTAATCATCATTTTTTTTCGGATTAGCTCATGACGGAAGCGCAAAGACATCAGATTCTACTGGACCTGCTGGCGCAAGCGGGTTTTATAACAGTAGAGCAGGTGATTTCCCGTCTGGGGATCTCACCCGCCACGGCCCGCAGGGACATCAACAAGCTTGATGAAAGCGGCAAGCTGAAAAAAGTGCGCAACGGCGCCGAGGCCGTAAACCAGCAGCGCCCGCGCTGGTCACCGATGAACATTCATCAGGCACAAAATCACGACGAGAAAGTGCGCATCGCGAAAGCGGCGTCGCAGCTGGTGATGCCCGGTGAAAGCGTGGTGATCAACTGCGGCTCGACCGCTTTCCTGGTCGGCCAGGAGATCTGCGGTAAACCGGTGCAAATCATCACTAACTACCTGCCGCTGGCAAATTACCTTATCGATCAAGAGCACGACAGCGTGATCATTATGGGCGGGCAGTACAACCGCAGCCACGCCATTACGCTCAGCCCACAGGGCAGCGAAAACAGCCTGTACGCCGGACACTGGATGTTTACCAGCGGCAAAGGGCTGACGGCGGAAGGGTTATACAAAACCGACATGCTCACCGCCATGGCAGAACAGAAAATGCTGAACGTGGTGGGCAAGCTTGTCGTACTGGTCGATAGCAGCAAGGTTGGCGAACGAGCGGGCATGCTGTTCAGTCGCGCCGATGAGATCGATATGCTGATCACCGGCAAGCAGGCTGACGCGGAGATCCTCAAGAAGCTTGAGGATCAGGGTGTGAAAGTCATCCGCGTTTAAAGATGCTGGCGGAAAAAGGCCACCGTACTGTCCAGCGCTTCAGGCGTAATACGGTGGCGAACGCCCGCCTGCCAGACGCAGGTAAGGCGCTCGTCCAATCCTGACTCACGTAGTGCCTGCTGCAGACGGAACGTTTCCCCCGCTGGCACCACGTCATCTTCCTCTCCATGCCAGAGCAGCAAAGGCCGGTCCGCCAGACGCGCCAACTGATGCCCGATGTCCCACTTCGCCAGCGGTGCCAGCAGGCGCGCCTTCTCGATGCTGTTTGCTGCAGACGGAGGGAATAAGGTCTGGGAAAGCGAAGTGAAATAGCCCGACCCCATCAGGCTCGCCACGCATTTCAGCTCCGGGTGCTGCGCCATCAGCCCCAGCGCGGTCATACCTCCCATCGAGGCTCCTGCCACCGCTAACCGCCCGTCGCTCACCAGCCCGCTTGCCAACAGCGCATCACGCAGCGTCGGGAATTCGGTAAAGTTCTGCACCAGAATCTGCCAGAAATGCTGTAACCGCTCGGCGCCATCACCGTTGAAGCGTTCCCCATGCTCGGCGGCGTTGGGCATCACCACCCGAAAGCCCGCCTGCGCCAGCGCCACGGCAAAATAGCTATAAACAACGTTCGACGAGGTGAAACCGTGATAAAACACTATGCTGGGAAGCGCCTTTTCACTACATCCCTTTGGGTAAGCATGCAAAATTTGCTGTCCTGCCAGGGTTCGCATTTCCAGTTCAATCATGAGTTATCTCCTTTAGCTATGCTGATATGGCATACGAAAATTGATGCAGTATGATGACGACAATACCCCTGATTTATAACATTGAGAACCCGGTTACGAAATCGTGATATTTTCATTCGAAAATAGCGCTATGGTTAACAAATCAGGAACATTCGCCTAAAGCGAAATGCTTTCCCCACTACACTATGACTATCAGGAAACGGGAAATGGCTAAACGACGGTTTATCCCACTGTTGCTGGCGCTCTTGTTGAGCGGTTGTACCATTCTGGAAGGCACCCCTGAAGCGCCTCCACCGGTCACCGATCACCCGCAGGAGATTCGTCGCAACCAGACGGAAGGTTTGCAGCGCATGGGTACGGTTAGCGCGTTGGTGTTTGGCTCTCCGATGGATGTTGAAGCGTCTATCAAAGAGAAAGTCACCGCGCAAAAGGCAGATTACTACGTGATCGTCATGATGGATGACACCGTAGTGCCAGGCCAGTGGTATGCGCAGGCCATCCTTTACCGTAAGTAGTTTTACGAGCTTTACGTAGGTTTGCACCGTTTCACGTTTCCCTGATGCACAATGACGCCTCTGTCTGGATACAGGATATGCGTCTGCTATGGACTGCCCCCACTGGGTTATGTGAAATGGAGCTGACGATGAAACAAACACTTACCTTATCTACCCTGCTTTTGTCAGGCGGCAGCCATGCCGCGGCGGCGCAATCTGCAGAGTTCGCCAGCGCAGACTGCGTAACGGGGCTAAATGAAATTGGGCTGATTTCGGTGAATAACGTCACCGGAAGCCTGGAAGATGTCGAACAGGTCATCGCTCGTAAGGCGGATGAACAAGGCGCTTCCTGGTATCGTATTGTGCAGATGTATGAAGAGCCCCAGCAGGATAACTGGCGTGCACAGGCGATTATCTATGCCTAACACTCGTCACTAGTGGAAGAAGCGTTACGCTTGTCGCGCCTCTTCCACCCGCCTCTCTTGCCTATCGTCCTCCGCCCGTCGCCCGACACAGCAGGTCATTCATCACCGCTTCATTGAGCAACGCACCGCCTCGCGGATCCAACATCATTCGACACCAGGCCTGAGCCATCGGTGGCGACGCATGACGCAGCATCTGCGCACCAACCCCCAGCAGGTACAGCTGATGCGTAATTTCACGTCCCTGAGATTCAGAAGGCTTACGCAGCCGCTGCTGCAGCTGTCGCCAGTGCCGGTCGAAATGACGATCCTGGCCCTTCACCTCATTGCATTCGACCACCAGCAGCGCCATTGCGTCAGGCTGCTTCACCAGCACCCGCAGCACATCAAGACACATGATATTGCCCGAGCCTTCCCAGATGCTGTTCACCGGCATCTCCCGGTACAGGCGCGGCAACTCACTCTCTTCGCAGTAGCCAATCCCGCCCAGCACTTCCATCGCCTCCGCCACGAATGGAATGCCGGCCTTGCAGATAGCAAACTTGGCCGCAGGGGTGAAAAGACGCGCCCACAGCGCCTCCTGCGGCTGATGATTCTGGCCCCAGGCGCTGGCGAGACGAAACATAAACGCGGTCTGCCCTTCCAGCTGGAGCGCCATTTTCCCCAGCACCTGGCGCATCAGCGGCAGGTCGATCAGGTTATGGCCAAACGCCTGACGCTGGAAGGCGTGGTACAGCGCCACCGACAGCGCGCGACGCATCAGGCTATGGCTGCCCAGCGCGCAATCAAAGCGCGTTAGCCCGCCCATTCTGAGGATTTGCCGGATACCGTCGCCCTCTTCGCCTAGCGGCCAGCCGAGGGCCTGCTGGAACTCCACTTCGCTGCTGGCGTTGGCGCGGTTGCCGAGCTTGTCTTTCAGCCGCTCAAGGCGAATGGCATTGCGGGTGCCGTCGGGCAGCAGGCGCGGCACAAAGAAGCAGGTTAACCCACCGCTGGCCTGCGCCAACACCAGATGCGCGTCGCTCTGCGGCACCGAATAGAACCATTTATGCCCGGTAAGCTGATAACTGCCGTCCTCCAGCCGTTCAGCCCGCGTGCTGTTGCTCAGCACGTCCGAACCGCCCTGCTTTTCGGTCATCCCCATGCCGATCAGAAGCCCGCGCTTCTGTGCGCCGGGCAGCTGGTGCGGGTCATAGCGATCGCTAAGCAGCGCCGAGCGCCAGTCGGCAAAAAGCGGCGGCAGCGTTTTTAGCAACAGCGGCGTAGCGGCAAAGGTCATGGTGATGGGGCATAGCGTGCCGGCTTCCACCTGCGCATGCAGCATAAAGCGCGCGGCGCGGGCGACAAACGCTCCGCTGCGAGCCTCTTCCTCCCAGGGAAGGTTATGCACCCGGTTAGCGCAAAGCCCCTGCATCAGCAGATGCCAGGCGGGATGAAAGCGAACGTCGTCAAGCCGCTGCCCTTGGGGATCGTAGCGTAATAGTTCAGGAGGATGGGCGTTGGCGAGTCTGCCAAGCTCCAGCGACTCGGCGGTGCCGAGTTGTTGGCCGATGCTCGCCAGTAGCTCGCTGTCCCAGCCGGCATCATAGCGGGCAACCGCATCACGCAGCGCAACGTCAGATAAGAACAGGTTACTGTTATTTAAGGGGATAGGTTGATTAAAAACGGTGTGTGTTTGCCAGTTCATTGTGTCTCCCTCCGTCAATGGGCAACCTGTTAAGTATGGACGGTCAGGGAAGATGCACAATAAAAAAGCCACCCGAAAGGGTGGCCTGAATGCAGAACCCGGCGGCGCTTAGCCTGGACGGGCTACCGAATGGTAGCCCGGGCGAGGCGTTTACGCCGACCCCGGGAACGGTGTATTAGCTACGCTGGCGCACCGCTTCAAACAGGCAGATGCCGGTTGCCACGGAGACGTTCAGCGACGATACGGTGCCCGCCATTGGAATGCTGATCAGCTCATCGCAGTGTTCGCGGGTCAGACGGCGCATACCTTCACCTTCTGCGCCCATCACCAGCGCCATCGCGCCGGTCATTTTGCTCTGATACAGGGTGTGGGTCGCTTCACCGGCGGTGCCCACAATCCAGACGCTCTCTTCCTGCAGCATACGCATGGTACGCGCCAGGTTGGTTACACGGATAAGCGGTACGCTTTCGGCAGCGCCACAAGCTACTTTTTTCGCCGTCGCATTCAGCTGCGCCGAACGGTCTTTCGGGACGATAACCGCGTGCACGCCAGCAGCGTCGGCGCTACGCAGGCAGGCGCCGAGGTTATGCGGGTCGGTGACACCATCGAGGATCAGCAGGAACGGGCTGTCGAGCGAAGCGATCAGATCCGGCAGATCGTTTTCCTGATACTGACGGCCCGGCTTCACGCGCGCGATAATGCCCTGGTGCACGGCACCTTCGCTTTTCTCATCCAGGAACTGACGGTTCGCCAGCTGAATCACCACGCCCTGCGCTTCGAGCGCATGGATCAGCGGCATCAGGCGCTTATCGTCGCGGCCTTTCAGAATAAAAACTTCCTGAAAACGTTCAGGCGCGCGCTCCAGCAGTGCCTGCACTGCGTGGATGCCGTAAATCATTTCACTCATGAATATACTCGTTGTTAATTCTACGTTGTGATTACCCTCACCCTAGCCCTCTCCCTGGAAGGGAGAGGGAACAGTTCTCCCTCTCCCCTAAGGGGAGAGGGTCGGGGTGAGGGGAATGGGGTTATTCCGCCGCTTTCTTCTTCGCGGCACGCTTAGCTTTGGTCGCTGCGGCGATTTTCTGCGTCTTGGTGGAAGGCTTTTTGGCCTTCTTCGCCGCCCCTTTCTCGGTAGAAGCCGGTTTAGCTTTCGCTTTACCTTTCTTCTCGCCGCGGAAGGCGCTGTCCGGTTCGAAGTTAGTGCGCTTGCCCGCCTGACGACGACGGCTGGCGCTCGGCTTGCCGCCGCTGCCTTTCTTCGCTTTCTCGCGCTCGGTTTTACCGACGTTACGCGGGCCGCGCTCGCTGGAGATCAGCGAGAAGTCGATTTTACGCTCGTCCATGTTAACCGCTTCCACGCGCACTTCCACGCGATCGCCCAGACGATAAGTCTGGCCGCCGGATTCACCAATCAGACGCTGGCCGACCTGGTCAAAGCGATAGTAGTCGTTATCCAGCGAGGAGACGTGAACCAGACCATCGATGAACAGTTCGTCCAGACGCACGAAGAAGCCAAAGCCGGTCACGCTCGCGATCACGCCGTTAAAGACGTTACCCACCTGGTCCTGCATGAAGTCACACTTCAGCCAGTCAGAGACATCACGGGTGGCTTCGTCAGCGCGGCGTTCCGTCATCGAGCAGTGCTGACCCAGTTGCAGCATCTCTTCCATCGAATAATGGTAGCCGCCGGTGTCGGTGCTGTTGCCCTTATGACCCTGCTCTTTCGCCAACAGATACTTGATGGCACGGTGCAGCGACAGGTCAGGATAACGACGAATCGGCGAGGTGAAGTGCGCATAGGACTGCAGCGCCAGGCCAAAGTGACCGCGGTTTTCCGGGTCATAGATAGCCTGCTTCATCGAACGCAGCAGCATGGTTTGCAGCATTTCGGCGTCAGGACGGTCGGCAACGGATTCCAGCAGCTCGGCGTAGTCGCGCGGCTCCGGTTTGTTGCCGCCAGGCAGTTCGAGACCAAGTTCAGACAGCACCGAACGGAACGCGGTAATCGCTTCGGTCGTTGGCTTATCGTGAATACGGAACAGCGCAGGCTCCTGAGCTTTCTCGACGAAACGCGCCGCCGAGATGTTCGCCATGATCATGCACTCTTCAATCAGTTTGTGCGCGTCATTACGCTGGGTCTGTTCGATACGCTCAATGCGGCGTTCGGCGTTGAAGATGAACTTCGCCTCTTCGCTCTCAAACGAGATCCCGCCGCGTTCCGCGCGAGCCTGATCCAGCACCTTGTAGAGGTTATGCAGCTCTTCAATGTGTTTCACCAGCGGTGCGTACTGTTCACGCAGCTCCTGGTCGCCCTGCAGCATATGCCAGACCTTGGTGTAGGTCAGACGCGCGTGGGAGCTCATCACCGCTTCGTAGAATTTGAAGCCGGTTAAACGGCCCTTCGACGAAATGGTCATTTCGCAGACCATACACAGGCGGTCAACCTGAGGGTTCAGCGAGCACAGGCCGTTGGAGAGCACTTCCGGCAGCATCGGCACAACCTGCGTTGGGAAGTAGACCGACGTACCACGGTTGCGCGCTTCGCCGTCCAGCGGCGTCGGTGGGCGCACGTAGTAGCTGACGTCAGCAATGGCAACCCACAGGCGCCAGCCGCCACCGCGTTTTTTCTCGCAGTAGACCGCATCATCGAAGTCACGGGCGTCTTCGCCGTCAATGGTGACCAGCGGCAGGTCGCGCAGGTCTACACGACCCACTTTCGCCTCTTCAGGCACCTGCTCTTTCAGCCCGGCAACCTGTGCTTCCACCGCTGGCGGCCAGACGTAGGGAATTTCATGGGTACGCAGCGCCATCTCAACGGCCATGCCGGTCCCCATGTTGTCGCCCAGCACTTCAACGATTTTACCAATCGCTTTGGTACGCCGGGTTGGGCGCTGGGTCAGTTCGACCACCACCACAAAGCCCATGCGTGCGCCCATCACCGATTCAGGCGGGATGAGGATATCAAAGCTCAGGCGGCTGTCGTCCGGGACCACAAAGCCCACGCCAGCGTCGGTAAAGTAACGGCCGACGATCTGCGCATTGCGCGGCACCAGTACGCGAACGATACGCGCTTCGCGGCGGCCTTTACGATCCGCGCCCAGCGGCTGTGCCAGCACTTCATCGCCGTGCATGCACATTTTCATCTGTTCGCTCGACAGATACAGGTCGTCTTTACGGCCTTCAACGCGCAGGAAGCCGAAGCCATCGCGGTGACCGATAACCATGCCTTTCAGCAGGTCGAGACGTTCCGGCAGCGCATAGCACTGGCGGCGGGTAAAGACTAACTGCCCATCGCGCTCCATGGCGCGCAGGCGACGGCGCAGCGCTTCAATCTGCTCTTCGCCTTCAATATTGAGTTCGACGGCCAGTTCTTCACGGTTGGCCGGTTTTTCGCGTTTTGTTAAGTGTTCGAGGATAAATTCCCGGCTCGGGATAGGATTCGAATATTTTTCTGCTTCGCGTTCCAGGAAAGGATCTTTTGACATGTCGGTTCCTCCGTCATCATCGCTGCTGGCGGGAGTCGTTATTCCACCAGCAATAATTTATATAGCGGTTGATTCTTTTCAACCAAATCAGCCAGTGTGTAGTTATCCAACTCCTTGAGAAAACATTGCACGGCTTGAGCAAGTGCCTGTTTCAAACGACAGGCTGGCGTAATATGGCAAAATTCGCTGCTGCAGTTCACCAGCGATAACGGTTCGAGTTCACGCACCACGTCTCCGACGCGGATATCCTTGGCTGGTTTACCCAGACGGATCCCGCCATTTTTTCCCCGCACGGCCATCACGTATCCGGCGCGACTGAGCTGGTTGATTATTTTAACCATATGGTTACGCGACACGCCGTAGACCTCGGTTACCTCCGAGATGCTGGTCATGTTGCCTTCCGGCAGCGACGCCATATAGATCAGCGCACGTAGTCCATAATCGGTAAAACTTGTTAACTGCACATCAACCTCAGGAAAAAGGGGAAAAACAGGGTGAGCCTGTTGATATTAATTATATTGATGATAAACCAGCCAGCGACTGAGCCGCTAATTTATTTCAGTTCGGGAAGGAAAAAGCGAGGATTTAACGCACGATTAAGCCGGATGGTGACGCTTTGCGTCTTATCCGGCCTACCGAGTAGTAGGCCTGATAAGCGCAGCGCCATCGGGCGCTGCACGACGAACCAGAATTATGCGTCGAACGGGTCGCGCAGGATCATGGTTTCGGTACGGTCTGGACCAGTCGAAATAATATCGATCGGTACGCCGGTCAGTTCTTCAATACGCTTGATGTAGTCCAGCGCTGCCTGTGGCAGGCCACTACGTTCCTTCACGCCGAAGGTGGTTTCAGACCAGCCCGGCATGGTTTCATAGATTGGTTCGATACCTTCCCAATCATCAGCTGCCAGCGGAGTGGTGGTCACTTCGCGGCCATCCGGCATGCGGTAGCCCACGCAGATTTTCACTTCTTTCAGGCCGTCCAGAACGTCCAGCTTGGTCAGGCAGAAGCCAGACAGGGAGTTGATCTGTACAGCGCGACGCACGGCAACGGAGTCCAGCCAGCCGGTACGACGACGACGGCCGGTAGTAGCGCCGTATTCGTTACCCTGCTTGCACAGGAACTCACCGGTTTCATCAAACAGTTCGGTCGGGAATGGACCAGCACCCACGCGAGTGGAGTACGCTTTGATGATGCCCAGTACGTAGTCAACATAGCGCGGGCCAAGGCCAGAACCGGTTGCTACGCCACCTGCGGTGGTGTTGGAAGAGGTTACGTACGGATAGGTACCGTGGTCGATATCCAGCAGCGTACCCTGCGCGCCTTCGAACATGACGAAGTCACCGCGCTGACGAGCCTGATCCAGCAGATCAGAAACATCAACAACCATGCTGGTCAGGATGTCAGCAACTGCCATCACATCGTCCAGCACTTTCTGGTAGTCAACCGCGTCAGCTTTATAGAAGTTCACCAGCTGGAAGTTGTGATATTCCATCACTTCTTTCAGTTTGTCGGCGAAGGTTGCTTTATCGAAGAGGTCACCCACGCGCAGACCGCGACGAGCCACTTTATCTTCGTAAGCAGGACCGATACCACGACCGGTAGTACCGATAGCTTTCGCACCGCGCGCTTTTTCGCGAGCGTTATCCAGCGCGACGTGATAGTCGAGGATTAACGGGCATGCTTCGGAAAGCAGCAGACGTTCGCGAACCGGGATACCACGGTCTTCCAGGCCTTTCATCTCTTTCATCAGCGCAGCCGGAGACAGCACAACACCGTTACCGATGATGCTGGTTACATTCTCACGGAGAATACCTGATGGAATAAGATGGAGGACGGTTTTTTCACCGTTGATTACGAGAGTATGGCCCGCGTTGTGACCACCCTGATAGCGAACAACATATTTTGCACGCTCAGTAAGAAGATCGACGATCTTCCCTTTACCTTCGTCACCCCATTGGGTGCCCAGTACGACGACGTTGTTACCCATTTTTCAAAATCACCGATTGCTTAAAAATGGATTCTACCATCGCTTTTTCAGATATACAGCACTTTTTACCCATAAAATCGTGCTTTAGTGTTCTCTTTTTAATCAGCCAATCGTTTTCGTCAACATGTAGTAGATCACGACTCCAGCGACCACAAGACCGCCGCCAAATCGACGTAACATCGTATCCGGTAATTGAGTCATCGTAGAAATCATCTTGCGCCAGGCCTTCGGATAAAGCATCGGCCCCAGACCTTCAAACACTAACACCAGCGCAAGCGCCAGCCAGATTGTGGAATTCATTGATCATCCTTATAAAAGAAAACCACCGACTCCCGAAGGAGGCGGTGGTTTTGTTCAGGCTGTCGCGCGATTAACGCGTCGTGGTGCCTGGGTTCTTCATGTAACGGAAGAAGTCGCTATCCGGGCTCAGTACCATCACGTCCTGGTTGCTATCGAAGCTCGCTTCGTATGCACGCAGACTACGGATGAAGGCATAGAAGTCTGGATCCTGGCTGAAGGCATCGGCAAACAGCTTAGCGGCTTCTGCATCACCTTCACCACGCATGATACGACCCTGACGTTCTGCTTCTGCCAGCGTCTTCGTCACTTCATAGTCAGCGGTAGCGCGCAGTTTTTCTGCCTCTTCCTGACCCTGTGAACGGTGACGACGGGCTACGGCTTCACGCTCGGCGCGCATACGGTTGTAGATAGCTTCAGAAACCTCTGCAGGCAGGTTGATCTGCTTAATACGCACATCGACCACTTCAATCCCTAACGCCGCCATACTGTTCGGGTTAATGGTTGGCCCTTTGATGTTTGCCTGCTGCTCTACGCGCTCTGCGGCTTCGGCAATCGCGTTATCCGCAGCTGGCGTAGCCACTTCGTCTTCAGCACCGGAAGAACCGGAGTTCAGGGCGTCGCGAACTTCCAGCGTCAGACGACCACGGGAGTCGGTCACGATGTCTTTCACGTCCAGACGACCAATCTCAGAACGCAGACGGTCAGAGAACTTACGTTTCAGCAGCACTTCGGCCTGGGAGACGTCACCGCCGCCGGTTGCCAGGAAGTAACGGCTAAAGTCGCTGATACGCCACTTGATGTAAGAGTCGACGATCAGGTCTTTTTTCTCTTTGGTCACGAAACGGTCGGCCTGGTTATCCATGGTCTGGATACGAGCATCGAGCATTTTCACCGACTGAATGAACGGAACCTTGAAGTGCAGGCCTGGCTCATAAATCAGCGGTTTCTTGTCGCCGTCACGCACGACGCTGCTGAACTGGAACTTAATCCCACGCTCGCCTTCTTTAACCACGAAGATAGAGGTGTAAAGCACTACCAGCACGATGATGATAATCGCAATAACTGACTTACGCATCGTTATTCCCCCTGACGCTGGTAGTCGTTACGCTGCGCGTTAGCGCGGCGTTGGTCCATGATATTGCCCTGACTGGCAGACGACGTGTTGCTTGCGCTGCTGCTGGAAGAGGACGCAGGCGGCAGGCGCAACAGGTTGTTCGCACCACTGCTATCGCTCTTTGCTGCCGGGGCGTTGCCGCCTTTCAGCATTTGATCCAGCGGCAGTACCATCAGGTTGCCATTCTTGTTGTCGCTAACCAGCACTTTGCGGGTATGGCTCAGCACTTTTTCCATGGTCTCGATATAGAGACGCTCGCGGGTAATCTGCGGCGCGGCTTTATATTCCGGCAGGATTTTCGCAAAGCGCGCTACTTCACCCTGAGCTTCCAGTACGGTCTGAGTCTTATACGCACGCGCTTCTTCCAGAATACGCTGCGCCTGACCGTTCGCACGTGGCTGCACTTCGTTGGTGTACGCTTCCGCTTCACGGATGTACTGCTGCTCGTTCTCACGTGCGGCAATCGCATCATCGAACGCGGCTTTCACCTCTTCCGGCGGACGAGCAGCCTGGAAGTTGACGTCCAGCAGGGTAATACCCATGTTGTACGGACGGATGGTCTCTTCCAGCTCGCGCTGGGTATCGCTACGAATAACGGTACGACCTTCGGTCAGAATACGGTCCATGGTGTACTTACCGATAACACCACGCAGGGCGCTGTCGGTAGCCTGACGCAGACTGTCGTCAGCGCTGGTCACGCTGAACAGGTATTTCTGCGGGTCGGTTACGCGGTACTGCACGTTCATTTCAACGCGCACGACGTTTTCGTCGGAGGTCAGCATCACGCCGGATGCGGCCAGTTCGCGAACCGCTTCAACGTTCACTGGAGTGACTTCATCAACGAAGGTCGGCTTCCAGTTCAGACCCGGCTCAACCAGATGGCTGAACTTACCAAAGCGCGTCACTACGCCACGCTCGGCTTCTTTAATGGTATAGAACCCGCTGGCCGCCCAGATGACGACAACGGCTGCGGCAGCGATACCGACAATACGTCCGCCCATAGGGCTACGCGGCCCCTGGGTTGAGCTTCCGTTACCGGAACCCCCTTTACCGCCCCCAAATCCACCGAGCTTTTTGCTCAGCTTACGGAAGATATCATCCAAATCCGGCGGACCCTGATCGCGACCGCCTTTATTTCCATTCCCCCCGGAGTTGCCGCCTTGATTATTGCTGCTTCCCCACGGGTCGCGGTCTTGTCCGTTATTACCGGGCTGATTCCACGCCATGTTTATGCTCCATATTTGTTATGCGGTGATATACCTTTTCCCAGTTCAGATCTTTTCGCGGTTAACCGTCATCGCCTTCCTGGTGGTGACGGTCGCGTTGAGGCGATCTGAACCGCTGGGTGCCCAAAGGGCTAATGTTCAGGCAAGCTGCACGGTCAGACGACGTAGTCTGCCAGTGTTGGTTCTTGTTTACAGAGGCGACGCCAGTCGACAATTGGCATACGAACCTGCAAATTGACGCAGCCGTCCTCCTCCATCCACTCTTTTTCAATTGCCTGAAGCTGGTAAAAGCGGCTACGCAAACGCCCGGCCTGCGGAGGTAAACGCAGCGTGTGCTGCGCAACTTCGCCGGCTAACCGTTCGGTTAACGCCTGAAAAAGGAGTGGTATGCCTACCCCGGTTTGTGCAGACAGCCACACCCGGATAGGTTTGTTCTCTTTATCACGATCGATGCGCGGCTCGAAATCGTCCAGCATATCGATTTTGTTCATCACCAGCAGGGTTGGGATCTCGTGCGCGTCGATCTCTTCGAGAACCGTGTTCACCGCGTCGATGTTTTCCTGTACCCGAACATCCGCTGCGTCAATCACGTGAAGCAACAGCGTCGCTTCGCGGGTTTCCTGCAAGGTGGCTTTAAAGGCCGCCACCAGATCGTGTGGCAGGTGACGAATAAAGCCTACGGTATCCGCCAGCACGGTTTCGCCCACGTCTGCCACGTCAATACGACGCAGCGTTGGATCAAGGGTCGCAAACAGCTGGTCGGCGGCGTAAACCTCCGCCTGCGTAATATGGTTAAACAGCGTCGATTTGCCGGCGTTGGTATAACCCACCAGCGATACCGTTGGCACGTCGGCCTTCACGCGGGCACGACGCCCCTGCTCACGCTGTTTCTCTACTCGCTCAATACGCGAGAGGATCTGCATAATACGGTTACGCAGTAAACGACGGTCGGTTTCGAGCTGGGTTTCACCCGGGCCGCGTAAACCGATACCGCCTTTTTGTCTTTCAAGGTGCGTCCAGCCGCGCACCAGACGCGTGGCCAGATGGCGCAACTGCGCCAGCTCAACCTGCAGCTTACCTTCATGGGTACGCGCACGTTGGGCGAAAATATCTAAGATCAGACCGGTACGGTCGATAACCCGGCATTGACACAGGGCTTCAAGGTTACGCTCCTGCGCTGGGCTAAGTGCATGATCGAACAGCACAACGGAAGCACCTGTCGCTTTGACGGCTTCCGCAATCTCGACAGCCTTACCTTCACCAACAAAATATTTTGGGTGCGGCGCTTTACGGCTACCAGTAATCACCTGCATTGCTTCGACACCGGCGGAAGAGACCAGAGATTCAAACTCCTGGAGGTCTTCCATATCTTTGTCTTGCGTAAAATAGATGTGTACCAGCACCGCCTGCTCACCGGCGTCATAACGGTCAAACAAGCGTTATATCTCCTGAAATACCAGCGGGGAACCCGAATAATCCGGCTCCCCGACATGGATAAACAGCCATCAACCTTATTCGGTTTCGTCGCTGTCTTGCGGCGCAGAACCCTGCGCGTTGCTACCGTGGTGGTAGTTGCTGCCAGTGCCGCCGCCAGCATTGTTGCTGTGATGGGAAACTGGACGAGACGGAACTACGGTAGAAATTGCGTGCTTATAGACCATCTGGCTGACCGTGTTTTTCAACAGGATCACGAACTGATCGAAAGACTCAATTTGCCCTTGCAGCTTAATACCATTCACCAAATAAATAGAAACTGGAACACGTTCCCGACGCAGTGCGTTCAGGAACGGATCTTGTAAAGATTGCCCCTTAGCCATTCTCTCTTTTCCTTATATGCTTATTTGTACTTATACACGTCGTCTTTCAAGCCGCGTTGCGGCAACTTGAGCGATGTTGCGTATGAACCTTACGATTCTGAAAATTGCGCACGATACGACTCAATTGTACACATTCAGTCTACACTAGCACCCACTACCTGTAATAGTTGGTTAAACGCCTGCTCCGGCTGCTCACTATCTAACCAGTGAACCCCTTCCCAACCGCGTAACCACGTCACCTGGCGCTTCGCTAGCTGTCTCGTGGCACAAACTCCTCTATAAACCATTTCATCATATGAAATCTCGCCTTCGAGGTACGACCACATCTGGCGATATCCCACACAACGAATGGAAGGCATATCCGTATGCAAATCTCCACGGGCAAATAGCGCCCGCACTTCTGCTTCAAAACCTGAAGCTAACATCTGATGAAAACGCTGCTCAATGCGCTGATGGAGCAGTTCACGGCTCGCCGGGGCGATGGCGAACTGATGCACCTTATAGGGCAGAGCGTCTCCTGACGTTTGTGTCAGCTCCGTTAAAGTTTTACCCGAAATGAAAAAAACTTCCAGTGCTCGGGAAAGTCTTTGCGGATCATTCGGATGAATACGCTCAGCGGCAACGGGGTCGATTTCCCGTAGCTGCTGATGCAGCGCCATCCACCCCTGCTCTGCCGCCTGCTGCTCAATCCGCGCCCGAACGTCCGGGTCGGCTGAGGGCAGCGGTGATAAACCTTCAAGCAACGCCTTGAAATACAACATCGTGCCACCGACCAGCAGCGGAATTTTCCCTGCGGCGGTGATCTCCGCCATCTGCGCAAGCGCATCGCGGCGGAAGTCCGCCGCAGAGTATGCCTGCGACGGATCGAGAATATCTAACAGTCGATGCGGCGCGGCTTCTAGCTCTTCCGCACTCGGCTTAGCGGTGCCGATATCCATTCCCCGATAGATGAGGGCGGAATCAACGCTAATCAACTCTACTGGCAAAACTTTACGTAATTCAATAGCCAGCGCCGTCTTGCCCGAAGCGGTTGGCCCCATCAAAAAAATTGCCTTAGGCAGGCTCGCCTCGGTTACGTCACTCATGTCTCAGGGCGTTCATCGCAGAATCTAAATCAACGGGTTGTAATAGACCACCCGGCGGCGCTTTGACCAGATGCGGGCAAAGACGTTCAACGTCAGCCAGCATCGAAATGGCCTGTGCCATGTTCCATTGCGCGTGATCGCTTGCCAGATTACGGGCCAGCCACTGCGCAACGTTCCCGGCATCAACCATACTCTGCTCCACCAGGTAGCCTATCAGTTCAGGAATCAAGATTTGTAAATTTTGTTGTCGTAAGGGTAAAGGCACGGCGCGGATCGTGGCGTGCTGCCCTTCGAGCAGTATTTCAATGCCAAGCAGGTTCAACGTTTCCTGCGCCCGCTCCAGCGTTTTCCTCTCGTCGTCAGTCACCTTCAGACGCAACGGGATCAGCAGCGGCTGCGCGCAGATGGTTGCTTCACCCGGCGTCAACTGCGCCTGACGCAGCCAGCGTTCCGCGACCGGCAACGCCAGCAGGCTTAGCTTACCGCCGCGCTCCAGCAACGCGCAGGTATCGGCGACGATCGCCAGCACGCGCCCGAAGCTCTGGCTATGCCCGGCAAGATTATCCGCCGCCGGTGCTTTTACCGGTTCCGGCGTCTTCTCTGGGGTATTCAGCAACTGGCGATAGAGCGCCCCCTGCTGTTTCTGATAGCCCGGCTGAGCGTTTGGCCAACTGCCATTGGCGCCACCACCGCTGCTCCGCCCGGCACTGCTGCCGCCAGTTGGCGTTTGGTAGCGCGGCATATCAGGCTCGCGAGCCACCGCCGGTTCGGCAAACTGGTTGCGCCCAGCGGCAACGCGGTTCTCAGGCAGGACGCGCGGCGCGGGCTCGTCATCTTCTGCCAGTGGCAGAGGCGCATCCAGCTGCTGTTGCAGCACGCTGAGCACCCCTTGATAGATAAAGTCATGCACCAGGCGGGACTGATGAAAACGCACTTCGTGCTTCGCCGGGTGAACGTTCACGTCGACCTGATGCGGGTCAATTTCGAGATAAAGAACAAACGCCGGCTGCTGGTCAGCGCCGAGTTTATCTTCACACGCCTGACGAATCGCATGGTTGATGAGCCTATCGCGCATCATGCGGCCGTTCACGTAGCAGTACTGAATTTCAGCCAGCGCAGGCGTGGTGTGTTTAGGGTCTGCCACCCAGCCGCGCAGCGCCAGATCACCGTGCTGCCACTCAATGGCCAGCGCATGCTCAAGGAACGGCACGCCGCAAATCGCCCCCAGCCGACGCTCTTTCGGTGCGCCTTCGGCCACCGCGCGATACTGGCGAACCGCTTTGCCATTGTGGGTCAGGTTAATGCTCACATCGAAGCGCGCCAGCGCAATGCGGCGAATAATCTCATCGATATGGTTGAATTCGGTTTTCTCGGTGCGCATAAACTTGCGCCGCGCCGGGGTGTTGTAGAACAGGTCCAGCACTTCCAGCGTCGTCCCTACCGGGTGCGCCGCCGGTTTTACCGTCACGTCCTGATCGCGGCCTTCCGCGTAGGCCTGCCAGGCTTCCTGCTGCTCTGCGGTCCGTGAGGTGATGGTCAGACGTGAAACCGAGCTGATACTCGCCAACGCCTCACCGCGAAAACCTAAGCTGATAATTGCCTCAAGGTCGTCAAGCGAGGCGATTTTACTGGTGGCGTGACGTGCCAGCGAGAGTGCCAACTCGTCTTTTTTGATGCCGCAGCCATTATCACGAATGCGGATAAGCTTAGCGCCGCCGCGTTCAATATCAATATCGATGCGGGTTGCCCCCGCATCGAGACTGTTCTCCACCAGCTCTTTCACTACCGATGCAGGCCGCTCAACCACTTCACCCGCGGCAATCTGGTTCGCAAGCTGCGGCGGTAAAACCTGTATCGGCATGAAAACTCCTTAGTTAACGAGCGTCCTGGATGATGACGCGGCGCTGGCGGTCTGCGACTGTTCGTCACGAGGGCCGGATTGTATCGGATGCGCCGTGAAATAGTTACGTAAACCGTTATAAATGGCTTCCGCGATCTTCTGCTGATAGTCGTCGCTGCCCAGCAGGCGCTCTTCGCTGCTGTTACTGATAAAGCCGGTTTCGACCAGAATGGACGGAATATCCGGCGAACGCAGCACGCCAAGGCTGGCGTGTTCAGGACGGCGTTTATGCAGATTACCCACTCGCTGGAGCTGGCTAATCACGTTGGTCGCGACATCATACCCTACGCGCTGCGAATGGCCGAACTGCAGATCCAGCACCGCCTGGCTCAGGTACGGATCTGCCTGGCTGTTGGCCAGCACGTCACCCGCGCCGCCCAGCAGCTCGGACTGCTTCTCATGCTGTTCGAGCCAGCCCGCCATTTCGCTGTTCGCACGACGGTTAGAGAGCACCCACACGGACGCACCGGTCGCATCGCGGTTCGGCGCAGCATCGGCGTGAATCGACACCAGGAAAGAGGCGTTCTGCTTACGCGCCACGTCGGAACGGCCCATCACCGAAATAAAGTAGTCGCCGTCACGGGTCAGTACGCCCTTAAACATTGGGTCATCGTTTAGCAGCCCACGCAGCTTACGCGCAATGGCAATGGTGACGTTTTTCTCACGCGTACCGCCGGGGCCAATCGCGCCAGGATCCTGGCCGCCGTGACCGGCATCAATGGCAATAATCACTTTATCCCCCGAGACGCTGCGCGCACGGGAAGACGGACGCGGAGTTGGCGTCACGGTGCTGGCAATCGCCGGCTGGCGTTCGCCGCTGAAGCTGCCGCTATCGTTGCCGCTGTTCGTACTGCTGCTGCCATTACGGCTGCCGCTGAACGGGTTACGCCCTGGCTGTACCGGCGCAGGCGTCACAACTGGGGTTTCCACTCGCTTCGCTACAACTGGCGGTGGAGGCGGCGGCGGTGGAACGTCGGCGTTAATGGTGAACACCACGACGTAGTTCGCCCCGTTCTGCTGCTTCACCGCTCGGGTTTTGCCGTTCTCGGTCAGATCGACCACCAGTCGTAAAGTCTGATCGTCTTTCGGCGTACCTGAACGAATAGCTTTCACCAGGTTGTTGCCGCTAAAGCGCAGCGGCAGCCCCTGAATCACGCCGGTTTGTTTGATATCCAGCACGACGCTACGTTTGTCGTCCTGGCTAAAGTTGTACTCTGGATCGCCCATAAAGCTGAACGTGATCCGCGCCTGCGTTTCACTGTTCGCCACCTGAATATCGGATAAACTCGCCGCCATTGCCGGTACACCGACCAGCATCAGCGCGGCCATCAACCACCCTTTTGCGCGAAAAATCATCCTGGGATCCCTTAAATTAACCGGCAAACCGCGCCAGCAGAGACTCACCTAATGAGGAGACCGCGCTGATGCGCGCCTCACGCCCTTGCGCCTGGTAATCTAAGTGTATTTCGATATCCGGCTCGGGCAGAACACCTGCGCCCTGTTGCGGCCATTCCACCAGGCAGATGGCATCGTTAGCAAAGTAATCGCGGATCCCCATAAATTCGAGCTCCTCGGGATCGGCAAGGCGGTACAGATCAAAGTGATAAACCATCAGGTCGGCGAGCTGATATGGCTCAACCAGGGTATAGGTGGGGCTTTTGACGTTGCCGTTATGACCTAACGCCTGCAGGAATCCACGGCTAAAGGTGGTTTTCCCAGCACCCAGATCGCCGTACAGATAGATGACGGTTGCGCCGACGCAGGCTTTCGCCACTCGGTTGCCAAGGTCCAGGGTTGCCTGCTCGTCAGATAAAGGAATCACTCGATTAGTCATGGTTTACGTCAATCACATCCGGGTTAACAACACGCCGTAGCGTGGAAAAGAGGTCTGTCGCGAGCATACCGCGGGTACCATAGTGCGCCGCCAGTTCATCGGCGGCAGCACCGTGGGCGATACACCCTGCGCACGCTGCATCATACGGCGATAATGCCTGCCCCAGCAATGCGCCGATGATGCCCGAAAGCACATCGCCCATTCCGCCGCTGGCCATACCGGCATTTCCCGCATCAATAATTCCGATCGCGCCCTGCTCATCTGCCACGACCGTACCGGCGCCTTTCAGCACCACCGCGCCGCCGTACCGTTTTACCAGACGCTGCGCGGAAAGTAAGCGATCGTTCTCGATGTCGGCCACCCGACAGCTGAGCAGCCGTGCGGCTTCGCCGGGGTGCGGCGTGATCACGCGATTGTGACGTTTATCCGGATTGATTGCCAGCAGGTTCAGCGCATCGGCATCCCAGAGGGTGGGTTTAAGGAAATTGTCGATTTTCCGCAGCGCCTGCTTGCCCCATTCGGCCTGCCCCAAACCGGGGCCAATCACCACCACATCCGCCCACTCCAGCGCTTCATCGAGCGTCTGCGGCGTCAGTTCGTGCACCATCAGTTCAGGCCTGGCGGTAATAATCGGCGCGACGTTTTCAGCGCGGGTCAGCACCCGCACCAGCCCCGCACCGGCTCGTAGTGCCGCCTCACCGGTCATGCGAATCGCCCCGGCGGTACCGTGGTCGCCGCCAATCACCACCAGGCGGCCGTGATCGCCTTTGTGTGAGGTAGGACGACGCGGCGTGAACCACTGCCCTAGCTGCGAAGCATCAAACCGATGAATGTTGGTGTGCTGGGTTGCCAGCCAGGCGTCGAGACCCAGCGCATCGTGATACAGATGCCCGACAACGTCACGCGCCTTGCCGGTCAACAGACCTGGCTTCAGGGCGATAAAGGTGATGGTGTGAGCGGCCTGGATAACCGCGCCGGGCGTCGTGCCGGTTTGGGCGTTCAGCCCGGAGGGAATATCCAGCGCGATAATCGGTGCCGGGAAGGCGTTAGCCCGCTCAATCAGGTTCGCGACGTTCTCGCGCGGCGCGCTTTGTAGTCCGGTGCCGAGCAGGCCGTCAATAATCAGATCGGCATCCTGCGGCCAATCGGCATCCGCTGGGTAAATCTCGCCGCCCACCGCACGCCACGCCTCACGAGCCGCGTGTGCCTCTTCCGGCAGCGACTTATCGCTGGCTATCGCCAACAGCGTCACCTGAATACCGGCAGCCTGCGCCAGACGCGCGACCTCGTAGCCATCACCGCCGTTATTGCCATGACCACAGAGGACAATCCAGCGGCGGCTAGCAGGATACGCGCCACGCGCGAGGTTAAACGCCGCTTCGCCCGCGCGCTGCATTAAGGTGTAAAGGGAGAGGCCGAGGCTCTGTGCCGCCGTTTTTTCAGCGCGACGCAGGTCATCCGCAGGCCAAATGGAGTGTGGTATACTGTGGGGGTTACTCGTCAATGTATGGTCCGTCATGTCACAGCCCCTCGATCTCAATCAATTAGCGCAACAAATCAAACAATGGGGCACCGAACTGGGTTTTCAGCAAGTCGGCATCACCGATACCGATCTCAGCGCCTCCGAGCCCAAACTGCAGGCATGGCTGGATAAACAATATCACGGCGAGATGGAATGGATGGCGCGCCACGGTATGATGCGCGCGCGTCCGCACGAACTACAGCCCGGTACGCTCCGGGTGATTAGCGTTCGCATGAACTATCTTCCCGCCAATGCGGCCTTTGCCAGCACGATGAAAAATCCCGATCTAGGTTACGTCAGCCGTTATGCCCTGGGGCGTGATTATCATAAGCTGTTGCGTAACCGCCTTAAAAAGCTCGGTGAAATGATTCAGGAACAGTGCGTCTCGCTGAATTTTAGACCGTTTGTCGACTCTGCGCCTATTCTTGAGCGTCCGCTAGCGGAAAAAGCCGGAATTGGCTGGACGGGTAAGCACTCGCTTATCCTCAACCGCGACGCCGGATCGTTCTTTTTCCTCGGCGAACTGCTGGTTGATATTCCTCTGCCCATCGATCAACCGGTGGCCGAAGAGTGCGGGCGCTGCGTGGCCTGCATGACCATCTGCCCCACCGGCGCAATCGTCGAGCCCTACACCGTCGATGCTCGCCGCTGTATCTCTTACCTGACCATCGAGCTCGAAGGCGCCATCCCGGAAGAATTTCGTCCACTATTGGGTAATCGTATTTACGGTTGCGATGACTGCCAGCTCATCTGCCCGTGGAACCGCTTCTCACAGCTGACTGATGAAGCCGACTTTAGTCCGCGCAAAGCGCTACATGCGCCAGAGCTTATCGAGCTGTTTGCCTGGACCGAAGCCCATTTCCTGAAGGTAACGGAAGGTTCGGCCATTCGCCGTATCGGCCACCTGCGCTGGCTGCGCAATATCGCCGTTGCGCTGGGGAACGCCCCGTGGAGCGATGCTACGCTAAACGCGCTGGAGAGCCGCCGAGGTGAGCACCCACTACTCGATGAACACATTAAATGGGCGGTAGCGCAGCAAATTGCGCGTCGAAATGAGAACGTGGTTGAGGTGCAACTGCCGAAGAAACAGCGTCTGGTGAGAGTGGTGGAAAAAGGGCTACCGCGCGATGCGTGATATATTCACAGCCTGTGAGTAAAAATAAAAAGACATTGCGTTTCAACACGCCAAAGTTCGTCAAGCGATCTCGCTAACATTTTGAAATGATATATCTCGTTATAATTCAATAAGTTAATAAAAACTGTAAAAATCCAGAAAACATTAGCGCGCGAAGAACGTGATAACAGCCTGTGGATAACTCTGTTTACAAGAGTATTTCAGAAACGAAAAAAACAACCTCAATGGCTTAACGCATTGTGGAAGTATTTTTGTTTTGGAAGAAAATTTGGAGCGGGAAACGAGACTCGAACTCGCGACCCCGACCTTGGCAAGGTCGTGCTCTACCAACTGAGCTATTCCCGCTTGGGTGTGTCTACTGCGACTACTTTCAAATTTTGGAGCGGGAAACGAGACTCGAACTCGCGACCCCGACCTTGGCAAGGTCGTGCTCTACCAACTGAGCTATTCCCGCTTGGGTGTGTCTACTGCGACTGCTTTCAAATTTTTGGAGCGGGAAACGAGACTCGAACTCGCGACCCCGACCTTGGCAAGGTCGTGCTCTACCAACTGAGCTATTCCCGCAAAATCTGGCAATTTTTGTTGCTGTCGTAATTCGCATTTCTGCTTCGTTACGGGAGGCGCATTATACGAGAATTCTTTCCCCCTGCAACCCCCCTTGAAGCGTTTTTTTTAAAAAATCGTTCAAGTGCTGGATAAATCGGCAAGTTGACTATTTTAGCGCCAATTCATCCCTTTAGCACGTTAAAGCTGAATAAAATGTTCGCGGTAGTAGGCCAGTTCCGCCACCGACTCACGAATGTCGTCCATCGCCTGGTGAGTGCCCTGCTTTTTAAAGCCCGGCAGAATTTCCGGCTTCCAGCGACGCGCCAGCTCTTTCAGGGTGCTGACATCCAGATAGCGATAGTGGAAGTAGGATTCCAGCTCCGGCATGTATTTAAACAGGAAGCGACGATCCTGGCCGATACTGTTGCCGCAAATTGGTGATTTGCCTTCAGGCACCCATTGCTTTAAGAATTCCAGCGTCGCCAGCTCCGCTTCACGGTCACCCATGGTGCTCGCCTTCACGCGTTCCACCAGACCGCTGCCGGTGTGGGTACGCACGTTCCAGTCATCCATCAGCGCCAGCTGGGCGTCAGATTGGTGAACGGCAATGGTCGGCCCTTCCGCCAGAATATTCAGCTGTGCATCGGTCACCAGCGTGGCGATTTCAATAATGCGATCGCGCTCGGGATCCAGACCTGTCATCTCCAGATCGATCCAAATGAGGTTGTTTTCATCTGCACTCATGCTATTTTCCACCCTTCTTGTCTAACCTGCCGCTGCGGGTTAACTAGTATTAATTAGCGTGTATCATAGAGGTTTTGCCCGATATGGGCGACCAGGAGTCAGCACGATTGAGTAAAAATAAACTCTCCAAAGGTCAGCAGCGCCGCGTTAAGGCGAACCACCAGCGCCGCCTCACAACTGCCGCGGAGAAGCCAGATTACGACGACAACCTGTTTGGCGAAGCCGCCGAAGGGGTAGTCATCAGCCGCTTTGGCATGCATGCCGACGTGGAATCCGCCGACGGTGAAACCCACCGCTGCAACATCCGCCGCACCATCCGTTCACTGGTCACCGGTGACCGCGTCGTATGGCGTCCGGGTAAAACCGCTGCCGAAGGGGTGAACGTTAAAGGTATCGTTGAAGCGGTGCACGAGCGCACCTCGGTACTGACGCGCCCTGACTTTTACGACGGCGTGAAGCCCATTGCCGCCAACATCGATCAGATAGTCATTGTTTCTGCCATTTTGCCCGAGCTGTCGCTGAATATTATCGACCGTTATCTCGTCGCCTGCGAAACATTGAGCGTTGAGCCGCTGCTGGTACTGAACAAAATCGACCTGCTGGACGATGAAGGCATGGCGTTCGTCAACGAGCAGATGGATATCTACCGCAACATTGGCTACACCGTTCTGATGGCCTCCAGCCACACCCAGGACGGCTTAAAGCCGCTGGAAGCCGCGCTGACCAACCGCATCAGCATCTTTGCCGGGCAGTCTGGCGTCGGGAAATCCAGCCTGTTGAACGCCCTGTTGGGGCTTAACGACGACCGTATTCTGACCAACGACGTTTCCGATGTCTCTGGTCTCGGCCAGCACACCACCACCGCTGCGCGTCTGTACCACTTCCCGCACGGCGGCGATGTGATCGACTCACCGGGGGTGCGTGAATTTGGCCTGTGGCACCTTGAGCCGGAACAAATTACCAATGGTTTTGTCGAATTCCACGACTACCTTGGGCACTGTAAGTATCGCGACTGTAAACATGATACTGACCCAGGCTGTGCTATCCGCGCAGCCGTAGAGGAAGGGAAGATTGCCGAGACCCGTTTCGAAAATTATCACCGCATTCTGGAAACCATGGCGCAGGTAAAAACGCGTAAAAACTTTTCAGACATAGATAATTGAGAACTATGATTTTGCCGACTGACATTTTCGTCAACAGTCGCTAGAATCGGCCGCTTTTCTTTTTAAGATCCGACGCCCGTCGTCGGATCAGGATCGACACATAATGGCCTGGAGGCTACCTTGTTAAACTCGTTTAAACTTTCACTGCAATACATTCTGCCTAAACTGTGGCTTACGCGTCTCGCAGGCTGGGGTGCGAGCAAACGAGCGGGATGGCTGACTAAACTGGTTATCGATCTGTTCGTGAAGTTCTACAAGGTCGATATGAAAGAAGCGCAGAAGCCGGATACCGCCAGCTACCGTACTTTCAACGATTTCTTCGTTCGTCCGCTGCGTGAAGATGCCCGTCCGGTGAACACCGATCCAAGCGTGCTGGTGATGCCGGCCGACGGCGTGATTAGCCAGCTTGGTGCGATTGAAGACGACAAAATTCTGCAGGCCAAAGGCCATAGCTACTCGCTGGAAGCGCTGCTCGCGGGTAACTACATCATGGCTGACCTGTTCCGTAACGGCAGCTTCGCGACCACCTACCTGTCGCCGCGCGACTACCACCGCGTGCATATGCCATGCAACGGTATCCTGCGTGAAATGATTTACGTGCCGGGCGATCTCTTCTCCGTGAACCACCTGACCGCGCAGAACGTCCCGAATCTGTTTGCCCGTAACGAACGCGTTATTTGCCTGTTCGATACTGAATTTGGCCCAATGGCGCAGATTCTGGTCGGTGCGACTATCGTGGGTAGCATCGAAACCGTCTGGGCAGGTACCGTGACACCGCCGCGCGAAGGCGTGATTAAACGCTGGACCTACCCAGCGGGCGATCAGGAAGGTTCCGTAGCGCTGCTGAAAGGCCAGGAAATGGGCCGCTTCAAGCTGGGCTCGACGGTTATCAACCTGTTTGCGCCGGGTAAAGTCACACTGATGGAACAGCTGAAAAATCTGTCCGTCACTAAGCTTGGCGAGCCGCTGGCTATCTCCACCGAAGCGGTGGTTGAAGCTGAGGCCGCACCGGTTGTTGAACCTGTCGTTGAGCCCGTTGTTACCCCTGCGGCCGAAGCAGTAGTCGAGCCGGTTGTTGAACCCGTTACTGAACCTACGGTTGAACCGGTTACAGAGCAGGATGTCGCCCCGAAGGCAGACAACGCGCAAGAAAAAAGCTAATCACACAATAAGGGTCTGACGTGCGCCTGATTATCACTTTACTGATGGCCTGGTGCCTCAGCCAGGGGGCGTACGCAGCGACGGCCCCCAACGCTCGACAAATCGCCCAGGAACTGGAACAGGCAAAGGCGGCAAAGCCTGCCCAGCCTGAAACCGTCGAGGCGTTACAAAATGCCCTGACCGCGCTCGAGGAGCAGAAAAGCTCTCTTGAGCGCGCTGCGCAGTACCAGCAGGTTATCGACAACTTCCCCAAACTCTCCCAGACGCTACGTAATCAGCTCAACAACCTGCGCGACGATCCGCGTCAGGTGCCGGAAGGCATGAGTACCGATGCGCTGAATCAGGAGATTTTGCAGGTCAGCAGTCAACTGCTGGAAAAAAGCCGCCTTGCCCAACAGGAGCAGGAGCGCGCCCGCGATATCGCCGACTCTCTGAACCAGCTTCCCCAACAGCAGACCGACGCGCGCCGCCAGCTCAACGATGTAGAACGTCGCATCGGGACGCAGGCCGGTAATACGCCGCTGGCACAGGCACAAAGCCTCAACCTGCAGGCTGATTCCAGCAAGCTAAAAGCGCTGGTCGATGAACTCGAACTGGCGCAACTCTCCGCCAATAACCGCCAGGAGCTGGCGCGAATGCGCTCGGATCTGGCACAGAAGCAAAGTGAGCAGTTGGATGCCTATCTGCAAGCGCTGCGCAACCAGCTTAACAGCCAGCGTCAGCGCGAAGCCGAACGGGCGCTGGAAAGCACCGAACTGCTGGCGGAAAACAGCGAAAACCTGCCGACGGGTATCGTTGACCAGTTCAAAATTAACCGCGAGCTTTCTCAGGCGCTGAACCAGCAGGCCCAGCGTATGGATCTGGTGGCTTCACAACAGCGCCAGGCCGCCAATCAGACGCTGCAGGTGCGTCAGGCCCTGAACACGCTGCGCGAGCAGTCGCAGTGGCTGGGCTCGTCTAACCTGCTCGGTGAAGCCCTACGCGCACAGGTCGCCCGTCTGCCAGAAATGCCAAAACCGCAGCAGCTTGATACCGAAATGGCCCAGCTGCGCGTGCATCGTCTGCGCTATGAAGATTTGCTGAACAAGCAGCCGCAGCTGCGCCAGATTCGTCAGGCCGACGGCCAGCCGTTGACCAGCGAAGAGAACCGCATTCTTGAAGCCCAGCTGCGCACCCAGCGCGAATTACTCAACTCCCTGCTGCAGGGCGGCGACACGCTAATTCTCGAGCTGACCAAGCTGAAAGTCTCCAACAGCCAGCTGGAAGACGCGCTAAAAGAGGTCAACGAAGCGACCCACCGCTATCTGTTCTGGACCTCCGACGTACGGCCTATCGATTTCAGTTGGCCGATTGAAATCGCGCAGGACCTGCGCCGCCTGATCTCGCTCGACACCTTTAGCCAGCTTGGCAAAGCCAGCATGATGATGCTCACCAGCCGCCAGACGCTGTTCCCGCTGTTTGGCGCCCTGCTGCTGGTTGGCTTCAGCATCAGCTCGCGTAAACACTTCACGCGTTTTCTGGAACGTTCCAGCGCCCGTGTGGGCAAAGTTACCCAGGACCACTTCTGGCTGACCATGCGCACGGTCTTCTGGTCGATTCTGGTGGCCTCGCCGCTGCCGGTGCTATGGGCAACGCTTGGCTATGGTTTGCAGGAGGCATGGCCCTTCCCGCTCGCGGTGGCCGTCGGCGATGGCGTCACCGCCACCGTACCGCTGTTATGGGTAGTGATGATCTGCGCGGCGTTTGCCCGCACCAACGGCCTGTTTATCGTCCACTTTGGCTGGCCGCAGCACCGCGTGGCCCGCGCCATGCGCTACTACCTGATGAGCATCGGGCTTATCGTGCCGCTGATTATGGCGCTGATCATGTTCGATAATCTCAACGATCGTGAGTTCTCCGCGTCGCTTGGCAGACTCTGCTTTATCCTGATCTGCGGCGCGCTGGCGATGGTAACGTTGAGCCTGAAACGCGCCGGGATCCCGCTGTATCTCGATAAAAGCGGCAGTGGTGAAAACCGGGTTAACCTGCTGCTGTGGAACCTGATGATTGGCGCGCCTCTGCTGGCGATTTTCACCGCAGCGGTGGGCTACCTTGCCACCTCGCAGGCGCTGCTGGCGCGTCTGGAAACCTCAGTCGCTATCTGGTTCTTGCTGCTGGTGATTTACCACGTCATCCGCCGCTGGATGCTGATTCAGCGCCGTCGTCTGGCCTTTGACCGCGCCAAACACAAGCGCGCGGAAATGCTGGCGCACCGCGCCCGTGGCGAAGAAGAAGCGCACGCCACCAGTCTGGAAGGGTCGGCCGAGCAGGAGGTGAGCGAAGTCAACCTCGATACCATCAGCGAGCAGTCGCTGCGCCTGGTGCGTTCGATTCTGATGCTGATTGCACTGGTGTCGGTGATTATCCTGTGGTCGGAAATCCACTCGGCGTTTGGCTTCCTCGAAAACATTTCGCTGTGGGACGTCACCTCAACGGTACAGGGCGTTGAAAGCATCGAGCCGATTACCCTCGGTGCCGTGTTGATCGCGATTCTGGTGCTGATCATCACCACCCAACTGGTACGTAACCTTCCCGCGCTGCTGGAACTGGCTATTCTGCAACACCTGGATTTAACGCCGGGCACCGGCTATGCCATTACCACCATCACCAAATATCTGCTGCTGTTGATAGGCGGGCTGGTTGGGTTCTCGATGGTTGGTATTGAATGGTCGAAGCTGCAGTGGCTAGTCGCCGCGCTCGGTGTCGGTCTCGGCTTTGGTTTGCAGGAGATTTTCGCCAACTTCATCTCCGGCCTGATTATTCTGTTTGAGAAGCCGATCCGTATCGGCGATACGGTCACCATTCGAGACCTGACCGGCAGCGTGACCAAAATCAACACCCGCGCCACCACCATCAGCGACTGGGACCGCAAAGAGATTATCGTGCCGAACAAGGCGTTTATCACCGAGCAGTTCATCAACTGGTCGCTGTCGGATTCGGTTACGCGCGTGGTGTTAAGTATTCCCGCGCCGTCGGACGCCAACAGTGAAGAGGTGGCGCAAATCCTGCTGACCGCTGCCCACCGCTGTTCGCTGGTGATTGATAACCCGGCGCCGGAAGCGTTTCTTGTGGATTTACAGCAGGGGATTCAGATTTTCGAACTGCGCATCTACGCCGCCGAGATGGGTCACCGTATGCCGCTGCGTCACGAGCTGCACCAGCTGATTCTGGCCGGGTTCCGCCAGCACGGTATCGATATGCCGTTCCCACCGTTCCAGATGCGTCTGGAGACCCTGGATGGCCGGAAAACGGGAAGAACGCTGACCTCCGCAGGCAAACGTCAGCCAGGAAGTCTGTAATACATGGGTAGCCCGGACGAGGTGCGTAAGCACCGACTCCGGGGAAATCCCGGCGTCACTACGTTCGGCCGGGCTACCACTGATTTACTCTGCCACCAGAACCGGCTGACGGTTAATACGGCGATGATAGTTCTCATAAATCGCCATCGCCAGCAGCGAGAAGAAGATTGGCCCACCGACCATCCACAGCGCGCTACTCCAGTCCCCTGCTTCAATCACCGGCTGAATAATGGTGAAGATGTTCGCGAAGGTCACGATCAGCACCACCACGCTGGTTGCCAGCAGGGTTGAGCCTTTGTTTTTGAAAATCACAAACGGACGTTCGAGATCCATTTTGGCCTTAAAGAACGGGAAGGCCAGCGCCAGGAACAGGTACGGCAGGGTCATCGACACGTTCGCCATCAGCGTCAGTTTGTTATAGAACGCCGACGCGGTATCACCACCAAACGACACCAGCAGAATAAACGCGCTGACCAGCAGGCACTGCATCCACATCGCGGTGGACGGCATACCGTTGGCGTTCAGGCGGGTCATCGACGCTGGCCACAGCGCTTTTGGCGTACCCTGAATAATCGCCTTCAGCGGCGAGTAACTCAGGGTGAAGAATGCCCCGGTGTAGGCGAGGAACATCGACAGACCGGTGATGCGCGCAAACCACACGCCCACGGTTGCCGCCACGTCCGGCGATAGGTGCATGGCGTTGCCAAGCGTTGAGCCCAGGCTAGTCATCAGCACGTAGGTAATGTTGCCGAGGTTCACCGAACGGTCGCTCAGAATCTGCTGCCAGTTGGTGCTCACTCCCCACAGGAAGATCGCCAGCGAATAACCGATAGAAATAACAATCGCCGCAAAAACAATTCCTTTAGCGAAGTTCTTTTCCGGTTTCTCGGTTTTATCCACCAGACCGCCAACGGCTTCAATACCGCCGTAAGCAAAAATAGCGAATACCACAAACGATAATACCGCCAGACCGGATTGATAACCGGGGTTAGGCGAGGCGGTGAAATTAAGTGGCTGGGCGAAGTGGCCGCCATTTAATAACAAAATGGCAATACTCACTAACAATAAAACTAAATTCAGACACATTACGGAAATACCGCCAACGGCAGTAATGCGGGCAATCTTATTAATACCTTTCGATGCTACCGTCGTCACCAGCACCATCCAGAGCACCGCCAGCAGACCAACAACCTGCGTCGATTGCAGCCCCGCCACGCTCCAGTGCTGCGTCATGTCTGCGCCGAACACGAAGGTAGAGAACGGCACCCACACCTTGGCAGAGGTACTGACCATCCAGACAACGTAGGATGAGAACCACATAAAGGTGCCAATAAACGCATAGCGTGGGCCAACGCTGTTATTCATCCAGGAATAGATCCCGCCCTCTTCTTTACGATAGGCCGAGCCCATTTCCGCCATCATTAAGGCGAAGGGGATAAAGAATAAAAGCGCGGAAAATATATACCAGGTAATTGCGCTATAGCCCATCAGATAAAAGGCGGAGGGGCTATTAGCAAAGCCAAAGACTGACGTAAATATCATAAGGATGAGTCCTATCAGGCTCATCTTTTTAATTGATTGGGTCATGTGACCATCCCTTATTTTGGATCATTTTTTTTACACATCGACAGGGCACCGCGCTGCATGCTTGCGAAAGCAAGGCAACGGAAAATCGACGCGAGAAATTGCTGGCTGGATGATAGCAAATAACCAGACTAATCTTGTGACCTTAAGAGGGAATTTGAAAATATATCACTAAGAATGGCGCAAAAAGCGCCATTTTATCTTTCAGGATAGCGGGTTATGCGCGATCGACGCTAAAGGCCAGCACCTCAGCCAGCGTTTCCGTCCCCAGCGCCAGCATGATCAGGCGGTCAACGCCCAGCGCCACGCCGGAACAGTCCGGCAGGCCGGCGGCCAGCGCGTCCAGCAAGTTTTGATCGATAGGCTGCTGCGGCAGGCCGCGCGCCGCGCGCTTACGGTTATCCTGCTCAAAGCGCTGCTGCTGTTCACGAGCATCGGTCAGCTCGTGGAAACCATTCGCCAGCTCAATACCCTTGAAGTAAACCTCAAAGCGTTCGGCCACGCGATGGTCTTCAGCACTGATCTGCGCCAGCGATGCCTGGCTTGCCGGGAAGTGATAAACGAAGGTTGGGCGGTCTTTACCGATGTGCGGCTCTACGCCGAAGGCAAACAGCAGCTGCAACAGCGTGTCACGGTCTTCTTCGGTATCAGCCACGTTGCTCAGGTCGAGCTTCGCCGCCACTTCGCGCAGCTGCGTTTTGTCGGCAGACAGCGGGTCAATCTCCAGATGGCGCTGGAATGCCTGCTGATAGGAGAGGCTTTCTGCCGGCTGGGTTTCCAGCACCTGCTGCAGCAGATCGTCCACTTCGTTGATCAGGCGATACATATCAAAGTGCGGACGATACCACTCCAGCATGGTGAATTCCGGGTTATGGTGGCGCCCCATCTCTTCGTTGCGGAAGCTACGGCAAAGCTGGAACACCGGGCCACACCCCGCCGCCAGCAGGCGCTTCATGTGGTATTCCGGGCTGGTCATCAGATACAGGTTCATCCCCTGGGAATGGCCTGGGCCAACAAAGCGAGTCTCAAACGGAACCAGATGAATGTCAGTTACCGTTGCCTGGCTCATACAAGGCGTCTCCACCTCCAGTACTCCACGGTCGGCAAAGAAACGGCGGATTTCCGCCATCAGTGCCGCACGCTTTAACAGGTTAGGGATGGATGCGCTCGGCTGCCAGGTTGCCGTCTCGCTCATGTTTTTTTCTCCGATTTCAGACAAGGGCACGAAGTCTACCCGCAAGTGATACACGACACAAATATTGCTCAATCATTTCCCCTATGGCCGGGGGCAACATTTCCCTAATTAATTCCGCAATGTAATTCATCAGCTACAGTGATAAATAGCCGCACATAACGACAAAAAAATCGAACACATCAAATTTCCCCCACAACCCTACGGGTATACTGCTTTACCCATAAAGGAGCAGTGGAAACGTTTTTGCGCAGGCCACGTGATATCCCCCAACGCAGCCTGTTGTGAAATAACAAAAATCTGGAGGAATGTCGTGCAAACCTTTCAAGCCGATCTAGCCATTATTGGCGCAGGCGGGGCCGGGCTACGTGCTGCTATCGCAGCCGCTCAGGCCAACCCAAAAGCCAAAATCGCGTTGATCTCAAAAGTTTATCCTATGCGCAGCCACACGGTGGCCGCTGAAGGTGGCTCCGCCGCCGTCGCACAGGACCATGATAGCTTCGAATACCATTTTCACGACACCGTCGCCGGTGGCGACTGGCTTTGCGAGCAGGATGTCGTCGATTACTTCGTCCATCATTGCCCAACCGAAATGACCCAGCTCGAACAGTGGGGCTGCCCGTGGAGTCGTCGTCCTGACGGCAGCGTCAACGTTCGCCGCTTCGGCGGAATGAAGATTGAACGCACCTGGTTTGCCGCCGATAAGACCGGCTTCCATATGCTGCATACCCTGTTCCAGACCTCCCTTCAATTCCCGCAAATCCAACGCTTTGATGAGCACTTCGTCCTCGATATTCTGGTCGATGATGGTCAGGCTCGCGGCCTGGTGGCGATGAACATGATGGAAGGCACGATGGTGCAAATTCGCGCCAACGCGGTGGTGATGGCCACCGGCGGCGCAGGCCGCGTCTATCGCTACAACACCAACGGCGGCATCGTCACCGGTGATGGCATGGGCATGGCGCTGGGCCACGGCGTTCCGCTGCGCGACATGGAGTTCGTCCAGTATCACCCGACCGGCCTGCCGGGCTCGGGCATCCTGATGACCGAAGGCTGCCGCGGTGAAGGCGGTATTCTGATCAACAAAAATGGCTATCGCTACCTGCAGGATTACGGCATGGGCCCGGAAACCCCGCTGGGCGAGCCGAAAAACAAATATATGGAGCTGGGTCCACGCGACAAAGTCTCCCAGGCCTTCTGGCACGAATGGCGCAAAGGCAACACCGTGCCTACCCCGCGCGGCGACGTGGTCTACCTCGACCTGCGTCACCTTGGCGAGAAAAAGCTGCTGGAGCGTCTGCCGTTCATCTGCGAACTGGCAAAAGCCTACGTTGGCGTCGACCCGGTGAAAGAGCCTATTCCAGTTCGCCCAACCGCGCACTACACCATGGGCGGTATCGAAACCGACCAGCAGTGTGAAACCCGCATTAAAGGGCTGTTTGCCGTCGGCGAATGTTCTTCCGTCGGCCTGCACGGCGCCAACCGTCTGGGCTCCAACTCGCTGGCAGAACTGGTGGTCTTTGGCCGCATGGCCGGTGAGCAGGCGATGGCCCGTGCGGCAACCGCCGGTGAAGCCAACGGCAGCGCGCTGGACGCGCAGGTCAGCGACATCGAAAACCGCCTGAAAGCGCTGGTGAATCAGGAAGGCAGCGAAAGCTGGTCGAAGATCCGCGACGAGATGGGCCTGTCGATGGAAGAAGGCTGCGGTATTTACCGTACGCCGGAACTGATGCAGAAAACCATCGATAAGCTGGCGGAACTGCAGGAGCGCTTCAAGCGCGTCCGCATTACCGATACCTCCAGCGTCTTCAACACCGACCTGCTCTATACCATCGAGCTGGGCCATGGTCTGAACGTGGCTGAATGTATGGCGCACTCCGCCATGGCGCGTAAAGAGTCTCGCGGCGCACACCAGCGTCTGGACGAAGGCTGTACCGAACGTGACGACGTCAACTTCCTCAAGCATACCCTCGCCTTCCGCGACGCCGACGGCACTACGCGCCTCGACTACAGCGATGTGAAGATAACGACCCTGCCACCGGCAAAACGCGTCTATGGCGCCGAAGCCGAAGCGGCCGAGAAGAAGGAGACGGCGAATGGCTGAGATGCAGAATTTAAAAATTGAGATTGTGCGCTACAACCCGGAAGTGGACAGCGCACCGCACAGCGCCTTCTATGAGGTGCCTTACGATGAGCAGACTTCACTGCTGGATGCCCTGGGCTACATCAAAGATAACCTCGCGCCGGACCTGAGCTACCGCTGGTCCTGCCGTATGGCTATCTGTGGTTCTTGCGGCATGATGGTCAACAAGGTGCCGAAGCTCGCCTGTAAAACCTTCCTGCGTGAATACACCAAAGGCATCAAGGTTGAGGCGCTGGCAAACTTCCCTATCGAGCGCGATCTGGTGGTCGATATGACCCACTTTATCGAGAGCCTGGAAGCGATTAAGCCGTATATCATCGGCAACCCGCGCACGCCGGATCAAGGGCCAAACACCCAAACCCCGGCGCAGATGGCGAAGTACCACCAGTTCTCCGGCTGCATCAACTGCGGCCTGTGCTATGCCGCCTGCCCGCAGTTTGGCCTGAACCCAGAGTTCATCGGCCCGGCGGCGATTACCCTGGCGCATCGCTACAACGAAGACAGCCGCGACCACGGTAAGAAAGAGCGCATGGCGCAGCTGAACGGCCAGAACGGCGTCTGGACCTGTACGTTTGTGGGCTACTGCTCCGAAGTGTGTCCGAAACACGTCGACCCGGCAGCCGCCATTCAGCAGGGCAAAGTGGAAAGCTCGAAAGACTTTCTTATCGCTACCCTGAAACCACGCTAAGGAGTGCATGATGACGACTAAACGCAAACCCTATGTACGGCCAATGCCGTCCACCTGGTGGAGAAAGCTGCCGTTTTATCGCTTCTATATGCTGCGTGAAGGGACGGCGGTGCCAACGGTATGGTTCAGCATCGTGCTGATTTACGGTCTGTTTGCGCTGAAGCACGGTGCAGAAAGCTGGGCGGGATACGTTGGTTTCCTGCAAAACCCGGTGGTGGTGGTGCTGAACCTGATTACCCTGGCCGCCGCGCTGCTGCATACCAAAACCTGGTTTGAGCTGGCGCCAAAGGCTGCCAACATCATCGTTAAAAGCGAAAAAATGGGGCCAGAGCCGATTATCAAAGGGCTTTGGGTGGTTACCGCGCTAGTCAGCGTGGTGATTCTGTTTGTCGCGCTGTTCTGGTAAGGAGACTGGTATGATTAACCCGAACCCAAAACGTTCCGATGAACCGGTATTCTGGGGTCTGTTTGGCGCAGGCGGCATGTGGGGCGCGATTATTGCACCGGTCATCGTGCTGCTGGTTGGCGTACTGCTGCCGTTAGGCCTGGCACCGGCCGATGCTTTCAGCTACGAACGCGTGCTGGGCTTTGCCCACAGCCTGATTGGCCGCGCATTTATCTTCCTGATGATCGTTCTGCCGCTGTGGTGTGGTCTGCACCGTATTCACCATGCGATGCATGATCTGAAGATCCACGTCCCGAACGGGAAATGGGTGTTCTACGGTCTGGCAGCGATTCTGACGGTGGTCACACTGGTCGGCGTGCTGTTTATTTAACGCCGTGCCGCTTCCCGGCGGCGCTACGCCTGGCCGGGCTACGACATCACACGTAGCCCGGCCGAGGCTATTAATGCGCGCTCATCTTTAAGCCAATAATTCCCATCACAATCAGCGCCAGGCTGGCGATGCGCATCGGGCTTGCTGACTCACCCAGCAGCAGAATGCCGGTAATCGCCGCGCCAACCGCGCCAATCCCCGTCCATACCGCATAGGCCGTTCCTACCGGCAGACTTTTCATCGCCCACGACAGCAGCGCCATGCTGGCAATCATCGCCACAATGGTAATCACGCTCGGCACCAGGCGGCTAAAACCGTGGGTGTATTTCAGGCCGACAGCCCAGACGACTTCGAGCAGGCCAGCAATAAAGAGAATTAACCAGGACATTTCAGGCTCCATAACGATGGGGCCGTCCCCGGTTGAGATACGCTTACGGGTCGTCCCGCAAGGTGTTGGAAAGTATAACGGGGGGATTATAGGCGTTGAAAAACGACGGTACAACCGTACGTCGTACCGTCAGACTCGATTTATTGCTGCGCCTTGGTTGCGGCCCCAGAAATAGCGCTACCACCGTCGGAAATATCCTCGCCAAGTCCTCGCGTGGTGTTACAGGCCGTGAGCACAGAGGAGAGAACCAGAACCGTAAAAAATGCTGCGATCGCTTTTTTCACCATAATGTCATCCTTAAGAGCCAGTTATCGTTATCTTGCTTCATAAGCATAGACAACTTCACTCAGGATGTTGGATGTCAGCGTTTTTTTTCGGAAGAAGACGAAGCGGGAAAGACAGAAGATTGGATCGAACGGGGAAAAGGCTGGCGCAGCATCACTGCTGCGCCGGGCGATCAAAGCATGAATTACTTCACGCGAGATACGTATTCGCCGGAGCGGGTATCCACTTTGATCACTTCGCCAATCTGGACGAACAGTGGAACTTTAACCACTGCGCCAGTGGACAGGGTAGCTGGTTTGCCGCCAGTACCTGCGGTATCGCCTTTCAGACCTGGATCGGTTTCAATGATTTCCAGTTCAACGAAGTTCGGCGGAGTCACGGAGATAGGCTGACCGTTCCACAGGGTCACGATGCATTCAGCCTGATCCAGCAGCCATTTCGCGTTTTCGCCAACGGCTTTCTCATCGGCAGCCAGCTGCTCGAAGGTTTCGTTGTTCATGAAGTGCCAGAATTCACCGTCGGTGTACAGGAAGGTGAGGTTCATGTCGGCAACGTCTGCGCCTTCAGCGGAGTCGGTAGACTTGAAGGTTTTCTCTACGCGAGTACCGGTCAGCAGGCGGCGCAGCTTAACGCGCGCGAATGCCTGACCTTTACCCGGCTTAACGAATTCACTGGCTTCAACCGCGTACGGTTCGCCGTCCATCATGATTTTAAGACCAGCACGAAAATCGTTGCTATAGTAAGTCGCCATAAGGCCCTCTGAAATTGTTAAATGGTAGCTAAGCCACAAAATGGCGCATATTGTAACCCTAAATACCCCATCCAGAGAAGATTGGTTGATGCAACTTGCCGATGTTCTCACCGATCCGGATGAACTATTACGTCTTCTGAATATAGACGCTGATGAAAATCTGCTCGCTGGCCGTGAGGCTAAGCGCCTGTTTGCCCTGCGCGTTCCGCGCGCATTTGTGGCGCGCATGGAGAAAGGCAACCCGAACGATCCGCTTTTACGTCAGGTACTTACCTCGCAGGAAGAGTTTATCGCCGCCCCTGGTTTTTCCACCGATCCGCTGGAAGAACAGCACAGCGTGGTGCCTGGCCTGCTGCATAAGTACCATAACCGTGCGTTATTGCTGGTAAAAGGCGGCTGCGCGGTAAATTGCCGTTATTGCTTCCGTCGTCACTTCCCGTACGCCGAGAACCAGGGTAATAAGCGAAACTGGCAGGCTGCGCTGGACTATGTCAGTGCGCATCCGGAACTCGACGAAATCATTTTCTCCGGCGGCGATCCGCTGATGGCAAAAGATCACGAACTGGACTGGCTACTCACCCAACTGGAAGCCATCCCGCACATCAAGCGCCTGCGTATTCATAGCCGCTTGCCGATCGTCATTCCGGCTCGCATTACCGACACGCTGGTTAGCCGCTTTGCGAATTCATCGCTGCAGATCCTGCTGGTTAACCATATCAACCACGCCAACGAGATTGACGATGCCTTCCGCCATGCCATGGGGCAACTGCGCCGCGTGGGCGTAACGCTGCTCAACCAGAGCGTGCTGCTGCGCGGCGTGAACGATAATGCACAAACCCTGGCCAATCTCAGCAATGCGCTGTTTGATGCTGGCGTGATGCCATATTACCTGCACGTGCTGGATAAAGTTCAGGGCGCGGCCCACTTCCTCGTCAGCGATGACGAAGCGCGCGAAATTATGCGCGAGCTGCTCACGCTTATCTCCGGTTATATGGTGCCGAAACTGGCGCGAGAAATTGGCGGCGAGCCAAGTAAAACGCCGCTGGATCTCCAGCTACGTCAGCGATAAACGAAATAAATCGGCAGACTTCGGTCTGCCTGTTTTTTTGGACATCATAACGGTCTGTGTTATTTTAACGATTCATATCGCCATTAAAAATAAACCAAATCAATAAGTTAAATAAATACATTTAACTAAAAAATGGTTAAGGAGAACCGTTTGTCTATTTCCATCAAAGGCATTAACGCAGGCGTCATTCGTCAGGAAAATAATTTCATTGCGCTGGCCCTGAAAATTAAAGAGCCGCGTAAAAAAGAGTCGCTCTTTTTCCTGCCCGCTATCGCCCTGAAAGACCTGTTTATCGCCCTCGAATACCGCCTCGCGCAGCTTCCTCTGCTCAGCGCGGACGAGCGCAGCCGCTACGAAAAAGCGCGCGATAAAGCCGCGCAGAAAATGCACCAGAATATCCCGGCGCTTCAGCGTGAAGCGCTGGAGCATGCTGACGTCAATCTGCGCGTCAACGCCATCTCGCTCACCAACGATGACAATGAAAGCCAGACGTTCACTCTGACGCTGCACTCCGGTAAAAAGGTCGAGCTGGTTGTTGATCTGCTGCAAATCGAGCTGCTGGTGACCGTAATGGTCCATGCCATCAATAACGCGGGGATGAACGAACTGTCGCTGCGTATCTCTTCCATGCTGGATTTCCTGCCGCTGTACGACGTGGACTACAAGGCAGGCGGCAACCTGGAGTATGACTCCTACGACCATCCAGCCTGGAAACGAAACCTGTTCGTTCACCATCTGGCGGTTGTCTATCGTTATACCGATAGCGAAGGGAACACGCAGTTTAGCGGGACGGCGATCAAAACGCGCAGCAAGCCGGGCACCAAAGACGTCGAGGCTGTCACCCGTCGACTGTTAGATTGCAGCCCAAGGCTGCAGAAACTCGCGGGCTTACCGTGCCAGGTTTTTGTCAGAGCGCTCTCTTCTGACAAACGTAAAACCTTCACGGCGGATGCCTATATGCAGGCGCTGTATCAGCTACAGCAAAGCGTAGAAAAAAACGCAGAGAAAGCCTGAAGCACTACGCCCCCGGAATACTAGCGGGGGCGCTACGCATGAATCAGTTCGGGCACTTATAGACCTGGCCGTTCATTTCGCTGTCGGTCGGTACGAAGCTGGAGAGCATGCCTTGCGTTGGGCTGCTCACGCCATAAATCACGTTTCCGCCCATTTCAGCGGCATGGTTACGCAGCGCATTTGCCGCACCGCGCATAGAGCCGCCTTCCGCGCCCTGCTGCCCTGACAGCCAGTTACCCTGCGCCCCAGTCGCCGTACCCAGCAACTGACACTCCGCGCTCGGCTTCTCTTCTACAAAGCGCACGTTCTGGCCGCCAGAGGTCAGTTCCGTGGTTGAGCTACAGCCGGCCAGCAGCAGCGCCGCACCAACGATCCCTGCCAAATATTTTACCTGCATGTTATTCCCCATAATCAATGAGCTGGACGCAAGTCGTCCGTGTGTAAACCTTATACTAAAAAGATGACCAAAAGAGAATTCCCCGTGCGTTTTTACAACGGGCATGACAACTCCTTGATCCCTCCCATCTAAATGTATTCCGATAATCGCCTAAGGATATCGTCATTAACCTCGATATGGTTTTAGTGTTGCCAGGTGCAACGTGATGCACGGCATTAAAAAACCAAGGAGGCAACATGAGTAAAACATCCTCAGGAGAGGACAAGGTGACGTGGGTAGGTTATTTCGTTTTCCTGCTGACCATTATATTTTTCTCAGGCTGCTTTGCGAAAAGCACCGAATGGTGGCGCGTTTTTGACTTTACGGTTCTGAATGGCAGTTTTGGGCAGGTGAATACGGCGGGAGAAAACGCGTTATCTTTCCGTGGGGTGGGTGGGGTAGGAGCGAAAGATGGCTTCCTGTTTGCCCTTGAGCTTGCCCCATCCGTCATTTTATCACTGGGGATCATCTCGGTTACTGAAGGGCTGGGTGGGCTTCGCGCCGCACAACAGCTGATGACCCCCATTCTGCGTCCTATACTGGGCATCCCCGGCATCTGCTCGCTGGCGCTTATCGCAAATCTACAAAACACCGATGCGGCGGCAGGCATGACCAAAGAGCTTGCCGACGAAGGAGCTATCAGCGATCAAGAACGCGCAATTTTCGCCACCTTCCAGACCAGCGGAAGCGCCATTATCACCAACTACTTCTCTTCCGGCGCAGCGCTGTTTACGGTCATCAGCGTCCCGGTGATTACCCCCCTGGTTGTCATTCTGGTGTTTAAGTTTATCGGTGCCAATTTCTTGCGCTTGTGGATCGCGCACTGTGAAAACCGCACACAGCAGGAGGCAAAAGAATGACGACGTTGCCGCGCAAAAATATCATGGATTTATTTATCGACGGCGCTCGCCGCGGGTTTACCATCGCCACAACCAGCCTATTGCCCAACGTGGTGATGGCATTCGTCATCATCCAGGCGCTTAAGGTCACCGGACTACTGGATATCGTTGGCAAGGTCTGCGAGCCCGTGATGGCATTGTGGGGGCTACCCGGCGTGGCCGCCACGGTGTTGCTCGCGTCGGTGATGAGCATGGGCGGAGGCGTCGGCGTATGCGCAAGCCTGGTGGTTGCCGGCACGCTCAGCGGTCATGATGCCACCGTGCTTTTGCCCGCCATTTATCTGATGGGTAACCCGGTTCAGAATACCGGCCGCTGTCTGGGCACCGCAGGCGTGAATCCGAAGTATTATCCCCATATCATCGTTATCTGTATCGCCAACGCCCTGCTCTCCATGTGGGTGATGCAGATACTTTTCTAAGGAAGAATGATGAATTTCTCTTTGCTGGAGCCACACTTATTTCGCAATGCGCACCTCTTCGCACCTGAAGAGCGCGGTATGTGCGATCTCCTCGTCGCCGGAGGAAAAATTATCGCCATTGAACAGGCTGGCGCAGACATCGCCCTCCCGGACTGCCCAATAAGCGACCTTAACGGGGCGACCGTGTGCCCTGGCTTTATCGACCAGCACGTGCATCTGATTGGCGGCGGCGGCGAGGCAGGTCCTCATACGCGGACCCCGGAAGTACGCCTGTCGAAACTTGTCGCTGCCGGGATCACCTCGGTCGTTGGCTTACTCGGCACCGACGGCGTGACACGTCATCCTGAGTCGTTACTGGCCAAAACCCGCGCGCTGGAGTACGAAGGGATAAGCGCCTGGATGCTGACCGGCGCTTATGGGCTTCCGTCGCCCACGCTAACCGGCAGCGTCGAAAAAGACGTTGCGCTTATTGATAAAGTCATTGGCGTCAAATGTGCGATTTCCGACCACCGCTCATCGGCACCGACGTCCGCGCAACTCGCCACGATGGCGGCACAATCACGGGTTGGCGGCCTGTTGGGAACCAAAGCCGGGATTTCCGTTTTTCATATGGGCAACAGCCCACGTGAACTGGAACCCGTCTATGACATATTGCATCATGCCGATGTTCCGATAACCAAGCTGCTTCCCACCCACGTTAATCGCGCTCAGTCGCTGTTTCTTGCCGCCCTGCGCTTTGCCCGGGAAGGTGGATACATCGATATCACCAGCAGCATCGACGAGCCTATCGACCCCGCAAGCGCCATTATGACGGCCCGGGAAGGCGATGTTCCCTCATCAAGAGTAACACTGAGTTCAGACGGTAACGGAAGCCAACCGCATTTTGACGCCAACGGTAACCTGATAGGCATCGGCGTCGCCGGGTTCGAATCGCTGTTGGAAACGGTACAGAAGTTAGTGAAACAGCATCATCTTCCGCTGGAAGAGGCGCTGTTGCCGCTCACCCGTAACGTGGCGGAATTTCTTGGGTTTGGTCATAAGGGACGACTGTCGCCGGGCTGTGATGCCGACTTTATCGTTCTGGATGAGGAACTGCGTATTCAGGAAGTATGGGCGAAGGGAAAGCAGATGGTGCGCGACGGTAAAGCCTGCGTTAAAGGCACTTTCGAGGAATAACACCCCAGCACATAAAGAAAAACCCCCGAGCATTTCTGCTCGGGGGTTTCTTGATGCTATGGGGTATAGCGCACGATTACATCATGCCGCCCATACCGCCCATGCCACCCATGCCGCCAGCTGCGCCTAAATCAGGAGCATCGCCTTTTGGCAGGTCGGTCACCATGCACTCGGTGGTGATCATCAGGCCCGCAACGGATGCCGCGTACTGCAGAGCAGAACGGGTCACTTTAGTTGGGTCCAGGATACCGAAGTCGATCATGTTGCCGTATTCTTCAGTTGCGGCGTTGTAACCGTAGTTACCTTCGCCCGCTTTCACGTTGTTCGCAACAACAGATGGCTCTTCACCGGCGTTGGAAACGATCTGACGCAGTGGCGCTTCCATTGCGCGCAGCGCAACCTTGATACCGACGTTCTGATCTTCGTTCTGAGCAGCCAGGCCAGCCAGTTTAGCGGCTACGCGAACCAGCGCTACACCACCACCAGCAACCACGCCTTCTTCTACCGCAGCACGGGTCGCGTGCAGGGCATCGTCAACGCGCGCTTTTTTCTCTTTCATTTCAACTTCGGTAGCCGCACCGACTTTGATTACCGCAACGCCGCCAGCCAGTTTTGCTACGCGTTCCTGCAGTTTCTCACGGTCGTAGTCAGAAGTTGCTTCTTCAATCTGTTTGCGGATCTGAGCAACGCGGCCCTGGATCGCAGCTTCTTCACCCACGCCATCGATGATGGTGGTGGTGTCTTTGTTGATCACAACGCGTTTAGCCTGACCCAGGTCTTCCAGGGTGGCTTTTTCCAGCTCCATACCGATCTCTTCAGAGATAACGGTACCGCCGGTCAGGGTTGCGATATCTTGCAGCATCGCTTTACGACGGTCGCCGAAGCCAGGTGCTTTAACAGCAGCGACTTTCACGATACCGCGCATGGTGTTAACCACCAGAGTAGCGAGCGCTTCGCCTTCAACATCTTCAGCGATGATAACCAGTGGTTTGCCGGCTTTCGCAACGGCTTCCAGAACTGGCAGCATTTCGCGGATGTTGGATACTTTTTTGTCAGCCAGCAGGATGAACGGGCTTTCCAGCTCAACAGCACCAGTCTCTGGTTTGTTGATGAAGTATGGGGACAGGTAGCCACGGTCGAACTGCATACCTTCAACTACGTCCAGTTCGTCTTCCAGACCGGTACCGTCTTCAACGGTGATCACGCCTTCTTTACCAACTTTATCCATCGCTTCAGCGATCAGTTTACCTACGGTTTCGTCGGAGTTAGCGGAGATGGTACCAACCTGAGCAATCGCTTTAGAGTCGGAGCAAGGAACGGACAGTGCTTTCAGCTCTTCAACCGCAGCAACGACAGCTTTGTCGATACCACGTTTCAGGTCCATTGGGTTCATGCCCGCAGCAACGGCTTTCAGACCTTCTGCGATGATAGCCTGAGCCAGTACGGTCGCGGTGGTGGTACCGTCGCCTGCAGCGTCGTTCGCTTTAGAGGCAACTTCTTTCACCATCTGAGCACCCATGTTTTCGAACTTGTCTTCCAGTTCGATTTCACGTGCTACAGAAACACCATCTTTGGTGATGGTTGGTGCGCCGAAGGATTTGTCCAGAACAACGTTACGGCCTTTAGGGCCCAGGGTAACTTTAACTGCGTCTGCCAGTACGTTAACGCCGCGCAGCATTTTTACACGAGCGTCGTTACCAAATTTTACGTCTTTAGCTGCCATTTCTTCTATTCCTCAAATTCGTTCGCGCGTTGCTTACGCTTCAACAATTGCCAGGATGTCGCTTTCAGACATGATCAACACTTCTTCATTGTCGATCTTCTCAGATTTCACGCCGTAGCCATCGTTGAAAATCACGATGTCACCAACTTTAACGTCCAGCGGCTGCACGGTCCCGTTTTCCAGGATGCGGCCCTTACCGACAGCGATGATTTCGCCACGAGTTGATTTTGCTGCCGCAGAACCGGTCAGAACGATGCCGCCAGCAGATTTGGTTTCAACTTCTTTGCGTTTGACGATCACACGATCATGTAACGGACGAATACTCATTGATAGCTCTCCTTTGAGAAAGTCATTATCAGTTATGGGTGATGCCGGGCCGTAAGCGGTTTTCCGGCTAGTGCCTGAGAGATGGGGATGGTTATTTTGCCCTTCAAGGGGGCACCCTAAAAAAAATTTCATCCGGCTGCGCAATCGCGATAAATCGCTGTATTGCCAGCGTAGAACAGCACAATGACGCGGGGCTGCCGGGAGAGGGGATGTGGTAACATTTTGCTCTTTTTGTAAAAGTGTGGACGAGGGACATGGCGGGACTTAAACAGGAGCTCGGGTTAGTTCAGGGAGTAGGATTACTATCGACGTCGCTGCTCGGCACCGGGGTCTTTGCCGTTCCGGCGCTGGGCGCGCTGGTTGCCGGTGACAACAGCCTGTGGGCCTGGCCCGCGTTAATCGTGCTGGTCTTTCCTGTCGCTATCGTCTTTGCCCTCCTCGGCCGACACTTCCCTAGCGCAGGCGGCGTAGCGCACTTCGTCGAAATGGCCTTTGGCCCTCGCCTCGCTCGCGTTACCGGCTGGCTGTTTCTCTCGGTTATCCCGGTTGGCCTGCCCGCCGCGCTGCATATTGCCTCCGGCTTTACCCAGGCGCTGTTCGGCTGGCACGGTTGGCAGTTGCTGATGGCGGAGGTCGCCACGCTGGCGATCGTCTGGTGGCTGGGCTCACGCGGCGCCAGTTCCAGCGCTAATTTGCAGACGCTGGTCGCCATTTTAATTGTTGCCCTGCTGGCCGCTATTTGGGTCTACGGCGATATCTCAGTAAAAGCGATCCCTTTCCCGGCCCTGCCTGATATCGACAGTTCACAGCTTTTCGCCGCGCTGTCGGTGATGTTCTGGTGCTTCGTCGGCCTGGAGGCATTTGCCCATATGGCTTCGGAGTTCCGCAACCCGGAGCGCGACTTCCCGCGCGCGCTGATTATCGGCCTGCTGCTGGCAGGCGTGGTCTACTGGGCCTGTACCGTACTGGTGCTGCACTTCCACGCCTACGGTGCTGCCAATACTGCCGCGGCTTCGCTGCCGACCATCGTGGTACAACTGTTCGGCGTGAAGGCGCTGTGGGTGGCGAGCGTCGTCGGTTTCCTCGCCTGCTTCGCTAGCCTCAATATCTACATCCAGAGCTTCGCCCGGCTGGTGTGGTCGCAGGCTCAGTCTAAACCGGATAGCTATCTGGCGCGCCTCTCACCGGGGCTGGTACCGCGTAATGCGCTGAGCGTGGTGATTGGCAGCTGCATGGTGAGCACGCTTGCCAGCTACTGGCTGAACATCAACCTCGATGCGCTGATCGTCTACGCCAACGGCATCTTTATTATGATTTACCTGCTATGCATGCTAGCGGGATGCCGGTTGTTAAGCGGGCGCTACCGCGCATTATCCGTCGTGGGCGTGGCGCTGTGCGTGCTGCTGCTGTCGATGGTGGGATGGAAGAGCCTGTACGCGATCGTGATGCTGGCGGCGCTGTGGGTGTTGCTGCCGAAAAGAAAGGTCTGAGCATTCCCGGCGTCGCTGCGCTCGGCCGGGCTACGTGTCAAATTGTAGCCCGGCCGAGCGCAGCGACGCCGGGACCGCACCAACGCCATAAAAAAAGCCGGAGGCACAACGCGCTCCGGCTTTTTATCATCGCCACGGCTTATGGGCGATTATCGTCTTTATGATCCAACTGGTCAGGACGTTCGTCCTTACGCTGATACTCACCGTCAAAAGTCTGCCCGCTCGTGGTACCGCCCGCAAAACCGCCGCCCGGCATCCGATTAAAGTGCAGATACGGCATCAGTTTCACGGTGAGGTGTTTCTGCACCGGCGGCAGCAACAGCACCAGACCCAAGAAGTCGGTGAAGAACCCTGGCAACAGCAGCAGCAAACCGGCGAGGATCAGCGAAACGCTTTTGATCATCTCGGCCGCCGGGCTTTCGCCCGCCTGCATTTTTTCCTGCATCAGCATCAGGTTTTTGAAGCCCTGATTGCGCACCAGCGACATGCCGATGACGGAGGTAAAAATAACCAGTACTAACGTCAGCAGGACGCCAAACACATGGGCGACCTGGATAAAAATCGATATCTCAATGTAAACATAGAGAAAAATGGCAATTAACGGTATCCAGCGCACTGGCATCTCCTGTTCGAAAAATCACGCGGTTCGCGCGTTTGCAGCGATTCACGGCCCGCTGCACTACTTTTAAATGGTGGTGATTCGCCGCATTTCAATCAGCGCGCATCCATATTTTTGTCAACAATGGTCAAGCGGTGACTCATTTCACAAATCAATAATTCTTATCCGTTCCGTCTGATAATAAGTGATCCAGATTACTGCAATCCGCTATTATCAGCATATGATCATAGACACTGGGCCGATTAAGGAAATAATCTGCGGTCATAAAACGCATAACCATTCAGATTATGCGTATTTGGTGAAATCATTGGCAGCTCGCAAATAGAAGGTTCACATGCTAAACAACATTCGTATCGAAGAAGATCTGTTGGGTACCAGGGAAGTTCCGGCTGACGCTTACTACGGCGTTCATACTCTGAGAGCGATTGAAAACTTTTACATCAGCAATAGCAAAATCAGCGACATCCCGGAATTTGTTCGTGGGATGGTGATGGTGAAAAAAGCAGCGGCCCTGGCGAACAAAGAGCTTCAGACGATCCCTAAAGGCGTAGCAAATGCCATTATTGCTGCCTGTGATGAAGTTCTGAATAACGGCAAATGCATGGACCAGTTCCCGGTAGACGTTTACCAGGGCGGTGCAGGCACCTCCGTTAACATGAACACCAACGAGGTACTGGCGAACATCGGCCTGGAGCTGATGGGCCACCAGAAAGGGGAATACCAGTACCTGAACCCGAACGACCACGTCAACAAATGCCAGTCCACCAACGATGCCTACCCAACCGGCTTCCGCATCGCGGTGTACACCTCTATTCTGAAGCTGATTGACGCGATTAATCAGCTGGGCGAAGGCTTCCAGCGTAAAGCAGCGGAATTCCAGGACGTCCTGAAGATGGGTCGAACCCAGCTGCAGGATGCGGTACCAATGACCCTGGGCCAGGAATTCCACGCATTCAACGTGCTGCTGACCGAAGAGACCAAAAACCTGCTGCGCACCGCAGAACTGCTGCTGGAAGTGAACCTCGGCGCGACCGCTATCGGTACTCGCCTGAACACCCCGGACGGCTACCAACAGCTGGCGGTACAGAAGCTGGCGGAAGTCAGTAATCTGGCGGTTGTCCCGGCGGAAGACCTGATTGAAGCGACTTCCGACTGCGGCGCCTACGTCATGGTACACAGCTCGCTGAAACGCCTGGCGGTGAAAATGTCGAAGATCTGTAACGACCTTCGCCTGCTCTCCTCCGGCCCACGCGCTGGCCTGAACGAAATCAACCTGCCGGAACTGCAGGCGGGCTCATCCATCATGCCAGCCAAAGTGAACCCGGTGGTGCCAGAAGTGGTGAACCAGGTGTGCTTCAAAGTCATCGGCAACGACACCACCGTCACCATGGCTTCTGAAGCCGGTCAGCTGCAGTTGAACGTGATGGAGCCGGTGATTGGACAGGCGCTGTTTGAGTCTATCCACATCCTGACCAACGCCTGCTACAACCTGCTGGAAAAATGCATCGACGGCATCACCGCGAACAAAGAAGTGTGCGAAAGCTACGTCTATAACTCCATCGGTATCGTCACCTACCTCAACCCGTTCATCGGCCACCATAACGGCGACATCGTCGGTAAAATTTGTGCCGAAACCGGTAAGAGCGTACGTGAAGTGGTGTTGGAGCGCGGCCTGCTGACGGAAGCGGAGCTGGACGATATCTTCTCCCCGCAGAACCTGATGCATCCGGCCTATAAAGCGAAGCGCTATACCGATGAAAGCGAACAGTAAGCTTCCCGAATAACGCACAAAGGCATGTCATCGTGACATGCCTTTTTTGTATCTATAGTTTACCAAAACACAACAATTACATATCAATCTAGCAATACAAGGAAGGCTAATATGTTTGGAGCAGAACTGGTCATTGTGCTTCTTGCCATTTATCTGGGGGCAAGACTTGGGGGTATCGGCATCGGCTTCGCTGGCGGTTTCGGCGTGCTGGTGCTGACGCTCATCTTTCAAATTAAACCCGGCGCTATCCCCTTTGACGTTATTGAAATCATCATGGCGGTCATCGCCGCGATTGCCGCGATGCAAATCGCTGGCGGGATGGATTATCTCGTCAGCCTGGCTGAGCGACTGCTCCGCCGTCACCCTAAATACATCACCTTCTTAGCGCCGCTAGTCACCTGGTTTATGACCATTCTGGCAGGCACCGGGCACACCGCGTTCTCCACGCTGCCGGTGATTACCGAAGTGGCTAAAGAGCAGGGTATTCGCCCTTCTCGTCCGCTCTCTATCGCCGTGGTCGCCTCGCAGATTGCGATTACCGCCTCGCCGATTTCCGCCGCGGTGGTGTTCTTCGCGGGCATTCTGGAACCGATGGGCGTGAGCTACCTGACACTGCTCTCCATCTGCATTCCGGTCACGCTGATTGCCGTACTGCTGACCTCCCTCGTCTGTAACTTCCTCGGCTGCGAGCTAAAAGACGATCCGGTGTATCAGGAGCGTCTGGCCAAAGGCGAAGTGCGCCTGCGCGGCAGCAAAGTGTTTGAGCTGAAACCCCATGCGAAGCGCTCCGTATTGCTGTTCCTGATTGGTATCGTGGCCGTGATGTTCTACGCCACCGCCATCAGCGACACCGTCGGGCTGATTCAGAACCCGGTACTGCCGCGCAACGAAGCGATTGTGGTGTTCATGCTGACCATCGCCACGCTGATTTGCATCACCTGTAAAGTCGATACCGGTGAGATCCTCAACGCCAGCACCTTTAAATCCGGCATGAGCGCCTGCGTGTGCGTACTAGGCGTCGCGTGGTTGGGTGATACTTTCGTCAAAGCCCATATTGCCGACATCCAGGCCATCGCGGGCGATCTGCTGAACAACTACCCGTGGCTGCTGGCGGTGGTGCTGTTCTTTGCTGCTACCCTGCTGTACTCCCAGGCGGCGACCACTAAAGCACTGATGCCTGCAGCGCTGATGCTGGGCGTTACCCCGTTGACGGCCATTGCGTCCTTCGCTGCGGTTTCCGCGCTGTTCGTGCTGCCAACCTACCCTACGCTGCTGGCAGCGGTAGAAATGGATGACACCGGCTCTACCCGTATCGGCAAATACGTGTTTAACCATGCGTTCCTGGTGCCGGGCGTGATTGCTATCGCTTTGTGCGTGATCCTCGGTTTTATCTTCGGCGGGCTGATGCTCTAGCCCTGTGACGCCATGTAAAAATCGTTAAAGTCGGGCCGCTCTGCGGCCCGATTCACTCAACCCCTTTTTCCCGCCGTGCTATAGTGCCTCTTTTCATCGATACGAGGTTTGCAATGAGTATTCCCGACGCTGTTGTGGTTCTCTGTACTGCTCCTGATGAAGCTACCGCCCAGGATCTGGCGGCGAAAGTGCTGGCGGAAAAGCTGGCGGCCTGCGCCACGCTACTTCCCGGCGCAACATCGCTCTACTACTGGGAGGGGAAACTCGAACAGGAGTATGAAGTGCAGATGCTGCTGAAAACCGACCACGCGCACCAGCAAGCGCTGCTCGACTGTCTGAAGGCTCACCACCCGTATCAAACGCCCGAACTTCTGGTTTTACCCGTTACTCACGCAGACACTGATTACCTCTCATGGCTCAACGCTTCCTTACGCTGATTCTGCTGCTGTGCAGCACCTCGGCCTTTGCCGGGCTGTTTGACGCGCCCGGCCGCACCAATTTTGTTCCTGCCGATCAGGCTTTTGCCTTCGATTTTCAACAAAATCAGCATGATGTGAACCTCACCTGGCAGGTGAAAGACGGCTACTACCTCTACCGCAAGCAGGTGCAGGTGACCCCGGCTAACGCCAGCATCGCTCCGCTCCAGTTGCCCAACGGCGAGTGGCATAGCGACGAGTTCTACGGCAAAAGCGAGATCTATCGCCACAGCCTGACCGTGCCGGTGACGCTAACCCAGGCGAACGCAGGTGCGACGCTCACCGTCACCTACCAGGGCTGCGCCGACGCGGGCTTCTGCTACCCGCCAGAGACCAAAACCGTACCATTGAGTGCGGTCGAAGCCCTTCCCCCTCTCTCCACCGGGGAGAGGGCCGGGGTGAGGGGCAACCCTAGCGCGGACTTACCGTTCTCCGCCCTCTGGGCCCTATTAATCGGCATCGGCATCGCCTTCACCCCCTGCGTCCTGCCGATGTACCCGCTGATCTCCGGCATCGTCCTCGGCGGTAAACAGCGCCTCTCCACCGCCCGCGCGCTGCTGCTGGCCTTTATCTACGTGCAGGGCATGGCGCTTACCTACACCGCGCTCGGCCTGGTGGTGGCCGCCGCTGGAATGCAGTTCCAGGCCGCCCTTCAACACCCGTACGTGCTGATTGGCCTGTCGGCGGTGTTTATCCTGCTGGCGCTGTCGATGTTTGGCGCTTTCTCGCTGCAATTGCCATCGTCGCTGCAAACCCGTCTCACCCTGTTGAGCAACCGCCAGCAGGGCGGCTCGATGGGCGGCGTATTTGCGATGGGCGCGATTGCCGGGCTTATCTGCTCACCGTGCACCACTGCCCCGCTGAGCGCCATTCTGCTGTACATCGCCCAGAGCGGTAATCTGTGGCTCGGCGGCGGTACGCTGTACCTTTACGCGCTGGGCATGGGGCTGCCGCTGATTCTGGTGACGGTATTCGGCAACCGCCTGCTACCGAAAAGCGGGCCGTGGATGGCGCACGTCAAAACCGCCTTTGGCTTTGTGATCCTCGCCCTGCCGGTGTTCCTGCTGGAACGTATTATTGGCGACGTCTGGGGGCTACGGCTGTGGTCAATGCTCGGCGTGGCGTTCTTCGGCTGGGCATTTATCACCAGCCTGGGTTTGCAAAAACCGTGGCAGCGCATTGGACAAATTCTTCTGCTGGCCGCCGCGCTGATCAGCGTGCGCCCGCTTCAGGATTGGGCCTTTGGCACCTCCGTCACGCAGAGCCAATCGCACCTCAACTTTACCCGCATCAATAACGTTGAGACGCTGAACGCGGCGCTCGCCAGCGCTCAGGGCAAGCCGGTGATGCTCGACCTTTACGCCGACTGGTGCGTGGCCTGCAAAGAGTTTGAGAAGTACACCTTCAGCGACCCGCAGGTACAGCAGGCGCTGCAAAACACCGTACTGCTCCAGGCAGACGTGACCGCCAACAGCGCCGAGGACGTGGCGCTGCTAAAACATTTACAGGTTCTGGGCCTGCCGACCATTCTCTTCTTTGATGAGAACGGCAACGAGCAGCCCGCACTACGGGTCACCGGCTTCAAAGATGCCGCCGCGTTTCGCGCACATTTGCGCGATCGCCAACCGTAGACAACACTTTTAGACGGATAGCCGTCAACGGAGGAGAGACACGTGCAACGCGAAGACGTACTGGGAGAAGCCCTACAGCTCCTTGAGCAAGAAGGGATTGCGAGCACCACGCTGGAGATGGTTGCCGAACGCGTAGACCGCCCGCTGGACGAACTGCGCCGTTTCTGGCCGGACAGCGAAGCGCTGCTGTATGACGCGCTGCGTTACCTGAGCCAGCAGGTGGAGACCTGGCGTCGCCAGTTGATGCTTAACGAAGAACTGACCCCCGAACAAAAACTGCTGGCCCGCTACACCGCGCTGACCGAGTGCGTGACGAAAAATCGCTACCCCGGCTGCCTGTTTATCGCCGCTTGTACCTTCTACCCGGAGGCAGACCACCCGATTCACCAGCTCGCCGAGCAGCAGAAGCAGGCCGCCTATGCGTACAGCCATGAGCTGCTGACCCAGCTGGAAGTGGACGACCCGGCAATGGTCGCCAAACAGATGCAGCTGGTGCTGGAAGGCTGCCTGAGCCGTATGCTGGTTAGCCGCAGCCAGGCCGACGTGGACACCGCGCACCGTCTTGCCGAAGACATTCTGCGCTTTGCCCAGTGCCGCCAGAACGGCGCGCTGACCTAAGCCAGCATCCCCGCCCACGCGGAGACCAGCAGGCACAGCGCCATCAGCCGCTGAAACCGCACCATCGCCACGGTGGTGCGGAACACTCGATTCACCGCCTTCCCCAGCCACGCCCAACACATCAGACACGCCACCGAGATCAGTAAAAACCATAGCGCCATCAGCGCCACCTCGCGCAGCGCGTGCTCACCCGCCGGAGCAAACAGGCTGACAACCGCCAGCGCCATCATCCAGGTTTTCGGGTTTACCACCTGCAACAGCGCTGCCGCTTTGGCGGTAAAGCGCTGCCTCTCCTTTCCGGCGATATTCGCCGCTGGCGCGCAGAACAGCTGCCAGCTCATCCAGGTCAGCCACAGCACGCCCGCCCAGCTCATCACCTGCCGCACCAGCGGATATTGGCGCAGTACTTCCCCCGCGCCCGCACCGGAAACCAGCACAATCAAACTTGCCGCCACGCAGCCGCTCACCAGCGCCGGAATGGTCGCCCGCACGCCAAAGTGTTGGCTGTTGTTGAGAATGAGGATATTGGTCGGCCCCGGCGTAATCGACGCAACGAAGGCAAACAGCAGGAACGGCATGATATTCACAGGTGACTCCTTATTATTAGAGTCCCGACTGTGCCGTTATTTATTGGAAACGTCTGGAAGGTTTGTGCACAACCGACGGTAGTGGGCTGGCGAGATACGATACGCCCGCTGGAACCAGCGACCGAGGTGGCTCTGGTCAGCAAAACCGAGCGACGCCGCCACGTCCACCGGCTGCTCGCCCAGCGACAGCAGCTGACGCGCTTTCGCCAGCCGCAGCTGAATCAGCCAGGCGTGCGGTGCCAGGTTGAACTCGCGTTTAAAGCTGCGCGTGAGGGTAAAACGGTCGGTGCCCGTCTCCCGCGCTAAATCAGAGAGCCCAATATTGTCGCCCATATGCGCATGCAGATAGTCCCGCGCCCGATGGGCAATCGCCGAACTTTGAATGGCCGACGGCAGCCGCTTGCGCCACTGGCAGTGCGCGGTCAGCTGCGCCAGCAGGCCGTCCATGCTGCTCTGCTGCACAATGCGCATCTCATCGGTATGCAGCGTGCTGAACGTCTCGCCAATCGCCCGCACCAGCTGCGGTTCGCGGGTGAGCGTTTGGTTAAAGTGCAGCGAGTAGCTATCCGGCGTGGCGTCATACAGCCCGCGCAGGGTGTTGGTCAGCCAGCGTTCGTCGAGGTAAAAGGTGAGATAGGTAAAACCACCGGCCACCGGCGCTTCACCGTCGTGAATTTCCCCCGGCTCCAGCAGAAAGGCATCGCCCGGCACGCTATGGTGACGCTCGCGACGGCAGTGAAACTGCTGGGTGCCAGACAGCGTGATCCCCACCAGATAGCTATCATGCCAGTGCGGGTCGAACGCATACCCTTCAAAGTGCGCTTTGATTGTCTCAATGCCCGTATCGGCATGCTGTCGCAGCTCAAGCCAGTCTTTCGTTGCCATACCGCCCCCCTTTCGCCGCCAGCATTGCCCGATTGCCGCGCCAATGTCTGGAAGATTTGTGCAATCACCCGGCGCAAATACGTAGATTGCCGCAATAGTAAGCAGTTGAACAGCTTTTCGGTGAATTTGGTTGACGTGAGGGAGCGACTACGGTTTAATGCGCCTCGTTGCCCGGATAGCTCAGTCGGTAGAGCAGGGGATTGAAAATCCCCGTGTCCTTGGTTCGATTCCGAGTCCGGGCACCAATTCTTCAGAAAACCCAGCCTATGGCTGGGTTTTTGCTTTTCAGGGATATCACAACGCGTTCAATACCCCCTCCTTCACCGCGTTTACCATTTTCTTCATCTGCTTAATCTCTTCACGCAGCGTTTTCATTTCATCGTTATCCGGAATCAGCACAATGCAGCCTCCGGCAATCTTCACCGTGACGCCTGTTCCCGTGTCGAAACCAACCTCTTTTAGCCATTTTCCGCTGAGATTCAGAGAGGGCGTGCTGGTATTGCCTTGCTGAGGAACGTAGCTGACGGTGTAGCGGCGCTCGGTTTTAGCCGTTTTTTCGGATAATGGGTGAGTCTGGGTAGGGGTCGTTGCCATGTGGGCATCCTCCTGTAACGGGTTAAACGTCCGCCGCAGGAGAGGTCAATCTCACGGGTGGCGGAACCAGACGGGGTTGACCTTACCGGCGTTACAGGGAACCGGCGCGTCTTGCGACGCCCCCGCCTGGCCCACCATTGAGGTGTAGCCGTGCGTACGACATATTTTACGACGTTGGCACGTCATATGTCGCCCGTAACATTCTATCAGAGAGGTCAATCCCGACACCTGATTTTGCAGGTGCGTGTAGAAAGTACTCCTATCGCTAACGCGCCGCAATCCGCCCCCGGACTTCCTGAAAACACGATGGTTATTCTGGAATCCCCCTCGCAAAACCCTCTGCAACCTCGCCCGTTTTCCATTACCCTATAACCGCAGGCATCGCGACAACCGCCTTGCCACGCATCCTCAAGGTTCCCCATGACCGTCAAACACAAAATCCTCCTCAGCGCCTGCCTCGCCGGGCATCCCGTGCGCTACAACGGCACCGATAAATCCTGCACCGCAAACCTACTACAACAGTGGCGCGATGAAGGTCGCCTGGTCCCCCATTGCCCGGAGCTGGCGGCGGGGCTTGAGACGCCGCGTCTGTCGGCAGAGATGGTTAACGGTCAGGGTATCGAGGTGTTGAGAGGACGGGCGCAGGTAGTGGAAAGCGACGGACGCGATGTGACGCAACCCTACGTGCTGGCGGCGTGGCTGGCGTTAAAAGCCGCGCAGAGTCACGGCTGTCGGTTTGCGATTTTGACCGACGGTAGCCCAACCTGCGGCAGCCAGAACGTGTATGACGGCGCGTTTAGCGGAGTGAAGGTGCCGGGCGAAGGGGTCGCGGCGGCGCTGTTGCGCCAGCATGGGGTTGAGGTGTTTAGCGAGTTTCAGTTGGAGGCGTTGAAACGGCGGTTGGATGAGGTTGAAGAGGGATAGATCGAGCCGCCCCGGCGTCGGCGCGTTGCGCCTCGGCCGGGCTACAAGGATAAATGCATCGTTATCAAACAACGCATGTAGGCCGGATAAGCGCAGCGCCATCCGGCAATACCGCCGCACTTATCACCCAATCCTCACCCACCGCCACCCGGCCGCCATCATCACCAGCACAATCGTCACCCCCGCCGCCATATGCAGCAGGAAATCCAGCGGATGCACCTCCACCGGGTGGCAAAACGACAGCATCGTCAGCGCCATACAGGCAATGCCCGCCCCTGACGTCGCCAGCGTGCGCAGCGGGTATAGAGCTCGTGTGCGGCGCAGGTAGCCGATCATAATGACCATCATCGGCGTGCTCACCGCCATCATAAACGCGTAGCAGTTCACCTCATCGGGATGACTTTCCGGCGCGTGTGTCGTGCCGAGGCTAAAGATAACGCCGCCCAGCCAGAGCGCAATCAATGGTGCAAACCAGCGCCAGCCCAGCGGTTTTCGTCCGGCAATGCTCAGCAGGAAGGCGTTGCGTATCGCCAGTATGCCCATCACAAAAGCTACGGTCAGCTGTAGCGCCGCCAGCAGCGCACCGGACTGCGTCCAGTCGGTTGCCACCCGGTGAAACACCAGGCTGCTGAGCCAGCCACACGGCAGCGCCATCAGCAGCCAGGCGGCGACCCGCCGGTTGCTGGCCCAGGGGCGGCGTATCGGCCCGGCGTCGCGGCTTAGCTGGGCAATAAGAAGATCATGATCGGTCATGGTTCGCTCCCATCCGGCGAAGGTTGGTTAGTGCTCTGTGTAATAGCGATTTCACCGCCGAAACGCTTAAATTATGGCGGGCAGCGGCCTCGGCGAGGCTCATCTCCTGCAGGTGGATATGCTCCACAATTTGCCGCTGGCGCGAGGGAAGCTGGTCTAAGATCAGCGCCAGCGTTTCTTCTCGTTCATCCTCTTCCGGGATGTGTTCAGCAGCAGGCTCAACGGCCTCTTCCTCATCGGCTTCACGCCGCCAGTGGCGGCCACGTTTGCGCAGCGCGTCAACGGTGCGGGCCTGGGTGATGGCCATCAGCCAGGGTAAAAACGGACAGGCGGGATCGTAGGTGTGGCGCACCCGATGGACAGCCAGCAGAACGTCCTGGATGACGTCGTCAACCAGCACGCTGTCGGTAATCTGCTTACGGACTATCGCCCGAATCACCGGCACAATGGCCCGCAGCAGTTGGGTATAGGCATCGCGATCCCCCGCCTGCGCACTTGCCATCAGCGCAGGCCATGCTTCACGCGGCGCTAAACCGTTATCCATATTCCGCCATGCCCGTTACCTCATGCTTTTTTACCGGATGCCTGATTCAGGGCGTCGACCACAATCGTCGGGGTCAGCACCTGCGGCAGCACTTTCGGCGCGCTACCGTCCGCCGGGTAGACCACGTAGAGCGGCAAACCACCTTGCCCGAACGCGGTCATCGCGTCATCAATATCGGCGTTAAATTTGGTGGAGTCCGCCACCATGTAGATCGTGTTCGTGCTCGCCAGCGCCTGCTTCACCGCCGTTGTTGAGAGCGACGTGCGCTCGTTCACCTGGCAGGTAATGCACCATGAAGCGGTGAAATCGACAAAGATAGCTTTGCCATGCCCGCGCATCTCCGCCACCGTCTGCGGCGACCACTTCACGTGGGTAATGTTTTCTACACGCGCGAGTTCCGGCTGCGACGGCTGGACGTGCATCACGCCCGGCAGCGGGCTGACCGCAGCGATAAACAGCACCACCGTGACCGCCAGCAGCGCTTTATAGGATTGGCCGATATAGCGTCGGCGCTGGGCCATGCCGTACAGCCACGCGGCAAAGCTTACCACCACCGCACAAACCAGCATCGCTAACAGCGCGGTCGTCCCCGCCTGCTGCGTCAGCACCCACACCAGCCAGGCAAACGCCCCGAGCATCGGGAACGCCAGGCCGCGCTTAAGGATATCCATCCATGCGCCCGGTCGCGGTAGGCGTTTGGCGATAGCCGGGAACAGCGAGACCAGGGTAAACGGCGCGGCAAAGCCTATCGCCAGCGACAGGAAAATCGCCAGCGCGGCCATCGGCGGCTGCACCAGCGCGTAGCCTACCGCGCCTGCCATAAAGGGTGCCGAGCAGGGTGTCGCCACCACAATCGCCAACGCGCCGGTTAGCGCCGAGCGTACAAAAGCTCCGCTGCCTACCGAAATCTCCCCGGCTCGCTGTAACGACAAGCCGACTTCAAACACGCCGAGCAGGTTCAGCGACGCGCCCAGGATAATCAGCGCCAGTACGGCAATCACCATCGGCGACTGAAGCTGGAACCCCCAGCCGACGGCGGTGCCACCGGCACGCAGCGCCAGCAGTATGCCCGCCAGCACCAGCATGGTAAAAATCACGCCGAGCAAAAAGCCCAACCCTTCGGTACGCGCGCTTTTGGCATCGCCCTCATGGCGCAGAATGCCCAGCGCCTTCAGTGAAATGACCGGGAACACGCAGGGCATCAGGTTGAGGATAATGCCGCCGACAAAGGCGGCCAGAATGGCAGTTAACATAGCGTACCCCGGCGGCTAAATTACGAGTGCGATTGCGCGTACTGCTTCACGGCATCCATCGCTTTCTGGATGTGCTCATCAGGGTTGCGGTCGGTGTAGCTCATCAGGATTTTGCCGTCCGGGGCGATCACAAACGAGGTGCGGTCGGACAGCGTTTTGCCGTTCATCTGCATCAGCGTCTGGTACTGTGCCGCCACTTTCGCGCCTGGGTCTGCCGCCACGGCAAATTTATCCCGGCACTCCAGTTTTGAGAATTCATCCACCTGGTCGACGTTCCCGGCGGTCACGCCCACCACGGTTGCGCCGAGTTTTTTGAAATCATCGGTGGCTTCAGCAAAGGCGTGCGCCTCGAGGGTACAGCCTTTGGTGAACGCGGCCGGGAAGAAATAGAGCACCACCGGCCCTTTCTGCAACGCCTGTTGCAAGGAGAAGGTCAGCGGCTTGCCGCCGAGCGCGCCTTGCAGGCTGAAGTCCGGGGCTTTTGCACCCGGTTCAAGGGCGGCGTTCGCATTCACGGCGAAGAGAGAAAGGCTGAGTACGGCGGCGGCTGATAAGGCTTTTAAACGATTCATGGTCGACTCCATCAGGGGGATAAAGGTGCTCTGTACATAATAGTTCGCACGCTAAGGCCTGAAGGTTTCGGTCGGGGTAAAAAAATTTTGGGATCGAGCGGCCCCGGAGTCGGCGCGATGCGCCTCGTCCGGGCTACGGGTGTGCCCTCCGGCAATAGCGTTACGCCACGCTGCCCCACACCAGTAGTCCTTTATGGAATGTGGCACTACGCGGAGAGATCCGCGCCACGGCTTCCGCCGAGCACGAGGCGTCCACCAGCACAAAGCTGGCCTCATCCTGCGCCTTCGGCCACACGCGCTCGCCTTTGTCGTTCAGCGGCAGCACGTCGCCGGTGGCGAGGAACAGCGAGCGGGAGAGGTTCTGCTCGTTCGGGCGGATATAGAGCTGGGCGTAGAGGTTGGCTTTTTCGAACATGTCGCCCAGGCCGTACGGCGACCAGTGGTCGATCACGCTGTCGGTGCCGGTCATCAGCGTTACGCCTTTGTCGCGCAGCTGTTTGAGCGGCATATGCAGCGTGCCGATAGGTACCGTTGAAGCGATGGAGATCTGCTGCGCGGCCATGCGCGTGGCGATTTCATCCACCTGCCCTTCGTTCATCGTCGCCAGCGCGAAGGCGTGGCTGATGGTCAGCTTGCCCTTCAGCTCCGGCGTTTTCTCTACGGTTTCCACCATGTATTTCACCGCCGCCACGCCCGCGGGGCTGGTTTCGTGCAGGTGAATGTCCACTCCTTTGTGGTAGTCGATGGCAATCTGGAACATGGTGTCGAGGGACTTCTCCATCGCGCCGTCAACGTTAGTCGGATCCAGCCCGCCGACGTAGTGCGCCCCAGCCTGCATTGCTTCGCGCATCAGCGGTTCAGATTTCGATAACAGCAGGCCGTGCTGCGGGAAGGCAACGATTTCGCAGTCGAAACCGGCTTTGCGCCGTGCCAGCACCGCCTGCAGGTTTTCGAGGTTTTTCAGCCCCGAGACCGGCTCGATATTGCAGTGGCTGCGGGCGATGGTGGTGCCTTTTGATTGCAGCAGGTCAATCAGCTTTTCCGCGCGCTCCTGCGTGTACGGCTGGAGTTCAGGCAGCAGCTTTTGCTCGAGCTTGATCATATCCTGAATCGTGGTGCCTGCCGGGCGGTTGAGCGAGCGCCACGGGCCACCGTAGAAGGTTTTATCAAGGTGGATATGCATGTCGCGGGTGGTCGGCAGCATCAGCTTGCCGCCCGCGTCGTAGTGCGGCAACGTGGCGTCCGGGTGGCTTTTGTTGTCGCGCAGGGCCACGATTTTGCCGTCCTGAATTTCCACGGTCTGTTGCGCGGTGCGGGTATGCACGACGACCGCGCCCTCGTACTCAAAGCCCGTTTCAAGCAGCACGTTATCCAGATAGTAATGGCGGTCGGTAATGTTCATGGTTCCCTTCGTCTCGCAGACGGCAGCGCCAGAAGTCGCCGCATAGGCCATCGGTGCGGTTGCGCCAAACAGCGCGGCGGCGGTGACCATTTTGCCGCTATTGCTTAAAAACGCACGGCGACTGTTATTCTCTTTCATCGTCGTTCCTTATCAATGGACGATATGGGTGCCCGTTTCGCCGCGCAGGGCGGCAGGCAGGCATTCCGGCGTGGTGATAATCACCCTTTTCCCGCCGTGTTGTAAAAATTGCAGGCTGGCGACAATCTTCGGCAGCATACTGCCCGCCGGGAAGTGGCCTTCGTGCAGGTAGCGGGTCATGGTGGCGATATCCACCTGCCCCAGCGCCTGCTGTTCCGGTTTACCGAAGTGGATGCAGACCTTCTCTACGCCAGTGGTGATCACCAGAATGTCGGCGGCGATCTCGCGCGCCAGCAACGCGGTGGAGAGATCTTTGTCGATCACCGCATCAACGCTGTGGTAATCACCCTCTTCCCCCAGCACCACCGGAATGCCGCCGCCGCCCGCACCAATCACCAGGAAGCCTTTCTGCGCCAGCGCCTGAATAGCTTCAGACTCGACGATGCGTTTCGGCTCCGGGGAGGCCACCACGCGGCGATAGCCGCGCCCGGCATCTTCGACAAAGCGCCAGGTCGGGTTAGCGTTTAACAGTTCGTCACGCTGCTCGGCGCTGAAGAACGCGCCGATAGGTTTGGTCGGGTTGGCGAAGCCGGGATCGTTTTTATCCACTTCCACCTGGGTCACCACCGTCACCGCTTTTTGTTCGCCGCGTTTCGCCAGCCGGTTATTCAGCGCCTGCTGAATAAGGTAGCCGATACCGCCCTGGGTGTCGGCTACACAGTTGGCGAGCGGGGTCAGCGGTAGCCCTTCGCGCTCGTGGGCAATCTCCGCGCGACGCAGATCCAGCCCCACCTGCGGGCCGTTGCCGTGGGTCAGTACGATGTTGTAATCCGATGCCAGCATCTCCAGCACCGTGTCCGCGACCGCTTTCACCGCCTCTGCCTGATGTTCAATCGACTGGCTGGCGTTGTCTTTGATTATGCTGTTGCCGCCAATGGCAACGACCACAAGTTCTTTCATCGTGTAGGTTCCAGTGCAGAAGGTGATGTGATTATTGTTGTTAGGGTGGCCGTTGTAGCCCGGCCAAGCGAAGCGCCGCCGGGAGAACCCCGGGGTCGGCGTAAACGCCTCGCCCGGGCTACAACGTCAGGCGCAGTAACGTTCGCACCAGCTCAGAATCGCTTTTTCGAAGCAGGCGAACGGTGGATGCACAATCCCGGCGCCAATCATGCCGATGCCCGCATCTTTATGGGCAATGGCGGTGTTGATCACCGGCAGAATGCCGCTGCTGCCGACGCGGGTGATGTCGATAGCCGTTGGCACGCCCATAAAGCCGAGCAGCGGAATGGTGACGTTCGGGTTCTCGCCGAGGGTGATTTCGCGCATCTGGCGGGAGAAGTCGATAGCCTCTTCCACCGTGCCGCCCACCAGCGCCACAATTGCCGGGGCCGTGGCCATCGCAAAACCGCCGATGCCGTAGGTTTCGGTAATCGCGCTATCGCCGATATCCAGCCCTGAGTCTTCCGGCTTGTAGCCCGCGAACATTGGGCCGATAACCTGCTGCGCCGGGCCGGTGAACCACTGCCCCGGCAGGCCGCTGACCCGCAGGCCGAACTCGACGCCGTTACGCGCCATGGTGGTGACTACGGTGCTGTATTCGATGCCGTGCGCCGCGTCCATCGCCGCTTTACACATCGCCATCCACGTCGGGCCGGAGAAGTAGTCGCTGCTGGCGACAAACTCGAACACTTCGCGCTGCTGCTCAACCGAGTAACCGGCTTGAATAATCCCCGGCGTCAGCGCCTGAATCAGCAGCGTGGTGCCCGCGTTGTTGCGGTTGTGGCACTCGTCGCCCATGTGCAGCGCCTGCGCCAGCATTAAACGCAGATCAATCTCGCCGATGATCTTCATTGCATCACGCAGCATCGGGCCCTGCACGTCGCGCATCCAGTTCAGACGGTCGATCACGCTCTGGTCGTTAGCCCCCATGCGCAGGATCTTCGCCATCTGCTCGCTCATATTGGTATAAGCGATGTTGCCGTAGGTTTTATTCTCGACGATGTGCATAAACATCGACGCTGAGGTCACACCTGCCATCGAACCGACGCAGTCGTGCTCGTGGCACGGCGAGAAGGTGATTTCGCCGGAAGCCGCGAGCACCGCCGCTTCATCGATATCCTTCGCCAGCCCTTCAAACACCAGCGCCCCGGTCACCGCACCTTTCATCGCACCACACATTTTCTCCCAGGTGACCGGCGGGCCCGCGTGGAGGATAGTTTTCGGCGTCATGCCCGGCACCACGTTGATGGCCTGGTCAAAGCCAATCAGCACCGGGTGAGACTGAATAATGCGCTCCAGCGCCTGCTGGTTGGCGGCGGCGATTTTCTCCGCCAGTGGGGAATCGGCGATGCTGTCCAGCGCCTTCACCACCTGCATATTGCCCTGCCCCGGCGGCGTCCAGTCGAGCTGGGTGACGGCAACGTGCTGCTTTTTCAGGTCATCGCTGAACATGGCGATGCCGACGTTAATGACGTTCAGCGGTTGGGTAAACAGTGACTGGCTCATCAGGCTTCCTCCCCTTTGCAGATAAATTCACGCGCCAGCAAACCGGTATTAGTACTGCTACTGGCGAGGACAACGCCCGCGTCGGTCAGCATCTGGCGCTGTTTTTCCAGCGACGGCGTGTCAAGATCGGTGCCCAGCACGTAGGCAAGGATCACCAGCTCTCGGCCATCGGCGGCGGCGATCGCTTTCGCCTCCTTGATCGCCTCGATCGTTGAACCGACCGGATCTTCATGCGATCCAAAGCCCAGCACGAAATCCATCACGATCACGCCCACCTGCGGATCGCGCGCTTCCTGAATCAGGCGGCTGATGCGGTTGGTCGGGTCAATCATCGGGTGCGGCTTGCCGTTGGTGAAGTCGTCATCGCCGAAGTCGAGGAAGGTATGCTTCACGCTGCGGTTGATGTCCGCCAGGCGGAAGGCCGGGTCAGGTTGGATGTTGCTGTAGACGTCGCCGTGTTTTTCCATCACTGCGAACATGGTTTCATCGCACAGCGTGCCGCCGCAGAACAGGCCACGAATGTACTTCTGCTGCGGGGTCAGGCGTGAACGCACATCAGCAATCAGCGCCTGGTTCAGCGGATGCAGCTCTAACGATTCTTGCTTCACGCCGCTCAGCAGCACCGCTTTCAGCGCCGCCTCTTTGGTGCCGCGAGCGAACTGTAAGCCCTGCTCGTCAGCCGGTGGCTCAGCGCGGCCGAGGAAGCAGACCACCACCGGTTTGCGGCAGGCGCGAGCACGTTCCAGCACTTTGCGCGCCACGGCCGTAGCCGGTGGCTTGGAGACCAGCGCGATAATCTCGGTTTGCGGATCGTTTTCCAGCATGCCGATGGCGTCGAGCATCATCAGCCCGCCAATCTTCTCGCTGAGGTCACGCCCGCCGGTACCGATAAGCTGCGAAATACCGCCGCCAAAGTCATGAATACGAACGCTCAGCTCCTGGCTGCCGGTACCGGAGGCGCCAACAATACCGATATTGCCGCGACGCACCGCGTTGCCAAAGCACAGCGCCGCGCCGTTGATGATCGCGGTGCCGCAGTCCGGCCCCATCATCAACAGCCCTTTTTCGTGCGCCAGCTGTTTCAGCGCCAGTTCGTCTTCAATAGTGACGTTGTCGGAGAACAGCATTACGTTGAGGTCGTTTTGCAGCGCCTGACGCGCTTCGCGGGCGGCAAACAGACCGTTGACCGAAATCACCGCCAGGTTGCTGTCCGCCACGTGTTTTTTGGCGCTGGCAAGCGTGGCGTAGCGCGCTTCGTGCGAGCCGCTTTCCGCTTTTTTAGTGAACAACTCTTCAATGGCCGCCAGCGTCTGCTCGTTGTCCGCGCCGTCTTTGCCGTTGATGACGATCATCAGGTCGCCGTTTTTCGCATCATCCAGCTCAGTGGTTAACAGCCCGAGATTTTTCAGCACGCCCTTGTTCATCTCGGTGGCCATGGCCACGAACGCCTGCTCAACGCCGTCGAGCTTGTTGGCACGCGTGGAAATCGACATCAGCGAGACCGAATCAAAATACGTATTCTTCTTAATCACTATTTTGACTGACATAACTCCCTCCATAGGCTTGGCTCAGCGCGCAGGCATCCGCCATGCCATAAAGCATGTCGCAGCCGGAACTGGAGCCAATATTTTTAATACTGGCGATAGTCTGGGTAGAAATATGTTGCGGTTCATTAACCATGCCGTTAATAAACTCAAAAATCGTTTCGCGATAGCGCTGGGAAAAAGCCGCTTCCAGCGTAATAGCGCTTAATAAGGTGGTATTGTCACGCGCCACCGTGAGCGCGGAATAAAATGCATCACGATATTTATTTGCCGGGTGACCGTCGATAAATAAAACGGTGCTTAACCCCACTAAATAATCATCCGCCGACGGCGTCAGGCCAATACCTAGCCCCACTATATTGGCCACCGCCGAGGTTATTTCCCGGCCCTGTAATAACGCATTAAATAATGTTTTTCGCCGCTGCTGTAATGCCTCGGAGATAGCCTGATAAAACGGGTTATCCCCGCGCCACAGAAACAGCGTCTGGTTATCCTGTAATTGTTGATGAATCTCGTCGTGCCACCGCAGCCAGGGAATCTGCCGGAATCGTTCGGCGTTAAGCTGCGGTATCGTTGGCTGCCAGCGCTGGCAAGAAACGGTGTCCAGCCATTTATCCTCGCCAACCGTTATCCCTGTTGGGTGAAACTGAACCGTCTCACCGGGCCGGAACAAACCATCAAAGTGAGTGAGTGCTAACCTACAGCTGTTCGGGGCGTTGTCGTACGCGTCGCACAACAGCGTCAGCAACCGCTGCTGCGCCGGGAGATAAAGGTTTACCGCCCGGGAAAAGACCTGTTCGACCCGACCAGAGCCACGCTCCGAAAGAAAGTGCTCGTCCGCAGTTAGCGCTTGCACACACCGCCGTATTGGGGTGTCGATAGCGCGTCTCCTCTGTTACGCTCCGGCGGCTATCAGCAGCTGGGCAATTTCTTCGTAACCCTTCTCCCGCGCCAGTTCCAGCGGGGTTTTGCCGTATTTGTCGGTCATGTGCGGGCTGGCGCCGTGTTCCAGCAGCAGGCCGACAATCGTCTGCTGAGTTTCACCGCCGTCGTTGAGCACGATGGCCTCCAGCAGCGGTGTCCAGCCAACAAAGTTGGTGTGGTTGACGTTGATGTGGGTGCGATGCAATAGCTCTTTGACGATTTCAAGGTGCTCTTTTTCGCAGGCGGGCGTCAGCCCCACACCGCCAAAACGGGTTAAGCGATTTAAATCCGGGCGGGCCGGTAACAGTAAACGCAGCAGCGTTAAATCATTATTCAGACAGCTAATTAAAAAAGGGTTTAAACAGGTCTGGTCTTGTTTATTAATATCCGCACCGGCATCCAGCAAAGCCACCACGCAATCATATTTTTTATTCAGACTCGCCAGCGTAATGGCGGTTTGCCCCTGACGATTACAGGCATTAATATCGACGCCCTGATGCAGGCAGGATTTTAATTTCGTCAGTTCGCCTTGTTGCGCAGCCAATAGATAGTCAGCAATCAGATTGTTGTTGGTCATGTCAAATCCCCTGATTTTTGTGGCTGTTTTCGATGAAATGAGAATAGCAACGAAATAACTGGAAAAGAACCCGCTTAAATTTTATTCGCCATAACCTGCTTGATTAGTGAATTTAATTTAATAATCGATACAGACTGTGCGGTAGTGCACCGTTTATTTCTTTACCGCTATGCCCCTTAACTCAATCGGGTTTTCTTTCTATATAGTTTCAGTGCGTAACCACTACCACTACATGAGAGGAAACAACGATGAACGGACTCACCGCTACGGGCATTACCGTTGGAGTGTGTGCAGGTCTCTGGCAGATGGTGTCCTCGCAGGTTGGGCTGGCCCCAGGCTGGGAATTATTAGGTACGATTGGCTTTGTGGCGTTCTGCAGTTTTTATGCGGCGGGCGGCGGCAAGGCAGGTTTTGTGAAGAGCCTTTTTGTCAATTACTCCGGCGCCGTTTGGGCATTTCTCGCGGCAGCGGCCTCCGGCTGGCTGGCGTCAGTGAGCGGCCTGTCGCCCTTCTGGGCGGGCGTGGTCATGACGGTGCCGTTCTCCGCCGTGGTGGTCTGGCAGGGGCGATTCTGGCTCACCTCGTTTATCCCCGGCGGCTTTCTCGGCATGACGCTGTTTTTCGCCACCGGAATGAACTGGTGGGTCACGCTGCTGGGCTTTCTGGCGGGAAACTGCGTCGGGATTATCTCCGAATATACCGGGCGCAAGCTGAGCGAAGCCACCTCGAAAGAGGCCGCGTAGGCGGGTTTTAAAAGTTATTCAAAAATGGTTGCCCAATAATCACCTCAACCAATACATTCATCTCATTAAAGAGGCCCGATAAATAGCTGAACCGAGGAGCAGGTGAATGAACTCAATTTTTACGGAAGAGAATCTGCTGGCGTTCACCACCGCCGCGCGGTTTGGCAGCTTCAGTAAGGCGGCGGAGGAGCTGGGCCTCACTACCTCCGCCATCAGCTATACCATCAAGCGCATGGAGACGGGCCTCGACGTGGTGCTGTTTACCCGCAGCACCCGCAGCATTGAGCTGACCGAATCCGGGCGCTACTTCTTTCGCAAAGCCAGTGACCTGCTCAATGATTTCCACGCCATCAAGCGCAGCATCGACACAATCTCTCAGGGCATTGAAGCGCGGGTACGCATCTGCATTAACCAGCTACTCTATACGCCAAAGCATACCGCCCGGCTGCTGCAGGTGCTGAAAAAGCAGTTCCCCACCTGCCAGATAACCGTCACCACCGAGGTCTACAACGGCGTCTGGGATTCGATTATCAATAATCAGGCCAGCATCGCCATCGGCGCGCCGGATACCCTGCTCGACGGCGGCGGTATTGATTACACCGAAATTGGCGCGATCCGCTGGGCCTTTGCCATCGCCCCGTCCCACCCGCTGGCATTTATGCCGGAACCCATTGCCGAAAGCCAGTTGCGCCTCTACCCCAACATCATGGTGGAGGACACTGCGCACACCATTAATAAAAAGGTTGGCTGGCTGCTGCACGGGCAGGAATCCATTCTGGTGCCGGACTTCAACACCAAGTGCGAGTGCCAGATCCTCGGCGAAGGGATTGGTTTTCTGCCAGATTACATGGTGCGCGACGCAGAAGCACAGTCGCTGCTGGTCACCCGGAAAATCAACAACCCACGCCAGGACTCCCGCATGCTGCTGGCGACCCAGCACTCGGCCAACGGGCAGGTCACGCAGTGGATCAAACGGGAGTTTGGGCCTCAGGGGGTGTTAACCGGGATTTATGCGGATTTACTGCATCGGGAAGGATAGTCACCCTGCCCACGTGCGCAGGGTCTAGCGAGCGGCCAACAGCTTCAACCAGCTCACTAATTTCCATACCTGTGCGGAATGCGAGCCTTTAAATAAAACAATATCGCTATCCTGAATATCCTTAAGGTAAACTTTTTTAAATGCATCAACGTCATCCAGCAATATATATCGCTTATTTTCAGCCATCATGCTGGCATAGGACTGATATGTATTGCCAATAAGGTAAATCGCATCAATCTGGCTGTGATTAATATTCGCAATCAACGCACGATAATATTGTTGGTACTCATCGCCTAACTCAGCCATTTCGCCCAGCACCAGCACTTTTCTTCCCGGCAGGACTGATTCGCTCAGTTGTGCAACCGCCATCATCATGGAGCCTGGATTAGCGTTATAGGCATCATCAATAACCGTTAGCGGATGGGTCGCCACCGTCAGATGATTGACTTCGCCTCTACCCGGCAGCGCCTGGAAGCGGGTTAGCCTCGGCAGCGCCGCCTCGGGGGAATAGCCTAGCGAAGAGACGACGGCAAGCGTGGCGACGCTATTGAGCGCCATATGTAGGCCTTCCGCCTGCATCGTATAGTCGAGGCGCTGGCCAAAAATCTCTGCCGTCACGCTGAGAGTAACCGGGTCATAGGCTATCAGGCGGCAGTCGCACCCTTCCTGCTGGCCATAGGCCACGATTCGCAAATCCTGCTTCACCGCAGCCGCATAAATACAGTCCCACTCCTGCATCTCACGATTTAGCACCGCAATATCGCCAGGCTTCATGCCGAGAAAAATCATGGCCTTAGTGCGCGCAATATCATGCAGCGACTGGTTCTCCTTCAGATGAACCGCCTGAATATTGGTCACCACTGCCACGGTCGGCCTCACCATGCGCGCGCTGATATCCATGCGGCCAATCGCCATTTCCAGAACTACCTGCGGCGTATCCCAGGGCATAGAGGCGATATTCCACGCGATGCCGCGCGGCAGATTCGCATTTTGCATGCTGCCAAGAGACGGCCCCCACTCGGCAAGCGCGGCGGTAAGCATGGCAACACAGGTGGTTTTTCCCGCGCTCCCCGTCACACCAATCACGTTGCCCTGCATCCGATCGCGGGCATATCGCCCCATACTCAGCAGCGCTTCATTGCGATCGTCAACCAGATACACCGGTACATTGCTGTCGGCTGCCAGTTGGGCATTATCGATAATAAGAGCGGCTGGTGGGTATGGCAGCTTATCGAGTCGCTCTGCGATGACGCCGCCGACTTCGTTTTCCGCACGTACGCAAACCATATTGCCCGGTTGCATGGCCGGCGCAAAAATCGACACCCCTGTAGCCCGCCATCCTTCAGGTAGAGGGGTGAGCCAACGTCCCGGCGCAGCCTGCATTAGGGATTCAGCTGTCCAGCAGGCGTCGTCTAAAAGTCCTTTTTCATTTTGCTGATCCATTCTTTCTCCTGGAAAATGCGGTGCCATTCGCCATCAAATTATTTGCGCCCAATAGGGTTATTTTCTATTTTCAGGGCAATATAGTAAAAATGTAGAATACATAAATCGCAATACGTAATGTTATTTTGATACGATTAATCTCAGACAAGGGCGTCATTCCATGACAAGGAGCTTAAATGTCGCTAAGCCGTTTACTTACGTATGTGCGCCCTGAACTCGACGCATTTCATGCCGCCGCGCAACCGTCCCCCTTTCCAGGCTACATCCTCTTCCTCAGCGCCAGCAATGGCGAGGAACGTGCCTATACCGCCTATGCCTGCGGTCATTCGCTGGATGAAGCCTGGCTGCGCGCGGTAGACAATTTACAGCGCTGGGAGAACCAGCAGTCGCGGCCAGCGATCTGGCTACGTGCCGATCTGGTCAACAAAATTCAGACCCTGCGCTGGGATGAACTGCAGGATAAGCTCAGTAAGACCAAACGTAACTACTTCCGCTTTGGCTTGAGCTTCACACCTGATTTTACGCAACCCATTCTGGAGCAGGAAATTAACGCCAACGCGCTGCTGTATCACGGCAGCGAGGGGGTAGCGACGCCCAATGCCGCCAACCTGGCGCACTACGCACGCTGGCGTTTCGGGAACGCACTGCGCTGGCCGGATAAACCGGAACAGCTTATCTGGCGCTTCAACACCCGCAGCCTGTTCTGTGATGGTGGGAAGGTCTACCCCATCGAATCCAACGGCCGCAACGCTGGCTATCGCCAACTGTCGCACTGGCAGGAAGAGGCGCTGGAGCCGATGATTTTCTCTGCCACCGACTATCTGGCACGCCAGGTAAAAAAATCGGGCCGCTATCATTACGGCTGGTTCCCGTGCTTCGACCGCGCGATCCCAACCTATAACACCCTGCGCCATGCCAGCTCAACCTATGCGCTGCTCGAAGGCTGGGAGGTGACGCAGGATAAAACCCAGTTTGCCGCCATTGAGCGCGCGCTGCATGACCTGTCGACCGAGCTTATTGCCACCCGCACGCTCCCGGACGGCAGCGAAGCTGACTTCCTGACAGATACGGGCGGCGAGATTAAACTGGGCGGTAATGCAGTCTGTATTCTGGCGATGGTTAAGTACACCGAACTGACCGGTGATGAGCGCTATCTCCCGCAGATGCAGCGTCTGGCTAACGGTATCGGTTTTATGCAAAAACCGGATACCGGCGGTTTTAACCACGTTTTGCACGCCGCCGATCTGTCGCTGAAGGCCGAGCACCGCATCATCTATTACGATGGCGAAGCCACCTTCGCATTGATGCGTCTGTATGGCCTGACAAAAGCCCCCCGCTGGCTGACCATCGTTGAGCGCGCCATGGATCACTTTATCGAGCAGAAACACTGGCAGGCCCACGACCACTGGCTAAGCTACTGTGTAAACGAGCTCACGCTGTATCGCCCGCTTGCGCGCTACTATCAGTTCGGCCTGGACAACGTTCGTGATTACCTGGATTTCGTGCTTCAGCGAGTTACCACCTACCCCACGCTGCTGGAATTGATGATGGCGGCCTCGCATATGCTGGCGCGCCTGGCCGAGTCCGAGCACCGGCAACTGCTCGAGGGCTTCGATATGGAGAAATTTAATCTGGCGCTGGAGACGCGAGCGCGCTACCTCGCGAACGGCTTCTTCTGGCCTGAACTGGCCATGTTCTTCAAAAAACCATCCCGTATTGTGGGGAGCTTTTTTATTCGTCACCACAGCTTCCGGGTACGTATCGACGACGTAGAGCACTACCTCTCTGGCTACGTTGCTTACCGCAAACGCTGGCGCAGCCAGCATGGCATTAAGGCGTAATTTCGTGATGCTGAGCGTCCCTTAAATGAGGCTCCCTGACGTATTCTACTGGAAGCGCTGGCTATCGTTATGCCTGGCCCTGCTTCTGTTTGTGCCGCTACAAATTGGTGCGGGCTGGGACTTTAATACCATTAATTCCCGAACCCGGCAGCTTTACGGCCCGGCGACACCGACCGCGCAGCGTAATATCGACGCCTGGGAAATGTTATTGAAGCAGCCGCCGGCTGGCGATATTCATACCACCCTGAACCGCGTAAACCAGTTTTTTAATTCGCGGATCCGCTTTGTTGATGATATGACGGTATGGGGCCAGGAAGATTATTGGGCGACGCCGGTAGAAGCCCTGCGTAAAGGCGCAGGAGATTGTGAAGACTACGCGCTGGCGAAATATTTCACCCTACGCGAATTAGGCGTTCCTGCCAGCCAATTAAGAATTACCTATGTTAAAGCATTACAATTAAATCAGGCACATATGGTCGTCACCTGGTATTCGAGCCCGGATGCAATTCCGCTGGTTCTCGATAACCTCAAACCCGCCATATTGCCCGCCTCCGCCCGTAGCGACCTGCTCCCCGTCTATTCATTTAATGGCGAGGGTTTGTGGATACCACAGGCAAGCGGCAGCAAGCGCGTCGGCGACAGTACAAGACTCTCTCGTTGGCAGGATCTTCTCACCAGGATGCGTGCAGAAGGGTTTGTAATTAATGAATAGGAAGCGGTCATGTCCCTCTATAAACAGCTACTGATTGGCATCTGCCTGTTTACGTTGACGATTTTCTGCGGCAACTTTTTTGCCACGCTGGAAAGTTCGCGTGAACAGTACCACAACCAGCTAAGCGCGCATGCTCAGGATGCCGCCACGGCGCTGGGGCTCTCGCTGACCGCGCATATTGACGACCCGGTGATGACAGAACTGATGGTGAACTCGATTTTTGATAGCGGCTACTTCTACCGCATTCAGGTCGTGGATATCAAAACCGGCAAGCCGATTATTGAACGTCAGAACGTCCCACCTAGCGCCAATGTCCCAGGTTGGTTTGTGCGTATGGTGCATCTGAATCCAGGCCAGGGTGAAGCCGTGGTCATGCGCGGCTGGACGCAGGCCGCACGCGTTGAGGTTATCAGCCACCCCATGTTTGCCCTCGCGCGCCTGTGGGGCACGCTGGTTGCGAGCTTCCTGTGGCTGACGGGCTGTAGCGTGCTGTGCATTCTCGGTGCGATGTTCCTGCTGCGTAACCGTCTGCGCCCGCTGAATTACATCGTCGAGCAGGCGATGGCCATCAGCCGTCGCGAATTCCTGAGCCTACCTGCGCTGCCCAAAACGCCGGAACTGCGCCGAGTGGTTGAAGCCACGAACATGATGGTCACCCAGCTCAAAGCTCTGTTCAGCGAGCAGGCGCAACGCACGGAAACGCTTCGCCAGGAAGCCTACAACGACAGCCTGACCGGCCTGAACAACCGCCGGTCGTTTGATATTAAATTCCAGACGCGCCTGAGCGATGAAGAAAGTGCCGACGGCAACCTGATAGTGCTGCGCGTTCAGGACCTGATGGGCCTGAACCAGCGACTCGGCGGAGCCAATACCGATAAACTACTGCAGGCCGTCGCCGGGATCCTCGACGCTCTCCAGCAGCGCTTTTTCCACAGCGAAGGCTTTGTCGCCCGCGTGCGCGGTGGTGAGTTCGCCCTTATCACCGCACCGGTTCTGCCTAAAGAGATGGACAGCTTCGCCAGCTCACTCAATACCCAGTTGAAGGCGCTGTATGAAACCGGGCTGAGCGACGTCAACCCGGTTGCCCACTTCGCCGCCGTAGCTTTCCACTACGGTGATTCCCCGCAAATGCTGCTGCGCCAGGCGGATCAGATTCTGGTTGCGGCAGAAGCGGATATGCGCACCTTTGCCGACCCAGACCTCGCGGCACAACAGGAGCCGGATGAAGATCACCACGACTGGCACAAGCGCCTGAGCGCGATTCTGGATAAAGAGGCTTTCGAGCTTTATTCACAGCCGGTATATCAGTGCAACAATCAACACGTTGTTCTGCATAGAAAAATACTTGCTCGCATCAAAGATGAAGAGGGTGAAATTATCCCTGCGGGTCGCTTTATTCCCTGGGTGCGTCGCTTGGCTCTGGGCCGTCGAATGGACGTCGTAATGCTCAAACAGACCCTGCGCGCGATGGAACACAGTACCGATGCGTTCGCCCTCAGCATCAGCGGGGAGAGCGTGGCAGACGACGCCAGTCTGAACGCCCTGCTCCAGCCGTTGAAAACCGCACGTCATCTGGCGCCACGGCTCACGCTGGAGCTGGATGAAAACGAACTGCCTGAGCCAGAGCGCGTCAGCATTCTGGTGAAAAAATTGCAGGATCTCGGCTGTGGTCTGGGCATCCAGCACTTTGGCGGCCGCTTCCACCTGATTGGCAACCTGCCGCAGTGGGGGCTTGCCTGGATCAAAGTTGATGGTGGCTACATCCATCACATCAACGAAGAAGAAGATAAAAAACTATTTATCGAGGCCATTTACTGGGCGACACGGCAGATCAATCTGCCGCTCATCGCCGAACGTGTTGAAACGGAAGGTGAGCTGGCGGTGCTGGAGAAAATCGGCCTGTACGGCGCAATGGGCCGTTACTTTAGCGATGCCAGCACATTACATTAACTCTCAGGAGAGAAGCCATGCACTTTATTGAACGTGATGGTGAAGGACGGATCGTTCGGGTTGAGACCGTTGCCTTCGCCGGAATGACCGAGCAGAGCGAAGTGGCCACCGCGGAAATCAGCGAATGGCTAAAAGTAGAAAGCATTCGTGCGGCAACAATACAGCAGTTGCAGCAGAGTGACCTCAACATGATCCGCGTACTGGAAGACCTTATCGAAGTGCTGATGAGCAAGGGAATCATCAGCATTACCGACCTACCGCCTGCCGCGCAAAGCAAACTGCTTAACCGTGCCCAGGCACGTCAAACGCTGAGCGGGCTGGAAGGTCTCATCGGCGATGACGATGAAAGACTGATTTAACGCTCGCTTATCCTCACTATTTCAGGCACATGATTTTGTGCCTGAAATATAATTAGCCTTAAAACCATCATAAAATCCTGTCTATACCTACCAATTCTTTACAAGACATTTCCATTGAAACAACATTAAAATCAAAGAATATTCTTTCCACCAACTTTATTCTCAAATAAGAATAACGCGTACCATTCGTAATACTGTTATTACGATGATGAAAGATAAGAAATATTAATTATATAAGCCAGACGGCCTGGTCCGTAAAGGCGAGTAGTCTTTGTATTCAATCAATATTTGCGTGGTACAGGAATTACCCGTAGAAATGAAGGAGAGCGCGGATGAACGGTATAGCCGGAACCATCAAAACAATCATTGGTCAGGTTTTTGCTATTTCGCCAGATGGCAGCAGACGACTGCTGACTGAAGGCGATCGAATCCTGACTGGCGAACAGATAGAAACTGGCGCAGCCGGCGCCGTTACCATTGCTCTCCCAAATGGAAAAAGCCTGGATCTCGGCCGCGACAGTCACTGGGACAGTGCCCAGAATGCCTTACTTTCCCCAGAGACGGGCGATCAAACCGACATCGCGGCCATACAGCAAGCCATTGCCGATGGCCAGGACCCCACGCAAATACTTGAAGCGACCGCCGCTGGCCCGCAATCTCCTTCCGGCAGCGGTGAACCCGGCGCCGGTGGCGCGCACACGCACGTCATCCTCGATCTGACCGGTGAAAGAGTCGACCCTACAGCCGGATACCCAACTGAAGGTATCGACTTCCCCCATACGCCAATAGAAGAAGAACTCACGGTTCTTGATCGATCTGATGCAGTAGGCGGGGACACAGATTCTGATGCGGATGCGGACGCCGATGCCGATGCAGACACCGATGCTGATGCCGACGCCGATGCGGACGCCGACGCAGATGCCGACGCGGATGCCGACGCCGACGCGGATGCCGACGCCGATGCTGATGCAGACGCCGATGCCGACTCGGATGCTGATGCAGATGCGGATGCCGACGCAGATGCAGACGCCGATGCCGATGCGGATGCCGACGCGGATGCTGATGCAGATGCCGATGCCGACTCGGATGCCGATGCGGATGCTGATGCCGACGCCGATGCTGATGCAGACGCCGATGCCGACTCGGATGCTGATGCAGATGCGGATGCCGACGCAGATGCAGACGCCGATGCCGATGC
>NZ_JABBJF010000024.1 GCF_014218705.1 Kluyvera sichuanensis | reverse complement strand
CTGATGCCGTATTTGCAGTACCAGCGTACGGCCCACAGAATGATGTCACGCTGAAAATGCCGGCCTTTGAATGGGTTCATGTGCAGCTCCATCAGCAAAAGGGGATGATAAGTTTATCACCACCGACTATTTGCAACAGTGCCCAATACAGCAGCGGGGGAAAGTCGAAACTCGGCAGGATCACAAAAGCCGGTGATTCGTATCTGCGAACGCTTCTGGTTCAGGGGGCTCGTTCAGTGCTTATTGGCGCCGGGAAAAGGACTGACTCATTCAGCCGTTGGGTTTGTATGTTGGTTGAGCGCAGAGGGTACTGGCGGGCTGTTGTGGCCATCGCCGCCAAAAATGCGCGGCTGTGTTGGGCATCACTACATTACGGTGATGATTTCCGGCTGTACTCAGTCAACTAAAGCTCGAAGCTGTATAACCATCTGACCTGCAATTCGTTGATGATAAAGGGTTAGACCCCGTGAGGCCTATCTGGCTATTGTACAGGATATACGTATCCGCTTAACGAACAAGAACCTCACGCGCGTCTTTCATCAGGGCCCGAATCGATGACGATTCATCATGGCCGTTTATAGTACCGCAGTCTCTCCCCTTTATTTTTACTGAAGAGCAGACAGAAACCATAAATACCGGCTTTGACATGCCGGGGAAGTCCTTATAGTACAATAATTTTCGATATCCAAACTGACCCCAAGTAAGGACGGTCGCGCCTGTGGTGGTTTTATCTCCGTGGAGCGCCTGGCCCCGGCCATAATTGTTAGTTCGATACCCCATGAGTCACGCCTCCGGGTATTGCCAGAAAGTCGGGGGCTTCAGCCATACCTTTGCGCGATAACAGCACTAATCTGTCCTGCGGGGTCGAGACAATTTCATCCCCGTTATCCAGTACGCTGCCCACCAGCGCGAGCCCTTTCTCGAAGTGTGTAGCTTTCTGGCCAGCGCTTGAAACAATCCGTGCAGATGAACCATCGGTATAAGTGACTGCATCACCCTCCACTGCGATTTTGACCATTTGACCGTTGCCTAGATCCATAACCCTGGCGCTATCAACAGCGGTTACGACACCACCTCGCGCAGTCAGGCTTCCCTCGACCGCAACACGCCAGATTGCTGTTACCGGGTGTTGGCGATCCCTTTCAGCGTTCTGCTCAATAATTTGTCGAGCATCCACATCCATTGCGGCCAGATCAGCGTCAGAGAAAGGGGATTTGTCAAAGTCGGCCAGCATTTGTTGAGTTGCTTCATTTGTAAACTGCTTCATCGTTATTACTCCTTATAAAATGTACGGATAAATTCCGAATTGTATACGAAGTAAGCACGAGTAAATTCTGAAAATGAACTGAGGAATCATATGGTTGCAATTTGTTATGTGCAGTTACCCACTTCTGGACAAGTGATAAGAAAAACCTGAAGAGTGATAGCGGAAAATAACTTTCGGAAAAGGAGGTGCGAAAATTCCTGGCTCCTGTCTATAATACTGTATGGATATACAGCACCACGAAGAGCAGAGCATTATGAAACTTATCCCAGTGACACAACAATCACCAGGCCAATTCCCGTTGTTCGTTGAGCCTGTCAGCGCAGGTTTCCCTTCAGTCGCTTCCGATTATGTTGATGAATTTATTGATCTAAATACTCACCTCATCAAACATCCATCTGCAACCTACTTCTTACGAGTAACAGGTTCATCGATGGTAGAGGCACGTATTCACGAAGGCGATCTGGTCATCGTGGATAGCTCACTTGAGGCGAAAGAGGGGGATATTGTGATTGCGACCGTTGATGGTGATTTCACCATTAAGCGGTTGCAGCTAAGCCCGGCTCCCGCGCTACTGCCAATGAATAGCCGGATGTCACCGATCTATCTGAAAGAAGGCGAAGAACTGGCCATTTTTGGCGTGGTGACCTTCATCGTGTACAAGGCCTTGTGATGTTCTGCCTGGTGGATTGCAACTCATTTTACGCCTCCTGCGAGAGAGTCTTTCGGCCCGATCTGGTGAACAAGCCAATTGTATGCCTTTCGAACAATGATGGCATGGTCGTGGCACGTTCAGCGGAAGCTAAAAAATTAGGTATCCAGAATGGTGACGTGTACTTCCAGAAGAAAGCATTCTTTGAAGCTAACGGTGTACATGTTTTCAGTTCTAACTATGCCTTGTACGCGGAGATCTCCCGTAGGGTGTGTGAGACATTATTTAAATTCTCCAGTAATACTGAGGTCTACAGTATTGATGAAGTTTTCCTTTCGTTTGAAGGAATGCAGAAAAATTATAATTTTGATGACTATGGAAGAGAAATAAAGAAAACCGTATTAAAGAGCACCCATATACCCGTGGGGGTGGGCATATCGACAACTAAAACTTTGGCAAAACTAGCAAATAAAGCTGCAAAAACATGGACTAAAACAGGCGGAGTGGTTGATCTCAGCAGTCCAGAAAGACAACGTAAATTATTGCCATATATTGACGTAAGCGATGTCTGGGGGGTGGGCCGGAGATATGCCACCAGACTGAACAGCATGGGCATCAGGACTGCTCTCGATCTGGCCAATGCGCCAACATCGCTTATCCGTAACACATTTGGAGTCGTACTGGAGCGAACGCAGCGCGAATTGAATGGCGAGTCCTGCATAGCCCTGGAAGAGGTGAGGAAGGTTAAGCAGCAGATCATCAGCTCGCGTTCATTCGGCCAGAAAATAGAGCACTACGAAGCAATGCACCAGGCGGTGTGTGAGTATGCCGAACGTGCAGGCGAGAAGCTGCGCGAAGAGAAGCAATACTGTCGCTGCATAACGGTTTTTATTGGCACAAGTTACTATTCGAAAACGGCCCCTTACAGTGGCCAGCAGACAGTCAAGCTGGAAAACCCCACCGCCGATACCCGGGAAATCATTGCGGCTGCGGTCGCAGGGCTCCGGCATATCTGGCAGGAGGGATACCGATACCATAAAGCCGGAGTGATGCTATCTGACTTTTATGATAGCGCCACCAGCCAGCTCGATTTGTTTGGTGAGAACCGACTCTTTGCCAATGGTGAAGCGTTGATGGGCGTGATGGATAGAATTAACCGGTCAGGTCGGGGGAAATTATGGTTTGCGGGCCAGGGCATCGACAAAGACTGGACGATGCGGCGGGAGTTATTGTCACCATCCTATCTCACTAACATTAATGAAATCCCTCGCGTCAGGATTGGCTAATCAGCAGTGAAAACTTCATTCGTCATCGATAAAATTCGTCTGTAAACAAAACGAACTTGATATACTCGGTTTCGCTTGTTATGAGTATGTATGTACATACAGTCCTCCGTGCAGCGGAGGGAGTTTAGAGCCCTTTTTCGGGGATAGAAATGAATATCTCAACAACTTTCCAGACGCTGGAGAGCGAGATCACACAACTTCGTGGAGTGCTGGGTTCCCGGCTTCCGCTCAAGGCGAGTGTCTGCGTCCTGCCAGCCGTTGCTGATGGCGAAGAAGATATGGCCATCGAACACATCATGCCTGAGCTGAAACAGGGACACGATGCTGTCCATGCTGCCTGCGCGGCATACGCTGACCTGCATATCAGGGATGGCTATTCGCAGAAGTCCGCTCGGCGCACTACCGGCGTATTATGGTACGACAATACAGATGCGGAATTCTCTCAGCTGGTTACCCGTTTGGTGACATCCATCAACCAGCATAAAGAGAGCATTCAACGCCACATCATCGAAAACTACGGTGGTGATCGCCGACCGGAATACATGCGCTTCAACGCGCTGCATAGCGCCTGCCCTGGTGTCATGACCCTGCATCTCTATCGGCAGCTGCGTATGTTTGATAATGCTAACGTCAATCTGGTCAGTTTCGGCTGGAGGCAAAAGACGCTTTTTAGCAGGGTTAACAAAATCGAGTTGCTCCAGAAGATGGGCAAGGACATCGAGGAAGATGAAGATAAATCAGTCAGACTCAACTCGTTGATTAAGGCTATTGCGCGTGTACCGGAAGAAAAGCTTCGCTTACGCCGTCCGGTTAAAGTGCATCCAGCTGCAAACATCGCGATGGCTGATCCTGAACACCCCGACCAGATACTGCGTCTTTCTGCCGCTTCATCTATGCCGTTCATTATCATTCAGGATGAGCACGTGAAAATTCGGCCATTGCCAGAGTTCGTGGCCAATGAAGTAAAGCCGAGGAGTAACCGCCTCAAGACAGATGTGATCGGTATATTCCACGGCGAAAGTATCGAAATGATTCTCTGACCACACCGGCCAAAGGACTGGCCGTATTCCCCCCTCATAATTTCGTCACTCGCCGTCCATGCCATACCCTGAAACTAATATTGAAAATTCATTATGTTCAGCAAGGAATGTGGCGTGAAATACTTTGAATGTGCGCTCAGGTTCAGAATCGCCCCAGGTGACGTGTATGGGATCCACCAGCAACTGGATAAGGTAGTCCAGGAACGTTCTGGGTCGCGACTCCCATACACCTTCTACTCTCGCAAACAAAGTGCCTCCGACACCCAGGTTGTTCTGAGAACGGCTGTTGCACTCGGGCTCCCTGGCGAAGTCATGAAGGAAATCATGTTTGTGTCTGGCCAGAAAATTCGAATCTGCGGCTCGCTGGCCACTATTCGACGCGAGGAAGCTGGAGGCCGGAAAAGAGAGATTTGTCCACCTGCCCATGAACTCCCGGATTATATCCACTATCACCTGGAACGGGCCGGAGTGATCTGTGGACGGTTACGTATCGTTCGAAGCACCAAGTTCCATATTATTAAGCCCGGGAGCGTTGGCCGTACATCCCACAAGATCATTGTACCGATGAGCCAGTACGATGCTGAATGCGTGATTGAAGATGTCGGCGCACTTGAACAGGCATACGCTTTCGGGATCGGCAGAAAGCGGATATTCGGCTTTGGCTATATGAACAGCATCGAAGTGCTTTCCTGAACAGGCCATTAAGCATAGTTATTATCTGAATTTCAAACCGACTCGCAAACTTACGGCATTAACACTTCTGATACACCCTTTAAATGCTGTAAACTGTTGTAGCCCTTACTAAATCGTAAGAGTGGGGATTTGCAGCCCCGACTAATGACACGCCGTTCATGTACTTGAACGGTTCGCACTCGCTCGCCTGTTTTTTGTCAATGGTGGGTCGGGGCGTGGGAGCCTTACGGCTCGCCAGTCGTCATTAGCTGGTACTGCAAACCATGTTCCGATTCACCACCAAAGGAAATGGAGATGGAAAAACAGGACTGGCATAAGGCAGACATCATAGCTGCGCTACATAAGAAAGGTTTGTCACTTGCCTCACTGAGTAGGGCTAACGGTCTTTCAAGCAGCACTCTGGCAAATGCACTGACACGTGACTGGCCTAGAGGCGAGATCATCATCGCTAATGCAATTGGTGAAGAACCTCAAGAAATATGGCCAACCCGATATTTTGATAAGGCAGGAATGCCGATCAAGAGAATCATAAGAAAACCGGTTTAAATGAAAAAGGCTGGCATTTTTGCTGGCCTTATATACCTCCTGGCTCTGCTACTGAAACCACTAACACCGATCAAATGGTCATCAGCGAAATACCCCGTTCATTTCTATTGACCTCTTTACCTCCATGTAATCAAATTGATGGAATAATAACGGTTACGAGAGACAAACTGATGACGGTGTTATCTGCCCCTGAAATGCGCTTTGGAACCAAACAGGATGTTCCCTTTATCATAGCGGTGATTCGCGACGGTATGCGGGATGGGTATTTTAACTTTGATGATGATGACGGACTGTCTCAGTTCGAAAGTCAGATCTCAGAAGCCATTGCCAGGCGGGAACGGGGAGAGAATTGCGCCGATTTCTTGTTTGTCTTTGATGCTCAACATAATGGCGCAGCGATAGGTTTTGCCCTACTGACGGGCAAAAATGGTGCAAATGGACTTGCTTCACATCTGGAAATCAGGATGTTTGGTGTTACCAGGAGTCAAAGACAAAAAGGATTTGGGCGCTCCATGTTGCAAAGTATTCTGGATGCTACTCCCGGCCATAAAGTGGAGGCATCCTGTCTTCCTGCATCAGTTGTCATGGCCAGGATGCTGACTAATGCGGGTTTTCACGTCAAAGAGATAAGCCCGTTTGGAAAGCGTACTTTCAGACGCTAATGTAAAATTCAGATAAAAAAACCGGCTGACGAATTCAGTCGGTTTAGTAATCCTGCAAAAGGATGCTGGACAGCGACGGACGACTTCAGAGCTGTGGCAATGGCCCCTGGTTATCTTCATTCGCAGCCTGGTCTTTATCCGGGGTGGCCGTTGCAGTCCGCGAGGCATCAAATGAGACCGTTGGGTCGCTGAGAGTCAGGATGCCAGTGTCTTCAACTTCTCGCGTTGTCAGCGTAAGCTCAGATTTACTGTCATCACACTTATTCGTTTTCTCCGCCAGTGCCTTGCACCAGATATAACGACCTCTCTGGGCATCAGAGACTGAAGGCTCTCCATATTTCTCGATCGCCGACTTCAGTAAGAGATCAGGGTTGCTGAATGAAAAGCGGATTTTGTAAGCCACCGGCTCAATGGGGTCAACTGCCGTATCGGGGATAAAATAGACCACCGTCTCCTGGTGAGCATCTCCCCAGAAAATACTATTCAATGAGTTGTTACTGTAGCGCTTTTGAATTTCTTCACCAGCAGACTGGCCAAGTTTGTCAGTGATAGCAGTGATCGCTTCAGAAGCTGTCATCCGCAGGCTTACCGGCCCTATAGAAAAAGACATAACATCAAAGCTATTCAGGGGGGTAATGGTGCTTTCTGGAGCGGTAGATGAATCGGGTACGTCATCACTGTACAGACTGTCATCCCCCGGAGAAGGCGTTACAGGTGCTGAATTTTGGATGTCAGGTGTGTAGCTGGGATCGGGAGCGTATAGGCCCATTGTATCATTCTGTACAGCAGAATATACCGAAGCGGTCGGCAGGACGGTAAGGAGCGCAAGGGCGCAGTATCCAAGGTATCTGGTCATATTCACCTCGTCAGTAGCAGTTGTCCTACTGTAACAGCGCGAGGTTTGAGAACATCATGGAAATGGGGTCAAAGCGGGGCGAAAAACAAGCCTGATTCACATGGCTTACGTAGCAGCATGGAGATCTCCTGAAGTCGGAGAAAATGAGTCAGATAACGCGAATATCGAAAATGGAACGAAGTACTTAATTACCTAACAGGAGGTACATGTTAACCTGACGAACATTGCTTACTGCCTATTTGTAGATTCAGGCTACAGGGAGAATCCAAGTGCCAAACTGCATACCCCTTAATCCGGTATTACCTAAAAACTTCGACGATACACCTAATGAAAAGCGCTCAAAGTCTCAGCTTGATGCCTGGTGGGATCATCCATATGGCATTACTTGCCCGGACGGGAAAATCACTGTTCGATGCCTGAATGGAGGAGCTTGGGATCGTTCGACAGTGCTGGGAGTAGCGGACAATTACGAAGAAGCCTGCGAGCTCGCAGAGCGCGAGCAATCAGCATGGGTCAAACGCCGTGCGGAGCCAATATTCTACTATAGCGGTGAAGCTCCATTCAGAGCGATAAGGGATGCACAACGTCCTGATCAGGAGCAGACCTTTGTCGCGTCTTTTGACACGCAAGATGAGCTAATCAGCTGGCTTAATAGTCAGAAAACCAGTTAATACCAAGTCTGGAAGTCTGCTTCTCAACAGACTTCCACATTTGATTATCAAGCTCCCCATAATTTGGGTTCAGTATAAACATTCCATTACGTTCTATTCCCCTCATTACATTCATCTATCCGTAAATTTCGTTAGCCAGCACATCGGGGTGATACTGATGTCAGGTAAACAAAACGGATGCAAAAATGCAGACATGTTCGGAAGTCCTGGCGGTTGAAATATTCAATCAAGTTGGACGTGAGGCAGCTATTGCTCAATATAACTTAATTTGTGAAATAGCCCAGCGACGTTACGAAGACAGCCTGGCCAAATATGGTTCCGTGCCAGCTGGTTTCACCGCGCTCAATTTCCTCCATCCGGCAGAACTTCAGGAGCGTTACATCCTGGGGTTGGGAATTCAGCTTTGTATCGATGAGCAGCATGAAGCCAGGGAACGGGTTTTAGCTCGCTGCCTGGCAAGAAAAAGGGCCGCATAAACAGGTGATAAAACAACTCAGCTATAGCTGAACACGCACTAATTGGCTATGTTAACAAAACGAACAAGGTGGCGATTATGTACAGTGAATCTATCGATCGTGCTATCAGTATCCTCAAGGACGCGGGCGAAAAAATCGGTATGGAACTGGGTAGTAATGTGACATCTCAGGAATCAGAACTGCTTGAGGATGCGCTGGTGGGCCTGACTAAAGTTAAAGGGCAACTCTGCGGTAATCACTCCTTAACTGATGTAAAAGCGGACGTCGTGCCTTTTAGTCTCAGTTCGACGAAGAACGTCGATAGCCCGCATTAATTAACAACCACCAACTGGACGGAAGGGATATGACTGAAGACAACGCCGGTAGTGTTTCTGGAAAAGCACAGAACGCCCCAAAAGCAAATGCCCACCTGGACAGGCTCTTTGATTTCATTGTGACAGAAATCAAAGAGCAGGGTGCAGCACCGTCTTACGAGCAGATCTGTTCTTCTCTGGGGTATTCAAAAGGGCTCGTTTCCCGGCGTATCCGGCAGTTGCATGACCAGGGACGAATCATTATCGATGGTGAAAGAAAGTCTATGACGCTGCGCGTAGCGAAAGGACAAGGTCATGATGACATTGCCGAACTCCCGGACATGACCAGTGACAGGAAAGCAATCATCACGTATGTCAAAAAATACATGAACAGAAATGGTGGCCGTGGGCCATCAGTTCACGCAATAGGGAAAGCGCTCGGCTTCTCGAATAACAAGGCGCGTAGACATGTGGACTATCTCGACGAAGTAGAGAGGGTACGTTACAGCCCTCATCTTAATGAAGTAATCGTTATCAATCAGGGTGATTACGTTAAAATTACCCAGGACAACGATGAACCACCGAGCCCGGCAGAAGGTTAGCCATGATTCGCATATGGAGAGAAGTTGTAAACGTAAAGGTTCAGGACGGGAGCCGTAACGGACGAATCTGGTTTCTTGAACTTTCGTGTGGCCATCATGCTGTCAGACGTATACCTCGATTACGTCTGCATAATCTGACGCAATTCGAACGACTTGAGCCACCAGCTAAATGTCACTGTGTATTGTGTGAAATAGATGCTATTGCAGGACAAAAATAGCAATAAACACAACATAAAAGCCCTCAATTTGTCCCCATTGTTTTTAGCCTGACAGCATTGGTACTGATAGCCTAATCATATTTAAACGCATAACCCTATGGTGGACATATGAAAAAAGCTGTTTTTGGCCTTTTAGCACTATTGCCCTTCATAACCAGCGCAGAATCGATCGATCCGAACGATTTCTATGCTCAGCAGCCTTCTCAAAACTACCAACAACCTGCTGCCAGCGAGCAACAGGACGATGCTGACAATTCCAGTGACCAGACAGCTGCGATCGTATTGAACCTGGAAAGTTACAAACCGCTGGGGAATTTTGTAGTCCCCCAGGGAGTAGAACGCCCATTCATTGGTCTTATTAACAGCAAAATTTTCATACTGTCTGAGCAACCAGATAAACGCTTGGCTGGCCTATGGATAGGTCGTAGTCAGGATGGTCGTGAAGCACTTTGTGGTTACCTGAACAACAGTATGCAGGTCAGAAAATGTTATTACATCTTATATCGTGAGTAAAAAATGGGGCCGTAGCCCCATTTATTTTAATGTTTGAATGAGGGTATAAAGGGTATTACTGGATTTGTTCCTAGCGAAGCTAATTCGTTAGGCGCAAGATAACGTCGCAGTTCAGTAATCAATATATCAACTGATTTATCCCAGCCATCTCTCACAATGTTTAGAATGTGCCGAGCTGGATAATGTGTTAGAAAAGGATGGTTGGGGCCAAATTTATTAAGGTGTTCAATAGTACCTATTGCATCGAGATAATCTGTAACAAGATGGTGTTCTGACTCAAAAATAGCGACAAATTTATAACCATCAGCAGCGTTTACCCACTGGCAAGTACAGTCATTAAGCTGAAATTGATTAGAACGTTTTTCCCCCTTGGGTTTAGGATTGACTCCAATACCAAAAGACAAATACAAACCTTTCCTTCCCCAGAAGGCCGGTCTCTTCAAGTCCTGACCATTGTTTCCTTCGACCTCTCCAAGAATGCCAAACAAAGTAGCTGATTCTTGGTTAGGATTCGTTCTCATACGGAAAAGAATGCATAGATCTGCAAACTTTAAGCTATTATAAACTGAATTATAAAAGACATTCTCATGGCCAAGTAGATAAGGATTATGCTCTACCGCAAAATTAGTGCCACTTCTAAAGTCACGGCAGCTAATGAATACACCAAACTGGCTCATATTAGCGAGGATATCGACATTGCGATAATCAGACAAATTAATAAGTATAGTATTTAAGACTTCTCTACCTTCATAACTCATCAGATAGTGGCAGAGCAAATTTTGTAGACCGAAGTTTCTGAACTGATCTTTAATTAAAGAAAAATATCCTTCACCAGCTAATGAAACTAGGTTTCTCATTGTTGGTGTATGTTTCCCCATGAGAGGGGAATTAAAACGTACCTTCATCCGGTTATTATCATAAAGGGTTTCAATAATTGAGCAAAAGTGCATCGCCCAATACGCGTTGTTATCACCAATTAAACCGGGTTTCACTACAGTAGTTTTAGAAAAATCCATTCTGTCTCCAAAGCAGTAATCAGTCACTCATAACACGATATTTGCAGTGAAAGTTATATCTGTAAGCAAATTTCGTCAGCTGTTAGCGTCGTATTAGGCTTAGTAAAAAGCCGGAGGTAGATATGCCTAAAGACGATGTTGCAACAATCATAATCCAGAATGGGTTGACGCATAAAGTAAATGTGATCTGCAAATTCAGCGCACAAATCGACAATCAAATGTTCTCATTCATCATCCATCGCACATTAAGCGTATGTCGATATGCGCTTGTCTGTAAGGCAACAGGCCAAAGAATTGCAGTTCTTGATACCAGTCGAGTAAAGGCACTTGGTATGGAAGCAGCAGGTAAACTAGCGCTATCAGATCTGGCCTCATCATTAGGCGAGACTAGACTTGCTGCGATTCTGACAAATTCACTTCAGAGCAGGAGCGCGGCAAGTGAGTGATTTAATCGACGATAACTTTATTATTCCTGCACTGAGTAGCATAGCAGGCATCACCACGCCACTATCAGGACAAACGTACAGGAACGCTCCAGATATCGACATATCTTGCTATGACGTGATAATCATTTGCCTTAGCGGCGGAAAAGACTCCATAGCCTGCCTTCTCCACTTAATTGACATCGGGGTCGATCTGTCCAGGGTGGAACTCTGGCATCACGATGTTGATGGCCGCGAGGGAAGTACTTTAATGGACTGGCCATTTATGGCCGACTACAACCGCAAAATAGCTTCAACATTTCAGATACCGTTGATGTTCTCCTGGCTTCAGGGAGGAATGGAAGGTGAGATGCTGAAAGAGAATGGCTACAGTCGCCCGCAATGTATCGAAACCCCAGATGGATTAATAATCGCGGAACGTGATATCCAGCGAAGCACTCCCGCCACGCGACTTCGGTTCCCTCAGCAATCACCAAGCCTTAAAACACGTTGGTGCTCATCAGCACTAAAAATTGATGTTGGTCGGCGAGCACTCACAAATCAGAGACGCTTTGACGGAAAAAAGGTGCTTTTTATTACGGGGGAAAGGAGAGCGGAAAGCTCTAATAGATTCAATTACTTACAACTGGAGCCACATACCAGCAGTTGCAAAAAAAGACAAGTTGATGCCTGGAGGCCAGTACTTGCATGGTCTGAAGAACAAGTCTGGGAGATTTTAGCAAAACATCGTGTTACAGCCCCAGTACCGTATCGTCTTGGATGGGGTCGCAGTTCATGCTTAACGTGTATATACAACAGTGCTCGCATATGGGCAACCATCAAACATTATTTCCCCGAGCGTATTCACGCAATGGCCAACTATGAAAACCGCTTTGGGGTCACTATCAGTCGTAAACGAATAAATGTTCTGGATCTAAGCCAGAATATTTCTCCTATTAATATCACGGATGAGGAAGCGCTGCTGCAAGCGGTAAATCCGGTCTATACATTGCCCGTCATTAACATGTCAAAAGAATGGGTGCTACCTGGTGGGGCGTACAACCGGGAGAAATGCGGGTCAGACTAATTAGCCATCAGCGATTTATAGCTGAGATTTCGTCACCTGAATATTACGTGGAAAATAGATATCAAATAGCAACATTGATACAGGCTTAACCGCCTCTGAAGGAAATATTATGACGATGGTAACGGCCAGAAATTGTACTGAAACACGGTTCAACCAGTTATGGGATGCTCTGCATGAAAAAAGCAGTGCGGAAAACGAATCCTTGTTTCAGCAAGAATTGCATCGCTGCCGCAGTAAACGTCAGCGAAGTAAACTGGCCGGGCGATTCGCCGGTGCCTGGCAAACCTTATTCGATGCCTTCTGTGAAGGTCGGGTCTTCTGCTCACTTCTGGACTCGGTTATCCACCAGGAGAGTATCAGCGAATGGCAGGTTGAAGAGTTAATCTCATTCACTTCTGCCCAGATGTCGACTCTATACAAAGGGTAGAGGTAGATATGGGACAAAGAAAATGTGCAGCAGCGTTCCTGCTCGCTGAAGAAATGTACCAGATACCAGCGACCAAATCGGTGATACTTGCCCGGGACCTGGAAGAAAGAGGGTTGTATCTCCGCGCTGCCAGGCAATGGGGAGAGGTCATGTTTGAACATACCCAGTGTACTGAGTACATTGTTGAACAACGGGAACGTTGCATTCGGTTATCCAATTCTCGCCATGAAGACCGTATCAGACAGCATGAGCAGGCAAGTGATCTTCAATATATTCACAAGCATATTAATGATGTATACACACGGATGGGACTAAAAGACGATGGTGTCTTTAATACCGCCTGATTTGTCGACCTTTTCCGTTCATTAAAAAATGAAACTGAGGAGAATGAGCGCACTCTTGACTGATTTTGACGGAGGATTACGTAAGTGGTTAAACAAAGTTTATTTGACCTTATAGGAGCTACCACGGGCCCAGAGCGAGATCTGTTGATCGTAAGCCTTCAGTCTCTACATCGTGAACGAGTAAGCTCATACAATGCATTGTGTACAGCCTGCTCAATCTCTGGAGATAAAGTCCCGCCAATGTCTTTATTCGGCATAGACGAGGTTACTGATGCACTACGCCGGTTAGGTGCATTACCGATCAGATAGTTCTTCAAGTAGTCAGGGTGAACAGGTTTGAATTGATACAAACGGCCTATGCTGAAGAGGAACAGAGATAACTGATGAAAACAAACGAAAACCTGCTGAACAGCATTGGAAAAAGTATTCGAATGTGGCGAGATAACTGCTTCCCTCCATTTCAGCGAGCGTATGGAACATGGTTATTGGTTCTGGTTTCGGTTAATGCCGGGATATGGTTTTACATAACCTCTGACTGGTCTGTACAGTTCGTCGGCAATATAGCAGGGCTCTTGGTTTTCCCAATGCTGGGTCGAAAGGTTTTTACAAAACGCGCCAGATCTTGGCAAGAAGAACTGGATATTAAGCTGGCAAAATACAAACCGCATAACATAGCTGCATGGAGGGAGTTGCAGGCTTATGCCTTGGAATCCAATACGCTATCTTCACAAATTGTTGAACGGTGGTATTTCAAAGAGCGGGAATTTATCAAGACGGCCCAAAAAGGGAAGCCGGGTAGTTCTGAACTCAAATTTCTCAAGAATAATACTGGATCAAAGCCTTAAGGAATCTGAGAGCCGGTGCGTAATGCAGAACCCACAGCCGAAGGGTTTTGGGAGTTAAACTGATACAGCTTTTACCGTGAGGTGGGATTTATGTCGAATGTCTTGCAGAAAGAAAACATCATCATGTCTCTGCCTCATCGTGACTGGAGTTGTGAAGTCATCGAGTGCCGATTAAAAGTGTGCCCCGTACCTGACGAACTCGACAGGGGGAATAACATCTTTTTCATCGTGGAAGACCTTTACCAGCTACGCGAGAACAGTGAATCACTTAACGTGCTTGGACAAATTCTGGCGAAACGTTTCCCACACATACCACCAAAAAGAATGCACCTTGTGCTGCACCGACGTGATGTGCAGAAAGCTCATGGAGTAGCCATCCACCTCTACCGCTTCATGCGTAGCGAGAAAGAAAATAACCGTAGTATTTTCATTGGTCGTAACCCTACTGAAGTTTCCCAGAAGACGGCATACGCCTCGATGTGCATTTTCTGACCACCAGCTGTTGAATCGTCACAATAGCCGACATAGTCGGCTATTTTTTTACGCTAAGAAAAACCATTTATGCCCACAAATTGCGGTTGAAAAAGCTATTTATTTTTGGGTGCAAAACGTCCTCATTCTCACTGTAACAATAAATTTCAACATGTGATTATAGTGAGAGTCGAAGCTGAAACATGAATGGTGGCTACATATGCATGATCTCCAGAATTCGTTAACTAGCAAAAATACCAACATTATCCGTGCTGAATTTGAAAATATGCTTTCTGCGCGTGGAACATCTATCGTGCGTTTTGATACCAACGCAGGGGCGAACAGCGGCGAGTATATAGGAAAAGGAATTCAACGTGAGTGGGTTGGGTATTTGCTAAACCATACGAGTTCTGGCCATACGGTCAAGGCATTTGAACCGGTGTATTCTATTCCTTTAAAAATCAGGCCAGACCTTCAATCCAGAAATATTGCAGACCACCAGACTAAAGTAAAAAAGTTATTTGAAAGTTATGATGAAGCGTATCTTACAGCCGCTATAGACTCAGAAGAGTATTGCAAGCCATTCTGGGTTTATCAGAATGCAGATGACGGTCATTACTCGATCAGTACTCGCGGTTTCAAAAATGCAAATGCACCTGCAAGCATTCCGAGCGATAATCGCATTGATATCGCTCAGATGAAAATGGGATATCCCATGCTCGATTATTGCCATAACATTATACCGTCCTCAGTCGTGCGATTAGGATTTAATGGGCGAGTGTTTACGCAAGGTAAGTATTATTACACCAATGAAGAGGTTTTCAGTTGGTTGTCCCGGAACCCGGATAGCGCAGTTTTCATTACGTTCCCAAAAGTTAACCAGACTGATAGATCTGAATTGATGTCAATTATGAAACGAGAATTCCTGAATTCGTGGGGTTTATTCTCATATTATCGCTGGCTGGGACGCAGCACCGCATTACTGGCATTGAGCCCGGTCAGTTCTAATGCTTCTGTTAAGTTAAGAAGTAGCAATGCACACTTCTTCAAAAATGCAATGCTGGCTGTTAACACGATCATTCCTAAAGGTAACGGAATTTCGTAATCGGAATAGTTACCGTTAGAGTGATTTAAAGATCGATTCATTCTGGAAATTGAACGAAGAAAATTTAATGGGAGTAACTATGACTGCACTACGCCGTATCTCAACAGAACCAAGCTGGACTCCAGTTGGCATCCGGGGCGAAGGGTTACCGACTAAAGCAGGTGTATACCGTTTTATTGTTCCCCGGGAAGCCGATAGCTCAGAACATATTGAGTTTCTGGCGTTAGTGCGCTGGCGTAAACACGGTGTTCATCAACTGTTATTTCCCACCTTTGAATACATCGTATGCGACGAGAATATCGTGCTCCCAGAAGGCACATGCTGGCGTGAACGCGAACCGTGGGATCCAGATACGCTGGGGGAAACCGAGTTCATCATCGTTCCTGAAATGAGCGCGGGTGCTCAACGCTGTCCGTTCTGCAAAGAAGTTCCGCGCATCGTTGGTGATAAATACAACTTTGAGTATAAGGAAAACTACATCACGAAAATGCCTCACCGGTTTAACCGCCTGTGGTTCAGCTGCTGTAAATGGGTTGCTCCTGTGCCCACTTCTGGGATTCAGTCACTGATTACGGCCTGGAACAAAATGCTCGGGTCATCCCGGTAGGAGTAATGATGAAATGTGCGTACCTACGAAAGTTTCTGATCATTGCTTTCATAACCGGCATTAGCGGATGCCAGAGTCTCGGAATAGGGTTAAGCCTGGATGAGCGCTACCAGAAGGCTTATCAGAAAGTACTGGCTGACCCTAATGACGATAACATTAAGACTTTCATGAAACTCAGCCAGGAAAAAGGCGAAAGAGACATGCAAGAGGCAAATTCGAAAGCCGCAGCCGACACTCGTGAAAGCGATAAGGGGTTTACTGAGTATTTTAAATCATATGGCAACGATGGATTTAAGCGGGCCAGACAATAAGAAAGAGGTCATATGTCATTACAGCAATCGCATGAAAATCTGGAGTTCCTGAAGGGGGCGGTCTGGTGCGCCGCAAAACTCGTTCAGGAAATTGGCGATTCAAAAGGTGCAGCTATTCTTATCACAAACTTGCCGGTTGGAATTTTCCCTCAATGTAGCGAAAGGGATTTATTTGTTCTGAGGCAATATGTCAGGAAAGATCTGCCACTTGGTATTGATGCCGAATATAGCGATATCAGGCCGGTCTTAATTGATTATCTGGGAGAGCCAGTAGACCTTCCTGAGTGTGAACTGGATAATTATGAACCGGCTCCTGGTGAAATGCTCCGCTGGGGAGTAACTGGAGATCTCAGTTCCGGGACACGATGTGTGCTGGTGGATAATCTTGCTTATCTCGCTGAAGCAATTGGTATCAGCAACGCACTAAGGCAACAGGCCGCAGAGTCAATCCAGCGCACCCTGTGATTAGTGAGTCGCCCCGAATTTCGTAAGCAGCATAAATGCCCTTAATCTTTATCCTACATATTTCAGGTTGTTGGGGTTTACCATGTACAAAGACCATTTTCCACAAGCGTGTCCTTCATCGATAAAAGAGGGCCAGTCATGCTGGCGGGTATTTATTGATATGGACGTAGACAACCCGTCGAAAATAAAAACCAGCGTCGAATTAATAGAAGTTGGCGTAAAAACAATTCGAATGAAAAAGAATGCGGCAGAAGGCAGTGAAAAAACTGTTTTTCTTGTGGATAAAATCCCTGGAATCACATTTATCAAAATTCGGCCTAGCGACAAAAAGCCAAGCGTCTGGAATACAAGCATCAGCAGTTTCTATAAACATGACGTGGAAATCGGGAAAACATTCCCCGTTGGTATCAGAACGACTAAAAGCGCTGCGTTTCGTACAGCAACAAAAAAAGTTGAACAGAGTATGCAAGAATACACTGATACTATAGCTAAGCTTGAAAACGACTATGTTAAGAATGAGACGGAGATTGCTGAGTACAAAAATGAACTCGCTGCTTACCAAACAATACTCCAAACCCTAAAACGTATGGCAAAAAGGCATCTCAAGCAATAATACATTTCGTCTCTTTTCAGGTAAACAAAATGGAAACACAATGTATTTTCATTGCAGGTTTCAAAAATTGTTTCACTCTGGGCCATACATGTTTAGTATGGGGACATAACAAAGAGAACGCTGGCGAGTACGCTGGCATAAAGATCACCTTTCCCGGCCTGGCCGGGATTTTTTTTGTCTGATGTGCCGTCCTTCTCACCACAAACTTAATATCCTGACTATTTTTATGGATGTGCAGTGCAATTATTTAACGAATTACCATTCGTCACCAGACCGGACAGGCTGATAATAATGTCATCCGATACAGAGCTGGGGAGGGTGTATGACTAATCGTGGCTATAGCAAAGTAATTATCGAAGGTACTGTAGGCCGTGAGCCTGAAATCCGACAACACCCTACCCACGGCATCTACGCAAAGATTTATGTAACAACATCTGAGTCCTCAATGGAGGATAAATCTGGTCTGGAGAAAATTACGGAAGAACACTATCAGATCATTTTGCTTGGTCAATTTGCTGATGTGGCCCGCAATCATCTTCATGTCGGGACAGGAGTGTACCTGGAGGCCCAATTGCGTACCCGCCTAATCAAGGAGGATGGTAAAGAACGCTTCTTTATGGACGTACTTGTCAACCCCGTGAAGGGGCATGTTCTTCGCAAAGTCAATGTAGGCGGTAATAAACTGGTGAGTCGTCACCTCCAGCAGAACCGTGGGCAGGATCACCGGCAGAATACCAGTTATAGCCGCAGGCCACAAAACACGAACGCGAGGCCAGCAACACCACGCAACTCGCCCCCAACAATGGAAAATTATTATTTGGGAAATCAGGATGAAGTTCCAGGAAGCACTGGTGCTTATGGAACTGAGATAGCCTTTTAATGATTAGCAGCATATCTGTTTTAATTTGTATCATAACTAATGGGGAATTATTGCCGTGAATGAATTCAATAACGCACTCCAGACGATACTGGAAAATGGGTCTATGTCATATGGCCAGGCTGCTATTTATGCCGGTGGTGCAATTTGCGTTGCGGCCCTTTTTTCGGCGATACTCAGAAGTGGACTACTGGTAATTTTGGGAATTGTCTCAGGCTTTTATCTGTTCAGTCTCAACACTCCAGACAGTACACTGGCGTATACTGCTGCTGCCTCAGACCGTCTCATCGAGCAGGTTAAAGCTGTCGGTGGATGCGCCACTAGACACATTGAGGATGCGCAAACTCTGGGTATCATCATAAAAAATGGCGATGTTATCGAGATAGCAAAGCAGTGCGGTATTATAAAATAATAACCGTAGCATATTATGATTGATGAATGCCTGAATGGTAATCTGCTCGCGGATTACCATTATTTTTTGAGATGTCTTATAGAACTTATCTAAAATTACATACGACTGTCATGACAGTATAAGGTCTTTATGAAAAACGTCGTCAAAACTTTACTACCCTCAGTGAACACTGGTGATCAAGACGAAAGCGTAAAATCGGATACGCTGACTGGCACTACTAAACCCTGCGACCACGGACTGGTTCATAATCATCTTTTAGGGCAGGAGGCCTGTTACTATGCCAAACACTAACGACTCGCTGACAGGACTCAACGTCGAGCTCGTTGGTGCATCGAAACAAGAGTTTACTCTCCTCACTGAAAACCATCTGATGCGCCGCATCATAGTGGCTTTATCTGAGTTAATGCGTAACGCGGAAGGCGTGATGATTGATTCTCATGTTTACCCGTGGGATCAAGTTCTCCCTGCTGCGATGGACATTCCATCATCCAACGCTTCTGATGAAGAGATACAGAACTGGATGATCAGTGCCTGTAAGGAGTGGCAGTGCGAATACAATCGCCGGGTTCAGTCGTTTACCGCATCAGAAGTAAAAAGCAAAAGCGACACCGAGAACGATAACCTATTCCTGCTGAATATCACCAACCTAGCCCATATGCTGATTGACCGGTTACTGCCGTTTGTCAGTATCGAGGAGATTAATCATGAGGATCCAGATTTACTCCCCCAAGTTATTGATATCGTGAATTGTATGGTTGGTGTTATAAATGGTACAACCAGCACACAACAAGTCAGACAAGAATTGTTTACTGCCGGTGCTGATGACGCAGTATTTGCACTCAAACTAAAGCACAAAGAGCTAACCAGCCGGGGTGAAGATGCTGGATGGCTTGAAGAGGCAATGAAGATAATCGAAGAAAACAAACGCCAATCCATCGACTTTATGCAGCGCAGCTAATCGTTCCCATAATAAAAGGGTAATGCTATGAGTAAACATCTGTACTGTATTAAGGGTGTTTTAAAACCCAGGAAATTTTCTGTAAGTCTGATAAGAAATAAACTTAGCTCATTTGGTTTAAGGGGAAGTACTCTTCGTAGCGAAACCGCTCGCATTCTTGCCGGGCCAATAGATGGTATTAAGGGTACGTATCCCTTCGGCTGGTCAGAAGAACATTTTGACCGCAGGATGAAACGCATATTCATTCGCGCCGGTAATGCTTCCAGACTTTCTGATAATCGTCCATTTGCATTAAAACGACGCAGCGCTTTAACTATCAGTAAAAAGTATCTTTCTGTGTAACCACCAGCAGACGAGTTTTACTCGTCTGCCTGGCCCCATGCCTCTAATCTTCGCACCCGAAATGAAGTTGCCTGGAGTTCTCCTGATGAAGTTAACTCAAATGAAACTGTAAGATCGTTTTTGTTCCGGTACTTCCATACATAGCCATTTTGCTGCAATGTTTTGAGTGACTTACGTAGGTTGGGCTCAGCTACATCCTGGCTGTCTGGAACAGAGTTAATAAACCCCAGCAACCTGGTGAATGGCACTATCGCAGTGCCTTTTTCTTTGCACAAAAGAAGAAGTACCAACGCATCCTTCTGAATACGGGAAAAGCGCTCCAGGCGATGTTCAGTACCATCTCCCTGCATATTGGCATTGTTCATAATCAACCTAATCATATGGGATATGATTAAGGTTAAAAAACACCCCCCGTTTTGTCACCCTTTTTTTTTCTTACTCACCACTTAAAGCAGTAAGCTCAGTTCGATAAATCTGAATTAAATAAGGCGAGGTTATATGAAAACGAAATTATTGCTGGCGCTAATTGCGGGATCGACTTTCTGCATCAATATTGCTGAAGCCAATATTCCTCTTAGAGCAGATGGAAGTCCGGCAGCGGGGCAGACACCAACTCAGTTCATTCAGCTTAAAAATGAATGTCCTGAATGCGTCATGGTCGCAACTGATGTAGTAAAGATGCGTAGCGATAGCTGTAAACAGCAGGCATCCATCGATTCTACAATCCTACAGGATCCTGTTTACGCATATCTCAACAGTATCCGTCTGGTAGTTGCCGGGAATGGTGGTTATGCAAGTCCAATCTATACATCCGCCCGTCAGGTCGTAGCGTCAAACATCAATTGCAGTGATGCAAACGACTGGGTAGCGAGAAGTAAAACGGTAATGGATAACACCTTCAAAACGCCGTAAACAATCCCTGAATATTTCGTTGCAGTAATGCTATCCCGTAGTATGACGTTAAAGGCGGAGCTTTGAATCGGGAAAAAATAACTACTGCACTTAGAGGTATTTATATGGGTCGTCACTTTACTGGTCTGATTGATAGTTCGCAGCAAAATTTTACAATGCCAATCCGTCCGTATGGACGGAGCCGCATGGCTGCAAAATTAAAAGGAATCTCCCGATTGAAAAAATCTGAAAAGCATGACGATGAATATCCTGATGAACTCTGGAAATTTATGAGTCCTTCAGAGAAAGCTAAATTTCTGGTCGCGGATGTATTTTCACGCAGTAGTAAAGACTCTTCCGCCATTCAACCGGGAGAACATAAGCAAAAGGAGCATGATAATGAGCACTGATAATTTACTAGCAGAACTCACTTCAAAAACAGGCCTGACAGAAACGGAACTTAATCGGCAGGCATTGATTATCGGTTTGATGGCATTGTGCCACCCGGATGCTATTGCCGGTGATTTGGTGAGCGCGGCACTTACGGGGTCATACTCAGATAGTACTGATAAACTACTTACCCGTGGTGATAACGCATCAGACAGTGTGTTGATGTCCATGCGTATCTTACTTCACCGGTTGAGTAAGTATGAAGGGTCTGATGGCAAAGTAGGTCAGATCAATAAAATGATGCACCGACTCGGCTACTTTAAGGCATCCGATGTGTTACGCGAGGCTCAATAAAGAGGCTCAATTTATGTTCACCATGACGAATTTCGCGTCCAATATTCTTGACATGGTTTTTCTATCAGAAATGGAAGGGGAACTCATTTATATAAAAGCGCTTAGCGGCGTTACTGGTTACGTTCCTCAGATCCATCTTTTCCGCCTCCAGCTTATCGCATTTGATATAGGTTGGTACTACGAGTACAGATTGAATTCAGGCAACCTCATTATAAAGGAAATTGTTGAGGCCATCACATCTCTTGGATGTGCTTTAAATGAATACCAATGGCAGTTCGCGTTTGAATTAGGTTATCGCCGTCACCACAAATAAACTTCATTTTTTCATAATTTGCTATTCGTCACTTGATTGACCGGGGGTACGATTAATTTAACACGGATAATTATGGGAGACAGTAAAATGACAGACGCATCTACAATAGACGCAGTTCAACCAAAGGCAAGACGCTTATCATTTAAAGAGCTTCCAGGGTTTGATATTTCTGCTGAAGCACTTCTCAAAATTATCGAAATGCCGTGTATGGTTATTCGCCGGTCTCCTGCAATGAAAGTACTGGAGATGATCACGCTGCGGTTACGTGGGGATTGTCTTTCTGCCCTTGGCATTGACTTAAACTCTGCCCAAATTACCAGTAAAGGGACGGTATCGGGGGGCAATGGTGATATGGACGTATCAGTACCTGCAACACAACTCTTTTCTTTAATCCGCAACATGCGCGGCGAAGATGAAATTAACGTCCGCTTCCATGCGGCAAAAAACCATCTTGTCATTCGCACCGACAAAAACTCCTATAACATCCCGGTTTGCTTAGACCATATACCCGAAATTCAGGCTGAGACGCTGGAACATAATTACAGCGTTTACTTTCCAACGCAGATGCTGAGTCAGATTATCAAGCGTGTCAGCCACGCTGCGGCTCAGAACGATGTCCGCTTTTATATGAATGGGGTCTACCTCGGTATCGATAATGGCCAATTTATTGCTGTAGCCACTGATGGACATCGTATGGCCGTCAGTTCTCATGATATCGACTTCAGCGATGACGTGGGCGATGAGATTCAATCTCCGACAGCTCCTACCTCTATCAGTAACACGAATGCAGGTGTGATTTTACCCAACGGGGTTTTCCCCGTGCTCCATAAAATCCTGAGCGGTAGCCAGGGTCAATTCAAAATTGACTACAGCAACCGTAACCTGACATTTACGCTCGGAAGCCATACAGTCATTTCAAATCTTGTCGATGGCCGTTACCCGGACTGGAAGCGCGTGGCCAGCACGGTAGCCAAAAATACTGAACTGTTTAAGGTTGATCCTTCTGAACTCACCACCGCACTAAAACGCGCAACCCCATTGCTTAAAGAGGGCTCGCCAAACAACACCAGTGTTTGTGTGATGTCATTCAAAGACAACGCCCTACAGCTTAAGTCGCCCGGCTCAAATGCAATCAGTTGCAAAGAGGTGATGGACATTGCGAAAGAGGCAGGCGAGCCCGAAACAATTGTTGATATCGGTATGAATGCCGATTACCTCCTGGAATCACTGGCAAGCCTGGGGGCGTGTTCGGAAGAAGGAGAAGCCGCACAGATTGCTTTGCGTGATACAACGACCGGCATATTGATTTCAGTAAACAAAAACAATTACGACATCATCATGCCTGTCCGTGTCTGACAAAACGCTCTCGTTTTGTCGGCCTTTTCGAAATAGCCAATTTCATGGGCGTGATAACGTTAAAACAAGCTTCCTGACGGGATGGCTATATGCCATCTCGCTCCCATTGGTCGCGATCACTGCGTCCTAATATTCTGGAGCCAGAATGAAATGAAAAGCGTTCTGAAGTGGGTAGGAGCCAAACACAACATTATGGCAAGTCTTAAGCATGTACTACCGAAAGGTGGTCGGCTTATTGAGCCCTTTGGCGGTTCAGGCGCTGTAATGATGAATACGAATTACCCAGAATACATTTTGGCCGATATTAATAGCGACCTGATCGATACATACCAGAGTATTTTTAAGTCGCCTGAAAAGGTACTTTCTGAGCTTAAACGCCTTTACTGTCTCGGGCGTTCTGAGGACGCCTATTATGAGCTGCGAAGCCAGTTCAATAATCATGATAGTGCAAGTGACACTCAAGCTGCTCTGTTTATCTATCTGAATAGGTTTGGCCATCGCGGACTATGCCGATACAACCGGAAAGGCATCTTTAACGTCCCCTGGGGTTATTACGCCAACCCCTATCTCCCAGAGACAGAGTTATACGCAATGGCTGAGAAAATGTCCTCAGCAACTTTACTTTGCGCCAGCTTCCAGACCACGCTATCAATGGCCCGCCCGGGTGATGTGGTGTATTGCGACCCACCATATGTTAATCCCGGCAGATTCACGGCTTACCATGCCAGCGGTTTTACACCCGCTATGCAGATTGAGCTTACCAAACTGCTCCAGTTGCTGCCTGAACGCGGGGTTCATGTCATCGCATCATGCCACGATGCGCCTGATATTCGTGAGCTTTATCAAGCCTTCGCTATTCATGGTGTGACTGCCCGGAGAAGCATATTTAAAGGCAGCGGGGATGGGAAAAAAGCTTCAGAAATCTTCGCGGTCAAATTAGCGGATAACTCGAAAAAGGGAGCTGCGGCATGAAACGCTTCCATTGTTCTGAAAAGCTGCATAACCCAGAGACTGAGAAATTTTGTCAGGATATCGCCGAACAATATCGGACAGCACCTGATATTGCCGTGGCGCAGTTTAAACAAGTGCTGAGCTCTAAGCCTCTAACTTACTGGGAGTGTGTCGTGATCCGCGAGCGTGTCTCTGACCTTATTAAAATTAATCAAGCAACAGCTGAGGGCCACGATGAGCCAATTTAAACCCAAAAGCCTTGTAGTCTACCGCATCCAAAAAGCTCTGGAATTAGACAAGCTGGATGAACAGTTAAGTGAGTTGAAATACACTCCCTGCGGGCCTAATGATATGGCACGGTCAGGATGGATCCCGCCATTGGGTGAAGATGTCGAGCTGTTAAAGCATGAGTCGAATAATCTCATTCTTCTGACTGTTAAGCACGAATCGAAAATACTTCCTCCCGCGACCATCAAAGAAATTGTGCGAACCCGGGTTCAGAAACTGGAGAAAGAGCAAAACCGCAGGCTAAAGAAAATGGAGATCCAGGCCGTCAACGATGCCGTGCTCGCTGAGCTCATACCAAAGGCTTTCAGCAAATACAGCACTACAAACATTTGGGTGGATACTAAATCACGTCTACTGCTTGTTGAGACCACCAGCCATAAAAAAGCAGATGATGTAACAGCTTTGCTACGTAAAACTATTGGCTCACTTCCAATTATCCCATTCACGCTGGAAACGCCGGTAGAACTGACGTTAACAGAGTGGGTCAAAACAGGAAGTCTGCCGCCTGGCCTAGCTTTATGCGACGAAGCCACGCTCAAAGATGTGCTCGAAAACGGGGGGGTCGTTACAACAAAACGCCAGGATTTGATATGTGATGAGATCGCTCATCACATCGAGGCCGGAAAGCTTGTGACAAAGGTTGCACTGGGCTGGATGAACCAGATGTTTTTCATCCTGAATGACAATTTCATCTTTTCACGACTGACCTTTACGGAAGAACTTATTGAACAGAACGATGACATTTCGCCAGAAGATCACGCCCAAAGATTTGATGCCGATTTCGTTTTGTTTACCTCTGTTGTTATGGAGGTTCTGGACACAATGATAAAAGCCCTCGGGGGTGAAAGCCCAGGACTCATCACAACGCCGTCAGACGAACAACAAGGTGTCGCGGCAGAAGCCAAACAACCAGAAAAAACCTTCCATTAAAGGGCTGAGAGATGATTACAGCTACAGAACTCCAAGAGTTATCACGCCAGGTTGAAAATGCTAACATTGCCCGAGCCCTGGCAGTTAAAGAGTTGGTTAAAGAGACAAGAGATCGTCAGTTTTCATTGTGGGCGCTATTTATTGGTCTCTTCAGAGAGACACCGGCGCGAAAAAAGCTGAACGAATGTGAATTGCATCTTAACCTGCTGCTGCCAAAATGCAGGAGCATCTTTCTTCAATACGTAGTTATGTCCTCGTTGGAAGAAATTTCGAAATCACCAGATTGTGAGATTTATCAGCATCTAGTCAACTGCTGGAAAGAAGCTCAGATAAAATATAACGAGTCAGGCAGACGACTCAAACTTGCAGAAAATGCCCGTGAACTATTAAAAACAGCAAAGGATGAATGTAATAGTGCTTCCACAACTGAATTTCTGGATATGGTTACTACCAGTAAAGCAATATCCATACTTTCAGCAATAGACACATCCTCTGCGAGTAGTTCGTTAAAGAGAGCTATGGGTGCGCTTAAGCGATTAGCAGATGAAATGCCTGCCCGGCAATCACCTATTGATTCAAATTTACCAGATGACACGCTTGATCTGTTTGTCGATCTGACTATAAATCCTGTTATCGATATTCTCTCCTGGTTAAATATTGAAAAGCTGGATAATGCCGAAGTGCAGTGCAGCAAAGCCTTAAAGAAACTTCAGACGTTATTAGGACAACTGGGTGCTGAGCATGATTTGAGAACTAAGGATTATCAATCTCAATTAGATACGCTTAAGAGAATTGAACAACCATACATCAAAAAGGTGATGCGGCATATACCCGAAAATATGAAGTTCAAGGAGCCTGAGTATCTCCAGACTATAGGAATGAACCCATGACTCTAAAATATATAATCGCTCTCGCAATATTTCTGACATTTGTGTGCTTTGCAGCTTTCATACTTATCTACGCGAGTCGAACAAAACGAGAACAACAACAAACTCAGCAACCTTTGGACGAGCATGATCAGCAGGCAGATATTAATGCCGATGCCGACGAGAACGCCGCACTTGATGGGTTGAGCGAGTACTTCATCAAAAAAAATTCGATATTGCCAAAAGTCCTGATGGATCTTTATGTGCGCTTGAGTGCGGTGTTCAATGGTCAGTACATTATCGCACCCCAGGTGCTTGCCCGGGACTTAGTAGAGCTGGAGCTCGAAGATGAACCGGTTGCCCCGGTTGACGTACTTCAGGCGCAACAGTACGCAGATGAATTCGTGTTCGATTTTGTTCTCTCCGATGCGCATACCGGGGAACTAGTGCTAGCAATGATCAATGAAGATGCTATCAGCGCTCAGCCTGAAGGAGAGTTCATTATTGCCCTTTTTAAAAGAACTCACATTCCTGTCTTTCGCTATGAAACGTTGTCAGGCTTGGACGATAACGCCCTGGCAGTCAACATCGCTGAATCAATAGACGATGGCCGATTCTCTTAGTTCCACAAGGAATTTATTATGTCTCTGTCAAAAAAACAAAGAATAGTACTGAGGGCTAAATTTGGTGGTCGATGTGCATATTGTGGCGAGGTACTGAAAGAAAAAGGTTGGCACGCTGATCACGTAGAACCTGTGCTAAGGAAATCCGTCCAGGATATGCAAGCTGCGGCCAGAGGGAAATTTAAGCTTAAGGCTACCGGTGAAGTGTTTAATGAAAGTGCCAACTGCTTAGAAAATCTTTTCCCAGCCTGTGCGCCCTGCAATCTGCTCAAAACAACATATTCACTGGAAATGTTCCGCAAACAAATAAGTTTACAGGTTGAAAGGGCACGGAAGAGTAGTATGAATTTCAGAACGGCAGAAAGATTCGGCCAGATAAGCATTGTAGAGAAACCCATTGTTTTCTGGTTTGAACAGTATTCAGAGAAAAATGGTGCTATCAAATAAACGACTAATTTAACATTATCATGGCGCGTATCGCGCACTGCTTCGTCAAATATTCAGCCGTGATAATATTGTTTAGTAGGCCCATTACGGAGCGTATATGACTAATCATACAAACTGGACTGGAGACCTGACCGAAGGCGCAACTATATTTGTAGCCACACCAGATGGCCAGCTCAGCAAATGTAGAGTCGAGTCCGTTCGAGACCGACATTTCTCGGTCGAGGGTATTGAACGTGAATTCGATAAGTTGAATGCCTGCTCAGTTGATGGGTTACTACACTCTTACCCCGACGATTTCGAGTCGAGGGAGTTATTTGGTCTGTGCCAGCAAAAAAACAGGCTCAAGTCTCTGCAAATTGATTCATTATCGTTACAGCAAGTCCAGTACATGCTGGCTGGCCTGGAACTTGCCAGGAAGAGATATGGATACCAGTACCGAGGCAGCAAAGCCGTAGATACCAATCAGAAGGGTAGACTGGCCATGAGCATTGATGATTCGCTTCACCCAATTCAGATCGCTTATATACTGGCAGGTTTAAAATTATCTCTCCTTCAAACAGAGGTGAACCATGACTGCTAACCAACGTAAACGTCCTTCGCGTAACAATCGAGCTGTCCAGTTAACGTCCGAGCAGCTGGTAGAAGCGAAGACGCTTGACCTGAAAGCCCACCATTCGTTTAAAAACCTTATGGGTCTTGCTGCAATCAGTGTCGTGGTGTTTGTCTGTCTTGGCTCCTTGATCCATAAACAACGCTCAGTAATGAACGAATGGGACCTGGGTGAAGTGATCAGAGGCGTTGATTTGAAAGCCGGAACCCTCGCAAAAAACAACTTTTTCATCACCAACAAAGGGCAGTTTGAAGCAAGTGGCGTTACAGTGTCACTTACGGGTACAAAACTGAAATTACAGCAGCATCAGGACGGAAAATATTACGTTTGTAATTCTGCAACAGGTGATTGTGTTCTGGTATCCGATGTACAAGCTGAAAAAATTCGTGACCAGCTGTAGCGAGGGGAAAATATCGGTTACTGTCACCGGTAACCGAAGGAACCTTCGTATATGTCACGACAAGAAGCCGCAACGCAGTTATTTATGTCTGCACCACCAGCAAGTATTGATGTCGTTATTGAGCAGCTGGAAAGGGACGCTCAAGCAGCCGGTATCGATATCCATACAATCTCTGTAATGGCCAGCCTGTTACGTGATCGAATAGAAGCATACAGTGACGTGCTTAAAATCGAGCCTGAGCGGGTGATACACGCACTTGAGGTACTGCGAGGTACGGAAGTGCCGTGGGCTTTTTACACTCCGTCCAGGCTACCTGAGCTTGAAGATGTTCATTGCTGGGAAACTCCTCACGATTTTGACCAAGACCTAGGTGAACACCAGCTGCGGCGCTATATTTGCCCTAAATGCGAGCATGAATCAACCGACCCAATGCGCTGCACGGCTGGCCATGCTCCTGGAGTTAACCAGTATCCTGAAAGCTGTGATGCCACTATCTGGAATTCGCCCGATTCTTGGGATAGTATTAACCCTATAATAAAATTAATTATCAAATCTACGTTCCTGGCTGACCTGACTGTTCATACAATCTTCTATCCGAAAGGGTTGAAGCTTCCTGAAATTCAGGACGTTGAGTAGTCTGCTTCGGGCTCTGTGATCTGATAGTTATATATACCTCATTTAAGACCCCTTACTGGGGTCTCTTTTTTTGGACTTCCGCCGTGCTATGTACTTCACGGTATCCCCAAATATCCCGGCTTATGTAGTTCGTCGATTTGCTTCGTCACCTGCCATACCTGTCTCATAATTTCTCTATTTGGAGAAATCTGATGAACCTACCGACAGCTGTATTAGCGAATAACGATGAAAATGAATCAGACGTCCTCAGCCTTTATGCTAATCCCGTAGACAGTCAAAGTGGCCTCATTGAACATGACGGCTTTCAAAAACTAAATGCCATGCGCGATCTGCTGGTGGAATACAACACAACACTGAAGCACATGCAGGCCATGTATGATGCAGTGATGCGGAACCGGCATGATGAAGCATGGCGCATGTTCTGTGATTCTTGTGACAATTCCATCAAATATACGCTGGCTGTAGAAAATTTGTTCTGTATAGAACGGGCCCGCTGTGCTCTCGATGAAAAGTACTGGCAAAAGCTGCTCGATCTGACCGGCGTAAAACCATTTATGCCCACCGAAAGATACGATGACTGGAACGAAGGATTAAGGGCATGGCGAAAATCATCAGAATCAAATTTTGAGAAGCTTAAGCCTGTACCCTTCAACGAAGAAAGTATCTTTTCTACCGCATTCGCATTGAATGAAGAGAAAAAAGACTACTTCGCCCAGATGGTTCATGGTGTGTTTGAAAAGCTCTCCGCTCTGCATAAGACTAACCGTGCCCAGGGCTTCAGCAACAAACTCATCATAGCCAGCTGCTTACCAAGTAGAGATAACCGCAGATCCTATGACTATCTCAACTATTTTAATGACCTTCGTAAGGTTATTGGACTGATGTATGGACGAAGCGGTGCTGAGGATGTGAATTCGGCTGCGGTCAAAGAGTACATGATGAGTAACCCTGGCGAATGGGTAAGTATTGATAACGATAGTCTTAAAGTGAAGGGGTTTATTAACGGCAATGTGCATATCCTGATTGAGGAGGAAACTTGTGACAATCTCAATCTGGTACTATCCCATTTAATGCCAGGCTGCATTCCTCTCGATCGCCGATACACCACCAGCCATAACTCCGCAAGAACTGTAAAAACCAATGAATATCGGTCGCAGTTGATATCATTCTCTGCTGTTAACTCCTTAATATCATATGCCACTGACCATTTGAACGCGGGCAAACACCTGTCACCGGGGCCGCACACTTTTATCCTGCGGGACAACCAGTCTGTTAGTGAGAAAAAAGAACTGGTGAACATATGGGAGTCATTGGGTGCTGTCAGAAGATATAGAGAAGTATATGACTTTGACTTTAGCCCCGTTGAAGCATTCAAACTTCTGGCATTACATGGTTCTATACCTGACCGCTATACGCACCAGTTCTATGCAACGGTCGGAGAACTCCAGAAACGAGCAATTGATGAATGTATGGTGGCTTCAGGTATGCGTTTGCTGGAACCGAATATCGGTCTTGGTGCGCTACTGAAAGGGTTACCAGAGGGGGTGGATGTTACTGGTTTTGATATACACCCCGCAGCTGTTGCAATTACTGGCCTGCGCTGGAACGTCACCCTTAATGATTTTCTATTGGTCAAGCCTGAAAATACCGGCTTGTTTGAAAGAATTCTGATGAATCCTCCATTTAGTGACTCACGCTGGATTGCACATTTTCAACATGCGATGAGATTCCTGAAACCGGGAGGACGCTTGATAGCAATACTGCCAGGGAGCGCAAAGGAGCATCTTTTAACCCGAGAAGCTGGGCCCGGTTACGACATCAATATTCTGGGTTGCTATGACAACGCCTTTGAAGGAACCGCAGAATCCATAAAACTTTTCTCCGTTGATGCCCATGAATAGTGGGGAAAGGAAGAGCTGGTCGAGTTAATTTCGTCACCCGTAACTGAACAGAAAAAATGAGATAGAGAAAAAGCCGTCAGTTTGTCGATGTTAAATGCTATTCAAATTTTTCAACATGCGACAATTGAGCCAACTACATGAAGAGGAAACACAATGTCAGCATTTCTCATCAATAAATTATCTTTCGAAGATACCAAACAAATAATGTTGTCCTCCATGAAAACAATGGCATCTCTTCATGGTATTTTGGCAATATTCTTGCCGATAATTGCTGGTGGTGGACTCCTGACACTCATCATGAAAAATGTGACAATGGAGGGGCTTGCATTTTTTATCTTACAGCCAGTTGTACTCACCCTCTACCTTACGGCTATCTTATGCCGATATCAAAGCTCAGAGCTAAGATTGAATATCTGGGAAGAACTACGCAACTTTATCGTTGTGTTAGTTTATGCATTATTCCTGACCGTACTAATGATCGTAATATTGTGGTTAGTCAAATTTATGATTGCTTCAGCGGTTGCGGGTGAAACCAACCATGTTGAATATAAACAACCAACATTAACAAGCATTAGTCTGGCTTACTCCAACCTAATAGTGTATTTCAATATGTACGCCCTTGCCACTTTGAGCGTATTTATCGCTACGCCAATGCTCGTTTTATTCATACCAACAGTTACGCGGTGTAAAGGTTCTCTGCTGAAAAGTATACCAGTCATTTGTAAAAGTACTTTTATGAATATTGGGCCGTTGTTCGCATTTTCAGCTATCTCTGGTGTTGTTTTACTTTCGTGGTCATACTTTTCGCTCAGGTATGAATGGTTAATCCCGGCAGCAACTATACCTCTGGCCTACTTATCAATATTGAATTACCAGCTGTCTGAAGCAGCATTGCCTCGTAACCAATAAAAAGGAAACCTGTGATGAGAAAAATAATATTAAATGCGGTTGTTTGTTTATTTGCAATTAATGCATCAAGTTTCGCAATATCAGCGGAAAGCTCTCCATCTCGTGACGAACTGAATGACGTGATGAAAGTTCATGCTTCCGAGATTGCTGCTGTTATCGCATGTAAAGACTACCTCGAAAATGGCGAGGAACGTTTGACTGAAGCGAAATCAAAAGCTGGCCGTGTACTGGGTAAGATGGTAGGCAATCAAGCCAAGGGTAGCGAGTATGCTAGTCGGATTCTGGTAACTGTTAACGAAGCTAAGCCAGATGAGCAACTGAAGGCTGAATTCGACAAGGTCAACCTTGACCACTCAGTCCGCGTTGCAAAATGCGCTCAGCTAGTAGCTGGTAATGCCGCACGTGCGGACGATGCTGATATCAATTATCTGAATTAAGAGGCTAGCAATGGCGAAGATCAGGATCACTCATCGTTATGACATCAATAAAGACATGTTCTATGGCGTAGAAACTAACCAGCCATATGAAAAGGTTGTTCAGAGGTTAGCTTATCTCCAATTGATTCATTCCACGTTGCCTGATTTTCCCTACATGGCTAATTGCCTGGAACAGGCCGATGCAGTAGAACTCTATTGTCGAATCTTTGGTGGTATTCCTTTAAACACAAATCAACATTATACCGCAGAGATTGATTTATATAGGAACTGGGAAATAGATACACGCGAACTCGTTAATGACATTAATTGCCAAAATTCAATTGCCATTTCCGGCTGCGTAGAAAAAATATTTAAATACATTGTTGAAAACTCTGTTCAGATCTATCAGCTCACAAAAGAAGCTTATAAATTAGGGCAGGGCATGACTAATAATGAAAAAGAAGAAATGGCTCTTTTACTGATTTATATGGATTGGCAACTTCAAAGGATGGATCGTGTTTTAATGGGAGAAAAAATTCAAAAGGAATGGGATTGGCACGATTTTGAGGGAAGGTTGATTTCAGACATTTCGTATACACACACCGGACAACCTGACCTATACATCCACAAAGATTAATGTCATTGACGCACAAGCTGAATATATTTCGACCTTGCACAAATAGCAAACAAACACATTAGAAAGAATTAACCATGCATCTATAATGGATTCTGTTAAGCATAAAATATGGGTAGTAATAGATCCGTTATTGAAAATGTAAGACATGCTGGTAGAGTAAAACGAATGATAACCGTTTACCTTCTCTGTTCTGGCGGATGCCAGTTTATGGATGTGCATACTGGAACTATTTGAAATATGTAGGTAGAGGGATCTACTTACTATGTAGTGTGATTAAAAATATTCTGTTTTCTATGTGGTCAAAAAGTTCAGTATGAGTGATATATGATTGATGATTACAAAAGCTTCCTCAAAAACCCCAGGGAATTTACCGGAACTAATTAGTTACTCTCCGTCAGGCAGACCTAGCTTAACGAGACGAGTTGAAGATCGCCTTAAATGCGCCCTTATCCTCGGCTACCTCAAGCCCGGTGATAAGTTGGTAACAAAAAACATCGCCGATGCTATGAAAATGAGCGTCACGCCCGTCCGTGAAAGCCTGATACGTCTGTCTGCCAGTAGTGCTCTTGCTTTGACTCCATCACATGCCTTTTTTGTTCCCATCATCACCAGTGAGCAGTTCAACGAGTACATGAGAATGAGGCGATTGATTGAGCCAGAACTGGCAGAAAAGGCCGTACTGAAAATGGATGCCAATGGCTTTGAAGAATGCCTGTCTTTGTGCCAAAAGCTGCGTTCCGCATATGAACGTAGGGATGTTTATCTGGCGCACCAGCTAAACCTCACTCTGCGGCTGAAGCTTTACATATACGCCGGTCTGCCTGAGTTTTTCAAAATTGTAACCCAACTGTGGATTAACCTGTGGCCAACTCTGAGTTACACGTTCGAATCTGACTCGGAGGATAAATGGCCAATATTTTTCTCGTCGCTTGAACTCGCTCTTTCAAACAGGGATGCAGGGGCAGCAGCAGATGCCATTAGAGAGTCACTGGATAAGGGGTTGCGGATCTATCTCAGCTTGTTAACCGAGCAAGGTGAGTAAACCGGCTACTAGTAGCCGGTTCGGATTCAACGTTTGAGGGTTTGCATCATCAGGGAGGGTTTAGGAATTGGTTCTTTCTGCTCAGCAGGCTTATCCGAATCAATGATGGTTGTTGCTCGGATACCTGTGGCCTGGGTTTCCACTGGTGAAGAATTCCGTTCAACGGCAATGCCCAGCGTTTGCGACAGAATGTTGCTCAGCGTTTCGGCATTAAACGATGTCGTGGTTTGTGCGGCCAGCAAATTTATTAACCGAGGGTCGAGCTCATGCAAGGCAGACGCAATTACCAGTGCCTTACGGTAAAATTCCCCCCGGGATCGGCGGGGTAAGCGCTCCATAATATCAAGAGCTTTACCGTCTTCTGGATTATTGCCGGGGCGGAGCCAGACGAGTAAACGTTTATCTTCTTCCATCACATAACCTCGTTTAGACGCTTGCCATTGCTTTGACGAGCGCGAGCTGCGCGTCAGGCGCTTTGATGACATCCAGCTTAGGGAATAGTTCGACAATATGAGAATGGATGAGCTCAGCACCGCCCCCGGCCAGTATGATTTTGTGGACGCTGTTCTGACGACGTATATCAGCTGCAACAGCTTCGGCCAGATTTTTCGACTCAGAATCGATAACGTCAATGATGGCATCAATTTTAGAGTGATCATTGACCGCAGAAGCAATCAACGCTCTATCATGACGGTTTTTAATGATGATATCCGCAATGGCATAACTACTTGGAGACTGGGCATCCTGGAGCGCAGCCATAACAGCTTTTGTCACTCGTGAAACGCCAACATCGCTGTTGCCAAAGATATCAGATATGCCCTCCATTGCCCCCTGAATGATGGCCAGGTCTAGGGTTGTTCCCCCCAGATCGACAACCAGGGTTCGTGTAAGCTGCGTGGTTGTTTTAGGATCAATCAGATATTCAGCCGCAGGTACTGATTCAGGCATTACGTTAACTTTTACAACATGAAAAGTTTCGCCATTATTCAGGGTTATTGGGCCCATAACGTTGGCCTTTTTCTTTTCAATATTAGCTTCGTTCAACTGCGCATCGCTCGTGAAGAACATGGCCACCGGCAGTGTCACTGTAAGTTCAACATCCTGTGGCTCAAGACCGGAAGTCAAAAGGGCATGATGAATTGCTACGCGACTTACAGCGTCGAACTGGAAAGAGGTATGCGTTGTTGTAATTGCAGATGTTGAACCAATGTCGTGAGTAAATTTCCGCCCATCAATGAGATAGTTGTAGATAGTTTTACCACCAAATGCGAGTGGAGTAGCCCAGCCTTCGCGGAAGGCGTTCTGCGAAACATGAGTTTTGATTTCACCATTCTCAATCCAGGCAAGTTTTACGTTCGTTGAGCCGTCATCACAAGCGATGTTCATCATGGTATATACCTCATTAAAATGTTCAAAAGTATCAAAAATCTCTGCCATTTTAGATAGTAAGCCATCCTGAAGCAAGGAATGCGCACCTGTAGCGCACGTTTAATGTCCACAAAATGACTATGAAAAGTGAATTACGAGTGAGTAAAACAGGAACGATTCTATCGGATTGAAATCTGGCGGGGTAAACGAGAAAGAGGGATGTATACGTACATGCAGAGGTCGGTAGCCCTGGAACACCAACGGAAAAAGTAACAAACCACCCGAAAAATGAACCAGTGCCACCAGACTAAATTGTGACAATCGATAGCCAATACTGCAAGAGAACCTAAGAATAAAAGGTATCGCTATATGACAGCTCAGTCGGTAAAATCGAGGAAACCATGTCGGATCACCATTGTAGTTTCTGGTTAGTTCAATAATGAGGTATCCCCAATGACATCCATTCTGCTTACTTCTGATTCTGTTGATGGGTACACTTTTTGTATTTCTACTGATGGTAATGGATGTAAGCTGTCAGTCAGGCCAGAATACCGGCGCAATGGCACACAAACTTATGATGGCTGGTTTCCCAGATACTACTCAAAGCCTCAGTATGCTAAAGCAGCGTTAACAAGGTTCCTTGGAGAATCTGTTAACTGGTCACCACGGACGGGGCTCAGTTAGTCACAGGATACGTAACAGCCTGAGTCCGAGGATACCAACAAGTCAAGAGACCCCCCTGATAAACCCTTAACAATCAACACCTTACCTTGGTGCGCTTAATGAACCTTATGTTGAATTATGGTTAAGTAGTCGATTTTATGGTTGGAAGTGCCTGTTTGCAGTAAAATGCAGTTCATTACCTTTAACCACTGGAACTAGACATGGCTAATGAAGATCTCCCCTCTGGGTGCAAACGCTGTAAAGGATGCAATCAGGTTAAACCCTTCGAAGAATTCGGTAAGGAACTTAAGGGTAAGTTTGGCCTTAAAAGTAAATGCAAGTTGTGCATTAGCGATAAAAACAGAAATTATGCTGCCGGTTCCGGTGCAGGTGTAAAACTCCAAAACAATAAAAAATACCAGACCGAGCATAAGAGTGAACTGGCAGAAAAGATGAGAGTAAGACGGGCAAAGAAAAAATTTGGAGATAACTATGAAGCATATCTAGCATCTTTAGAAAGGATTAAAAACCTCTGATAATTACATAACAACCTTAGCCAATAAGACACAAAGATTATGTATTGTTGCTTTTATTTCAAAGCATCAACTTTATTGAAAAGTTACGCTATACACTGTGCAATTTATTATGCTGATTTAATTTGGTGATTATATGAGTTGTCATGACAGAGACATCAATAAGATCCTTCAATCATTCACTCACTTAATGGTTGAAGCAAAAAAAAGCATCTTTCATTCAAAATCAATGAAGGTTCAAGGTCTTCAGTTAGTAGATGAGTTATACATCCGTGCCCGGACGGGAAAAATGTCATACCTCGGTTCGTCGGTACTGGTAGTCGCAACCATTTCAGTGAAGACCCCAGGCAAAGGATTTTTCAGACAGTTACTCTCGAAATTAAAAGAAGCAGCTGAGACAAATAACTACATCTTAAAGGTTGAGAATGTCATCAGCACCGAACTTAGGGAGTTTCTTATCAGAGAGGGTTTTTCATTTCCTGGTGAACGGTGGATGTGCGGTTCCGGCTACTGGGCTCCATCATCACTTAGGCTTAATGACCAATTAAGCACCCTCCCCGTCTAATATGAGGCCGTAAATGTTCATAACCCCTGAAGTTGCTTATGTCTGCGAGCTGTTACATAAATATGATGTACTTCCACTCGAATGTGATGGTCATACTATGGTTGTAAGTTGCCTGCTAGATAGATTCTGTATACCGCACCAGCGCATCGTTGGAGAAGTAACGTTGGCTGGAACTGGCCAGATAATTCGACCTCATCTGTGGATAGAGTATGACGAATACATAATAGATTACCGCCTCCGCATGTGGGCAAGGAAAACCGAAGATAATGTTAGTCTAGTGCCTCATGGCATCTTTATCGAAGATAAAAGTCAGGCAATTTACACTGCTCAAAGAATTGCAAATAAAGCCATGATATCAGACTCGATAATTGATTTTATGACAGATGGGTTATGGACTAAGATTCTCCTAGAAATCCCTGGTAAAAAAAGAATTACATAAAGCAGGAGGATTAAGTTTGTTCATAAAGTTTTTCTTCACTGACACTCAAAGCAAAGATGTCTTTTTCCAAGCACCAATCTTAGAAAATATTTGCTTTTCTACTGACTCAAGTTGGTTCATTAAAAGATGATAGTCAGGAGTCTCAGCTCCAATGTTCCCTTCCCACTTTAGAATCAATTCACTTACCTTCCCTTTTAATGTTGCAAGGAGAACAAGCTGTTTCTTCGCGAATACAATCTCTTCCTGATGTATGTTTTTCTTTGCCATTGTAGTGTAGGTTCCATATCCATGTTGATTTATGTTAAGGATTACATTTTATTAACAATATTTTTATTGATTGTAAACACAAATCTCAATGGAATAGCATGAATTAAAGTCATCACGACCATTTTACCTAGTAGTATCAGCATGATAGTAAGTGAAATCAGATTATAAAAAGCAGATAGTCATATCGAACAAAAAGATAATTGAAATAAAACAAAAAACCATCACTGTTAAGTGATGGTTAATGATTTCAATATGGAATTATTTAGTAATCAAACAAAATAACCAGGATTATTAATCAGATCACTTTGTTGAGTACTATGTGCCATTTCAACAAATTCAGACACGCTTGTAATTTCATTGAGTGTGGTGATTGCGAATAATCGAAAAGAAAACTCTTTATTACCTTTTCTTGGGTAGATGTTCAGGAAAAAATTCAACTTTTGACCAACCGGACACATACTTGAAACCGCAGCATAAGATTGTGTCTGTCTGAGGTACTGAGTGAGGAATTGAGCAAGATCAACACCCTCATCAGACGTTAACGACCTGGATGTCTGAACCTTTAATAACCTTACAAGGTTATCTATGGCGGTCTGAATAGGAAGAAGTTCTATCTGAGGAACCTTCAAAAAATCAGCTATGATAATACCAAGTAACTGGCTCTGATCGTTCATGAAATTATGGATATAAAGAAAGTGTGAGTCACCGAATCTTTCAGCAGAATCATACTTAAAATTCCATTCATTCAATACTGCACTGTACTTCATTTTATTCATGGTTAGCTCCTCTTTATATAAAAAAAGATTAACGCAACATTCATCGGTGACGAAATTCTAAGACCCGTTAATTTCGCCCCCTATTGGGGTCATAAAAAATTGTCACGCTACGGCCTGTCTGGCAGAATCCCCTGAAACCGATTTGCGATAAGTAACCCTGATGAAAAACCTCATTAATGATGTTGCGACTGAAGCACGGGCATTACTGAACGGTATCCTCGCTGACTGTGATACCGATGACACAACGGGCACATGCCTATTTGCCAGTCTGCTATTAGCTCGTCTGGCACATAGCAAAGGGTTATCAGCTGTGATTAGAGGTGGCGATGGGAAATCTGACGGCGGGTTATTCACTATGTATGGCGGGTTCGGTCATTACTGGTGTGAGATCTCCAACAACGATGAATTCCATATTGTTGATATATCGGCAGATCAATTTGGCTTCGAAGGAGTTATCGTTAAGAACATCAAAGAGGTAGAAGGCTGGCCACGTTACATCCCTGGAAACCAGGATGTCGTAAATGCTGGAGTTGAGGAGCTCTTCAACCACGGATACTAAATGGTCGAGTCTAAGTGCGATTTATACACCTCAAAACGCCCCCATTCTCGATTCAAGAATTATTGATTTACAAGTAATATCAGAAATATTTAGTTCACTCTAAGGCAAGTGAATGAAGAAGAAATTACCGTCATGGTCACCAGCTGAAGATCTGAAGCTTATAAAAGGGCTTAAGGATGGTTACTCATTTGCAGCGCTTACGTCCATTCTTGGATACAATGAAAGGATAATCCAGTTAAGATGTATCGAGTTGGATTTATACCTTCTCATAAGAGAAAATCTCTCCGAGCCTAACGAAATTACCCTCAAGCCTAACTCTTCAATCAGAGTGCCACCGGCTGAACCAGCTTCAGGTATAACTCTTAAAACCCTGCTAGATAATGGATGGGTAGCACACTGCATAAATGGTGAAAATGTTCTGTACTCTCCAGAATGGTGGCGAACAAGAAACACAAGCCTGTTAGTACCCGAAGATGAGGATACTGATCAGCTACATAAGAAAACATCTTCACACCTCATTACCGGTAAACCGTGGACTCCTGACGATACTCGGGTCTTACTTAAGGCGATACAACATGGTATCAGTAAAACGGCACTTGCCGAGCTTACCTTAAGAAGCCATCAATCCACTCTTCAGCAACTTATAGAGCTTGGAATGATTACCGTGGGCGCTGAAGACGATTCATCTAGTACGGTTATATGGTTAAATAAAAAAATAAGTTCTGCGAAATTATCAAAAAAACGTTTTCTTGATGTCCTGCCACTAATCGAATTCGGCTGGCACATTGATGGATTCGACCTTACCGCCCCAGATTGGTGGAGCAAGCATATAGTGCTTAATGAAATTATCTATGAAACCGTACCAGATAAAACCATTTCAAATTACCCGGCCAGAACTGACATTGATTGTGATAGTGAAAAACCACAACAAATTAAGGAAAGATCAGTGCCTGAACGGAACCAAAGAGAACCACAAAAACCAGCCAAATGGGTATGTGGAAACTATAAGTTTTTAATTACACTTCTATCTGAGCATCGTTCAATAGAAGTGATTGCCAAGAAAATGAATAGGACAGATGGCGCGATTAGGTCACGTCTACAGCATATCGGTATAACGCGTTACGAGAAACCAACAAAACCTGGTGAAAAAGGAAGTGTCATTAAAGCTACATCAATTTCTACAGATATCTTCAGAAACCAGCCATTTTTTGTGAAGAGATTACTCATAGATGCCGGATGGTCTGAAAAAAACAATGAATTGCATTGCCCGGTCTGGTGGAGCAATTATCCACACAACGTTTAACGGGCTTAGTCACGAACTCTACCCTGGAGAACTATATGTTTGATTATTTTAACAGACCATTTGACACTTTCGACTGGGCGCTGATTATAGGATGCGGAATCCTTTTTGTCGGGCACTTTATCTGGAAAATCTTCTTCAGCGATGAAGGCCGTAGGAAAATTGATAATGAAGCGCCGCCTCCAATCATGACTCAGAAAGTAGATGATGAAACGGATGGTAAATAAGCACACAAAAATAAAACGCCCTTAAGGGCGTTTTATTTTATTTCGACAGATATTTAATATTAGACTCTATCAAATAAGTAAGCCTACGGCCATTTCTAACCGTCAGCAGTATAATCACCACAAAAATTACGGCAAGTATAAAAAATATTAGAGCAGTACTTTTTATAATATATTTAATATAATTGGATTTAAGATCATTTCCCGACTTCCAAGCAGAAAGAGGATTTGAAGCAAGCGCACCAGACTTGTAACCAATGTCATAAATATGGTAATCAATAGCTTTATAAAGTTGTGAATCAAACAGTGTGTTTTTGTCTTTGACACTATCCTCTTTATATTCAGGCATTAACAAAACCAAGTTTCCAAGATGATTTTTATAATTGCTATCAGATACTTTTTCAGCAGTAATTATTACACCTCTGAGTAACAGGCCATCGATATCTCCCAGTTTTTTTGCAGTAGCTGGTTTAGGATCTGCAAGTGCTTTTTCAACTGACTTTCTTAGTAAACTCCCTCTGTCTCCATAGATTTCATACAAAGAGTCCAAGTCTCCAGTTTTCATAGCAGTACTTATTTTGTCGGTATTGTATTTATAATTATGAGGCTCATCACCAAATGCAGCAATAAATAAATTAAACCCTACAAACAATACTATGCAACTTGTCATTATCTCAAGTTGTAAACCATTCCCATTAATAATTGCCCCTAGTATTACAATCAATATACATACACCCACACCAACTCTTCCATATATGGAAATAAATGATCCAATCGTATCAAAAGCATTTTCAGGAACTAACTCATTGGAGCGTAGAATGTTGAATATATCGTCAGAAACCTGTTTGACTTGCTCATCTACTGGCATGTCTGATGGAATACAAAACCATAATATTAGAAATATAATAGCGAAGATTAGAGATATAGCTAAGGTAAAATATATAGCTCTATCACGCTTCCGTCTAATAGCATTCTCAACATCATCATATGGATTACTTTTTCTGATTCTAGCCATAGCACATCCTCTAAATTTAACTATTATTTGGAAGACAGTTCTTTTGCTACCATAAAACGCTTCTCCTTCCATTGCGCTGCGCGAGCTTCAAGCTGGGTATGTTGCGTCTTGGCTCGGTCGTGGATTTTTTTAATTTCTCGACCGGCCTCATTGATCTGGTTTGATATGTAATCAATTGTCTCAACATCATATACAGTACGATTAGCTGTTTTGGCTACACGAATACTGCTCTCTTTTACTAACAAAGCTTGACGTCTGGCTTGTTGATTTACAGAATCACCAATTGCCTGAATCAGTAATGAGCTTTTATCACTCCTTTCGGCCTGGTCAATAATAAGATGGCTGCGTTTAGAAGATGGTATCGTTACTTTAATAATAGTTTCAAACTGGTCTACCATCGAGAGGTTATTGAACTTCATCATTTTCATCATCTTTAGGTCTTCAAATGCCTTTTGTTGTTCCGTGATCATGTCATTTCGACGTTTTGTTATGAGGGCGATTTGATGTTCAATATTCATTGCTTCCATGCTCAGCATGGTATTATCAGGCTGATTTTTTAGTTCCTTACGAATAGAAGCCTGAACTGTTTGTAACTTCTCCAGAATGTAATAGGCAGCTACAATGTTAACCCCTGTATTTTTTACACTAGTTAAAGCTTGGTCATACATTCCATCAATATTTTTATTCATTTCAAACAACCCCTCCGATATGCTTTCGATATCCGAGGTTAAAATATCGATTTGTCCTTTAACTGAATCAAATCTTGACATTGCACTAAAATGAAGACCGATGGCTTTCATTATGAAAGGCCCAACATACGGTATCCGTGACAGTTTCTTTTGAAGATAACTTGGTTCGACTGCATTACTGACTTCACGAGCCAGTGCAACAATCTCATTCAGAGTCTCTCCCTTCTTGCCCTGAGATGATGAGCTGACGCTGAGAAGGAGGTTATCAAGATAATTAATATCAGTAGTGTCCTCCAATCGTCCAAAGTTATGCGCGGCATCAATATCACCAATCTGGAAAGATCTGACTGCATCTTTTATTGATGATTCCATACTTACATCAACAGCATATTTATCAAATTCCTTAGCCACTTTGACATCTAATATATCAATACTATTTATGATCTTCATGTTATCTCACCTTATGTTCTTATTTAATTTATTGACCAGCTTCTTGAATTTTTCATGAGCCACTTCATCAATACCACTACAAACACCACTGGCGTTGATGTTCTTAGCCTGCCCTTCCCACATAGGTAATAAATTATCTTTAATATCTCGAAGGCTATCTTTTACATCGACAGCTGTTTCATAGCTCATTTGTGCTTGAACCTGACTTAGTTTTAAACCAACAAGAACTCCCTGAAAGTTATTAACTCTTATCCGTAGCCTGTTAATTGCCATATATTCATTGCTTGTGACACTATAGTCACACTCGTTCTTATTTTTCAGATATGACTCAACAACATCTATGAAAACCTCTAGCTGATGAATATCTTGCGCATAGATTGCCTCCAAACCCTTCGTGATTTCAGCATGAGCGGTTAGCATTTTGAAATGATCAGGTATCCGTTCGCATAGTTTCATAACTACTTTGTTATAAATATCTAGCTGGGCTTTCCGTAAGATTTCGGAACCTGTTAAATGATCGAACATCCGACGAAAAAGATTCTTTTTTCCCTTTGAGAAATTGACTTCCGCTTTTGTCATTGCGTCTATGAGATGGTAAATTTCATCTAAGAGCGACTTTTCAATATCACTCATCTTAACTGCTTCATCAATTGACATTTCATGCCCATTGATGTTGAGGACACATTTTTGATTTGAAATAAGCTCTGGCCCAAATCTATCGTAACTTAATGGGTCTTTAACAAAGGCTTCAACCATCTTAGTGGCATCACTGCTCATTTCAATTCTCCACAAATTTCGATAGAAAAAATTTACCATGTTCTCTTAAACTATCGAAATTCCTGACCATATAATGTCCGTTTTTCGGGGTCGTTTTGCGTTCAAAAAAAGTCGGAGAAAATTTGTCTGTCTATAAGATGGTGTAAACAAGTATAACTATGGTGGATTTCATGGTTAAATTTATACCCATTATGGTGGTAGCGGGCAGAACGCAGGCCAACTCTATTGCCAGGTTTCTACTGGATTCAGTGCTGGTGTGGTCATTATTGTGCTGGCTCAATACAATTATTCCATTCTATGTGCCGTTGGTAATAACCATTACAACATGCACAATTTATGCACGAGTTGGTTATAAAGTATTTTTCAAGCCGTTAACCTTCATGAAAACTAGAAGTTTTTATGTCGATGCTGAAAAACCAACAGTTCAACTCAATTACACATTAGCTGGTGGGCAGGCGAACCAATTTTTCACTTTAGCCCAAAAAACCACCAGCATCCATTTTGTTTACCTTTTCACCTGTCTCGTATACCTGTTTTTGGGTAAATCGCTCTCTAATTACGCAAAAAATATTAAGCGTGGTATATAACTCCATGAAACCGTTAATTATTGTTTTTATCATCTCTGCACTTTACCTCTCTTATCAGCTGATAAGGTCTCGTCGTCCAAAACATTGGTTGATAGTTTCCTCCTCATTGTCGCTTGCGGTTATTGTGTCCTTTCAGTTTCTCGGCGGTGTATTCCTGATCCCGACAGAATCCATGTACCCAACTATAAAACCTGGAGACTTGGTTATCGCTCAGCGTGTAGGTGGTTTATTCGATCATCGCGCTATTAGGCGTGGGGACGTACTCGTTTTTAACGCCCCTTCTGTTCCCGGCGTTTACTATGTCAAACGCGTATTAGGTATTCCTGGCGATACCGTCACATACAACGAAGAGAAAATCTTCTCGATAAACGGTAAACAAAACGGAAACCAGATTAAAAAAGATGGTTTTACTACTCAATACCAGGCAGATACCGACACTGCCGGTCAAAGTTATATCTTCCAGACAGATAACCGTATCGGCTACGTGAAAACGGGTAAGAAATGGATCATTCCCGAAGGATACTACTTTATGGCCGGTGATAACCGAGACCATTCGCTTGATTCCCGTTACTGGGACAATCCCCCTGGCACACCTAGGAACCTCAGAGGTCTCATTCCCCATGATAGTCTCGTAGGGCGAGTAAATTTCAGGATCGTCAATTTAGGCTTTCTGGCGCGTGGGGATTCAGGTGACCGTTCCATTAAACAACGACAGCAGCCGCATCAAAGGTAATCAGTCATGATGATCGAAACCTTTTACAAAACCAATAATGTGGAGGTCAGAAGCACTTACGAGGAGGTACTATCTGCCTACCAATTGTGGTTCAGGTTAACAAACCAGCTCTGTAACGATGAAGGATTCGAAGGTTTTACTGCTCATGATTTTTGTGTGCCTGATTTGTTTCTGCGATCAGTCGAATGCCATATCCAACGTGTGTCTGGTTTCCGTCAATTCAAAGAGCAATGCTTAATTAGCCCCGACAATACTATTCCTTTTGCCCTAAGAACAGACCATGAACATGGCTCTGCGCTATTCAATAGGTTTAATGATATATCGAAGTCTGCACTGACATCGCTGGGTATCGATCCAATACGCTTTGGTAACCCACCATTTGGTTTTGCGAAGGCTGTATTTTCGATTCTGAAAATTCACCATGAAGCAAAATTAAATGGATTAGTTGGGTACAGCCAGTTGTGGGCACTTGAAAACCAGTTCGACGAAATCCTGTTTGTTTGTTCTCTACCCGTAGCAGGCTGCGGGAGAATTCCATTTTATGAGGCTCCAGCCATCCCTCCTTACTGGATACCCATCACGGGAACTGAAGCCATCGACCTCTTTAATACCCACAACACCAAAATGAGGAAGAGAGAATGAAATCTATCACGACTGTTCTTTTATGCTTCCTTATCCTGGGTTGTGGAAGTCGGGATAAATTACCAATTCCCGCAACCAAGGCAATAAACGCGCTTCCAGATGCGATGGCAACCCTTTCTAATGCTGGTCTCTGGAATGAAAATGAACTTTCTGGCGCTGAATTCCTTGAAAACAGTGACAGAAGTATGATAGTTGCGAACTTAACGAGCGTTCCATGCAGAATGGTGTTCAGTTACGTCAAGACTTCAAATCATCCTTATTGGATGCCGAGCCAAATTGCTTGTGAGGGAGATGAGAATGATTAACTAGATACACTGATATGCTTCGTCAATCGCTACACGGTGGTATTCTGTTATACAGGCCTGTAAAGTGTATGAGGAAACCATGAACTCTCTACTCCAGCGTGTTGTGATTTACGCCATTGTGATTCTGATATGTAGCGTTTATTGCGTTCTGTACTTTGTGCCGCTCACTTCCATAAAGACGATCAACGCCATAGGCATTGCAAACTTAGTGGTACTGGCGTTACTCACATGGTTGTTAGTAAGACCACGGTTGTTCCAATTGTGGGGTGGGTATCTTGTACTGTCAGCAATTTATTTAGGTGCGATTTACCCTGATTTTCCATATGTTGAAGAAATCATCGTTTATACATTTGCCCTGATTTGTTTATCAGTCATGTTTTACGATGTATTCATTGATAACTGTAATGGGATACTGAGGCGCACCTTTCTTAGAATTAATTCTGAATGAATGGTGACCATATGGTTTTTAGAAAATTGGCAGCAAAAGGAATGTCCCGATGCGCCAAATTCCAGTGGTGCTTTTTCCTGCTAGCGTCATTAGCTTTATTCTTTCTACATGATGGCCCGTTGGTCATTGCGGGCCTCTTTATTACACAATTGTCTCTCCAGATGTCGATGACCCGTACAGGAAAGGAAGTCTTCGGCGTTATTTTTAATATCCAGTCATGGAGAAACAGTGGTGCTAGCCAGCAAACCTATTTTTTCCGGTGGTATATCGGCTTCCCGATTTCCTGCTTGCTATATATTCTTTCTCTTACTAATTATGTGTACGTTCCAGGCGATTTGTATTATCAGTTTATTGCAAGCAGTACTGATGACCTAGCACTCGTAATGAATCGTTTTGCTGTAGGCGTGAGTAACATACTCCCTGAAATCCTTCGAGGCGCATCTCTAACCCTTTCGATGATGATGTTTGTCGCAACATTGCTAAAAAATGTACAACTTGCTGAAGTACGTCGAATTTACTCCTCCATTCAGGATGGAAATGATTCCCAGAAAATTCTCTCGAATATGACATGGGAGCAATTCGAAAAGATTATAAGACTGCATTTCGAACTCAATGGCTACAAAGCAACTCTGACTAATACAGGAGCTGACGGCGGAGTCGACATTCTGCTGCAAAAAGATGGTCGCCGCGAAATGGTACAGTGCAAATTATGGAAAACCAGCAAAGTAGGAGTCTCGGTAGTCCGCGAAATTTACGGTGTAGTGCAAGCCAATGCATATGAGCGGGGTTATATCATCACCTCTGGGTTCTTTACTCAGGATGCATGGGAATTCGCTCTTAGCGCAAATGTTAAAGGAACATTATCGCTTATCGATGGTTCCAGACTTCTGAAAATAATCAAGGATAAAGAAATCCCCCCGCCTGCCACTGAGATAATAAATGTTGGTCCAGGTGAGAATCAAATATACGATCTTAATGTCATACCTAGCTGTCCCCGTTGCCATAGCAAAATGGTTAGAAGAATGTCGAATGGAAATTATTTCTATGGTTGCTCGGCTTACCCAATTTGTAAAGGAACCCGTAACCTCTAGAAATCTATTTTCAAGAAAACCATCTCATTTTGCGGTCGTTTTCAGGCCGCAAAATTTCGAGAGCTACCTCCCTCAAGATATAATCCGTTTATTATCGCGAGAGCATATTTTCCTAATCAATTCCGGGGCAACCATCTCACGCGATTATGGGGCTTTCCATATCATGCTCACTTTCATATACACCGTGAGTTGGGGCTTCGGCCAGAACGAATAGTGATCAACGAGGTTTTCAATGACGAGTGAAAAACGTGGCACAAGTGCTGAATACGGCCAGGAGAAATTACGCGAACGCGCAGCGCAGAATGCTGGAGATGAAACCCCCAGTGTTAAGGCGCGATTTTCTAAAAAAACCTTGAGTATCCTGGTTGCCGGTATCTTTGCGGTAAGCACATTAGGCGCATTTATTTTAATGAATGGTAAACCAGACAAAGAACCGAACCTATCTATCGTCGAAGTTGCAAAGAGTGGGATCAGCGTTAACCCGGATATTGCAAAACAACATGGTATCGATGTGGATGACGATGACCTTGATACCGATGAGGCTGGGCCTCAGCCAACACTGACACTTCCTATCACAAATAATGAACAGGAACCCGCATCAGCGCCCCCTGATGATGATAAAAGTGAACCTACTGTCACAAAGCAAGATAGCGCCGGTGTTTCCCCTGCATCGTCTGATAATCTTGGCGATCAGATGCTAAAAATGGCCACAACCACGCCACCAGCTAACCCGGATGCAAATTCACCAGTTGTATCTAAGTCAGATCCTGCTACGCAGTCATTGGTTGACTCAATTAAGGCTGAACCTGGGTTTACTGACGGTAGCGAGGTTTCACAAAACGCAGAGCAACCTGGAACGGTTGAGATAACTCCTGCACAGGAAATCGCTAAAAAAGCACTATCTGGGGCCACTAGTGAAGCCCCGGCTTCAGCTCCAGTTACAGCAGAACCAAATCAACACGCTGCGGCGCAGACCAACCCGGTTCAAACACCGCCATCACCTACCACACGTGATATTGCAGGTGTTGAAAACATCACTAAAGATACCTCTGGCCATCAAATTGACCCAGCTGAGTTCGGTTATACGGAACCCACTAAAACTACTGCTACGTCAGACTATAAAGCAGCATCAGAAGGCTATACAGCCCAACAGTTTGTTGTTCAGGAGAAGAATGCGCTTACTGGCGCTGACCTGGACTATAGTGGGCACTTTAAAACTGTTGAATACAATTCGCAGGGACAAAATACGGTATTCGTTTATTCAACCTTTTCATCAAAAGTATTCTTGTTACCATCGAAAGGTAAGGTCAACGTATACCTTTCTGATGAAAAAGGTTGGTCAGTCTCACTCCTCCCAGGAAATATCCTGCGGGTACAGCGTTCTGAAAACAAGGGGGCATGGTCGCAGGCAACCGACCTCTTTGTACTCAATGGCGAAAACTCCTACTCGTTGATTCTTCAGGCTGTTGGCGATCCTGATAAACGAACCGATTCCCTCAAATTCACAAAAAAGGAACTTTCTAAGCAAACGGACAAGTTGGCCAAAAAATCCAAAGCCTGACTGTTGAATTGAAAATACGAGCGCATCTTTGGTGCGCTTTTTTTTCGGGAGAAGTTACATGACAGATTCATGCATCGACGGCTTAAGGCTGGTTTCGACCAGTTACCACATTGGTTTACCCTGGATTGAATGGTCAGAGGCGAGATCCTACATCGTATGCCGAGCACTGGTAGATCAGGGCGTAATTGCCGGAACTGCTACTATAGGAACACGTCGAAAAAAGGTCAAAGAACGCATCAATCCAGGAGATCGTGGGTTATACCAAGTCACTGAAACTCAGTACGGATGGATAGCACTTAAGGGTGGTGGCGTGATCGATCCCTGCGGCTTTCTTGGTAACTCTTTTTCCGGCCCGGAACCCCAGTTTTGTATCCTTGAGAATGATGAGTGCTATATCAGGGGTATAAATCCTGTTCAGTGCCCGAGAACTCACTTACCTGAACATCTTGTAAGTGATGAGTTATTCCCGCTAACACGCGGTGTTATGCGCGATACATGCAGCCGTCTGCTGGGTTACAGGTTGCATATACAGGGATTGACTATGTCAGAGGCAGCATACCTTCTGTCGAGACCGCTTACCGATTTTGACCGGTACAGCCGCCTGGTATATGAATACTTTATTAAAATGGGACTAAGCAGCATTATGCCATTAAGCAACATCAAAATGCTGCATCCGAATTTAGCCCGTAAAGGTTGGCGTTCATTTTATAACGACCTGGATATGGACGAACTTGAAGCGTTTCTTAAATGATAAAATCAGGGTTCATCCCGAACCCTGATTAAAATTCAATAATTAGGTATGTAATCCACACCACCAGTCCAACGAGATTCCCAGTGGGCCAGATACAGCGCTGTAACATCTGGTGCGTTATAAAGTACAAGGCTATTTTCACTATTTTTATTGAAAGCCGAACTTGAGTAATTATAACTACCGGTTTCAACAGATATCCTATCAACACACAAATACTTATCATGGTGCAGAAGAAATTGATCATTCGTCCGTAACGGAATGCCCGCGTTAACTACTGTATTCATAGTCGAGACTGCATATCGGTTATTATTTTGCCCTTTGTCAACTACGATCCTGACATCTACTCCCCTTCGGTGAGCATTAATTAATGCTTTCGCAATTACGGGTGACGTAAAAGAGTATGCCGCCATACGGATTTCCTGCTGAGCTGAATTGATCAGATCCAGTATTGCTTTCTGTGCAGACCCTTCAGGTGAAAATCCGACAACGACTCTAACGCCACCAGCCGGTAGCATTACTTCTGTTGGATTATCAGCCTGTGCAAAAGTAGAAAAAAATAATAATCCCAACGATGTCAACGTACTGACCAACACCTCTGATTTCAACATATCCACCTCGTTTAAATGTGACACTAGTAAAGTTGGCTTTCATACTCAAAAAGAAGTTTTCATCCAGATTTTCATATATGTTAATAGACACGGATAAATGTCACCTTATATCACACATTGCTATTGTATAACGCCCTGCTTTAACAATGAAATCAAACAAAACAAATTTTATATTAATAAAGTTCCCGGCTCAAACTCGTTAAATAGCTGGAGAACATCCAAAGATCGAAATTATTAAAACTCGTTATTAAGGATGTTTAAATGAACGCTATCAAATTTGAGAAGTTTAAAACCCCGCTGGTGATCACCGGCATTCTGATTCTTGCCATTGTTACCGCTCACGCTTCTGGTTCAACCCAGGCAGGTTTTGACGATGTATGGCTCAAAATCTCTGATTACATGCAGGGTTCTCTGGGTAAGGTGCTGATCGGTCTTATCGTTCTGGTTGGTCTCGCAGCTGCTGTTGTACGTCAGAGTCTGATGTCACTGGCGGTTGCTGTTGGTGGTGCGATCTCCCTGTACTACTCACCGGACATTATCAATGGCATGATGGCCGCATCCCACGCAGTGCAAACCACTTTACCGGCATTCATGTAACCATCATGGATGTAAAAAAAACCGGCTCTGGCCGGTTTTTTTACATCTTCATATTTTATTTCCCGCCCATAGAAAATTCCATAATCCGATGTAAAGAACTATCCAGACCGCAACGATAACCCGGAACCGACGTTGGTAAGCACTGCGTGTTTTGTGTTTAAACATTCGTTGAGCAATGAAACAACCTGGCCACCCGCCCAGCACAATGAGCGCATCCAGCGTCAGTTCATCCACACGGTACTCGCCAGCAGTCGCGGCCTTTTTATCTTTGTAATAGATGTAAATCGAAATCAGACTCCAGATTGACATCCAGACAAAGGACGATAAATAAAACATAGATTACCTCCTGTTGAGGGCCGCAGTAATAGTTTGATGGTACTATCTTATTGTATTACTCATGAACAGATAAATTTGTATTCTTAAAAATGGGTACAATTTGCCCCCATTTTTAAATCATTCGCGCCGTGTCAAAAGGTACTATGAAACGATATCTAACATAAAGGTAATTCTGATGCCGGTAACTGATGAACAGAACGTGATCATAGGTTTCAAACCTACACCTGGCAGTATTGTTTCAGTACAGGCATACGCGGGGTCTGGTAAGACCTTTACACTAAAAGAATTCGCGGATGCAAACCCCTCACTCAAAATTCTCTATATCGTTTTTAATAAAGCTATTAAAGATGATGCAAAAAAGAAATTCCCAAAAAACGTCGAGTGTAAAACATCTCATGGTTTGGCCGTGACCCGGTACAAACACTTTGCTCATAAATACAGACAGTTTATATCCGTGAGCGAATACCGCGCAATGATGGGTGAAGATGACTGGAGAGTGGTTAAGCTTGCAATAAATGGGCTTACCCATTTCATGAATTCAGATGAACACGAAATTACTACTGAACACGTACTTAAAGACTTAAGTAAAACCGATAAAATATCTCAAAGCAGGTTGGATCAAGCGCTACGTGCAGCAAAACGTACATGGCAAATGCAATCTGACCCACTCAACGATGCCTATTGCTCACCGAATACCATCCTCAAGTTGTTCCAGTTATCGAACCCAGCCCTAGACCAGTTCTACAATGTCATTCTCTTCGACGAATCGCAGGACGCAAATCCGGTAACGATCGATATCGTTCTTAGAAACAACTGCTGCAAAGTTTTTGTCGGCGACCAGCACCAAGTGATAAACCGCTGGCGCGGTGCGGAAAACGCCCTTGAGATTGTTGAAGACCACGGGGCTCAGGTTATGCGCCTGACTAAGTCATTCCGGTTTGGGCCTCTTGTTGCAGCACTGGCCAACGTTGTGCTGTCAATGAAGGGTGAAACGTTCCCCTTGGTAGGCCTGGGTAGTCTTGATGCTATCGTTGAGCCATCGGCGATACAGGATCAAAACTTTTACGCCATCATCAGCCGCACCTACATGGGAGTCATACAATCTGCCTACGAGTCGATTATGTGGGGCAAACGGGTGATGTGGAATGGAGGTATTTCAAAATACCGTCTCGACGAGCTCCTTGATTTACATGCGCTAAAAACAGGTAACATTGCTGCTATTAAAAATAACCGTATCACTACGGAATACGGGAACTGGGCAAATTTTTTAGAGATCGCAGAAACCACCAAGGACGTGGACATGGTGCGGGCGATTAAGTTAATGGAAGTCTATGCTGATATCCCCGGGATGGTTGAGACCATGAGGATGAATGAAGCCAGAACAGAAAAGGAAGCTGATTTAATTGTTACCACAGCCCATACCTCGAAGGGAAAGGAATTTGACCATGTCATCATCAATGACGACTTCCCATCCATTATAGAAGCCGTTGTGATGAAGAAGCCACGGGAAGTAATTATTGACGAACTTAATCTGCTGTACGTAACTATTACCAGAACCAAGAAATCTGTAAACATCAATACTTCGTTAATGGAGCTATTAGAAGAATACCGAAGTCGTATTGAGCGAAATGTTTCAGTAGTGATAATCTGACAAAAAAAGCCCTGGTTAATTCAGGGCTCTTTTTTATTTCTATTTATCTTGTTGAGCTGGTGAGGCTTCGCCTGATGTGTCTCTCTGAGAATCGACAACCATAGACTGGATCACTTCAACGAATTTTGAGAAGGGCTGTGCGCCTACAACAGAGACTTCTTTACCGGTGACATTATCACGCACAATCGTGGTTGGTGTACCATCAACACCGGCAGCTGAACCGGCCTCCATATCCTGCTTAATGCGCTTAATCACTTCAGTACTGCCCATACAGGTATCAAATTTCGCCTGGTCTACCTCAAACAGTGCTGGGATGCTGTCCGCATCCTTAAAACCTTTACCGTTTGTTTCAGTATGGTTAAACCAATAATCAGTAACGGCCCAGAAAGCACTCGGCCCTTTCTGCTCCGCAATACACTCAGCAACAGCTGCGCCCTTCGATGCGACCGGCTCATGGAATGACATAGGGTAATGACGCCATTCCCAGTTAACAGCCCCGGCTGTCGCGGTATCAACGATATACTTCGGCGTTTCTTTGAAGCGTTTGCAGAATGGACACTCCAGATCTTCATAGTTGATCAACGAAAACCGAGCGCCAGGCTCGCCATAGATATAACGGCCATCAGTATTTTTATTTGCTTTGTCCCAGCCTTTATAGAGTGCCTTTCGTTCTTCCGCGAGCTTTTGGTCGGCGATAGACTTAAGAGCACCCTTTACTTCGTCCTGAATATTTCCGTTCACTCCCTGTTGAACTGCGGGGTTCTTGGCCAGCGATGTACTAATTTTATCCAGCAGTTGATTGGTCATCACCTGGGTTTTGTACGAGATAAAACTAATTACCATCAACCAAACCATTCCGATTACAACAACGATTCCCCCGGCCCAGGCAAAAATTGTTTTATTTCCAGAACTGCACTTTTCATTTCTTTGCTTATCCATTGTACCCTCGCATTTTGATGGATTAGGACTTAGGTTGTTGGTTATCGATCTGCATCTGAATTCGATATTTCCGCAGCTCTTCCGGTTCACCACTGGAAAGCACATTTAATTCGTGGGCACTTAACCGATAGCCAGGTGTTGAGCAGTATTTATCTTTGATACGGAGGTATTCAGCCCTACTGGCGTTCTGTGTGTTATTAGGAAGGAGAAAGGTATTTTCCCCGCAAAATGCTGGGGTCTGTGTGAACGTGCCACGCGGCCCATTGGCATACTTTGTGTTTGCCACTGAAGTGAGCAAGACCTGGGTGTAATTGTCATGTGCCACATATCGCTTCCCGGATGGATCATTGATGGCATACGGACTCACGAGCGTATGCTCATACCCAGGGTAACGTATAGCCGCGCCACCGCGTTCTGTACCACGCCAGGATTCGGAGTACTGATACTGGTAGGGGTACTCGGCCCTGGCGGGGAGATTGCGCGTTTCGTCGAGGTAAGTACGTTGTGGCTTACCTGTCCCACTGCAACCGCTGGTGATTACGCCGGTAATAACCACCAGCAGGGGCAAAACAATTTTATTCGCCAATTTCATTGCTTAGTCTCCAATTGGATAGCAACGTCATTATCTTAATTTCTCACCCTTGACGTTATGTTTTATGAAGACAAAACGTCGTCATTTTCCAGCACGATTTTTTTCTCAATCGGTTAACTTACAAGGTACTTAACCGGAGAAATCTTTTAATGCTGAGACACATTAAAAATATTCTGAATACTTTTTTGCCTGATAACAAAAAGGCTACCACTGATCTATTCGGTGACGAAATCGATATGTCAGTAGATGAAGAAATCGGGAAACTCATTTCATCACGAGATAATATGCGCTATCCGGCAAGCGAAATCGGATTCCCGGCTCAAGTACCGGGTGAGTACGTATTACGTCATTACCAGAAACCACTTGTGATGGCGATTAAACGAGAACTGGATATTAGGGACTCTGAGTTTAATCAGCTTATTCTTCCTATGCTGATAAATTTCGCTAACTTTGTTCACCTCTTCCCGGCATCCGAAAACCATCATCACCGTGCTGCAACCGGATTGTTGCGTCATTCATTGGAAGTGTGTTTCCAGTGTATCCGGCGTTCTAAAAACATCGAGTTTGATTCAATGGCGGTTCCCGTACATAAATCAAATCGTGCATTAGCATGGCGACTTGCAGTCGCAGCTGGTGGGCTACTTCATGACCTCGGGAAACCATTTACCGATTTTGAAGTATGGAACGAAGACGGGAAAATTCACTGGCCTCCAGGCCATGAACCAATCCATGTCTGGGCAAAAGAGAACAATGTAAAAAGATACTATCTTGTATGGAAACCAGGCCGTCACCGCCAGCATACCTCCAGCACGAGCAATATGTTGTTGATGATCATGCCAAAAGAAATGCATGTTTACCTTCTTAACGGCGGGAATGATATTTTCAATGAATTGACCCGGGCACTGAATGCCAGTGCGCAGCTCAATGCAGAAAAAATCAGTGGTCAGGACGTCAAAAACAAGATCCTCACTACCATTAAGGCCGCCGACTCAGCATCCGTTAACTATGATATGCGGCAGTACGCCGGTGATGCGATTCGTGCAAGCCAGTCAGGTGTACCTGCGGTTCAGCGTGTAGTTGATGCCATGCGCCATAGATTGAAAAAAGGAGATTGGATTCCCAACAAGCCAGGAAGCCCTGTATGGGTGACTACCTATGGCGTATTCATCGTCTGGGGTGTTGCGGTCAAGGATATTATTGAGACCGTTAGGAACTCCGGCGCTGTTATTCCACAAACCCAGAATAGTCTGGCTGACCTGATGCTAAGTTATCATCTCTGTCGACCAAACGTTCACCAGGACGATGACACTGCATACTGGCGTATTGCCCCTCATATCTTGAATGATAAAAGTTCAAGAGAAAGCAAAGACCCTAAAGTTGCGTTGAGCTGCATCCTTCTGATATCTCCAGAAGTACTATTTGTCGATACTGTTGACCCTCTACCATGCAGCAGCCGCATCCGTATTGAAGGTAAATGGGTGGAATACCTGACCGGGAGGCCAAACCAGCCAAAACTCGTCGAAAGCGAACCCTACATTGGTCAGAAGCCGGTTCCGTCAACCGGAATACCGAATGAGGTCGACCGCTCAGTTTTACAGGGCGGAACAATCATTGCTGATGAACAGGAATCTCCACTGGAGAGTATTTTTGGAAACCGACAGGTTACGCCGGAAAACGCCCACGAACTGCTGCATAAGCTCAATCTGCTTTCTGATGAGGACTACAATCGTGTAAAGGAAAGAAATACCAGTACCAAAAATCAAAAAGATTGTCTGGATGACACTAATTCACCAACAACTGAGCTGGCGGGCAGCGGGGAATCAAAAGGGCTCAAAGATAATCAACCAAAGCCAGTGTCGGAGAATAATGAACCCAAGCGCCGTCTTTCCCTCAAAGAAACCCTGGCATCGGCACAAACAGAGATTGAGTTCTCTGTACCCAGTTCACTTATAAAAGAACCAAACCATAAAACTCTGAACGAAACCCTTGAGTTTCATTCAATCATCAACTCGTATAATAGCAACGAACCAACTTCAAGCGATGCATTGGATCAGACCCAGCCCTCACCTACCCGTCAGGCATTAAAGGAAATTCAGCTGCACCAGGATGCTGTCGATACCGGCATTCAGTCTGGTGAGGTAATTGATGATTATTCAATTTACGAAGATTATGATTCCATGTGGCAGGATGACGTGAAAGCTGATAACGATTTTGGTTACTCGGCTCATGCGGATACTTCGGCCAACATACCGGCTAACGTAAAATTTTACGATAAATTTAGTCAGCTATACGTATCTGGTCTTGAAGCGGCCAAAGAATTTCTCGTTAAATATGTTACCGACCACTCAGACGATCTTTTCATTGAATCAGGCCACTTAATCATTGCTATTGATAAAGATTTTGATGAGCGTAATTATGCTCTGCTTCAGGACTCCAACTGGTTATGGCAAAGGTTTATGGAAGCCCCAGCCCAGTATTATTTCCATCGTACTCAGAAGTGCTTATATCTCAGAAAAGAACTTAATAATGATATCGACTTGCTGATGGATGGGAAGTTTAACGATCTGCTTTACTCTGCTTTAACTGATGTTTCTGATAAAGATTACAACATTACAGATTTATGCAATGAAATGATTTCAAAAGGTATGCTGAAGCGAACCTATTCTGGAGAGCCTGTCATTGCCGTAAGCGTTGCCTTAAAGCGACGTATTGCGGATGAACTCGGCATTGATATTACTCAATTGCAGAAGATTATGCTGATGCACTTTGATTTCTATTCAAAGACCGGTGTTGACTACATTCTTCCTAATAGTGAACGAATGCATAATCAAATGGTGGATAAAGATGAGTGAGTGGAAATATAACTTACGTTGGCGCACAAATTTTGAAGGCCTTGAGACTCTTGGTTGGACAGCAGGTATAGCCGCAACTATCGGGGTTAATACACTGTTTAACATGCCATCTCTACCCTGTTACCTCTCAGTTGCAGTCCAGGCTGCTTATGGTATTCGTAGTCTCCCGGCAGCATGGGATATTTATACGCACAAACGCCGCCTGAAGCGAAAACCAAAACCACTCGTAATGGACATGAAATCATTTATCGAACAGATGATTCGTGAGCCTGACAGCTATCTTATTTGCAGAGGCTTTGAGTGGGGCCAGAATGAGGGTCAACTGGCATCTGAGTTGATAAAGCGTGACATAAAGAAATTTGTAGCCAAACCATCCAAAAATTTTATGGGCCTCGGCTGGATTCATGCGCTAGGTAAAAAAAACGAATGGATCGGAATTTCTGAAGAACTTTTATCGTTGCATACGCTTATAACTGGCACAACCGGCTCAGGCAAAACAACATATTTTAAACTACTTATTCTTCAAGCCGCACTAAAAAAACAACCACTAATCCTCATTGACCCCAAAAATGATGAAGAACTGGCTGAATGGATGAAGTTCTGTCTGGAATTGGTGGATCGCTCAACGAAATATAATTACGTTTCATTGGCGCATCCTGAAAAATCAGCTCGAATATCTCCAATTACTAACTACACTCAGGCTGGCGAGGTAGCTAACAGAATTACATCGGTTATTCAACGTGCTGATAGTACGAGCGATCCGTTTGTTTCATTTGGTATTATGTCATTAACTACGGTTGTTGAGCTGATGAAAATCTGTGAAATCAAACCGACTTTACGCAATATTAAATCACAACTGAGTGCTGACATCTCTTCATTAGCATCTCTATTGATTATGGCCATCACTAAATTCGGCCACAAGACTTTAGGAGAGTCCGATTTCGACATTATTTTACAGGCGAAAATTGACCGTTACTCGTCTAAAATTAAAGGCCCAAAAGAAATAGCAGAAATATGTGCAGACATTTACCGAAATGACATTAAAGGTAATAAAGGGAAAGGCGATACTTCAATTGAAGCCGGTATTGATATGTTCGGTCATCAGCGCGAACACTTCCAGAAAATGATTCTGAACGTGATGCCAATTCTTAGTCAACTAACTCAAGGGTTTATGTCAGAGTTGTTATCCCCTGACAGTGCTGATGAAGATGAACTGAATGATACTCGTCCAATTTCGAATATTCAGGATATCATCACTACCGGGGGAATGTTGTATTTGGGGTTAAATTCCCTTGCAGATGCTGAGACTGGATCTGCGGTCGGTTCTATTTTCCTGTCTGATATAACATCTGTTAGCTCGACTGTGTACAATTTTTTAAAACCTGGTGGTCAGGACTTGGCTTCTGTAATGGTGTTAATCGATGAAGCAGCTGAAGTTATTAATGACCAAGTTATTAAAATGTTGAATAAAACCCGTGGTGCTGGGTTCCGCTTATTTATTTCGTCGCAATCGACTTCCGACTTCGAAGCCCGTCTCGGTTCAGAAGCCAAAATGAAGCAGGTTATAACCAATACGAACCACTTTACGGCGCTACGCACACCAGATCCTGATGCCCAGGAAGCAGTCATGAAACGAGTACCACCGACAAAGTTCAAATATATTATGCGTGGTCATGGCTCCAGCGCAGGTGCAGATCCTGAACAAATCACCGGCAGTGTCGGGGAACGATTGATGGAGGAAGAAGGCGAGTTATTTCAATCTCAACTGCTAGGTTGGTTACCCAACCTCGAATGCATGGCCATAAATCAGGCTAATAAAATAGTAAAAGGTAAAGTCCCCGTCATATTAATGCCGAGGAATGAGTCCGAGTTAAGCGATGTCCGAACTATCGCTAAAAAGTACCTTTCAATCTACGAACGTCAACAAAAGGTTCGTGGTGAAAAATCACGTATCAGCGCCGAGGGGTAAATATGATTAAAACCAAAACTCTATTAAAGCGTAAAGATGATCAAGCCTCATATGACGGTTTGACCATGATCTGGCCATGTGTTGATGGCATCACTGGGCAAATGTTAGCTCTACTGAAAACCCTTACTCCTGATGAACGCGTTGGTGCAGCAGTGAGCTCCGCTATCAAAGCTTATCATCAGGACAACGAGCAGGAGCTGAATGACTGGGAGCGGCTTGCGATCTATATCATTGAGCTTGGCTTGTTCGTTTGCCGGGAACTTCAACACACGTTGAATTTCTGTGAAATTACTTCACGGATAAATCTCCCGAGAAAGCTAACCAACGAACTGATTATCCAGGCTGGGAGGAAGGCGAAGATTGGGGATATCGAATGTCTGATAAGTTGAATGAGGAAAAGTGGCCTAAGACGATAAAGACACTGATCATCTGGAGTTCGACGATTCTCCTTTTTATCTCTGTCTTCTTTCCGGTTGAGTATTTTAAGTCTAATGCTCTGAAAGAAATCGCATGGGGTCATAAAATGATAGGCGAAAAAGATTTCGTCATGGTATTGCAAAAGGCTCGCGACAATTATACTGAAGCATTTGTAAATACGGGGATTGATAAGGCGTTAAAGGATTTTTACCAGCTTCCTCCCAGCGACATGGCCAACCACGGCGGGCCACTGAAATACTTTGTTGGGCTTTTCCAGAACATTGCCGAGAACCTGAATTATTGGCTCTACATGATTATGTATCGTTTAACACTTGATATGTATTGGTTACCGTACATGGCCGTGGTCATCATCCCGTCTCTGTTTGCAGGGGTAATGCGGTGGATGGCAAAAAGATATAACTTTGGATATGCCAGTCCGTTTCTTAACCGTCGTAGCATGGTATTGATTGGCTGGGGTGTATATAGCGTTCTCCTGTCGCTTTTTATACCGTTACCTGTGCCTCCAATGATCGGGGCACTCATAATGATAGTAATGATTCCTATTGGTTCATCTCTACTTATTTCAAACCTACCAAAACGTATTTAACCTTAAGAAAAGCACCTCAATTTGCGGTGCTTTTCTTTTTCCTCAATATTTCATGTTTGTTAAATTAGCTGTGCGAGGTGATGCATGACTAATTCGAAACCATTTATTCTTTCTGCCCTGCTCTGCCTGACGTTTACCGTAGGGATGATTAGCTATTTGCTAATTTCTGATGTCCCAGAAAAAATCCGTATCCTCAATCAGAAGATCACGGCATCAACTTACCCTCAGTCACGGGATGTCCTGAACAAAGACATGGCTGAAATCATACTGCCCTATCTTAAAAAGCAAAAAGCTGCTGAGGCGTCTCAGGTCAAAGTCCAAAAGCCAAACGAAATCTATACGCCGGAACAATTGCAGCAATCAAGAGGCTACAAATGAAAAAGAACATTTTGAACTCTCTTATATTTGGAATTCCGCTCATGGTTATGGTAAGCACGGCTGCATTTTTTACTTACCAAATCGATAGACAGTCCCAACTTCTTAATGACCTAGCGATCGTTGCTGAGACTCACAAGCCCGTAGTAAACAACAAAAGCGAACTACTGGACGCATTTGCAAAATACATTAATGCAGCGGGCCTAAAACCTGAATCGCAGAAACAATCCAATGTCGGTTACCGGACTGGAAACAAACCCGATACCGCCTATGCGCCTTCTACGGACAACGAACGTATTTATGGGAACCCGGATGCTCAGTTCTATATCATTGAGTATTCCGATTTTGAATGTCAGTACTGCAAACAACATTTCCCAATCGTTATGGATCTCGTGGATTCATCACAAGGGAATATTGCGATGGTTTTCAAACATGTTCCTGTTCACGGGCAGGCTTCCCGTACTGAAGCTTTAGCAGCGGAGTGTGCTGTTGAGCAGGGAGGAAATCCATCTTTCTTCCAGTTATCTAAAGCGTTATTCCGCTACAGCCAATCTGACGGGCACGGTCTTAGCGCACCGCTAGACCAAATCGCCCGCGAAACTGGTTTAGACCCGAACCGCTTACTTGAATGTATCAATGCGGCCAGGCCGTCCAGCAAGATAGCCGACGACGTTCGTGAAGCAGGTCAGCTTGGTATCCAAAAGACCCCTACAAACATTGTTGTCTACGGTGATAAGTCAGCCATTGTTCAGGGCGCAGTAGATGGAGCAGGCCTTATGCAAATGATGGCTCAGCTTGCAGGCTCTGGTCAGAAATAGGCGCATTTTGTCGTCAATAAATCTGAAAAAATTCATATGAGAGGTCATCATGGAACCTGTTTATATTTCTCACTCGATTGACGAACCACCAAAGTTATTTTTTTGGTCGATTGATGAAGCCATGCCATTTTTCGTTGCTCTCGCGGTTGGGATTATCACTGGACGATTATTACCGATGATAATTCTGGGTGTTGTAGTTTCACGTGTTTATGGCGGTTTTCTGGCGCGAGCTTCTGAGAAATATTTTATGCACCTCTGTTACTGGAAATTCGGAGTCACATTCGGTGGTGGCACTTTTGTACCTGAATCCTTCGACCGGGAGTTTATTGTATGAATATCCATAATTTCAAAAAAGGGTTAGTTGGACTTCAGTTAGAAAACAAAAGTTTCAAGTTAATCTCTGCCTCAATGATTCTGGCAAACCTTGTACTTGGTTATGCTCTGTTAGCCAAAACACAACCCATCACTATTATTCCGCCAAACCTTACAGAAACAGCCTGGCTGGATGAAAAAGCCGCCAGCAGCTCTTATATGAAGGCATGGGCGTTATATATAGCCGACAGTTTTGGAAATGCTAACCCAGCCACTTTAGATCTACTCAAGAATTCTATCGGCCCGTTTCTTGACGCTTCAATTTACACAAAAGTTATGAAAGCAATAGACGACCAGATTGACCAAATTAAGCGCGACCGAATCTCGCTTTCTTTTAATCCGGTCGGGGTTATCACCGACCCGTTAGCAGTTGGTACTTTTTATGTCACCGGTAACCAAACTCTCGAAGGTATCACCGGCAAACCATCGACCACGCCAGTCTATTACGAGATTACTGTTAACGTAAAAGGCTACCGGCCCATTATTACGTTCATTGAGATAAAGAGTGGCAAACCGTTGCTGCCAAGTGAAGAAGATAAACACAAAGGTCAAAGGCAGAAATCTTCGGCAGCTCGAACTTCCTGACAGAATTTCGTTAGTTGATTTAACCGAGATATAAATCTTTAAGCGAGAGATTAATAAATCAGCAATCAGTAAACAAAACGGATGTGCCGAAATGAATTTTCTGATTGGTAATAGCCAATTTAAAAATGAACGTAGTGTTGCCACTTATCGGGGGGCTAAATGTTGAATAGTAAACGCATAATTATCCTGTTGCTTACCGCGTCGTCCACATTAGCGACCCATAGCGTAACGGCGGGCGAAATGTCTGTTGATCAAGGCATGGTATTTGAGCAGCCTGATGCGCAGTCGCAACCCAAAGTCACTGCAAAACTCGCCTCTCGACCAGCATCCTCAACTCAGGCAATGCTCAGCACAGAAACACGCCCATATCCTGACAACTATACACCACCAGCAAGTAACTCTATCAATGGCGGGAGTGAACCAGCTATTGATGGCCGTAATATTCAACCAGTACCTGCTGCAATTGCCAGTCCCGTTCCACTCACAAAAGAAGTCATTCCTTCTCGGCTGGAATATATCGTTGCGCCTGGCGTGAACACCCTCGTACCGATTTCGATTAACCAGATCAACCGGCTTGTTACACCGTTTGAACACCCTGTAGTGCAGAAAGTTAAACAGGAGGGTGTAACTGTAAATGTAAAAGATAACGCTCTCTACGTTTCCACCTCAGACAGTAACCCGGCAAGTCTCTATATCAGTGAGAAAGGTGACGAAAGTGTAGCGATCTCCGTGTCGTTAGTACCTCAGAAAATTGCACCGGTGCAAGCCACTCTCATGCTTTCACGAAAGCTGAACAACACGAGTACTTCTGGTGTTATGCCTGCGGCATATAACAACTATGGTGGAAGCGAAGTCAAAGCCAGGCGATGGGAACAGAAAGATAATTACATCGAGACGATTCGCAACATAATGCGAACCATCGCGCTTGGGGACATTCCACCCGGATACTCTCTGGGAAATCTCTCTTCAGGAGTTGGTATCCCGAACTGTAATTTCCGCACGGGTACTGACCAGGATCAGATTCGCTACTCCTTTGCAAATGGCCAGTATCTTCAGGGTAGTCAATTCAGTGTCATCATCGGCGTTGCACAAAACACTGGTTCATCAACAGTAATGGTTGATGAATCACTCTGCACCCATCCTCAGCTTGCAGCAAGAGCACTATGGAGTCGCAACACTCTCCAGCCTGGCCAGCGAACTGAAGCTTACTTCGTTATCCGCAACATCCAGCCAAACGAACAAGCTAACGATTCCATGCGCCCTAAACTCGCGGAGTAAAATCATGCTTATCCCCTTAAAAGAGAAATGGGCCTCAATTTCAGCAAAGCATAAAAAATGGGTTTTATGGGCTGGCGTATTTACTTTCGCCGTTCTTTTTTTGCTCTTGGTTATACCCGACTCAGCTGGCCCCCGAAATCGAGCGCCACAAGAAAAAGTGATTGCCAGCGTCCTTACCGATGGTGATACCAATGGAGTTAGCCAGAATGCTATTGCGGCGCGAATTCGCGCACTCGACAAGACCATTAAAGAGCAAGGTCAACTGATTAAAACGTTAACCGAGAAATATGGTGCTGATCAGACAGCTCAGCGTCTTAGCAATCTGGAGAACAACCAGAAAAAATCAGGCGCTGAGGTTGCAGCTATTAAGAAACGCGTTGATACCGTCTCTAACCCTGTGCCTTACTCACAACAGTCTCGCGGAGCGACACCACTGGCTGGAAACGGCCAACGTAACGTCCCTACTCTGTATAAACCTGAAGAGATATCTGCCCCTTCAGTTGCGCCAAGAAACTCAGGAAGTTTCAATAACGGGAAAACATTACAGCGCGTATACGAAGATGCGGCCCCCCCTGTCGTACCGGAACCCGCAGCAAACCAGCGTCAGCAGAAAGGGAAGGATGGCAAAGCAGTACCAAGCCAGGCAACTCCTGAAATCATCACTGTACAGGAAGATATTGAAGCCGCACCCGTTGCTGACGAAGATGATAACCCCGAGAACCAGACCTACCTTCCTGCAACGTCGATCATAAGTACTGTTTTGATTGCGGGGATGGATGCACCAACATCTCGTGATGCACGAAAAGACCCTTATCCGGCGCTGGCCAGGGTGAAAAAGGATGCAATTCTCCCAAACCGTTTCCGTGCAGATATACGTGAATGCGGAATGCTTGCAGCTGGGTTCGGTGATTTGTCCTCCGAAAGAGCTTATTTCAGATCGGAAGTCATAACGTGCATTCGGGATGACGGTGCAGTTTTTGAAGCCCCACTCGTAGCCTACGCTGTTGGTGAAGATGGTAAATCAGGTGTTCGTGGTCGACTGGTTACCAAACAAGGGCAATACCTGGCACGAGCCCTGACCGCTGGCTTCCTACAGGCTGCATCTCAGCTCTTTAACGTACAGAGTATTCCGACAATCAGTATTAAACGCGATGGAGATAGTAGTGACGCTACTCCTTACCAGCAGGTTATGAGCTCTGACGCACTCCAGGGCGCAGCAGTTTCTGGCGTAGGTGGCGCATTGAATCGTCTTGCCGATTTCTATATGCAAATGGCCGGTGACCTTTTCCCTGTAATTGAAATTGATCCAGGCCGTAGTGTTGATTTTATTGTGCAAAAAGGGGTCATGCTGAAATTCACACGTGTTACTTCAAAAACTCAAACCGTTGGGGGCAAGAAATGATGACGAAGAAAATTGTATCGGCATTGTTTTTAGTTAGTGCCGGTTTTGCGATGTCGGGTTGCTCACTACTGGGCCAGAACGATGAATATGGATGCAAGGGAATGCCCAATTCGGTCACATGTATGAATGTCCGAGATGTGTATGCCCTGACCGATGGAGATGATTACCAGGAGCAGATTGACACCGCATCTGAAAACCAACTTTCGGGAAAGCCTGTGGAGGTTAAGCGGCTGCGCACTACAGCCGGGAACGGTGGACGGAATACTGCCGATGGTGGTCGATACGTCCCTGTGCCTGCTACTGCTGCTGATCCTCAACCCATCCGAACGCAATCTATCGTCATGCGGGTGCTGGTTGACCCCTATGAGACCGCAGATGGAGACCTTAACGTCCCTGGCTACGTCTATACCGAGATTGAGCCGCGTCGTTGGGAAGTCGGTGCAAGAAATAGTGCCACATCAACTGCTGTTATCAGACCAATGTCTGCACCGGTTGCCGCTGCTCCAGCACAATCCCAGGGTGAGACATCACAACCTCCTCAGAAAGGGAGTTACATTAAATAATTGTCCAGTAGTACCGGTATACCGGTACTACTTTTTTCATGTGCTGTATTCCTTGGTCGTCTTTTTAATACCCATCACTGAAAAGGTAAGCACATGAAACAAAAGTCATTATATATTGCTATTGTTCTGGCACTTCATTGTGCTGTAGCCGTGGCAGATAACTCAATCGATAGCACCCAAATTGACGAAGTTACTGTAAATGGTGATGGCAATAACATTTCAGGGCTAACACCCTGTGCAACCCCATCAAACTGTAAATCACCACTCGGCAACTCAAGTGTTTCAGGGAATAACAACACAATTACTTCGTTAACAAACTATATTATTACCGGAAGCAATAATGACTTATCATTTAGTTACGACCCAAGCCAATTCTGGAATGACTACGCCAATAGTTTCAATGTTTACGGGAATAATAATACTGGCACTGGTCTTTTTGATTTGAATCTGGTTGGGAGTGACAATAAAGTTCTAGGACAAAACCTTGCCGTTATGGGTTATAGCAATAACGTTTCAGGAAGTGCATTGCAAGTAATAGGCTCTTATAACGAACTGGATATGGTAGGTATGGGAGCAATTCTTGGTTCCAGAAACACTGCTACTAATTACGCTGGTTCTATAATGGGTACATTCAATACGGTGAGTGGTGGTTCCTACGCTTTGACTATCGGTTCCTTAAACAATATTACAGCTGCACCGATTAATGACCCCTCTGCTGTTTTTAAATTTGGCAACATCACAATCGGCACAATTAATACCATTGATTCCGACGAATCGATCGTGCTTGGCAACTACAATACTGTATCCGATGATAACGCAATTGTTATTGGTAATTATGCTTCTGCTTCAAATGGAGGTATTTCCATTGGGAACGGTTCATTCTCCAATAGTGCTGATACCGTATCGTTTGGTTCAGCTACGGTACAAAGAACACTGACTAATGTTGCTGATGGTTCCAGCCGGTATGATGCGGTGAACTATGGTCAGCTCATGAATTCCGTTAGTTCACTTCAGGCGTACACTGATAGTGCCATCAGTTCGTACCTTTCATCCATTGGCTCTGGCTCTAACACAACGCCACCTACTACAGGCGGAAATAACAATAACGGTACGGACGGCAGCGGGACAGGAAGTGGTACAGGGTCTGGTAGCAGTAACGACAATAGCCAGACTGCCACGGATACTAATACTTATACCGACGAGCGTGAAGTGTCGATCAACGCTCGTACCGACAGTCTAATTGCAACTGAAAGCGCATCCCGAGTTGCTGGCGATGCTCAAACTCTTGTAAGTGCAAACAGTCATACGGATGCCCGTGAATCTGTCATCAACTCAAGGACTGATTTCCTTGTCGATACTGAGCGCCAGTCACGGATTGATGGTGACCGACAGACCTTGGCTTCAGCTAATAGCTACACAAACCAGAAGTTCTCTGACCTTAAAAAGACGGTTGACCGTAATGATAAAAGAGCAAAAGCAGGCTCAGCAAGCGCAATTGCTATCGCTTCAATTCCCTTCCTCAATAACGTGTCGGGTTTTGGCATGGCGATGGGCGCGTACCGAGACCAGGGGGCAATTTCGGGAGGAGCGAATTACGCTATCAATGAAAAAGTAAACGTCCGCTTTAGCATGTCGGCTGATACAGCCGGTGGTGTTGGAGCTGGTGCAGGATTTGCGGTTGGCTTCCAGTAATAATAAAGCATAAATAAAAAGCCACTTTTTTGTGGCTTTTTATTTGGACTAATTGAGTAATTAAAACCGATATTAACATTTCATCACTTCCTTTTTTTGGGGACAGTTTGCAGCCCTTTTCCCTGCGGCAAAATAAATCAATATGTGAAAATGAAACCTCTCTCATTTGGAGCGGTTACTATGAACTTTATCAAACATGTCGCGACTGCGGCACTTTTGGTGGCACTTTCTGCATCAGCTTCTGTATTCGCCGATACAGTAAAAACAAACACCGGGAATATCGATACGATTTTCAATGAAAAAGCGTTCAAGAACATTCCTCAGAATTCGCAGGAAGTAAAACGTTTTGTCGTCCCTACTAACGGCATCATCGCACTAGAGATTGATGGGAAAGTTAATTTGCTGTCTTCTAATGGCCGCTTCGTTATACAGGGAACGCTCTATGACACATGGGCTAAAAAGCCTCTGACCACCATGAGCGAAATAACCAAGAACGCCAGCATCATTCCGATGAAAGAGCTGAACCTAAATATCGCGGACTTGCGCCCAGCCGTATGGGGCGATGGGCCTAAAAAGGTCATGATATTTACCGCACCTGGTTGTGAAGCCTGTGCAGCCCCACTTTCAGCACTTGCTGACCTCGACCCGAAAGAATTCACCGTTAGCGTTCTGTCGCTCGGAGCTCTGGGCCCGGCAAGCCAGCAGCGAAATATTGAATTGTATTGTGCATCCGACCGCTACCGCGCAGACCGCGCAATTATCAGCGGAAATTCCACTCAGAAATTCGACCAGGTAAAGAACTGCGATATGCAGGCTCTGGCTCGACGTGAAGTTACGGCTCAGATACTAGGTGTCAGCATGATCCCTTTCATTGTGCGTGATGACGGCTCCTACGTACTCGGCTCACCAAAACAAGGCCTCAAAAACTTTATCGAGAACAAGTAACACTTTCTTGGGAATCCTGGAGGCATTATGAGTGAATCTTTAATTTTTCAGCGACTCAAAAACCTGAAGCGTTTTTCTGACTTGTGTCCTGTACGTGCATATGACGAATCCAATCATTTGTTTATGTGCGACAACAAATATGTTGGTTTCGGATTTGTTTGTCGTCCCTTAAGCGGGACAACCGGCAAGGAGATGACTAACCTTCAAACGTTGCTGTCTTCCAACTTCCCCGCCAAAACTATCGTTCAGTTTGACCTGGTTGCAAGCCCAAACATCGTACAGAAAATTAACCGGATGGACGTATTGCGTATGGATTGCCGGGACGCAATCCTGCGTAACGCAATTTATAACCGCTCTAAATTCCTTTTGAAAAGCACCGAAACGCCGATGAAGCGAACCGGGACTCGCGTCCGAAATTGTGTGCTTCTCATTACAGTAAAAATTCCGATCAAATATAACTATGAAATGCGTGAAGAAGAATTCAATCACGTTAACGAGCTGCGGAATGTGTTCGAAACGACGCTGAGCATCACTGGTTTGTGTCCCGGTGCATTGACGCGTGAAAGTTACATCGATGTTCTGAGCTCCATTTGCAACCAGGGTGAAAGCGCCTCCTGGAGAGACCGGACGCCGGTACAGCCACAAGAAGACAAGTACATTTCAGAACAGTTAGTCGACCACGATCGCATGTTTTTCATTAAGAAAGACTATTGCGGTTTTGGTGATCCGACAGATTCCGAGCTTCGTGGAGAAGCACCTACACCGACAACGTTTGTGAAAACATTGAGTGCGCGAAAATTCCCGAAAAGATTCTTTCCCGGGCAAGCGCAATACTTTCTCGGCGATATGATGAGTGGTGTTACTGGAATTAAATCATCCTGCATCATCTCAATGAGCCTGATTTTCTTTGATCAGCAAAGTGAAAAAACTAAATTCACCTCGAAACGTAACTGGGTTGTTCAGCAAACCAGTGGCCCATTAATTAAGTGGGTTCCATCACTCATAAACTTGCGTGAGGGCTTCGATCTTCTTAGCGAAAAAGTTGATAACAACGACCCAATTTGCAAAGCCAAATTTACGGTATCAATCTTCTCTAACTCAAAAGATGGCGTGTTACGCGCTGCTCAGGAAGCTGCAAGTTATCTGAACACCTATCAGTTTAAGATGATCCCAGATACCTACTATGTTGCGCCAATTTTCCTGTCAGCTCTGCCAATGTTTAACGAAGCATCAGCAGAAAAGTCCATTGGCCGATATCGAACAATGGCACTCAGTGAAGCGATGGTACTTTCACCTCTCTATGCAGATTGGCAAGGTACAGACAAACCCGCCTTAATGCTGACATCGCGCTCTGGCCAGATCCAATCACTGGACTTGTTTGATTCTGATACTAACTATAACGCCTGTATCGCAGCTGAGTCGGGGTCGGGTAAGTCATTCCTGACAAACTACATTATCACCGCCTACAGAAGCCTCGGGGCTAAAGTCTGGTGTATTGATGTAGGTGACTCGTACAAAAATATCTGTGAGACCTACCAGGGCGATTATCTCGACTTCAATCCCAAAACCAGGCCATGTCTTAACTTCTTCGAACTGATCGAAGACTATTTCGGTGAGTCTGAAGATGATGACTCCAGTGGCGGTGAAGAAGATCTGATCATCGGATTGTTATCGGTGATGGCAGCTCCTAAAGAAGGTCTGAATTCATTCGAAGAGTCTCGACTTAAACAACATGTAGCTGATCTTGTCCGTGTACACAAGAAGCTGACCACCGTTGATATGGTTGCTGATTCACTGCTGAAAGATGAAGATAAAGACATTAAACGTATTGGCCATCAGCTCTATCCGTTCACGAGTGCGGGCCAGTACGGGAAGTACTTTGTTGGTAAGAACAATATCGACTTCAAAAATCCGTTCACTGTACTTGAACTTTCCCGACTGGAAAGTTCAGAACACCTTAAACAGGTTGTCCTCCTTCAGCTGATTTATCAAATCCAGCAGGACATGTTCATGGGCGACCGTAGCCAGATGAAGCTGGTCATTATCGATGAGGCCTGGGCATTGTTATCAGGAAATATCGGGGCGTTCATCGAGAAAGGTTATCGCCGGTTCCGTAAATATAACGGAGCTGCAATTACCATCACCCAGTCTATCAACGATATTTACAAAGATAGTATCGGGAAATCGATCGCAGATAACTCAGCCTTTATGCTCTTGCTGGGGCAAAGTGAATCCGCAGTGAACGAAGCTGAAGCAAATAAACGTCTGGCGCTGGACGAGGCTGGTTACCGGTTCCTTAAAACCGTTCGTTCCACGAAAGGTGTCTACTCAGAAATCTTTGTCATTTCTAAAGCGGGCCAGGGTATTTGCAGACTTGTGGTTGACCCATTCAGCTTACTTCTCTATTCGACTGACCCGAAAGACGTTGCCGCGATCAAAGACAGAAAGTCCCGGGGGATCAATACCGAAGAGGCTATCAACGAAATTCTGGTTGAGCGGGGGTTAGCCGCATGATTAAAACCGCTGCAATTGCGCTGCTTTTTGGTTTCATCGGAGCCGCCCTTTTTGGGCGGTTATTCCCACCAGCCTCGCCCTATGACTATGTTGCAGTCATCAACTTTATGGACGATAAAGGTCAACCGTTAGGTGAAGCCCAGTCAAGGCTGGTATTAGCCCGCGCTGAGAAACTGTCAGAGGCGGGGTATCTTGTGCTCAATGCCTCAGCCCTTTATAGCTACCCTACGGGGCTCAAGATCCCCCAGACCATCAACACTCAGCAATAGCGGTGGGCGAATGAATACACCCAAATCAGTATGGAGCTTAATATTTCGTAAAAAGCGAAGCTGGAGGCAACATATTGTTTTCAGCATCGTTGTTATTTTCTTAACCGCACCGCTGACGCTATACGTGCTTAACCGGTATGAGATTGGTATCGATCCACAAAATAACCAATGTCTTCCTCCGTACCGAATATATCTCGTCGATAAAATGGACAAATCAATCGTCAAAGGGAAAATTTACGCCTTTCATTCTGAGCTAATGCAACCATATGGCAAAGGGCTGAAAATTGTTGATGGCATTGCGGGAGACACAGTCTCCGTTGATCCCGAAGAGACTGCAATTAACGGCTCTATGGTCGGTGAGGGACTGGCATTAGCAGCAGAATCTGGCCATACCGAACAGGAGCTAACGCGTAGTGGTGTCGTACCGAATGGTCGCCTGTGGATGATGGGGCGCACCAGATACAGTTTTGATTCCAGGTACTGGGGATCATTAGACGAGTCACAAATTATAGGCCGAGCGTATCCATTATGGTAAAAAAAACACCTTTTCGACTTTCGATATTGGCATTTGTAACCGCTGTTGTTTTCACTCCAGTCTGGGCCGAAAACACTGGTATCTATTTAAGTGATCTGCCGTCAAGACCGGTATCCAACTTAGATAATATTCCGACAAGACCGGCTAATAACTACTCAGTCACTGACATTCAAAAAGCTAAGCGTCAATTATCTGCAACTGAAATGAAAGATATTGACAGTCTCATAAAAGCGGCTCGTGATAATCAAAATGCCACTGCCGACCGCGCTACTGACACGGTTAAAGATAATCGAAAAATGATGGGTGAAATGCCCGAGTATAAAAATACAGATGAACTAGTCGATGATGCGGTAAGAGGAGCGTTAGCAAAGTCTGATATGACTAACGAGAAACAAAATAAGCCAGCCGGTGATTTTATTTATATTCTCGTCTCCGCGTCTCTCAGCGATGCTGAAATCACCGACATTCTCAAGTTATACGATGGACGCACGGATATCGCTCTGGTTGTCCAGGGGGCAAAAGATAAAAAGAACCTGCTTGATGAACTTACCCACTGGCAGAAACTTTCCTTCGACTCCAAGTCTTCTCTGGCCGTAAACCTCGATCCAACTGTATTCAAAAACTACAACGTTAGTTCTGTACCGACCATTATCCATGAAAAAGATGGTGAGCTGGTGGCCAGGGTGACAGGCATCTATGACATCGCGTACCTGAAAGACAAGACCGGCGACCTTGGTGTGGCCGGGCCCGCTGTTGGGGTCGTAGAGAAGAACCTTATTGATGAACTACAGGAGAGTGTCGCTAAACTCGATTTTGATGGCATGAAGAAAAAGGCCATTGATAACTACTGGCCCCGCCAGGTTTTCCAGGAATTCCCGGAAGCGACAAAGCGAGCTACCAGAACCATCGATCCGACGGTCATTATCCCTCAAAACATTACTTCACCTAACGGCGATATCGTTGCAAAACGGGGGCGATTTAACCCGCTAACTGTGATGCCATTTACCATCAAGCTAATCTTTTTCGATGCACGTGAAGAATGGCAACGCCAGTTCGCCAGGTATCAGTTTGAACATACACCAGCCTCCCTCACGCCAATACTGGTCACGACAAACGTGTATGGTGATGGCTGGCAGACCTTCCGTGACACCAAGAAAGAATACGGTGACTTCGCAAGGCTATACATGATTCAGCCAGGCATGGCCGAACATTATGGTTTGATAAACGTGCCCAGCGTTGTGACAGCCGACAGTAAGCGATTCATTAATGATGAATATTCACGCAAAGATTTTGAGGAGCTGAAATGAAAAAAATTCTCTCAGTTCTGAAATCACCCAAGACCCTGGTGCTCGCATGTCTGGCTTTTACTATGCCGGTTTTTGCGGCTGACGTTTCATCACCCGTACAGAACAAGGTCTGTCATGATAACCAAGTCTTATCAGCGAAACTCATTACGGATGTTTGCTGGAACTGTATTTTCCCGATAAAGCTTGCCGGTATTAATCTGTCGATGACAGGTACTGCACCTGACAATGCAGCATCAGGGACAGTATGTGCCTGTAAGGATGGATTGAACGTCTATCACCCGGGTGTATTGACCGCGATGTGGGAACCGAGAAAGCTCATCGAGTTAACGAGAACACCCGGGTGCATGTCATCCCTAGGAGGGGTAACACTCGACCTTGGTAATGATTTGCAGTTTGGCCCGCAGACCGATGGAGCAGCCGAGGAACAGCGGGAGCGTTTCTCAATAAGTTTCTACAACGCACATATGTATGCTATGCCGTTATTAAGAATGTTGGATATGTATCTACCCGGTCAATGTAATGCCGACCCATACAGCGATTTTGATATCATTAATTTCACGGAGATTGACCCGACCTGGAATAATACGATGCTGGCATTCTTCCAGAACCCGGAATCAGCAGCTGTGGCTAACGTGATAGCAATGCAGGCTTGCGCCGGTGAAGCAGCGGCACAATTTGCAGGTAAACAGCCAATAGACTCACTTTGGTGGTGTGCCGGTTCCTGGGGTGGGCAGTATCCTTTAACTGGATCGGTACGGAGTATGGATGCCCCCAGAACAACCAGCCTGGTCGGGATCCGTATGCTGGCCGCAGAACATCGTCGTGGACTGGCCTACCGTTCGATGGGAAACGATACTGTTTGTCGCTCCAAGATTTACCCAACGTTGCCAAAGCAACAGTACAAATTGAATATGTTCTACCCTACCCCGGAGACAAAAAACAGTCATGAGGTCGGTGAGTCCCCATACCAATGGCAAGGTGGGCCTTTCCGTTATCCAACCGGTAAAGGCCAGGACAGCACCTACATGATTTTCCAGTGGGTAGATTGTTGCCGCACAATGTAATAAAAAAACCCTGCAATGCAGGGTTTTTAATTTCTGTTTTTCGTTGAATTAAGCCTGCCGTTTAATGGCCTCATTCTGATCATCATTCGCTTCATTACTGGCATCCTGCAACACCTTTGTTTCCTGTTCTACCTGGGTAGGTTCTGTCTCAGTGCTTCCAGCCAATTCTTTTTCAGCGGCCCGGCCATTGGCCTGATTAAGCTCATCAGCAGATGCCTGCGCGTGACGTTTGAGTGATGCTGCCAGATCACGAATGAGATTATGAAGACGAGACTTAAACTCCTCGACCTCATCCTGATTAAAACAGTTATTTAACCAGAGGGTATCGATGATCTGGTGCAATTTATCAAAGTTCTGAATAATGCGGATAACCCGCAGCGCTTGCGGCGTTCTGATGCGAACCTCATGTTCTTTTGGATGGGTATACCCGACTTCATTGAGGCTGCTGCGTTCTTCTTCTTCTTTTACCGCACGGTTCAGAATAGCAATGTTATTTTCCAGTTCTTTCTCAGGCATGTCGATTACTTCGTTAACCGCCTTCAGTGTACGTTCAATCGCACCACTGTATTTAGTGCCAAGCCGTTCAAGGGCTCGGCTGTTATTGGTCAGATTGAAGAGAGCCTGGGAGATAATGTTAAAATTACGGGACTGTACCCGAATACCTTCCTGGGTGTGAAGAGTAAATTTCACGACAGCTTCAGGATTGGAATATTCGACACGAGAGTTAGGGGTTCGGTTATCCTGAGCCCCACTCTTTTTAGCTTGTTTTACGGTTTGTACCGGTGCTTTAGCCATAACAGAACCTCGGAGTTAATTTGTATGCCAATTGATTAGGCCAAAACTCAGGATAGTTGTCATTGAAAAATGGCTGCAATATGACCATGAAAAACCGACTTGAAAAATTAAACCAATATGCTTAAATGAATAAGAACCGAGCTGACGGACATCAGCACAACTTCCTAGTTAATTTCGCGCTCAACCAGCGCCCACCGGATGACCTCCTCCCGGGTTAACTACGCCTTCTACAGGCCCGAGCATCTCTGATGTGTTTAGGTTAAACCTGACATGTCTCTTTGCTTACCCAAACGGGTATTTTGGTTCTCAATCCCAAACAAAAAAAATTGTTAATCCTTTTAACTCCAGCGAATCAACAGATGTGCAGTTTTGTGTACATCCGTTTAGTTTACCTTTTAGGTAGCTAAATTTTCGCATTCTAAATTTATAGGTGATCTATGTCTGACCCAATCTCATTAATGGCAGGTATCGTATTTTTTGGTGCTGTGTATTACCGTGCCGAATATATCAGATTCCTTGGCCCAATCTGGCTGGCAATTTTTATAACGGAACGCGGTTTACTGTTCACTGGTCTCGGTTTTGTTACCGCGACTGTATGTGTAGTTGTTGCTTTACTCGTTATTTATAATTCATTCTTTACCAAGTCTGGGAAAAAATCTAATGAAGCAACTAATGGAAACATGGTTGAAGGTGTTTCTCGGGCTGGGTCAAATAATGACAAAGCCAAATATGCAAACCATCGTTTTGAAGGAAAGCTTGTTTACCACGGTCTCGAAAACTGGAAACACGATCCTAATAACGATAAATCGTATTTAGTCACAATACGTAGTGGTGGGAAAGACCATGAAATTTGGGCTGTTGGGCTCAAAAATGCTGTTGAGACTTGTGGAGCACAAGTTGGTGATATTGTTTCAGTCTGGAAAGAGTCTGAAGTAAGAACCGACAAAGCACAAGTGTTTGACGAAAGCGGTAAGGTTACAGGGTATCGTACTCTCCTTAACGAAAAACGTCGCGGCATTTGGGTTATGCAAGTACTCGCCGAAAGCTAAAATATTCTTAATTCAGGCTATAAGCCTTAACTTTTTAATCTTTTAAATATATGAGGTATATTATGACAATTGTCTATGGTAGTAGCATTGAGCCGGGTGGTATGGAACTGGATGATTACACAATGATTGCAGAGTGTGAAAATTGTGGGAAAGACTGCCGACATCGGATTTATGAAGACTGTGTTGCAGGGGCAATAAACCAGAGATTCTCTTATACGTGTAATCACTGCGGTTATCATTCCTGTAACGCTGAAGTATGTGACGTATGCGATAGCATCGAATGCGAAGAACATGCTGGTCGTTATCAGTCTAATATTTTCTTCGAAATGCATGAGCTCATTGAGCTCATGAAAATAGAGGGAGATATACTGGCAATCAGAGCAAAAATCAATGTAGGCGCTCACGACTTTGGAGATCTTTCAAAGTTAGATGATTGCCTGCATAGGCTCACCTTTCCAGGTTACTATGAACGGCGAAATACTGATCTCTATAAAGAGATATCAGATGCTTCAACCGACATGGCAATCCAAACATGGAAGCGTCTGGAACGCTTGTTATGCTAAACCTCCCTATAAAAACCCAGCGAAAGCTGGGTTTTTTTCTTTTCTGGATTGACCAACCAAACGTCGTATCATAATCTTATATCGCGGGCATCCCGCTTAACTTCTTTTAACACTCTTTATTTCGGCAACGCGCCATCCCTGAATGAATAAGTTCATTCGCACGGCTTCCCTACGCCCATAGAATTCGACACACGGTGCATCATGCATCGTGTTTTCTGCGCCGTCGAAAAAGGTGTTTTTCCTCTTGTTGAGGATACAGTGAGTCCAGCACTCTAACTGGATGCTTCACAAATCTTTCTAATTTTTGTGCCTATAGCACTAAATCATTTTAACTTTTTTAATTTAAAAATTTATGAGGTATAAACTATGCAATCCAGAGCAAAGGGTATTGTTGCGATAGAACCTAAATATGTGCCTGCATCTAACAATGCAGATTCATATATTTATTTCCGTTTGCGCTGTGACATGTCCATTAGCGGCAAGTCTCAGACCGAGTTCTATTCGATAAAAGCATTTGGTAAAGTCGCGGATTTTCTACGCGATAATATTCAAATGAATACCGAACTGTATATCGAAGCATTAGCTCGATCATTCCGTTATACAAAACATGGTATTGACCAAATGAGGACTGAGTTTCATGTTTTCATGGCTCGAATCATTCAGACTGGTCAATCAATAGATACCCGTGCAAATGAAACTGTAAAGCCACCATCTACATCAACCGTCACTTCGCTATCCCCTCAAGTAGCGCAAAAACTTAAGGACGATATGAAGTGGCAGAAAATGTCTGATGAAGAGGTAAGAACTGCTTCTGAAAAATGGAGAACAGTATATGCCGAGCAAAAGCAGCTGCACCCTGGAAAAGAGTCTGTATCACCAGACAACAATAAAAATTCAGTAGAGAAGATACCAGAAGCTTCGCCGAAGCTGGATGCTAAGAATAGAGCCGTGCAGACATCACGTCCGCAAGCCGCAACCTCTAAGCACCCTGTCAACATGCAAGCCTGGACAAATCTGCCAGCCGATAATTCGACAGCAGCCGTTATTGTAGCTCGTATGAAACTTAATGAAAAATTAAGCTCCTCCGGGCAAGTAACTTTAACTAACGCATATTCATCAGTTCGCGGTTGATATGACTGGTTGCTGATTCCTCAGCAACCTTCTTCTTTTTTAATCTTATAATTTATTTAATTTAATGAGGTATATATGTACTCAAATAAATCACGTAGTTCTGGTTCATTCTCAAACAACAATAAAGGGAACACCGATATTGTCGTTAAGATAGACAGCATTGCTCGACATATGTTGTCGCTCGAAAAGATGTTTGCATCCGCAGGTTCCAGTTCACCTCACATCTCATTCGAACGTGAATGCGTTTTTGCAAAACATATTGTCAACAATAATAACTACTTGGCTGACATAGCAGTTAATAATCCAAAGTCCTTCGAAACAGCATTCCTTCAGCTTGCAAGTAGCGGCCTTACTCTTGACCCGGCGCAGAAGCAGGCTTACCTGGTTCCACGCGATGGTCGTGTCATTCTTGACGTGTCCTATATTGGGCTCAGCAGGATGGCCACCGATGAAGGTTTATGCGAAGACATTGTGGCTGAATTAGTTTTTGAAAAGGACTCATTTAAAACCAATGGTCGTCGTTCCAGCCCAGACCACGAATTTGACCCCTTTGCTTATAAAGGGGGACTCGTTCTCACAAACACCGATCAGGGTGCTTTAGGAGATCGAGGCATGTTCAGGGGGGCTTATGTCGACTATTTAATGAAGGATGGACGTCATCTGGTATTTTTCATTGACCTTCAGGATTTAGCTCAATCTCGGGCGAAATCCGAATCTTGGGCAAAAGTGGAGAAACGGCAGTATTCACCGTGGACTCAGTTCCCTTGGAAGATGGTGCTCAAGTCAGCTATTAAGCAGACCATACACTTAATTCCTGGTAACCGTACTCGCCTGAGTTCAATGATTGAATATCTGAACACTGCTGGTGGTGAAGGTTTCCGTACAGCAACAATACCCGTCGCAGCTGCTGAAGCTGAAATGGAGGTTAGACAAGAAGCCAGGACGGCTGGTAATACGGATACTACAATCCGAACTGCAAAGTCTGATGATAAAGTTATTGAAGGTGAGTTTAATAAGCTCCCTGAAGAACCTGATTCAACCGAGCAGCAGGACATCAAGAGCAATACACCAACCGATGTTTACGATACGGCTGAGGGAAATACACCTCCAGCTGACGTAAATGGTTCGGCTGATGATATTCTCCCTCCACCCGGAGAAACCAATGGGCAGTCCAATGAAGAAATGTCTGAGCATCCCGGGGTCAGAAAATGGGCTGAACGCAGAATTAAAAAGTTAGTAAGCCGGGCAGAAAAGACGCTTGGATACGAAACTATTTTAAACGATGCAAAAAGCAGTTTCGATCTGAATGAAAGTGAGCTGGCATTCGCTCGCTTATCTTTAGAAAAATCCCGTCGGTCACTTCTCAAAAATCATTTAACTAACGCAGTAGGTAGCTTCGATTTTACTCAAGTACTTAACTTCATCGAAAAAATGGGTAAGGGTGAGTTTAAAACCGACGCGGCCAAATGGGTCGGTGAAGTCCAAGCCGAATCAATGGAAATACACAAGTTATATCTTGAGGCTGTTAATACATCTGATTTTGTGAGGCTCAATGCCGCTCTCAACAATGTGACATTTCCCCCTCTAAAAGAAATGGTAGAAGGTCTTATTGAAGATCTTCTGGCCGCTTAACTTATCCGGCAGGAAACTGCCGGTTTAACTTTCTAAATTTATCTTAAGGTGATCATTATGTCTGACATTTATGAAGTCGTTGATGTTGTGCAGGGCTCAAAGGAATGGCTCGAATGGCGTAAAACTGGTGTGACAGCAACATGCTCCCCTATTCTGTTAGAGGAGGCTGGTGCAACTAAAACGCCCTACGAACTCTATTTGCAATACGCTGGCCTGATTAAGGCAGAAGACCTTTCTGTCATTAAACAGGTTGATGCTGGTAAAAAGCTTGAAGCACTTGCCAGAAGTTACTGCGAAAAAGAGATTGGACAAATCGCCCTGCCTTTCTGTGTAAGGAACAAAAAGTATCCTTACATGATTGCTTCGCTGGATGGGCAGTTCGACGATGGTTCAATCCTTGAGATAAAGAATCTTTGCGAGAGCAAACATCTTTCTATTCTTCAGCTTGAAACCAAATCGCCAGAATTCCGTTATTACTACTGGCAAGTTCAGCACCAGCTGCTGACAACAGGCGCACCCCAGGCGTATCTTGTGTTTTGGTCGGCCACTGACCAGACCAAGGTCTTTAAAATTATGCCTTCGAAGAAAGCGTTTTATCGAGTCCAGGTTGCCTGCGAATACTTCTGGAATAAGGTTCAGACAAAAACAGCTCTACCGTTTGATAAGGAAAAAGATATTTTGCTTATCTCTGACCCTGAAATCATGTCTCAGACACAAGGCTTTAAGCTTCCAGACGACCTCGAAGCTCGTGTGGTAGACATAGCCAGACAAGTTGGAACATTGCAGCAGATGGAGAAAGAGTTGGCTTTAAAGAAAAAGCAGTTCGAAGAATACCAGAACGCGGTCAATTTATTGATCCAGGGTCTAGGTGCTTCTATTGGCTTTTCCTATAACGAGCTGGTTAGAATCGATGGCTTTGGCTTTCGTTTTCTTCAGTCTCGCGTACCGGAAAAACCGAGCTACAAACGAATCTGCGATAAATTATCTATTGACCCCAAACATCATCCAGAATGTTACGGTCAGTCATCGGTACGAAATTCGTTAAGTACCTATGAATATAAATCAACTCTGACTGATACTGTCTACATTCCTTTGGATGACACTTCCGTACTGGTATCTCCTGGTGCAGAAGAGACAGACTCAGCCCAACAATACGTTGTTTTTTAATTATTGAGCCCAGTTTAAAACTGGGCTTTTTTTTTGCTTGACCAATTACACATCCTTTATTATCTTTAAATAGCGGCTTAGTCCGCTTAACTTCAGGCAACTGCCTTTAAACACCTTCTAAATTCGGCGCTCAAGCCACTCCTGAATACCTCCTGGTATTCACAAGGATTTCTTTCGCCTAAACAAATTCGATAGCCTGCGGCTCTCATAAGCGGCAGGCTTTTTTGTCCGTCGAAAAAGGTGTTTTGTTGTCACGTAGACAACAACAAGTGCCTCAGTCACTCCCAAACTGAAACTAGTACCTAACTTCAGCCTTCATGCAAGGCCTAATTCATCTAATTCACTAATCTTTTTAAATGAGGAGTCTGATCATGTTTCTTGTAAATATGACTGCATATCTTGCATCCCCAGAACAACGGGAAATGGGCGTTATTGATGTCGATCAGCAAGTATCACACGCATTACGTGAACTGTTGACCTTTAATACCTGTCCTTCAGAAGATGTTATGACCGATAAAGCTAAAGAATTTGCTGAAATCGCTACATCACTCTGTAATAAATATAAGGCTGATGGTGTACTTGTTTATGCCAAAACCTATTTTATGCCTGTTCTGGTCTCTGCATTGAGAGCCAGAGGCATCGTTTCTTATGTAACGTATGCACCAAAGGTTACCAGTGTTGATAACAGTGGCAGTGTTAGCCGCAATTATAAGCATGTCGATTTAGTACGTGCTGATATTGCTGCATAACATCATTCTTCTTAATTAATTTTTAATTTTTAAATCTATCTAATTTAATGAGGTATATCATGACTACTAATTTCGCAAACCTGTCTGTTGAAATCATGGCGCGCTCTACACCTGTCCACCCTTCTGTATTTGGTATTGTTGTTCCAGATCATCAGATGGATAAAGTTAAACCGTTCCAGGGATTTGACTCAGCCAATCCATTTAGTGCATTCGTGCCTAAACAGAATGACGACTATGTTTTTGAAGCGTATTTGCGTTCATCTGTACTGATGTGGATTAACTATCCACAAAATCAGTCTCTGTGGATCTCTGGCCCAACAGGTTGTGGCAAAACCAGTGTTGTCGAACAAGTAGCAGCAAGACTTAACTGGCCTGTCATGAAAACTACAGCTTCACAAGACCTGGATATTAACAATCTCATTGGCGGTCTCCGGCTTCAGTGTAATGAACTGACCGGTGATACCAAGACTGTTTTTGTTCATGGCCCACTGACGCTGGCGTACAAGTATGGACTGATTTTCCTACTCGATGAGTACGATCAATTAGACCCATCCTGTGCCAATGCCTTTAACGCCATCCTCGAAGGAGGGAATTTAGTTATTCCTGAAACCAACGAGGTAATTAAACAGCACCCGAACTTCAGATTTGTTGCAACGGCTAACTCAATTGGTCAGGGCGATTTTACTGGCGTTTATGGCGGTGTGAAAACATTAAATGTGGCCAACCTTGACCGCTATATGTTTATCACTGCTGACTATATGCCAAAAGAAACCGAGACTAAATTGATTACCAAATATATCCCCGACACCAAAGTCGCGGAGAAATTTGTTGACGTTGCGAATATGATTCGCGGTCTTTTTGTAGGCAAGAATATCACCGGTGAAATTGACACTAGTGTCAATACTAACAGTGCAAAACTCCCGGACGGTGTTCTTCCCGACACTCGTTTATCAGTAACGTGTTCAACTCGTTCGCTGGTGGCCTGGCTTGACCGCTACTCAATGATGAAAGCTGCAAAGATGCCACGTGCATTATTAACAGCTTTCGATTATCAGATTGGTAATCGTGCATCAGCAGATGATAAAAAATCTTTGCATCTCATCGTTGAAGCTGTATTCGGTTCTGAAGCACTTAAATAAAACCCCGCTTGGGGTTTTTTAATTCTTTTTAAATCAATTTTAAATTAATGAGGTATGTCATGACTATCAAATCCAATGCCACTCAGGTTCTGGAACAACTTATTCTCGTTTCTCTTTCTGATATCACCAGTATTAGTGGTCGTCGTAAGCTGAAAAGAGAAGATCTTGGTAACAGTGCTGATTTGCCACCTGATGTACTTGTTTCATTAGGTAGCAAGAAAATCATTGACCCACAACTCATCAATCCATTTACCCGCAAGAAGAATTCAGCTCACGCTTTATGTCTTGAAGCGGGTATTAAATTTATGGGAGGCTATGCAATTCCAGCCGACAAGGTTAATGATTTAATTGGTAAACTGAATGTACTTAAGGGCGAGTTTTACGATTACAAAAAGGAATTTATGAAAGCTGATTTTAATAGCTGGATTAATTCTTTTGAAGAAAAGTATCGCTCTATACTTTTGCGTGATGCTGCGATCGATTTGTCTTATATGGATAGCCAGATACAATTTGGCTTTACTGCGATTCATATCACACCTTATGGTAACAGTGTCATTCAGGATGGTTTAACTGGGCAAGTTAAAAGTTTAGCGGATGAAGTTTATGAGGATGTGGCTGATGTTGTTGAAGGTTTCCTTAAAAACAGGAACCCCGATGCGTTTTCTCAGCACACACTAAATCCTTTACGCCGCTGCGGCGATAAACTCGCTTCCCTAGCTTTCATCGCACCAAGCGTCCAGTCTCTTAGCGACTATGTTAATCAGGTAATGAAAGACATTCCGCTAACCGGCAAAGTGACGGGCAAACCTTATAACGACATTCTCTCTCTCCTCAATAACCTACGCGACCCAATTCATGCAAAACAGTTTGTAGAACTGCTGTCATCAGCCAGTACTACAGATGGTAACGATGCGATTGACCCATCACTTTCAATGAACCTTATTGGAGATGATGATGCCATGACTTTAGCGGCCATTTCGGCAACTCAGGTTCAGGTAGAAACGCTTCCTCCTCCGCATACAGATGCGTTTGCATCTGCTGTGGTAGTAGAAGATCCGATCGGATTGCAAAGCGTTGATTCACTCGCTGAAGCCCCATCTGTTCTGGTAGAAATCAATGGTTCAGCTGATACGTCTTTGGCAATCGAACCGGTTAATACGTCGGCTGATACTGACGTTAACGACTTGTCCGATACCCAGGAGCATGGAATTGTTAATGACGCTGTAATACCGGCGTTTAGTGCGGTTATAGTCGATGATGATTCATTTTTGGGCGGTGATTCGATTGTACCCCGCTCTCTGCCAGACTCAGCTCTTATTTCGGGTTTGGATTCTGAAAAAGTCATTGATGGAAAAGAGCCTGAAATTGTAATTTCGTCTTCACTCGATGATGACGAAACAATAATGGTGTTTTAAAAATAAAAGGCCCACTCCGGGCCTTTTTTCTAATTAATCTATTTAAATTTATTGTGAGGTATATATGGGTATTTATAATTCCCTTCCTATTGTCGCACGTGCATTAAGCTCTCAGATTGGTCTTAATGTTTCTGTTGGCGGCAATGAAGCATATGCTACGGAGACTGGTGCTGGTTTTCTTATTAACCTTCCATTCTTCAAGGACGCTGAAATGTTGGCAAATCCGTTATTAGGGTATGCCGTACATGAAGCAGCACATATCCGTTTCACTGATTTTGGTGATCTTAAGATATTCATTCAAGAGCATATGGAGTCGGATAAATACAACGTTGAGGTACTTAGACACCTGGTCAATCTTTGCGAAGATTTGCGCATTGAACGTGCGATGAGTTGTCGCTATCCAGGTACATTGAAGTATCTCAATTCACTGAATCATTTTTTGTTCAGTGAAGAAGCGGAATCCTGTGATAAAGCTTCATCGGTATTTCTGGATACCCTGCTTACTTGTGGTTTGAACCGCTTCAACGGTTTAACTATCCCAACAAAGCAAGTGCGTGAAGACTTTGAACGCATCTTCGGGCTGGAGCTGTACGACAAAGCTATGACGGTTATGGCTGAAGCAGTACAAGCAACCTCGATTAAAAAGGTGTTTGAAGTTGCATGTCGGTTATATGACCTCGCAGTAGATGCATTTAACGAAACTAATGAGCAAGAAGAACCTCCGCAGGATGATAATCAGGGCGCTGATTATGGTGACAGCAAAGGCGATGACAGTTCGTCAGAGCCGGGCCAGTCATCCGACAGTTCTGACAAAAATGGGGATGGCCAGACTGTAAGTTCAGGCGGTAATGGCGGCTCGCCGTCATCGTCAGCCGGTCAGAATGGGCCTTCTTCAGATCCTGATGGTAATACCGGTGGCGCACCAGATAAAGAACATGGGCAAAACGATAGCGATGATGAAAACGATAACTCATCGTCAACGTCAGCTAATCGTAATACTCCTGCTTCCGACTCTGGTGACAACAAAGCCGGAGCTTCCCAACCGGGCTCAAATGCTTCGGGTGAAGCTTCTGTCGTTAACATGTCCCAGGGCGGTAAAGACCCTTTCGAAGGAACCACATCGAATGACCTTGGCCGTACTGGACAGAACACTTCAGATAAGCTCAATCAGTTAATCAAAGACAAAGTACCCCCGCATCAACGTATCGTTTCACCTACTCCATATTCAGTAGCACCTGCGAAGCGGCACGATACCGGTAATGCATCCGTAAGTTTAGGGGTGCAGATGGCTACCGGGTTACGCCAATCACTTCATGGGTTGTTACAGGGTGTAAGAGCGGTGAGAAGAACACATCGTGAAACTGGTCGTAAGCTTGATTCTCGACTGGTTACCAGTGCCATGCTGGGCAATACGCGTCTTTTTAAACATAAGTCCAAGGCAGTAGATGTCAGTTCTGCTTTTACTATCCTGCTGGACTCTAGCGGGTCAATGAGCCGGTCGGTTAAAGAGGCTGAAGCCGCTGTTGTATCAATGTTGTATGCGCTCGATGGTATTCAGGGGGTAACTACCTCGGCATACCATTTCCCACACGCCGCACATAATAGCGTAGGTCTGTTAAAAGGACGGGAGCAAACTTTACGGACAGCTATAGGAACTCATCAGTTTGGTATTGGTACGCAAGGCTGTACTCCTCTTTGCGAATCGTTATGGCCTGCACTTGCAGACCTGACGTCAGCTAAAGCGGATCGCCATGTATTGGTTATAGCAACTGATGGCCAGCCTGATGATATGGCTTCTGCGCGAGCGATGATACAAAGCGCTAAAGATGATGACATCATCGTTATTGGCATCGGTTTCGGTGATGCCAGTGACCGCATGATGAAAAGTCTTTTTGGTGATACCGGTGTTTCTGTCGGTTCTGTTTCTGCCTTACGTAGCAAACTCTTTGAAGTAACCCGTAAAGCTCTCATGTCTTAATCTGTATTTTAATTTCCGTTTTAGCTTTCTAAATTAATTTAATTTATTTTAAAGGTGATCATTATGTCTGCAACCGCAAAATCTAAAGTGGTTCACGAAAATCAACTCTCATTCATGAGTATTTTCGATGCCACTGAAAGTGAATATGATCTGATATCAGCCGATTCAGAACATAATTATGAACTTCGTTTTTCATCAAAGATGGCTTACGAAATAATTCGGGATAGTATATATATCATGACTGCATACCGTAGTACTGGTGAGCAGCGTGTGGATGAAATCCTCTGGATTTGTTCGGAAGAAAATCAGGAAGACTTATGTTCATTTACGAGTTGCTGCAAAATAGCGGGTCTTGATCCATTCGAAACCCGGATGGAAATCCTGCACGAGTGGTCAAGTGAATTGGCAAAACAAGCAAGACTGATTGCGTGTCATCACTTTACTGCTCCCACTAATATGGAACATGTTGCATCCCAACGTATTGGATACGAAAAATACAGAAAAGCGTTTTATCACACTTATCCTAAAGAGGCTGCGAAGCCGCTTAAGAATAAACCTCTGTAATAATACAAACGCTGACTTCGGTCAGCGTTTTTTTCGTGCCACGCTGGAGACTAACATGAATATTTTAAAACATGACTTCGATAGTTCCTCTGAACTGCTACAAGCGGGTTTATTGCTTAATCAATTGGAGGATCTAATAGGGTTTAGGTAATGACTCCAACTTATTGATAGTGTTTTATGTTCAGATAATGCCCGATGACTTTGTCATGCAGCTCCACCGATTTTGAGAACGACAGCGA
>NZ_JABBJF010000023.1 GCF_014218705.1 Kluyvera sichuanensis | reverse complement strand
TATGACCGGAAAAGCCGTAGTATTATCCGGATAGACTAGGAAAGTGTTACCTATGTTCCCGGTCTGAAGTGTTACCTATGTATCCGGTCGTACAGTAGCGACGCCGGGGAACGCACGGTCCTCCCGGAGTCGGCTAACGCCTCGTCCGGGCTACTATAGAATAAGCGGCTTAACGGCCGCTTTTTTTATGCTTTCTGTCAACGACTTATGTCAAACCGTAGCAAAGATTGCGAAGCGGGTTACAGTTTTCCAGCACCATTGCCGCATTTTCGGCGCTTTCCTCCGTTTTTCCGCCCTCAGACGTGAAACGTTCTGTTATAGCTTGCTGCACTTTGAATAATAATCACGGATTAAACTGATAGCAGGCTAACAAATTGGAGTGCAAAAAATGAAAACGTTTCTGACGACGGCGGCCCTGGCGGCCACGCTGGTTTCCGGTATGGCGATGGCGAGTGACGCGATGATCCCGTGGGCGGATAACAGCGGCGGTACCGAAAGCACGCACATTGCCGCGATGGGGCAGGATCTGAATGCACAGCATCAGCAGATTACGAAGACGCAGGAAGGGGTATGGGCCGATAACTCCGGTAGCATCAGCGCTGATGAAGCCGCGTTGACCAGCAGCAAACCGTTGGTGCAGGGGCACCCGGAACTGATGCCGCATCAGGGTTAAGTTAACGGTGTGAAGAGTGCCCGGCAGCGTGTAGACGCCGCCGGGCATTTTTTTACTCTGCGACCGCCTGCCAGCCCGCGCTGGCATCGGGATTAAAGTGGGCAATCGCCTGCGCTTTTTGTTCAGACTCGACGCCCAGATTCGCCTCATAGACGCGATCGTTTTGGTCGATCATAAAGCTCATCACGCCGGTCTGCCCCCACTCAACCGGCCAGGCCAGCAGGGCAACGTCACCTTTATCACCTTCCGGCAGAATGCGGAAGTGGTAGCCGTGATAGCCTTCCCCCGGTGCATTTGGGCTGAAGTTTGGCCCTAATGGGCTTGGCGCTTCTCCTGGGGCCGCTGGCCAGTAGAGGCCATCTTTTTTCCCGTCGCTGCTGATGATTTTCTGCGCCCAGGCGTGGTTCAACTGGTAGTAATCCTGCTGAGCATCGACGTAAGCATGCATCGCCTGGATGGCCGACAACTCGTTACGCCCAATCGCGCGGGTCAGAATCTCATCCTTCCCGGCGGCCATGTTAAATTCCCAGCCTTTGGCGCTTTTCTCCATCGGAATCGGCAGTCGCCAGCCATCGTTACCAACGTCCAGCCAGGCGGTATTGGCCTGAGTGACGATGCGGTGGCTGACCTGCCAGTCACGCAGGAAGCGGTCAACGGCATCCTGGTCGACGCCGTCCGGTGGCAGGAACTGCTGCCAGTTATCGCCGAGTAGCTTATCCAGCTCGGCATCATCTTTCTGGGTCACCGCATTGACCAGCGCGCTAGCGGCCTGGTCTGGGGTGGAGAAGGTTTGCTGCGCCAGCGCCATCAGTGGTGACATTGCCAGCGCCAGCAGCGCTATCTGTATCTGCTTTTTCATCACGTTATCCTTTAGCGTCGACGGAACTCATGGTGCACGGCAGGGCTACCGCTGTGCTGCTCGCCGCCGAGCCCGGAGGCATGGCGGCTCTGCAACCCGCGAGACTGCTGTGCCTGCCATGACGGCGCGCGGCTTTCGTTACCGCTGAGCGCCGTGTTATGCAGACCGCCGCCGTTGGCGCGCAGTGCGCTGTTCTGGCCCATCATTCCGGCGTTCAGATGCGGCGTCTGGCCGTTCAAGCGCTCGTGCGTTTGCAGATTTTGACGCTGAGTCGCGTTGAGCTGCGGACGCGGCTGGGTATGCTGAGTCGCCGCCGCGCGCTGCTGTACCGAGTGCGTCTGCGAACGGTTTGTTGGCGCGTCATAGCCGCGGAAGTTATTGCGCTGCGCCGCTTGATTCCACTGCTGTGTTGCCGCATTACGCTGGGCATCACGCGCACCCAGTCCAGCTGGGCTGGCGTTGTTACTACTGGTATGCGTACGCTGCTGCAGCTGCGACATCGCTGCCTGACGCTGGCTGTCACGGTTAGGCTGCGCGTGCTGGGTTGCGCTCAACCCGCCGGCCACATCGGTTTGATGCGGAGCCACCACGCCCGGCGTCTGGTGAGTGGCGCTCAGCCCCCCGGCGACATTGGTCTGGTGGAACTGCTGAGTCACGCTGTTGTTTGGGTACGGCGTGTTGCCACGATACGCCGGGTTGTGCTGCCAGCCCATCGTCTGGCCGCTGATGTTCTGACCGCTTATCTTATTGAAGTTATTCACGTTAATGTTGATGTTATCGCCATTATGCTGATAGCCGCCGTGATCATAATGATCGTCATGATGATCATCGTCGTGGTGGTGATGGTCGTCATCATCCCAATCGATGCTGCTGAAAATCGCATAGGTGGTTGCTACGCCAAGGCTATAGCCGAAACCGCGTACAAAGCTGTCGGCAAACTGCTCCCCCGGAGGCGGCGGCAGATAGACCGGCGGCGCGGAGGTATAAGGCCAACTGCTGCCGTAAACCACCGTCGGGTTGTAGTTCGGTACGTAGACCACCTGCGGATTACTCGGCTCAATCTTGATAACCGTTGGCGTGCTGCTGGCGGTATGCGTTGAGGTCGATGAGGCCACGCGTTTGGTGGTGGTGACCGTCTGCTGCGGCGTCGACTTCAGCGAACCGGTTTGCTGGGCGAGCTGGCGCAGTTTCTGCACGGCGTCCATCACGTCCTGCGGTTGCGCCAGAAACGCGTTCCCGAGGTTGGTCACCCACTGCGGATCTTCCCCCATCATGCCCGTCAACTGCGGGAAAGCGACCAGTGATTTTACGCTGACATCCCACGGCTGATTCGCCACGGCTTTCACCGCTGCATCCCCCTGCTGGCCGGGATGATCTTTCGACCACTGCACTGCTTGCGTGACATTATCCGGATAGGTTGAGGCCATCAGCACCTGCGATAGCAGCGGGTCTGGGTAGAGTGCGATAGGCGCTACCCACTGCGTGATTTGCGCGGTGGTGTAGGTGACCGGGGCAGGGGCGGCTTCAGGTGCCGTCGCCGTGACAGCAGGAGGCACATCAGGGGTGACGGGCTCCCGGCTTTTGACGTACAGCGTGCCGGCGGCCGCGAGCAGCCCGGCGCTGCAGATAAGCGCAATATAGTGGGGCTTAAAGGGCAAAGTCATGGTGGTTCTCCAGGGAACTACACAGTCCGTAACAGAGGTGTCGGATATGCCGCGAGTATAATGAGGCTATTGTTTATTTTTTGATTAAAGCAGGGATTTCTGCGGTTGCTAGGAAAATCTGTCAAGAGTTTACACAGCCGAAGGGAGCGAAAAACGGTCTACTGGCGGCGTGATGATTGCCCGTTTTATCGTCCTCTTAGATGTCATGCTTTCATAACAAAATGTTTAATACCCCGGCCATTCGATGGTTTTTTTTCATCGTAAAAAGGCTTTTTTTAATCTGTTATATCAACATTAACGATTCAGCAAATATTTAATGTTGCTTTTTTGTAAACAGATTAACACCCTCCAGAAATCCTGCTATGCTGGCCTCGCGGTACCGGGCTTTTACCCTACAAACTGCTGTCTCACAGGAGCGTGAAGAGATCGCCGACCGCATATGACAATGAGAGCGAGGAGATACCGTCGTGCTAAAAGAATACCGTGAGCACGTAGCTGAGCGTGCCGCCGAAGGGATTGTTGCCAAACCCTTAGATGCTACCCAAATGGCCGCGCTGGTTGAGCTGCTGAAGAACCCGCCTGCTGGCGAAGAAGAATTCCTGTTAGACCTGTTAACCAACCGTGTGCCGCCGGGCGTTGATGAAGCCGCCTACGTTAAAGCGGGTTTCCTCGCTGCCGTCGCAAAAGGCGAAGCCACCTCCCCACTGGTTACCCCAGAAAAAGCCATTGAACTGTTAGGCACCATGCAGGGTGGTTACAACATCCATCCGCTGATTGATGCGCTGGACGATGCGAAACTGGCCCCGATTGCTGCCAAAGCGCTGTCCCATACCCTGCTGATGTTTGATAACTTCTACGATGTAGAAGAGAAAGCCAAAGCGGGCAACGCCTACGCTAAGCAGGTTGTTCAGTCCTGGGCTGATGCCGAATGGTTCCTGAACCGCCCTGCGCTGGCAGACAAAATCACCGTTACCGTTTTCAAAGTGACCGGTGAAACCAACACCGATGACCTGTCTCCGGCGCCGGATGCCTGGTCTCGCCCGGATATCCCTCTGCACGCTCTGGCGATGCTGAAAAACGCCCGTGAAGGCATTGACCCGGATCAGCCTGGTGCCGTTGGCCCGATTAAACAGATCGAAGCCCTGCAGCAGAAAGGTTTCCCGCTAGCCTACGTGGGCGACGTTGTGGGTACCGGTTCTTCCCGTAAATCAGCGACCAACTCCGTACTGTGGTTCATGGGTGACGATATCCCTCATGTGCCGAACAAACGCGGCGGCGGTCTGTGCCTTGGCGGCAAAATTGCACCTATCTTCTTCAACACCATGGAAGATGCGGGCGCGCTGCCAATTGAAGTGGACGTTTCCAACCTGAACATGGGCGACGTGATTGACGTGTACCCGTTCAAAGGCGAAGTGCGTAACCACGAAACCGACGAACTGCTGGCAACCTTCGAACTGAAAACCGATGTACTGATCGACGAAGTACGTGCCGGTGGCCGTATTCCGCTGATCATCGGCCGTGGCCTGACCACCAAAGCGCGTGAAGCGCTGGGTCTGCCGCACAGCGATGTATTCCGTCAGGCAAAAGACGTGGCGGAAAGCAGCCGCGGCTTCTCTCTGGCTCAGAAAATGGTTGGTCGCGCCTGTGGCGTGAAAGGTATTCGTCCGGGTGCATACTGCGAACCGAAGATGACCTCCGTAGGTTCTCAGGATACTACCGGCCCAATGACCCGTGATGAACTGAAAGACCTGGCGTGCCTGGGCTTCTCTTCTGACCTGGTGATGCAGTCCTTCTGTCACACTGCCGCGTATCCTAAGCCGGTAGACGTGACCACGCACCACACGCTGCCAGACTTCATCATGAACCGTGGCGGTGTCTCCCTGCGTCCGGGCGACGGCGTTATCCACTCCTGGCTGAACCGTATGCTGCTGCCAGATACCGTGGGTACCGGCGGTGACTCCCACACCCGTTTCCCAATCGGTATCTCCTTCCCGGCGGGTTCTGGTCTGGTGGCGTTTGCCGCAGCGACCGGTGTGATGCCGCTGGATATGCCTGAATCTGTACTGGTTCGCTTCAAAGGCAAAATGCAGCCGGGGATCACCCTGCGTGACCTCGTTCATGCGATTCCGCTGTATGCGATTCGCCAGGGCCTGCTGACCGTTGAGAAGAAAGGTAAGAAAAACATCTTCTCTGGCCGCATCCTGGAAATCGAAGGTCTGCCGGATCTGAAAGTTGAGCAGGCGTTCGAGTTGACCGATGCCTCTGCAGAGCGTTCCGCTGCGGGCTGTACCATCAAGCTGAACAAAGAGCCAATCGTTGAGTACCTGACCTCCAACATCGTACTGCTGAAGTGGATGATCGCAGAAGGCTACGGCGACCGTCGTACGCTGGAACGTCGTGTACAGGGCATGGAAAAATGGCTGGCGGATCCGCAACTGCTGGAAGCTGATGCTGACGCAGAATACGCGGCGGTGATCGACATCGATCTGGCTGACATTAAAGAGCCAATTCTGTGTGCACCAAACGATCCGGACGACGCGCGTCTGCTGTCTGACGTGCAGGGTGAAAAGATCGACGAAGTGTTCATCGGTTCCTGCATGACCAACATCGGCCACTTCCGTGCTGCCGGTAAGCTGCTGGATAACCATAAAGGCCAGCTGCCAACCCGCCTGTGGGTGGCTCCGCCAACTCGTATGGATGCGGCTCAGCTGACCGAAGAAGGTTACTACAGCGTGTTCGGTAAGAGCGGTGCGCGTATCGAGATCCCTGGCTGCTCCCTGTGCATGGGTAACCAAGCGCGTGTAGCGGATGGTGCGACGGTGGTGTCGACCTCAACCCGTAACTTCCCGAACCGTTTAGGTACCGGTGCGAACGTCTTCCTGGCGTCTGCAGAGCTGGCAGCAGTTTCTGCGCTGATCGGTAAACTGCCAACCCCGGAAGAGTATCAGACCTTCGTGGCTCAGGTGGATAAGACGGCGGTGGATACCTACCGTTACCTGAACTTCGACCAGCTCTCTCAGTACACTGAGAAAGCGGACGGCGTGATCTTCCAGACCGCAGTATAAAAAGTAGCCCGGACGAGATGCGTTAGCATCGACTCCGGGAACTCCCCGGCGGGCTACGCTTGGCCGGGCGACCAGAAAAGGCGAGAGTTTGAACTCTCGCCTTTTTTATTTTCTATTCCTCCCGCCGCTACGCTTTTTTTATTCCTTAGGACTGCGATAATTACCTATAGGTACAATGCAGCGGTGACGCATTGCCTTTGTAGAGGAACAGATTATGGATTATGAATTTCTGCGTGACGTTACCGGAGGGGTAAAAGTACGTATGTCGATGGGCCACGAAGTGGTCGGTCACTGGTTTAATGAAGAGGTCAAAGACAACCTCTCGCTACTGGACGAAGTCGAACAGGCTGCACGTACCGTCAAAGGCAGCGAACGCTCATGGCAGCGCGCGGGGCATGAATACACCCTGTGGCTGGATGGCGAAGAAGTGATGGTTCGCGCCAATCAGCTGGAGATTTCCGGCGATGAGATGGAAGAGGGGATGAGCTACTACGATGAAGAGAGCTTGTCGCTTTGCGGCGTTGAAGACTTTTTGCAGGTCGTTGCCGCCTACCGTGAGTTTATGAAGCAGCGCTAACGGATGCGGAGCCTGCGGGCTCCGCGACGCGCATTATTTGACGTAGGCCAGCAGGCTCAACGAGTCGCGAGCCAGCGCTTTACACTTCTTCGAGGTCGGAATGCCGATGCCGCTGAGATCGCGGTAGCTGTCTTCACCCAGCGCCTTCATATTAAAGGTATCGTAGTTGCTGAGATCCCACTGATTTTGCTGGGCAAAAAAGACCAATGCGCGACGAATTTGCGTATTCGGCAGATTCTGGTAACCACAGTCGTTTTTCAGGAAGACAAATACCGCCGTGAGATCGGCCATATCTTCTGCTTCAGACTCGCTTAAAGCATAACTGGAACTGGACATCGCCAGCAGCGATCCAAGCAGTACCGTTCGGAAAAACGTCTTCATTTCTTCTACCTTACATCGTCGATATTCAACGTTAACATACTTCCAGAAGCGGCGGGAGGCTTTCTTAAAGCTTTCTGCTTGACCTTCCCGCAGGGGTAGGGTTTAAGCTCAATTAATCACCAGAAGCCGAAAAGGATGTAACGATGCATCGTCGTGATTTTATCAAACTCAGCGCCGCTATCGGCGTTGCCAGCGCCTTGCCTCTGTGGAGCCGTGCGGTATTCGCCGCCGAGCGCACCATGCTTCCCATTCCTCCCTTGCTTACCGCTGACGCGGATAATCAGATCTTGTTGACCGTTCAGGCCGGAAAGACACAATTTGCCGGAAAAACGGCGACAACCTGGGGCTACAACGGCAGCCTGTTAGGGCCGGCTATTCAGCTGCAGCAGGGCAAGCCGATTACGGTGAAAATTAACAACACCCTGCCGGAAGCGACCACCGTGCACTGGCACGGCCTGGAAGTGCCGGGTGAGGTTGACGGCGGCCCTCAGGGGGTTATCCAACCGGGCGGCAGCCGGACGGTGACGTTTACGCCAACCCAGCGCGCGGCGACCTGCTGGTTCCACCCACATCAGCACGGTAAAACCGGGCATCAGGTCGCGATGGGGCTGGCTGGCCTCGTGCTCATCGAAGATGAAGATAGCCAGAAGCTGATGTTGCCTAAGCAGTGGGGCATCGACGATGTGCCGGTGATTATGCAGGACAAGAAATTTACCGCCGCCGGTGAGATTGACTATCAGTTGGATGTCATGAGCGCCGCGGTGGGCTGGTTTGGCGATACGCTGCTGACTAACGGCGTGACCTACCCGCAGCATACGCCGCCAAGAGGCTGGCTGCGCCTGCGCCTGTTGAACGGCTGTAACGCCCGTTCGCTGACTATTGCAACCAGCGATAAGCGCCCGATGTATGTCGTTGCCAGCGACGGCGGGCTGTTGGCCGAGCCGGTGAAAGTGAATGAACTGCCGATGCTGATGGGCGAACGCTTTGAAGTGCTGGTGGATGCGCGCGACGGTAAACCATTCGATCTCCTGACACTCCCGGTGACGCAGATGGGCATGGCCGTCGCGCCGTTCGATAAGCCCGTGCCGGTACTGCACGTGCAGCCTATCGGGATCCCAGGGTCGGCAACGCTGCCCGATACACTCGTAGCAATGCCTGCGCTGCCATCGCTCGACGGGCTGACCGAGCGTAAGCTCCAGCTCTCAATGGACCCGATGCTCGACATGATGGGCATGCAGGCGCTGATGCAAAAGTATGGCAATCAGGCGATGGGCGGCATGGATCACGGCAGTATGATGGGCCACGGCGGCATGAAGATGGATCATGGAGGAATGGGTAACATGCACCACGGCGACGGCGGCTTTGATTTCCACAACGCTAACCGCATCAACGGCAAGGCGTTCGATATGAACGTGCCGATGTTTGCCGCCGCCAAAGGGCAGTATGAGCGCTGGGTCATTTCCGGCGAAGGCGACATGATGTTGCACCCGTTCCACATTCACGGCACCCAGTTCCGCATACTGCGTGAGAACGGACAGGTACCGGCGGCGCACCGTGCAGGCTGGAAGGATACGGTTCGCGTCGAAGGCGGCGTCAGCGAAGTGCTGGTGAAGTTTGACCATAGCGCGCCGAAAGAACAGGCCTATATGGCGCACTGCCACCTGCTGGAGCATGAAGATACCGGCATGATGCTCGGCTTTACCGTTTAACCTGCCACCGGATAGCGACCCCGCTATCCGGTAACCCTCTGTGGCAGATATAGATTTCAGCCATATTATTCAGCCAACTTCTCGCTATACTCCTGTGGTTAACGATTAATCATGAGGTAAGAATGGCTATCTTTGGTAAGGCTCTGGCAGCCTCTTTTGTCATGCTGGTGGCGGTATCGGCGCACGCTGACATGAAGATGGAACGTAAAGACATTCCTGAATTAAAGCTGAGCATCGAGATCCCGCAGACGCTTACGCCAATGCCTGATGACATGGCGAAAATCAAATACCCTTCTGAAAACCGCCCGCAGGTCATTTATGGCGACGAACGTGGCAAAGCGTCCTTAGGCATCAGCAACGGTCGTCATGCGCTGCCCGCAGACAAGCTTGATGTGGCAAAGGATGCGACGCTGAAAATGCTGAATAATTTCAAGCCGAAGGTGGAAGCCGTCACGGTGGATGGGCATAAAGCGTGGTTGATTACCTTCCGCTCTCAGGCACCGGATACTGAGGTTCTGAATATGCTGCTGGTGGCGTCAGAAAACGAGAAGGCCGTGCAAGCTGCCTTTAACATGACAAAAGATTTGGAAGGGCAGTATAAGGATGTGGCCAGGGCTTCGTTGCTGTCGATTAAGTTTGATAAGTAAATCGGCCGGGCCACAACGTTCGTAGCCCGGGCGAGGCGTTTACGCCGACCCCGGGGTCGGCTAACGCTTACTTCGCGTCGTCAGGTAACGCATAGGCGACGATATAATCACCCATCTTCGTACCAAACGATCCATGACCACCTGCGGAAATGACCACGTACTGCTTGCCATTCACCTCATAGGTCATCGGCGTCGCCTGACCGCCTGCTGGCAGACGACCCTGCCACAGTTTCTCACCGTTGCTCATGTTGTAAGCACGCAGGTAGTTATCGGCAGTTGCCGCGATGAACAGCACGTTACCGGCTGTGGAAATTGGGCCACCCAGCATCGGCATACCCATATTAAACGGCAGCGGAACCGGCAGTGGGAACGGCAGGCTATCCTGCGGTGTACCCAGACGTTTTTTCCACACTACTTCGTTAGTTTTCAGATCCAGCGCCGAGATATAACCCCAGGCTGGCTGTTTGCACGGCAGGCCAAACGGTGACAGGAATGCGTTCAGCGTCACGCCAAACGGCACGCCGTACTGCGGCTGAATACCAGACTCGGTACCGCTCGACTTCGCATCTTTCGGCGGCTCCATCGGGTTGCCAGGGCCACGTGGGATCAGCTTCGACACAAACGGCAGCGCCATCGGGTTAGCAATCGCCACCTGACGGTTAGGGTCAACGGAGATACCGCCCCACTCGAACATCCCCAGGTTACCCGGGAACACCAGCGTGCCCTGCTCGGACGGCGGGGTGAAGATGCCTTCATAGCGCAGTTTGTGGAACATCACGCGGCACACCAGCTGGTCGAACATGGTGGCGCCCCACATGTCCGCACCGGTCAGATCTTTCTTAGGACGGAAGCTCAGGTCGGAGAACGGCTGGGTTTTGGTGACGTAGTCGCCTTTGGCTGCACCCTGAGGAACCGGTTTTTCCGGGGCCGGCACAACCAGTTCGCCGTTACGGCGGTCGAGCACGAAGATATTACCGGTTTTCGCCGGGGCGTAGATGACTGGCACCGTCTTACCGTCAACGCTGATATCTGCCAGCGTCGGCTGGGACGGCATATCCATATCCCACAGATCGTGGTGAACGGTCTGGTAGCTCCAGGCAAGCTTACCGGTGGTCGCATTCAGCGCCACAATTGAGCTCGCGTAGCGTTCCTGCTCTGGCGTACGGTTGCCACCCCAGATATCCGGCGTGGTGACACCCATCGGCAGATAGACCAGATCCAGCTTCGCGTCATAGGCCGCTGGCGCCCAGGAGTTCGGCGAGTTGAAGGTATAATGCGAACCTGCTGGCGGGATAGCGTTTGGATCTTTCGCACCCGGATCAAAGGCCCACAGCAGCTTGCCGCTGTTAACATCAAAGCCGCGAATCACGCCAGACGGCTCACGGGTAGAGAAGTTATCGGTGACTGCACCGGCAATCACGATGACTTTATCGGTGATAATCGGTGGTGAAGTCGGTTCGTACATGCCCGGCGTGGTGACCGGCATGTCGGTTTGCAGGTTGAGAATGCCTTTGTTGGCAAAGCTCTCGCACAGCTTACCGGTGTCGGCGTTGAGGGCGAAGATACGGCCATCGTTCACCGGCAGGATAATGCGGCGAGGGCAGTCGGCAACCACGTCAGGTGACGCGTTTGCAGCGGTTGCTTCGTGGTAAGAGACGCCACGGCAGGTCACATGCTGGAAGCTCGGGTCAGTGCCGAGCTGCGGGTCAAAGTGCCATTTCTCTTTACCGGTTGCTGCATCCAGGGCAAACACGCGCTGGTGGGCGGTACAGAGGTAGAGCATATTGCCAATCTTGATCGGCGTGACTTCGTTGGTGATTTCACCCGGATCGTTTGGCTGTTTCAGGTCGCCGGTGCGGAATACCCAGGCTTCCTTCAGGTTGTGTACGTTGTCGGCATTAATCTGCTTTAACGGCGAGAAGCGCTGGCCTTCCTGGTTGCGCCCATAGGCTGGCCAGTCCTGGTCTGCGACCTGGGAGATTGGCTCGGCCGTTGTCGCATCTGCGCTCAGTGTGCCGTTAACCTCCTGCGGATCGTGGAAACCGGCCCAGGTGAGGATACCGGCGCTGATAATCAGCGCGACGAGCAAAGCCGCCACGGCACCGCTTGATGGCACCACCAGGCGACGCCAGACAAACGGCAAAATCAGCCAGACGCCGAAGATAACCAGCACGTCGCTGCGCGGCGTCAGCGCCCAGAAGTCAAAGCCGACTTCCCACACGCCCCATACCATGGTTGCCAGCAGCAGCACGGCGTAAAGCCACAGCGCTGAACGCTTCGCGCGCCAGAGCTGTGCCGTAATGCCCAGCATGACCAGGCCAGCGATAGGGTAATACCAGGAACCCCCAATCGCGACCAGCCATACGCCGCCAATCAGTAAATACAAGCCGCAGAATGCCGCGAAGAGGGCGGTTAGCCTCCCAAGCAGTCCTGGACGTTGATGATTTGTTTCAGCCATAGAAAAGTGTCCGTTAGTTTGTTAATTATTGCTTTCATTTCATTATAGGATTTAACAAGTGTGATCGAAATCACAAATTGAGCTTTATTATCGAATTAGCCGCGTCAATCGTTTTGCTGGTATACTTTCACGCTTGCTGATCAACCTCGCGGCTCTGGGTTAACGGGTTGAGTGATTTACATTTAAAATCATGTGGTTAGTTAAATGAAACATACTGTTGAAGTGATGATCCCGGAAGCGGAGATCAAGGCGCGTATCGCTGAACTGGGTCGTCTGATTAACGAGCGTTATAAAGACAGCGGTAGCGAAATGGTGTTAGTCGGTCTGCTGCGCGGCTCGTTCATGTTCATGGCTGATCTGTGCCGTGAAGTACAGGTTCCGCACGAAGTCGATTTTATGACGGCATCCAGCTATGGCAGCGGTATGTCCACCACCCGCGATGTGAAAATCCTCAAAGATCTCGATGAAGATATCCGCGGTAAAGACGTGCTGATCGTTGAAGACATCATCGACTCCGGCAACACCCTGTCGAAAGTGCGTGAGATTCTGAGCCTGCGTGAGCCGAAGTCACTGGCAATTTGTACGCTGCTGGATAAACCAACCCGTCGCGAAGTTGAAGTGCCGGTTGAGTTTGTCGGCTTCTCCATCCCGGACGAATTCGTGGTGGGTTATGGTATTGATTACGCTCAGCGTTATCGCCATCTGCCATACGTTGGCAAAGTGGTGCTGTTAGACGAGTAAGTTTGCAGGTAGCCCGGACGAGGCGGAACGCCGACTCCGGGACATGCCCGGCGTCACGGCGTTCGGCCGGGCGACAAGGGATGATTTCCCTTACTTATGATTGATGTGCTTTAACTTGAGGTTGGAAATTCCGTGGCGGTAACGCTGCTCGAGGGTTTCGCGGCTGACAGCGGTCACATCAAGATCGCGCAGCAGGCCGTCGTGAATACCGTACGCCCAACCGTGAATCATCACCTTCTGCCCACGTTTCCATGCCGATTGCATAATCGTCGAGTGGCCCAGGTTATAAACCTGCTCCATCACGTTCAGCTCGCATAGCGTATCCATGCGACGTTCCGGCGGCATCTCGCCCAGCAATGAACTATGTTTGAACCAGATATCGCGAATGTGCAGCAGCCAGTTGTCGATTAACCCCAGCTCTGGGTTTTCAACCGCCGCCTGAACACCACCGCAGCCGTAGTGGCCACAGATAATAATGTGTTCAACTTCCAGCACATCAACGGCATACTGCACCACGGAAAGGCAGTTGAGATCGGTGTGGATAACCAGGTTTGCGACGTTACGGTGGACGAACAGTTCGCCAGGCTCAAGCCCGGTCAGACGTTCGGCAGGGACGCGGCTGTCAGAACATCCAATCCATAAAAAACGGGGTTTTTGCGCTTGCGACAGTGTCGCAAAAAAGCCGGGATCCTCTTCTCTCAGCATTTTTGACCATAGTGCGTTATTGCTGATGAGTGTATCAATGTCTTTCATGGAGGCTTGTAACCAAGTGAAGTGCGTTGGGCTAATATAGGGCAACTCCTGATTTATTAAAACTAAATATCAAGTATCAGAATGTAAGGTAAGCAAAAATCTATGACCATTGCACTGGAATTAGAGCAACTGACAAAGACCTATCCTGGTGGCGTACAGGCGCTGCGTGGGATCGATCTGCAAGTCGAAGCCGGTGATTTCTACGCGCTTCTGGGGCCGAACGGGGCGGGTAAATCGACGACCATCGGGATTATCAGTTCGCTGGTGAACAAAACCTCCGGACGCGTGAGCGTATTTGGTTATGACCTGCAAAAAGATGTGGTCAACGCCAAACGTCAGCTGGGGCTGGTGCCGCAGGAGTTCAACTTCAACCCGTTTGAAACCGTGCAGCAAATCGTGGTGAACCAGGCAGGCTACTACGGCGTTGAACATAAAGAAGCGGTCATCCGCAGCGAAAAATACCTGAAGCAGCTCGATTTGTGGGAAAAACGCAACGAACGTGCGCGGATGCTCTCCGGCGGGATGAAGCGTCGTCTGATGATTGCCCGCGCGCTGATGCACGAGCCGAAGCTGCTGATCCTTGATGAACCGACTGCGGGCGTAGACATTGAACTGCGTCGCTCTATGTGGGGATTCCTCAAAGATCTCAACGATAAAGGCACCACCATCATTCTGACCACTCACTACCTGGAAGAAGCAGAAATGCTGTGCCGCAATATCGGCATCATCCAGCGCGGTGAGCTGGTAGAAAACACCTCGATGAAAGCGCTGCTCTCCAAGCTGAAGTCTGAAACCTTTATTCTCGACCTGGCGCCAAAAAGTCCGCTGCCGAAGCTCGAAGGGTACAAGCACACGCTGGTGGATACCTCGACGCTGGAAGTGGAAGTGCTGCGCGAGCAGGGGATTAACAGCGTCTTTGCGCAGTTGAGTGCGCAGGGTATTCAGGTACTGAGTATGCGTAACAAAGCGAACCGCCTTGAAGAGCTGTTTGTGTCGCTGGTTCATGAAAAACAAGGAGATCGCGCATGATGCAGCTTTACTGGGTTGCGCTGAAAAGCATCTGGGCGAAAGAGATTCACCGCTTTATGCGTATCTGGATCCAGACGCTGGTGCCGCCCGTCATCACCATGACGCTGTACTTTATTATTTTCGGCAACCTGATCGGCTCCCGTATCGGTGAAATGCACGGCTTTACCTATATGCAGTTTATCGTGCCAGGCCTGATCATGATGGCGGTGATCACCAACGCCTACGCCAACGTGGCTTCGTCGTTCTTTAGCGCCAAGTTCCAGCGCAACATTGAAGAGTTGCTGGTGGCACCGGTGCCAACGCACGTTATCATCGCAGGGTTTGTCGGCGGTGGCGTGGCGCGCGGCCTGTGCGTGGGGATTCTGGTGACGGCGATTTCGCTGTTCTTCGTGCCGTTCCAGGTTCACTCGTGGGTATTCGTGGCGTTGACGCTGATCCTCACCGCGGTGCTGTTCTCGCTTGCCGGCCTGCTTAACGCGGTCTTCGCCAAGACCTTCGATGACATCAGCCTGATCCCTACCTTCGTGCTGACGCCGTTGACCTACCTCGGTGGGGTGTTCTACTCGCTGACGCTGCTGCCACCGTTCTGGCAGGGGCTGTCGCACCTGAACCCGATCGTCTACATGATTAGCGGCTTCCGCTACGGCTTCCTCGGCATTAACGATGTCCCGCTGGTCACCACGTTTGGCGTGCTGGTGGTGTTCATCGCGGCGTTTTACCTGCTGTGCTGGTACCTCATCCAGCGCGGTCGCGGCCTGCGCAGCTAATCGTGCTGCATTTCCCGGCAGGTAAACCTGCCGGGAACCGTTCTTTGACAGTCATCACCCCTATTTATTGATTGCTCAGCTAAACTGCTTGCCTGCTAAGGAGGTAAGCGATGTTAGGTTGGGTCATTTCCTGCCATGACGACAAAGCACAGGAATTGCTGGATCGTCTGGAAAAAAAATATGGGCCGCTGCCACAGTGCCGGGCAGTCAATTACTGGCGAGGCCAGAGTTCAAATATGCTCAGCCGCATGATGTGTGACGCGCTGCATCAGACTGATTCCGGCGACGGAGTTATCTTTCTCACCGATAGCGCGGGCGCGGCTCCCTATCGCGTGGCGGCGCTGATGAGCCATAAGCACAGCGGTTGCGAAGTGATCGCGGGTATCCACTATTCATTAATCGAGCAAATGATTCCTCTGCGGGATTCCCTCAGCAGCAGTGACTTTCGCGATCGCATTGTGACGCTGGGTTCGCCCGGAGTGACCAGCCTGTGGCATCAGCAGCAGAAAAACCCGCCGTTTGTTCTGCTACACGACCTGTATGAGTCTTAAACATTGGTATTGATGGCGCTTTTGTTACAATAGTAGAGTCGTTTCCCGCTTCGGTTACTGCTCATGGCTATACGTTCGGTTGTTTTCCTGCTGTTTTTCCTCGCTGGTAGCGTCGCTGCTGCGTTGCCCACCCGCTATATGCAGACGACGGAAGACGCCGCCATCTGGGCGCGTATCGGTAATAAAACCATGACCGTTGGCAACCTTCGCGCCGGGCAAATTATCGCCATTGAGCCGGACGTGGAAGATTACTACACCTTTAGCTTCGGTTTCGGTAAAGGCTTTATCGATAAGGGGCACCTTGAGCCGGTACAGGGGAAGCAGCGCGTTGAGGATGGTCTGGGCGATTTAAACAAGCCGCTGAGCAATCAGAACCTGGTCACCTGGAAAGATACGCCTGTCTACAACGCCCCGGATATCGGCAGCGCGCCGTTCGGTACGCTGGCGGAGAACCTGCGCTATCCGGTTATCAACAAGCTGAAAGACCGCCTCAATCAGACCTGGTATCAGATTCGCATCGGTGAACGCCTGGCCTATATCAGCGCGCTGGATGCCCAGGTGGATAACGGTATTCCGGTCATCACCTATCACCATATTCTGCGCGATGAAGAGAACACCCGTTTTCGTCATACCTCTACCACCACCTCGGTGCGCGCCTTTAGCAACCAGATGACCTGGCTACGCGATATGGGCTATACCACGCTGACCATGTATCAGCTTGAGGATTACGTCCATAACCGTACCAATTTACCTGCCCGCGCGGTGGTGATTACCTTCGATGATGGGCTAAAGTCGGTCAGCCGCTACGCCTACCCGATACTCAAGCAATACGGCTTTAAAGCTACGGCGTTTATTATCACCTCGCGTATTAAGCGCCACCCGCAGAAGTGGGCGCCGAAGTCGCTGCAGTTTATGAGCGTTTCCGAGCTGGAAGAGATTAAAGACGTCTTTGATTTCCAGTCACACACCCACTTCCTGCACCGGGTGGATGCGCAGCGTCGGCCAATTCTGCTGAGCCGTAGCTATCACAATATCCTGTTTGATTTTGCGCACTCGCGACGGGCATTGTCGCAGTTCAATCCGCACGTGCTGTACCTCTCATACCCGTTTGGTGGCTATAACGCGACGGCGATACAGGCAGCGGGCGATGCCGGTTTTCATTTAGCAGTGACGACGGTGAAGGGAAAGGTGAAGCCGGGAGATAATCCGATGCTGTTGAAGCGTCTGTATATTCTGCGGACGGATTCGCTGGAGACGATGTCGCGGTTAATCAGCAACCAACCGCAAGGGTAAACAAGCGCTCCGCCGTGACGGAGCGCTTGGCATTACGCAACCTGAACCGGGATCGCTTTCGCGGTGCGTTTCATCTCGTTGTCGCCTTCGAAGTAAGCCACGTTCGGGCGCCAGGTACGGGCTTCTTCATCACTCATGGTGACAAAGCTCGCGATGATCACGATATCGCCTACGTCAGCGTTGTGCGCCGCAGCGCCGTTGACGGAGATGATTTTAGAACCGCGTTCAGCCGCGATGGCGTAGGTGGAGAAACGCTTGCCGTTGTTTACGTTCCAGATATCAATGGCTTCGTTTTCCAGAATACCGGCGGCGTCGAGGAAGTCCTGGTCAATCGCGCAGGAGCCTTCATAGTGCAGGTCGGCATGCGTCACTTTCACGCGGTGGAGTTTGCCCTGCAGCATTGTGCGAATCATAGCGTCTACCTTTAATTCTTAACGGAAACAAAGCAGTTCGCGACTGCTTTGAGAAATTTCGCAGGCAGTATTGCCCGATTTATACCAGGTGTCCATATGCGATTAACCTTGCTTACGATTAATTGCGCATCGTCACGCATAACCTACTGCAAACGGTATCGTTTTGCAGAATGCCCCCGGAGTCGGTGCTAACGCACCTCGTCCGGGCTACCCGATTATCGCCCGGCCAAGCGCAGCGCCGCCGGGGCGGGCTCGGAAATTACAGCTCAACGCTCTGGTTATCAATCAGACGTGCCTGGCCCAGCCAAGCCGCCATCAGGATCACCGCGCGTTTGCTGCTGTCGGTCAGGTCGAGCAGGGTATCCGCATCGCGAATCTGGATATCATCGGCGCGGAAGCCTTTCTCGTTCAGCTCCTGCTCGGCGATAGCAATCATCTCTCCCTGATCACGCTCACCGGCCTTCAGTTTTTCCGCCACGCGGCTCATCACCTTGTACAGACCCGGCGCGATTTTACGCTGCTCGGCGGTGAGGTAACCGTTGCGGGAGCTGAGCGCCAGACCGTCTTTGGCGCGGATAATCGGCACGCCGACGATCTCAATGTCGTAGCCAAGATCGGCCACCATCTTGCGGATCAACGCTAGCTGCTGGAAGTCTTTCTCACCGAAGCAGGCGATATCCGGCTGGATCAGGTTGAACAGCTTGCTGACGATGGTCGATACGCCGCGGAAGTGGCCCGGACGGCTCGCGCCTTCCAGCATAGTCGAAAGGCCCGGTACGTCGACGAAGGTCTGGCTTTCGGTACCCTGCGGATAGATTTCCGCTTCCGACGGCGCAAAAACGAAATCGACTTTACGTTTGTTCAGCTTCTCGCAGTCTTCCTGCAGCGTACGCGGGTAGCGCGCCAGGTCTTCGACACGGTCGAACTGCATCGGGTTAACGAAGATGCTGACTACCACTACGTCCGCACGGGTTTTGGCTTCTTCAACCAGCGTCATATGGCCGTCGTGCAGGTTGCCCATGGTGGGAACCAGCGCAACGCGCTTACCTTCCTGACGCAGACGACGGATATGCTGGCGCAGCAGCGGCAGGGTTTCAATAATCAGCACAACATGACTCCTTAATGGAAACTATGTTCTTCGCCCGGATACGCCCCGGACTCGACTTCCGCCATATACTGCCGTACCGCGGCGCGCATGTCGCCCGCTTCGGCGAGGAAGTTTTTGGCAAATTTAGGAATATGGCCGCCGGTGATGCCGAACGCATCGTGCATCACGAGGATCTGCCCGTCGGTGACGTTGCCAGCACCGATGCCGATAACCGGAATCGACAGTGCTTCGGTGACACGTTTTGCCAGTTCAACCGGTACGCACTCCAGCACCAGCAGCTGCGCGCCTGCGGCTTCCAGCGCCAGCGCATCGTCGAGCAGAACCTGACCGGCGTCACCGCGGCCCTGCACCTTATAGCCGCCGAAGATGTTGACCGACTGTGGCGTCAGCCCCAGGTGACCGCATACCGGTACGGCGCGGTCGGTCAGCATTTTCACGGTATCAACCAGCCAGGCGCCGCCTTCAATCTTGACCATATTGGCGCCAGCACGCATGACCGCTGCGGCGTTTTCAAACGCCTGTTCCGGCGTGGCGTAGGCCATAAACGGCAGATCGGACAGCAGCAGGCAGTGTGGCGCACCGCGACGAACGGCGCGAGTGTGGTAGGCGATGTCTTCAACGGTCACCGGCAGCGTGGAATCGTGGCCCTGCACGGTCATGCCAAGAGAGTCGCCAACCAGCATCACGTTGATGCCTTCGTCTGCGAACAGTTTGGCAAAGCTGTAGTCGTATGCCGTGATAGTCGCGAAGCGTTTTTTCTCTTGTTTGCATTTCTGCAATAAAGCGATGGTGGTCGGTTTCATAATAATCCCTGATGGTAAGATCGTATTACCCGGCATTCTAACAGCCGAAATCAGGGGGGCAATGACTTTAGGCAAACGATACCAGGTAGCGCAGGGATCGCTAAAAAAGGGAGGGGCGCTACCAGCGCGCAGGGCAGTTTTCCGCCAGTGCATCAAGGCGCTGACGCAGGCTGACGCCATCCGGGAAGATAAGCGTTGGGGCAATTTCGAACAGCGGCCACAGCATAAAGCCGCGGTTGTACATGTCGTAGTGCGGGACGGTCAGATTATCGGTATGAATAATATCCTGGCCAAACAGCATGATGTCTAAATCGAGGGTACGCGGCCCCCAGCGTTCGGCTTTGCGCTGACGCCCCTGCTGCAGTTCGATACGCTGGGTATGGCTAAGCAGCACATCGGCGGCGAGCGCGGTTTCCAGCGCCACGGCGGCGTTCAGGTAATCTGGCTGATCCTGTGGGCCGAGCGGCGGGGTGCGGTAGAACGCAGAGACGGCAGCGACCCGGCTTTCCGGGATCGCATTGAGCGCCTCAACGGCAGCGTTCACCTGCTCCAGCGGAGAGGCGAGGTTGCTGCCGATGGCGATATAGGCAACGGTCACGCACTGCCCTCACGGCGCGGCGCGCGTTTGCGCGGACGGCGATGGCGACGACGGGTGTCTGGTTCATCGCCCAGCTCGTTGAGCATATCTTTCTGTGCCGGTGGTGCAACCACCTGGAACTCGCCCCACCATTGGGTCAGACGCTGCAGCTCGCCGTTGTGCTCGGCTTCGGCACGTAGGGCCAGCAGGTCGTAAGCGGCGCGGAATTTTGGATGCTCCATCAGCTTCCAGGCGCGTTTACCCTGACGACGGGACATCCGTAGCTGCAGCTGCCAGATATCACGCACCAGCGTGGTAATACGTTTTGGAATCGCCAGCGAACGGCAGGCTTCATCCAGCACTTCGTTCATCGCCAGTGCGAAGGCATCATAATAGGCCAGCCCGCTCTCCTGAGCGATTTTCTGCGCCATCTCCAGCAGCGGATACCAGAACATCGCGGCGAACAGGAACGCCGGATTAACGCGCATATCGTTATGAATGCGGGTGTCGGTGTTCTTCAGCACCTGAGAGATGATGCGTTCCATCGGGCTATCACCGTCTTCAGTGAAGTAACGGGTGATGGTCGGGAACAGCGGCTGGAACAGATTGTATTCGCGCAGCAGCTTGTAGGTTTCTAAACCATAGCCTGCCTGCAGCAGCTTAAGGGCTTCTTCGAACAGGCGCGCTGGCGGCACGTCGTTCATCAAGGTTGCCAGACGTGGAATTGGTTCAGCGGTTTCCGGGCTGATACGCATATCCAACTTCGCAGCAAAGCGCACGGCGCGCAGCATACGCACCGGGTCTTCACGGTAGCGGGTTTCCGGGTCGCCAATCAGGCGGATCACGCCGTCGATCAGATCCTGCATACCGCCAACGTAGTCACGAACGGTGAAGTCCGCCACGCTGTAATAGAGGCTATTGATGGTGAAGTCGCGGCGCTGGGCATCTTCTTCGATGGAGCCAAAGATGTTATCGCGCAGCAGCATACCGTTTTGCCCACGCTGTGAGGTGGTGCGATCGGACTGGCCGTCTTCGTGGTGACCACGGAAGGTAGCGACTTCGATAATTTCAGGGCCAAACATGACGTGTGCCAGACGGAAGCGGCGGCCCACCAGACGGCAGTTGCGGAACAACTTGCGAACCTGGTCAGGCGTGGCGCTGGTGGTCACGTCGAAATCTTTTGGTTTTTTGCCTAGCAGCAGGTCGCGAACGCCGCCGCCAACGAGGTAAGCCTCGTAGCCTGCTTTGTTCAGACGATAAAGAACCTTGAGGGCATTCTCGCTGATATCTTTGCGTGAAATAGCGTGCTGCTCGCGCGGAATAACGGTCATAGCAGGTTTAGCGACGGCGTTTTCAGCCTCGCTCTCCTCACGGCTCAGCACCTTGCGGCAAAAATTAGCGACTCGGGTAAAAATGGTGCACCTCGGTAATATCTGACTTTGGGACAAAAAAATAGCGGCTAATCATAGCTCAGCATAACGCATTTGAGAATGGCGGATTGATCTTCACCATTTCAGGCACTTTGGTCAGAGACCATTTTGCGACGGCATTACGCAGTAATTCTGCCGTGTTCAAATCCTGCCATTGCGCCGGAATATCCTGGCCTAGAAAGCGCAGCGCCTCGATAAGGACGGGACGCGGATCGCCGGTTGGTAGGGCAGGTGCATGATTTTGCTTCGAAAGTTTAGCACCTTCTTCATTCAATGCCAGCGGCAGATGAATATAGTCCGGTGCCTGCCAGCCAAACTGCTGGTAGAGCGAAATCTGTCGCACGGTGGGTTCAATCAAATCCGCGCCACGAACGATTTCGGTGACTCCCTGAAACTGGTCGTCGACCACCACCGCGAGATTATAGGCAAACAAACCATCACGACGATGAATAATGAAATCTTCACGAGCGAGACGTTCGTCGGCCTTGATCGTGCCACGCAACAGGTCGGTGAATTCGGTTACCGGATGCGTCTGACGCAGACGCAGGGCTGCGTTCTCAGGGCCGTGGTTGAGGTCACGGCAGTGACCATCGTAGGTGCCGCCGATGCTCTGGATGCGCGCACGGGTGCAGGTGCAGTAGTAGCATAGGTTCTGGCTTTTCAGCCACGCGAGGGCTTCACGATAGGCATCGTGACGCTGTGATTGCCAGAGAACGTCACCGTCCCAGTGCAGGCCGTAATGTTCCAGCTGATGCAAAATGGTGGTTGCAGCACCGGGAACTTCACGAGGGGGATCGATATCTTCGATGCGAACGCGCCAGATGCCCTGCTGAGCACGAGCTTGTAGATAGCTTCCCAGTGCGGCAATTAGCGAACCAAAATGCAGCTCACCGGAGGGGGAAGGGGCAAAGCGCCCAATGTATGGTTGTGTTGACATATTTATGGCAATAAAAAAACAACAAGGCGGGAGAGATTCCCGCCTTGAAGTGAGAGCGTTAGCGTTCTATCAACCTGCCATCTGCTTTTCGCGGATTTCTGCCAGCGTTTTGCAGTCAATGCACAGGTCGGCCGTTGGACGTGCTTCCAGACGACGGATACCAATTTCCACACCGCAGGATTCGCAGTAGCCGAAATCTTCATCTTCCACTTTCTTCAACGTCTTCTCGATCTTTTTGATCAGCTTACGTTCACGATCGCGGTTACGCAGTTCGAGGCTGAACTCTTCTTCCTGTGCGGCACGGTCTACCGGGTCCGGGAAGTTTGCTGCTTCGTCCTGCATGTGAGTAACGGTGCGATCGACTTCATCCCTAAGTTGATTACGCCATGCTTCAAGAATACGTCGGAAGTGCGCCAGCTGGGCTTCGTTCATATACTCTTCGCCCGGTTTCACCTGGTACGGCTCCACCCCTGCGATGGACAGAATACTCAGGGACGATGTTTTACGGTTTTGCCCTTCTTGCATGTTGCTTCTCCTTAACACGCACTATCGATCCCCGTGTTCGGGGGAAAAATCAGGCCGCTATAAATAACAGATGCTTTTCCACATGGCAATTATCTAAACGTAACACTTGACAATGCTGTGAAGAAAAGCGTATTTGCGCCGCAGCCCGAACACTTTCTATGCAGATACCCCCGGTGATAACGCAATGGGTAACGGCGATATCAGAGTCATATTATCGGCAGAAAGTTCCGCTTTATAAGCCAAAATCTCTACCCCCTTTCTCTTTGCTTCAATGAGTAACTCTGCGTATTTAGCATCAATATGGTGTGCAGGAGAGAAATATTCAATGGCTGAGTGCAAGATAGTAAACAGTAAAACGGCGCGTTCGCCCCTGGCGACAACGCCCATCAGCTCGCGTAAATGCTTCTGTCCGCGCACGGTCACGGCATCCGGAAAGTAACCAAATTCATTTTCCGCAAGTGTGACTGACTTCACTTCAATATAGCAGTTGGGACGATCATCTGCCTGTAACATGATGTCAATTCTGCTGCTTTCTTCACCGTATTTCACTTCGGTTTTCAGGGTGTTGTAGCCGGTGAGTTCGGGAAGACGCTGAGCCAGAATTGCCTCTTTTGCCAGGGTGTTTGCCCGCAGCGTATTGACGCAGATAAATGCCCCTTGCTGGGTTTGAGTTAATTCCCACGTATGTGGATATTTTCGTTTAGTATTTTCTGATGTCGAATACCAAACGGTGTCACCTGGGGTTGCGCAACCGGTCATTGCGCCGGTGTTGGGGCAGTGCAGCGTGAAGGTTTCACCTTCGGGGGTGACAACATCAGCGAGGAAGCGTTTGTAGCGTTGAATCAGCGTGGCGTGCTTGAGCGGTGGCGTAAACTTCATACGTTTTCCTTATTATGATTCGCTGAGCGTCCAGCGCTGTAACGGCGTGTATTTTGTGCGTCCCCTGACAAAGCGTGATTCGTATAGCGCGAACTCGGTCACCGGAAACGTCCAGAGAAAGCCGGGAGCAGGGATAGGCACCGCCTGCGCGGCGTTGCGCAGCAGCGTCAGGTGCGGGTGAAACGGCTGCGGGCTTTGATAACAGCCGCTGCGAGCGGCCTGAGCGCGAAGCATATTGGCGAGCTGTAGTAGCCCGCGCGGCGGCTGACGCGTGCCGAGCCACACCACGCGCGAGCGCAGCCACTGCCCGGCATCATCCAGATTCAGCGTAAAACCGGGCTGGCGAATACGCCCGGCCATGGCGGCCAGCGCCCGCTGTTTCTCCTCACTCACTTCCCCCAAAAACGCCAGCGTAATATGCAGATTGGCGGCGACCACGGGTACGCCAGCGTCGTCGGCAAAATTATCGGCACGCCACTGCACCAGCTGCTTCTGGATGGGCTTTGGGATCTCAACGGCGAAAAACAGCCTTTTTGACTCTGACATGGTGGGGACTCGGTTATGAATTGAGGCGATGCTACAATGTCCGCCGTTTAATGTTAACCCTCTGGAGCCATTCGTGTCCCTGTTGCCGGTCGCAAGCATCCTTCCTGAACTCCTTCATGCCTTACAGCAATCGCCGCAGGTGCTGCTGAACGCGCCAACGGGGGCGGGTAAATCCACCTGGCTGCCGCTGCAAATTTTACGCGAAGGCAGCATCAACGGGCGTATTTTGCTGCTGGAGCCGCGCCGTCTGGCGGCCCGCAACGTGGCGCAGCGCCTGGCGGAACTGCTGGGTGAGAAGCCGGGAGAAACGGTCGGCTACCGCATGCGGGCGGAAACCTGCGTGGGGCCGACTACCCAGTTAGAGGTCGTGACCGAAGGGATCCTGACGCGTATGATCCAGCACGATCCCGAACTGTCGGGCGTGGGGTTAGTGATCCTCGATGAATTCCATGAACGCAGCCTGCAAGCCGATCTCGCGCTGGCGTTGCTGCTGGACGTTCAGCAGGGGCTTCGCGATGACCTCAAGCTGCTGATCATGTCGGCTACCCTTGATAACGACAAGCTGCAGCGTCTGCTCCCGGATGCCCCGGTGATTATTTCCGAAGGGCGTGCGTTTCCGGTGGAGCGTCGCTATCAGTCGCTGCCTGCGCACCAGCGCTTTGATGAGGCGGTGGCTATGGCGACGGCGGAGTTGCTGCGTCATGAAAACGGCTCGCTGCTGCTCTTTTTACCGGGGGTTGGCGAAATTCAGCGGGTGCAGAATCACCTGGCGGAGCGTGTAGCCGACGACGTCCTGCTCTGCCCTCTCTATGGCGCGCTGCCGCTCAGCGAACAGCGTCAGGCCATACTTCCCGCCCCATCAGGCAAGCGGAAGGTCGTGCTGGCAACCAATATTGCCGAAACCAGTCTGACCATCGAAGGTATTCGCCTGGTGGTGGACAGCGCCCAGGAGCGCGTGGCGCGTTTTGACGTACGCAGTGGGCTAACACGGCTGATAACCCAGCGCATAAGCCAGGCCTCGATGACCCAGCGTGCCGGGCGCGCGGGACGTCTGGAGCCCGGCGTGTGTGTGCACCTGCTGGCAAAAGATCAGGCCGAACGTGCGGCAGCGCAGAGTGAAGCGGAAATATTGCAAAGCGATCTCTCATCGCTGCTGCTCGAACTCTTGCAGTGGGGCTGTAACGACCCGTCGCAGCTCAGCTGGCTGGATACACCTCCCGCGGTGAACCTGGCAGCGGCGCGTCGCCTGCTGACGCAGCTTGGCGCGTTGGCCGATGAGCGCTTAACGGCGAAAGGGCTGAAAATGGCGGCGCTGGGGAACGACCCGCGCCTTGCCGCGATGCTGGTGGCGGCGGATAGCGACGCTGAAGTGGCTACGGCGGCGCGGCTGGCGGCTATTCTGGAAGAGCCTCCGCGCGGCGGCAGCGGCGATTTGATGCAGGCCTTTACCCGTTCGCAGGGGCAGTGGCAGCAGCGTAGCCAGCAGCTTTGTAAACGGCTTAATCGCCGTGCAGGGCAGCCTGACAGCGACGCGATTCCCGCGCTGCTGGCGCAGGGCTTCCCCGACCGCATCGCGCGCCGACGCGGACAGGAAGGGCGCTATCAGCTCGCTAACGGCATGGGGGCGATGTTAGACGCCGACGATGCACTGAATCGCCACGAATGGCTGATTGCGCCGCTGCTGTTACAGGGTAATGCCTCGCCGGATGCGCGAATCTTGCAGGCCTGTGCGCTGGATATTGATGCGCTGGTGTCGCGCTGCCCGCAGCTGATTCAACAATCTGACACTATCGAGTGGGATGATAACCAGGGCACGCTGAAAGCGCTGCGCCGAAGCCAGATTGGCCAGTTAACGCTGAGCGTGCGCCCGCTGGCGAAACCATCGGAAGAGGAACTGCACCGGGCGATGCTCACCGGCATTCGCGAGAAAGGGTTAAGCGTGCTCAACTGGACGAACGAAGCGGAACAGCTACGCTTGCGTTTACAGTGCGCTGCACGCTGGCTGCCGGAAGATGCGTGGCCTGCGGTGGATGACGACTCGCTGCTGGCGGCGCTGGAGAGCTGGCTGCTGCCGCACATGAGCGGCGTTCACTCGTTGCGTGGATTGAAATCGCTGGATGTTCATCAGGCGCTGCTGGAATGGTTGCCCTGGTCATTACGACAACGTCTGGTGAGTTTGCTGCCAACTCATTACACTGTGCCCACAGGAAGTCGGATAGCTATTCGCTATCATGATGAAAACCCGCCGGCTTTGGCGGTGCGTATGCAGGAGATGTTTGGCGAAGCCAGCACGCCGACTATCGCCGAAGGGCGAGTCGCGCTGGTGCTCGAACTGCTTTCACCGGCGCAGCGCCCGCTGCAGATCACACGCGATTTAAGCGCGTTCTGGCAGGGGGCGTACCGGGAAGTGCAAAAAGAGATGAAAGGGCGCTATCCGAAGCACGTCTGGCCAGACGATCCGGCAAACACCGCGCCGACGCGGCGGACGAAAAAGTATTCGTGATGGCGCAGTTCCCTGTGTCGTATTCGTTCTGCCGAGCGAATGCGACGCCGGGGAAAAACTGCATAAAATTGAGAGATATCTTCTTCTGCCCCGTGGCAGAAGAATTGAGAATCAGGCCTTTATGCCTGAATGTTGCGGAGAGAAAGCATGGCGGGGAATGACCGCGAGCCGATTGGACGTAAAGGCAAGCCTGCACGTCCGGCAAAGCAAAAGGTAAGTCGTCGACAGCTCAGAGACGATGAGTATGACGACGATTATGATGATGATGGCTACGACGATGAAAAACCGCGCTCGCGTAAAGGCGGCGGAAAAGGGAAAAAACCGCGCGGTAAACACCGCTGGTTCTGGTTCCTGGTAAAACTCGGCATCGTTTTTGCCGTGCTGATGGCCATTTATGGCGTGTACCTGGATCAAAAAATCCGTAGCCGCATCGACGGTAAAGTCTGGCAGCTGCCAGCGGCAGTCTATGGCCGCATGGTGAGCCTTGAGCCGGATATGCCGATCAGCAAAAAAGAGATGGTTCAGCTGCTGACGGCGACCCAGTATCGCCAGGTGTCGGCGATGACGCGGCCCGGCGAATTTACCGTGCAGGCCAACAGTATTGAGATGATCCGTCGCCCGTTCGATTTCCCGGACAGCAAAGAAGGGCAGGTGCGCGCGCGTCTGACCTTTGATGGCGATCACCTGGAAACCATCGAGAACCTGGACAGCAACCGTCAGTTCGGTTTCTTCCGTCTCGACCCGCGCCTTATCACTATGATGTCCTCGCCAAACGGCGAGCAGCGTCTGTTTGTGCCGCGCAGTGGTTTCCCGGATCTGCTGATCGATACGCTTATCGCCACCGAAGACCGTCACTTCTACGAGCATGATGGTATCAGCTTCTACTCGATGGGCCGTGCGGTGCTGGCGAACCTGACCGCAGGGAGAACGGTGCAGGGGGCGAGTACGCTGACCCAGCAGCTGGTGAAGAACCTGTTCCTCTCCAGCGAACGTTCTTACTGGCGTAAGGCGAACGAAGCCTACATGGCGCTGATCATGGACGCCCGCTACAGCAAAGACCGCATTCTTGAGCTGTATATGAACGAGGTCTACCTCGGTCAGAGCGGCGACAATGAAATCCGCGGCTTCCCGCTGGCGAGCCTCTACTACTTCGGTCGTCCGGTAGAAGAGCTGAGCCTTGACCAGCAGGCACTGCTGGTGGGCATGGTGAAAGGGGCCTCGGTCTACAACCCGTGGCGTAACCCAAAACTGGCGCTGGAGCGTCGTAACCTGGTTCTGCGCCTGCTGCAACAGCAGAAGGTTATCGACCAGGAGCTGTACGACATGCTGAGCGCGCGTCCGTTGGGCGTGCAGCCACGCGGCGGGGTGATTTCACCGCAGCCTGCGTTTATGCAGATGGTGCGTCAGGAGCTGCAGGCGAAGCTGGGCGATAAGGTGAAAGATCTCTCCGGCGTGAAGATCTTTACCACCTTCGACTCGGTCGCGCAGGATGCCGCAGAAAAAGCGGCGACCGACGGTATTCCGGTGCTGAAGAAACAGCGTAAGCTGAGCGACCTTGAAACCGCGATGGTGGTGGTCGACCGCTTCAGCGGCGAAGTACGCGCGATGGTTGGCGGTGCTGAACCGCAGTTTGCGGGCTACAACCGTGCCATGCAGGCGCGTCGTTCGATTGGTTCTCTGGCAAAACCGGCGACCTACCTCACGGCCTTAAGCCAGCCGAACCAGTACCGCCTGAATACCTGGATTGCCGATGCGCCAATTGCGTTGCGTCAGCCGAATGGTCAGGTGTGGTCACCGCAGAACGATGATCGTCGCTACAGCGGTCAGGTGATGCTGGTGGACGCGCTGACGCGTTCCATGAACGTGCCGACCGTTAACCTCGGTATGGCGCTGGGTCTGCCAGCGGTCACCGACACCTGGCTGAAACTGGGCGCGCCGAAAGATCAGCTCAACGCCGTGCCGGCGATGCTGCTGGGGGCGCTGAACCTGACGCCGATTGAAGTGGCCCAGGCGTTCCAGACCATCGCCAGCGGCGGTAACCGCGCACCATTGTCGGCGCTGCGTTCGGTGATTGCGGAAGATGGTACCGTGCTGTACCAGAGCTATCCGCAGGCAGAACGTGCCGTTCCGGCACAGGCGGCTTATCTGACGCTGTGGACCATGCAGCAGGTTGTGCAGCGTGGTACTGGCCGTCAGTTGGGCGCGAAATACCCGAACCTGCATCTGGCGGGGAAAACCGGGACCACTAACAACAACGTCGATACCTGGTTTGCCGGGATTGACGGGCGTGAAGTGGTGATCACCTGGGTAGGCCGCGATAATAACCAGCCGACCAAGCTGTACGGCGCCAGCGGTGCGATGTCTATCTACCAGCGTTATCTGGAGACCCAGTCGCCTATCGCGCTGGATCTGACGCCGCCGGAAGATGTGGTGAACATGGGCGTGGACGATGGCGGTAACTTCGTCTGTGGCGGCGGTGGTACCCGTATGCTGCCGGTCTGGACTACCGACCCGGATTCACTCTGCCAGCAAAGCCAGCAGGCTATCGAGCAGCAGCAGTCAGCGAACCCGTTTGACTCATCTTCTTCACAGCCTCAGCAGCAACAGCAGCAGCCGGCGCAGGAGAAGAAAGACAGCGACGGCGTGGCTGGCTGGATTAAGGATATGTTCGGCGGGAATTAATAGCGCCCTGACGGGATCGGTGCTAACCCCGGCGTCACTTCGTTCGGCCGGGCTACAACATAGGCTGTAGCCCGGACGAGGCGTTCACGCCGACTCCGGGATGGCTCGATACCGTATTAATACTAAGCCTCTGCGTCGTGCAGAGGCTTTTTTTATCCCTAAGTTTTTTCTTTTCCTTAACGCCGCTTTTTCATCTGTTTAATTCTTAACCCCTTAATTCTGGTAGGGACTTATATCGCTTGCTATGCGTCCAATGCATGACCTATTATTCCCATCGTTATAATAATAATTCTCGTTTACGTTATCATTCACTTCATCAGAGATATACCAATGGCGCGTCTAAAAACTGCTCAGCCAACCCACTCGCTGCGTAAACTCGCAGTTGTAGTAGCCACGGCGGTTAGCGGCATGTCTGTATATGCACAGGCAGCAGAACAACCTAAAGAAGAAACCATCACCGTCACCGCAGCTCCGGCGGCTCAGGAAAGTGCCTGGGGTCCGGCGGCGACGATTGCGGCAAAACACTCCGCAACGACAACCAAGACTGATACTCCGATTGAGAAGACTCCGCAGTCTGTTTCGGTGATTACCCGTCAGGAGATGGATATCCATCAGCCGACGACCGTTAAAGAAGCAATGGCGTACACGCCAAGTGTCTTCTCTACTCGCGGAAGTTCTTCGACTTATGATGTGGTTTCTATCCGTGGTTTTACGTCGCCAACAACGGTTAACACCAACCAGTATCTGGATGGTATGAAGCTTCAGGGAAATAACTACTCTGAAGTCTCTATGGACCCTTATTTCCTGGAACGCGTAGAAGTGATGCGCGGGCCAACTTCCGTGCTGTACGGCAACAGCAACCCTGGCGGTATCGTCAGCATGGTCAGCAAACGCCCGACCACTGAACCGCTGCGTGAAATTCAATTCAAAATGGGCACAGATAACCTCTGGCAGACCGGTTTTGACTTTAGTGATGCGATTGATGACGCAGGCGTGTGGTCTTATCGCCTGACCGGTTTAGGCCGCAGCCAGGACACACAGCAGGATATGGCCAAAGCGAGTCGTTATGCTATCGCTCCATCCTTCAGTTGGCGTCCGGATGATAAAACGGACTTCACCTTCCTGAGCAACTTCCAGAGCGATCCGGATGCGGGTTACTACGGCTGGCTGCCGCGTGAAGGTACGTTGGTTCCGTACGTTGATGCCAACGGCAATTCTCACAAGTTGCCGACTGACTTCAACGAAGGCGAACAGGACAACAAAATGCAGCGCCGCCAGCAGATGGTGGGCTACAGCTTCTCTCACGAATTTAACGACACCTTCACCGTGCGCCAGAACCTGCGCTACGACCAGGTGAAAACCCTGTACCGTTCGGTATATGGTTTTGGTTACATAGATCCGGGTCAGATCCAGCGTAAGTATGTGCGTTCAGATGAGAACCTCAATGCCTTCACGGTTGATACGCAACTGCAGTCCGATTTTGCTACGGGCGATGTTGAGCATACTCTGCTGACAGGCGTTGACTATTCACGCATGCGTAATGATGTGAACGCAGTGTATGGCGATGCCAACGCGCTGGATATGAATAATCCGCAGTATGGCAACCCTGGTGTCAAGATCACCTCTCACTATGTCGTGCTTAACCGTATGGAACAGACTGGCCTGTATGCACAGGATCAGATGGAGTGGGATAAATGGGTGCTGACGCTGGGTGGTCGTTATGACTACGCGATGGCTTCAACCTTAACTCGTTCCGACAACTCTCTGGCTCAGAACCATGACCAGCAGTTCACCTGGCGTGGTGGTCTTAACTATCTGTTTGATAATGGTATTTCACCATATTTCAGTTATAGCGAATCTTTCGAGCCAACGTCGGGAACGACCAAAGAAGGCAAGCCGTTCGACCCATCTCGCGGTAAGCAGTATGAAGCCGGTGTGAAGTACGTACCAAAAGATATGCCGGTAGTACTGACGGGGGCGGTGTATCAACTGACCAAAGACAAGAACCTGACTTCCGATCCGAACGATACCACCGGTTGGTATAGCGTTCAGACCGGGGAGATTCGTTCTCGCGGTATTGAGCTGGAAGCAAAAGCAGCGGTTAATGAAAACATTAACGTGACGGCAGCTTATAGCTACACGGATGCGGAATACACTGAGGATACGACCTTCAAAGGTAAGCGTCCTGCAGAAGTACCGCGTAACCAGGCTTCTCTGTGGACGGATTATACCTTCTACGACACGGCGCTGAGTGGTCTAACCTTCGGTGCAGGCGTTCGTTATACGGGCTCTACCGTTAGCTACTACAAAAGCGATACCACGACTGGCAAGAAAAACGAGCAGTTTAGCGTAGGCGGCTATACCGTTGCCGATGCGATGGTGAAATACGATCTGGCGCGCGTAGGCCTGCCGGGTTCATCCATTGCTGTTAACGTCAATAACCTGTTCAACCGTGAATACGTCTCCAGCTGCTACAGCGAATACGCGTGCTACTGGGGCGCTGAGCGCCAGGTTGTTGCTACCGCAACGTTCCGTTTCTAACCACCTCCAGGGCGCGGGTTTTCCGCGCCCTTTAACATGTTGACGGTTATGCAGGACAAGACAACTCATTCTGATACGACCTTTTCTCTGGAACAGGTCGTTTTTCGCGTTCCAGGCCGTACGCTTCTTCATCCTCTCTCCCTAACTTTTCCCGCGGGCAAAGTGACCGGCCTTATCGGCCATAACGGCTCCGGTAAATCCACGCTGCTGAAAATGCTTGGCCGTCATCAGGCTCCGTCGGAAGGTGAGATCCTACTGGACGGTCAGCCGCTGGCGAGCTGGAACAGCAAAGCTTTTGCCCGTAAGGTTGCCTATCTGCCGCAGCAGCTGCCGCCTGCAGAAGGGATGACCGTGCGTGAACTCGTCGCCATTGGTCGCTACCCGTGGCACGGCGCGTTGGGCCGTTTCGGCGTGGCCGATCGTGAAAAGGTCGAGGAAGCGATTTCCCTCGTGGGGCTTAAACCGCTGGCGCATCGCCTGGTCGATAGCCTCTCCGGCGGCGAACGTCAGCGCGCGTGGATTGCCATGCTGGTGGCGCAGGATAGCCGCTGCCTGCTGCTCGACGAGCCAACCTCGGCGCTCGATATTGCCCATCAGGTCGACGTGCTGGCGCTGGTGCACCGCTTAAGCCAGCAGCGTGGCCTGACGGTGGTTGCCGTTCTGCACGATATCAACATGGCGGCGCGCTACTGCGACTATCTGGTGGCGCTTCGCGGCGGCGAAATGATTGCCCAGGGCTCGCCGGACGAACTGATGCGCAGCGACACGCTGGAGCAGATTTACGGCATCCCAATGGGTATTCTTCCGCATCCAGCCGGTGCCGCACCGGTAAGTTTTGTCTATTGATGACTGATTCGAATTTGATAAACCGCCGCCGTTTTCTGGCGGCGATGGCGCTCTCGCCGCTGCTCTGGCAGATGCAAAAAGCCCAGGCCGCGCCGGTGAACGCTGAACGTATCGTGGCGCTGGAGTGGCTGCCCGTCGAACTAATGCTGGCGCTGGGCGTCACCCCTTACGGCGTGGCGGATATCCCCAACTATCGCATGTGGGTCAACGAACCGGTGCTGCCGGACTCGGTGATTGACGTGGGGCTGCGTACTGAGCCCAATCTTGAACTGCTGACCCAGATGAAGCCCTCGATGCTGGTCTGGTCTGCGGGCTATGGCCCTTCACCAAAGATCCTCGCGCGTATTGCGCCGGGGCGCAGCTTTGCCTTCAGCGATGGTAAACAGCCGCTGGAGCAAGCGCGGCGCTCGCTGCTGGAGATGGCGGAACTGCTCAATAAGCAGGACGTCGCTCATCGCCATCTGGCGAAATTTGATGCCTACATCGACAGCCTCAAGCCACGCTTTGTCTCGCGTGGCGAACGCCCGGTGCTGATCATGTCGCTGCTCGACCCTCGCCATATGCTGGTGTTTGGCCCGAACTGCCTCTTCCAGGAGATCCTCGATCGTCTGGGCGTGAAGAACGCCTGGCAGGGGGAGACAAACTTCTGGGGGAGCACGGTGGTCGGTATCGACCGCCTGGCGGCCTACAAAGACGTCGATGTGCTCTGCTTTGACCACGGTAATGCCGCTGATATGCGCCAACTGGCCGCCACGCCGTTATGGCAGGCGATGCCGTTTGTCCGCGCGAACCGGGTGCAGAACGTTCCGGCGGTCTGGTTCTACGGCGCGACGCTGTCGGCGATGAACTTCGCTCGCATTCTTGATAACGCACTGGGAGGCAAAGCGTGAAAACGACCCGCTCTCCTTTTGCCACGCTGTTACTGCTGGCGCTGTTTATTGTCGGGCTGGCGCTGACCTGGTTTAACTTCAACATTGCGCTGCCTCACACGCTCTGGTTCCAGGCAATACGCCAGCCGGATATTAACGCCATCGATCAGATGCTGTTCCACTACAGCCTGCTGCCTCGCCTGACTATCTCACTGCTGGTCGGCGCCGGACTGGGGCTGGTGGGCGTGCTGTTCCAGCAGGTGCTGCGTAACCCATTGGCTGAGCCAACCACGCTTGGCGTGGCGACCGGCGCGCAGTTGGGGATGACCATTACCGCACTGTGGGCCATTCCAGGCGTGCTGGCCTCGCAGTTTGCTGCGCTGGCGGGGGCCTGCATCGTCGGTGCGCTGGTCTTCGGCGTGGCGTGGGGTAAACGCCTCTCGCCGGTGACGCTGATTCTGGCCGGGCTGGTGGTGAGTCTGTACTGCGGCGCGATTAACCAGTTGATGGTGATTTTCCATCACGACCAGCTGCAAAGTATGTTCCTGTGGAGCACCGGGACGCTGACCCAGACCGACTGGAGCATCGTGCAACGTCTGTGGCCGCAGTTGCTCGGCGGCGTGATGCTCACGCTGCTGCTGCTGCGCCCGTTAACGCTGATGGGGCTGGATGACGGCGTGGCCCGCAACCTGGGTCTGGCGCTATCGCTGGCGCGTCTGGGCGCGTTAACGCTGGCTATCGTTATCAGTGCCTTCCTCGTCAACGCGGTGGGGATTATCGGCTTTATCGGCCTGTTTGCCCCGCTGCTGGCGAAGATGCTGGGTGCACGACGTTTGCTCTCCCGCCTGATGCTGGCCCCGCTGATTGGCGCGCTGATTCTGTGGCTCTCCGATCAGATAATCCTCTGGCTTACCCGGGTGTGGATGGAAGTCTCCACCGGCTCCGTGACCGCACTGATTGGTGCACCGCTGCTGCTTTGGCTGCTGCCGCGCCTGCGCAGCATGAGCGCACCGTCGATGAACGCTAACGACAGTGTGGCGAATGAACGTCAGCACGTGCAGTGGTTTGCGCTGGGCGGACTGGTGATTCTGTTAGCGGCAATGTTTGCTGCGCTGTCGCTGGGCCGCGATGCGCACAGCTGGCACTGGGCGAGCGGTACCCTGCTCGACGAACTGATTCAGTGGCGCTGGCCGCGTATCGCCTCGGCGCTGATTGCCGGGGTGATGCTGGCGGTGGCGGGCTGTATTATTCAGCGCTTAACCGGCAACCCGATGGCGAGCCCGGAAGTGCTGGGGATCAGCTCCGGCGCGGCGTTTGGCGTGGTACTGATGCTGTTTGTGGTGCCGGGCAACGCGTTTGTCTGGCTGCTGCCGGCGGGCAGCCTGGGCGCGGCGGTCACGCTGCTGGTTATCCTGATTGCCGCCGGGCGCGGCGGATTTTCGCCGCATCGTATGCTGTTGGCGGGGATGGCGCTGAGTACCGCGTTCACCATGCTGCTGATGATGCTGCAGGCGAGCGGTGACCCGCGCATGGCGCAGATCCTGACGTGGATTGCCGGTTCAACCTATAACGCGACCGGCAAGCAGGTGGCGCAGTCGGCTACTGCCATGGTGATTTTCCTGTTGCTGGTGCCGCTTTGCCGCCGCTGGTTAACCATCCTGCCGCTGGGTGGCGAAACGGCGCGCTCTATCGGTATGGCGCTATCACCGGCGCGTATCAGCCTGCTGCTGCTGGCGGCGTGCTTAACGGCGGCGGCGACGCTGACCATCGGGCCGCTAAGCTTTGTCGGGCTGATGGCGCCGCATATTGCGCGCATGATGGGCTTCCGCCGGACGATGCCGCATATCGTGATGTCGGCACTGATAGGTGGGCTGATACTGGTGTTTGCTGACTGGTGTGGGCGCATGCTGATGTTCCCGTATCAGGTGCCAGCAGGGCTGCTGTCGACCTTTATCGGTGCGCCGTATTTTATCTATTTGTTGAGAAAGCAAAGCCGTTAGGTTTCCCGGCGTCGCTGCGCTCGACCGGGCTACAAAAATGGCCATGCCTATTTGCATGGCCATTTTTTATTGCTCGCAGTATGTAGCCCGGCCAAGCGCAGCGCCGCCGGGGATACGCCAGACTTACAGCTGCGCAAACACCCGACGCGCCGCATCAACGGTGTTGTTGATATCGTCTTCGCTGTGGGCGATAGACATAAAGCCTGCTTCAAACGCCGACGGCGCCAGATACACGCCTTCATCCAGCATCAGATGGAAGAAACGTTTAAAGCGCTCAACGTCGCACTTCAGCACGTCCTGATAGCAGGTTACTTCTTTGGCATCGGTGAAGAAGATCCCGAACATGCCGCCCACGTTGTTCACCACCAGTGGAATACCGGTTTCCTGCGCGGCATCCAGCAGACCTTGCGCCAGTTGGTTGGTCAGGTCGGTCAGGGTTTCGTGAACGCCAGGCTGTGCCACTTCGGTCAGACAGGCGAAGCCCGCTGCCATGGCAATTGGGTTACCGGAGAGGGTACCCGCCTGATACACCGGGCCGGTTGGCGCCAGCGCATCCATCACGTCGCGACGACCGCCGAAGGCGCCTACCGGCATACCGCCGCCGATGATTTTGCCAAGGCAGGTCAGATCCGGCACCACGTCGTAGTAGGACTGCGCCCCAGCCAGCGCCACGCGGAAGCCGGTCATCACTTCATCGATAATCAACAGCGCGCCGAACTCGTCACACAGCGCGCGCAGGCCCGGCAGGAAATCAGCCTGCGGTGGAATGCAGTTCATGTTGCCGGCAACCGGTTCAACGATGATGCAGGCAATATCCTGCGGGAACTGCTCGAACGCCGCGCGTACGGACGCGAGATCGTTATAGGTGCAGGTGAGGGTGTGCTTAGCGAAATCGGCCGGTACACCCGGTGAGTTTGGCTGGCCGAGGGTCAGCGCGCCGGAGCCTGCTTTAACCAGCAGGCAGTCGGCGTGGCCGTGGTAGCAGCCTTCGAATTTGATGATTTTGTCACGGCCAGTAAAGCCGCGCGCCAGGCGAATGGCGCTCATGGTTGCTTCGGTACCGGAGTTCACCATACGCACCATGTCCATGGTTGGCACCAGTTCAGTAACCAGCTTAGCCATAGTGACTTCCATCTCGGTCGGCGCACCGAAGCTCAGACCACGCTCGGCCGCTTCAATCACCGCATTACGAATAGCAGGGTGGTTATGGCCCAGTACCATCGGCCCCCAGGAACCGACATAGTCGATATAGGCTTTGCCATCCACGTCGTACAGATACGCGCCGTCCGCACGCTCGATAAACAGCGGCGTACCGCCCACGCCGGTGAAGGCACGTACCGGCGAGTTCACCCCGCCTGGGATAAGTTCACGCGCAGCGCTATACAGGTTTTCAGATTTGCTCATTGCCAGGATCCTGGTTCGTGGAAAATGTTTTGCCCGCTATTCTAAATTATTCCATAGAGGTTATGAAATTTTTGACCATTGTGGCGTGAATGTTGGGCAACAGAAATGATAGTGGCTGCCTTGTTATCAGCAGCGGCGAGGTCTGGCTGAAAATGACCCGCCTTATGAGCGGGTTGAGTTTTGTCTCAGGGGGAAAATACGCGTGTTGATGATGGCGATATTGACTTCGCAGGGGGTGCCGTCATCGAGATAAACGGTTTCATCAAGTTCGAGAACGGAGTCGTTCTCTTTAAGATTCAATAAATTAAGGATATCTTCGTCAACCAGGTTGATCGCGGTTAAATTCTGATCGCGGCGCTGGACCTTTTTACCGGTGATGCTTTCGATATAGCTATATTTTGATATTTCGAGCTGGCTTAATTCCATGCTGGTAAACATATTGACCGGCAGATGGATATGCTCAAGGGCGACGGGAATATCGTCAAAACACATCAGTCGTAAAATTTTATAGATCTGATCGCTATTTTTTATCCGTAATGACTGAGCGATTTCCGGCGATGGCACTTTCATAATGCTGAATTTAATGACTTTTCTGACGCCTTTATGACCACTCTTCTGCGCCTGGAAATCAAAAGGTGACAGGGCGTGGAATCTGCCGGAATGGTTGCTTTTGCCGATGGCGCCAACGAACAAACCGGAGCCTTTCACGCGGTAAATTCGCTGTTGCTCGATCAACAGGCGCGTGGCCTCGCGCACCGTGGCTCGCGTGATGCCGATATTTTTGGCAATAGCAATCTCTGTGTCCAGTTTATCCCCTGGCAAAAGACCATCGGTCTTTATCTTCCTGAGAATGTAATCGACCACCTCTTTTTGCTTCTCTGTAATGCCATCAACCATCGACTTTCTTCCTAACCAATGTGGGCGATAACGCCGCTGGATCCTGTTTACATGTATGCCTGACTTTGTTTTCTGTCGACCAGACCGTTAACGTCATATTGTGAGCAAGTTAACGAATTTGAGTGAACAAACGCCGCATCGCGATAAAATGCATTTTTGCATATTGTATCTGGACACGTCTATGTGCATCATCAAGATGACTAGACAAGTGAAACATGTATAGACGTATATTGAAAGGCGTAAGGATGCAGTAATATCGTAAGAATATAAAGTAATTCATTGTATTTTAATGTTTATTTTATTGCTGGTTGCCGAAAGAGAATTCAAGCCGCGTTGAACCGTATGGCGGCGTGATACAACGATAAAAACTAAGGTTTCTTTCGACATGTCTATTCATGCTGGCGTGGGGAAAACCCCGCAAACGTTATTGTTGAACGTAAAATCCAGGTAAAAAGAGAGACGTATGAGCAACAGAAAATTAGCGAATGCCATTCGAATTCTGAGCGTCGACGCGATTCAGAAAGCCAACTCCGGCCATCCGGGCGCACCGATGGGTATGGCTGATATTGCCGAGGTTGTCTGGCGTCATCACCTTCGCCATAACCCTAAAAATCCGCAGTGGTTTAACCGCGATCGCTATGTGCAGTCGAATGGTCATGGCTCGATGCTGCTTTATTCTCTGTTGCACCTCACGGGTTATGACCTGAGCATGAATGACATCCGTGAATTCCGTCAGCTTCACTCGCGTACGCCTGGTCACCCGGAGTATGGCTATACGCCGGGCGTTGAGACCACCACCGGCCCGTTGGGGCAAGGGGTAGCGAACGCCGTCGGCATGGCCATTGCCGAAAAAGCGCTGGCCGCTGAATTCAATAAACCTGGGTTTGATGTCGTCGATCACCACACCTGGCTTTTCCTGGGCGATGGCTGCCTGATGGAAGGCATCTCCCATGAAGCATGCAGCCTGGCCGGAACTTTAGGGTTGGGGAACCTGATTGCCGTCTGGGACGATAATGGCATCTCTATCGATGGGCACGTTGAAGGCTGGTTTGCTGAAGATACCGCCGCCCGCTTCCGCGCCTATGGCTGGCACGTGATTGAAGGTATTGATGGTCACGACCCGCAGGCGATTGACGCTGCCGTTCGCGAAGCCAAACTGGTCAGCGATAAACCGAGCCTGCTGTGTTGTAAAACCATTATCGGTTTCGGCTCGCCGAATAAAGCGGACAGCCATGAATGCCACGGCTCTGCGCTGGGGGCCGATGAAGTTGCCCTGGTACGTGAACGCCTTGAATGGCCGTATCCGCCGTTTGAAATTCCTGCCGATATCTATGCCGCCTGGGATGCGACCGAAAAAGGGGCGCAGGACGAGCAGGCATGGGAGGCACTGTTTGCCGACTATGCGCTGCAATGGCCTGAACTGGCCGCCGAGTTTGTACGCCGTATGAAGGGCGAACTGCCTGCGCAGTGGGCAGGGAATATCCAGCACTATATTGATGATTTGCAGGCCAACCCGGCATCGCTGGCCACGCGTCAGGTGAGCCAGAACTGCTTAAATTTTTTCGCCGATATGATGCCTGAGTTGATGGGTGGGTCTGCGGATCTTTCGCCGTCTAACCTGACCAGGCATCAGAAGTCCGTCGATTTTACCGCCGAGCACGGGGCGGGGAACTACCTTTCTTATGGCGTTCGTGAATTTGGCATGTCCGCCATCATGAATGGTCTGGCGCTGCACGGCGGGTTTATCCCTTACGGCGGCACCTTCCTGATGTTTATGGAATATGCCCGCAATGCGCTGCGCATGGCGGCGCTGATGAAAATTCGCGCCATCTTTGTCTATACCCACGACACCATTGGTTTGGGCGAAGATGGCCCGACGCACCAGCCGGTTGAGCAACTGGCCTCGCTGCGCCTGACGCCGAATATGGAAACCTGGCGCGGATGCGATCAGGTGGAAGTGGCGGTCTCCTGGCAGCAGGCAATTGAACGTCAGGACGGGCCTTCGGCCTTAGTGCTGACCCGCCAGCCGCTTGAACAGCAGGCTCGCAGCGCGGAACAGCTTAACAATATTGCGCGTGGCGGTTATGTGCTGGTCGACTGCGACGGTGAACCTGAGCTGATCCTGATATCCGCAGGTTCTGAGGTGGCGCTGGCGGTTGCCGCCGCCCGTACGCTGCAACAGGAAGGCCACCAGATTCGCGTCGTTTCCATGCCGTGCACCGAGCGCTTTGATAAGCAGGATGAGGCTTACAAAGAGTTCGTATTGCCGAAGAGTGTGCGTAACCGTCTGGCGATAGAAGCCAGTATTGAAGGGTTCTGGCAGCGCTATACCGGGCTGGATGGGAAGGTTATCGGCATGGACTCCTTTGGGGAATCTGCGCCAGCGAGCGTCCTGTTTAAATACTTTGGCTTTACGAAAGAGAATGTGACGGAAACGGCCCGTCGCATGCTGTAGTCACCCATTTTTATCATTAAGAACGATAGGTAATCTCCATGCCAACATTATCCAACTGGCTGAATAAAAACAAAGTTCAGTATGTTCAATCGGTAAGTGACTGGAAAGAGGCGATTCAGATTGCAGGCCGCCCGCTGCTGGATGAAGGAGCGATTTCACCGGCCTATATCGATTCGATTATCAAACAGAAAGAAGAGATCGGTCCCTATTTCGTGATTGCTCCGCGCATCGCGATGCCGCATACGCGACCCGAGCAGGGCGCAATGGCGCTGGGGCTCTCTATCGTCAAACTGGGCCAGGCGGTTGAGTTCAATTCAGAAGAGAACGATCCGGTGGACGCGATTTTTATGTTCTCCGCCCCGGACAGCAATAGCCACATTGAAATGATTTCGCAGCTCGCTGAAGTGCTGTCAGATGATGAGGTGATGCAGCAGATTTTTGATACGCAAAGTACTGAAGAATTGCAGGCGATTTTACTCGGTGAAACGTCGGCGTCTTGTTAATGACACCCCAATCGTAAAAATATGAGGTCTACTATGAAAATTATGGCGGTATGTGGTTCAGGTCTGGGTAGCAGCTTTATGATGGAAATGAACATCAAAAAGGTGCTCAAAAAAATTAATATCACCGCGGACGTTGAACACTCTGACTTGGGTTCCGTCACGCCCGATGTGGCCGATGTTTTCGTGATGGCGAAAGATATCGCCTTCAGCGCTAACTTACCGGCAGATAAAGTTATTGTGATTAATAACATTATCGACCTGAACGAAGTTGAACAAAAAATAAAAGACTACTTTGACCAGCAATAATTAAGTCGGGCAAGAAAAATACCCTGCGACAGAGGTTAATATGTTTGTTCAAAACGTTTTACAGCTTATTGTTGATATCCTGAAGGTGCCATCAATCCTTGTCGGACTGGTGGCGCTATTCGGCCTGGTGGCACAAAAAAAATCCTTCCCTGACGTCATTAAAGGGACCGTTAAAACGATACTGGGCTTCCTGGTGTTATCCGGAGGGGCTTTAGTTCTGGTCGGCTCGCTATCGCCGTTAGGTGATATCTTCAAGCAGGCCTTTGATGTGCAGGGTATTATTCCGAACAATGAGGCGATGGTCTCTATTGCGCTGGAAAAATATGGCGCACCAACCACGCTTATCATGGCGTTCGGTATGGTCGCGAATATCGTGGTGGCGAGATTCACTCGTTTAAAATATATCTACCTGTCCGGGCATGTGACCTTCTACATGGCCTGTATGGTGGCCATTATTCTGTCGGTAGCCGGCTTCGAAGGCGTTCAGCTTATTTATACCGGTTCACTGGCGCTCGGCATGTTAATGGGCTTCTTCCCAGCCATTGCACAACCTTATATGCGTAAAATTATCGGTAATGACCAGGTAGCTCTGGCGCATACCGGTACGGTTGGCTACGTGCTTTCTGGGTGGATCGGTTCTGTCGTCGGTAAAGGTTCTAAATCTACCGAAGAGATGAACATGCCGAAGAACCTGAGCTTCCTGCGCGATAGCACGATCTCTATCTCTCTGACAATGATGATCATTTATCTGGTCCTGTCGATTTCCGCAGGTAAAGAGTACGTCGAGAGTCACTTTAGCCACGGTCAGAACTACCTGGTCTACTCCTTTATCCAGGCCATCACCTTTGCGGCTGGGGTATTTATTATCCTGCAGGGTGTGCGTTTAATTCTGGCGGAGATCGTTCCGGCATTTACCGGTTTCTCCGAGCGCCTGGTGCCTAACGCACGTCCAGCGCTGGACTGCCCAATCGTCTTCCCGTATGCGCCGAACGCGGTGTTAGTCGGCTTTATCTCAAGCTTTGTCGGTGGTCTGGTGGGTCTGTTCATCCTTGGGCAGCTCAAGTGGGTACTGATTCTGCCGGGCGTCGTACCTCACTTCTTCTGTGGGGCAACGGCAGGGGTATTCGGTAATGCGACCGGCGGTAAACGCGGTGCGATTCTCGGTGCCTTCGCTCACGGTATTCTGATTACCTTCTTACCGGTGGCGCTGATTCCGGTACTGGGTGCGCTGGGCTTAACCAACACCACCTTCTCCGATACCGACTTCGGCGTAGTGGGGATTATTCTTGGCAACATGGCGCGCTTTATGACGCCGGGCACCATCACCATGACGATTACCGGTATTTTCGCTCTGCTGGTGGCTTACAACCTGTTGGCGAAAAAGAAGCCTGAGCCAGTAGAAGAGTAAGGTATTACACAACCTAAAAACATGCCTCCGCCTGGAGGCATGTTGACGATAGCCCTTTCTTATCAGGCGCAGAGATCCCAACACCAGGGACGTCAACCGGTCAGGTCCGTTCAAACGATCTTCTGCGCCACTTTCTCTCTATTCATACTAACCTGTGATGAACTACGTCTTTACCCTGCTGTAACAAAGCATTCGCCGCGCAATTTTTTCGCGACGTCGCGCATATGACTGGGTAAAATGCCTTCCCTTCGTATTTGTATTACCAATTAGTGATGACGGTATGAGAGCAGAAATACCCCCTTTAGAGGCACAGCGGATGGTGCGTTTACGCCGCCGCGACGTAGTGCGTAAATTATTGAATCGCGATAAAACCCCGCTGATGGTGCTGCTGATGTCCGCCATCGTTGGCTCGCTTGTGGGGCTGGTCGGCGTAGCGTTTGAGCATGCGGTGAACTGGGTGCTGAACCTGCGTATTGGCACGCTGGCGCAGGTTGCTGACCGCTGGTATCTGGTCTGGCCGCTGGCGTTTGTGCTGTCGGCGCTGCTGGCGATGTTTGGCTACTGGCTGATGCGGCGCTTTGCGCCGGAAGCGGGCGGTTCGGGGATCCCGGAGATTGAAGGTGCGCTGGAAGACCTGCGCCCGGTCCGCTGGTGGCGCGTGCTGCCGGTGAAATTCTTCGGTGGGATGGGCACGCTGGGTTCGGGCATGGTGCTTGGTCGTGAAGGGCCGACGGTGCAAATCGGCGGCAATATCGGCCGTATGGTCGGCGATATTTTCCGTCAGCGTGACGAAGAGTCGCGGCACACGCTGCTGGCAACCGGCGCGGCGGCGGGTCTGTCGGCGGCGTTTAATGCGCCGCTGGCGGGCATCCTGTTTATCATCGAAGAGATGCGTCCGCAGTTCCGCTACAGCCTGATCTCGATTAAAGCGGTATTCACCGGCGTTATCATGTCGAGCATCATGTTCCGCATCTTCAACGGCGAAACGCCGGTGATTGAAGTGGGTAAGCTGACCAACGCGCCGGTCAACACGCTGTGGCTGTATCTGGTGCTGGGTGTGATTTTCGGCTGTGTTGGTCCGCTGTTTAATACTCTGGTGCTGAAAACCCAGGATATGTTTTTCCGTATCCACGGCGGTAACACGACAAAATGGGTGCTGATTGGCGGCCTGATTGGCGGCGGCTGCGGCGTGCTGGGGCTGTTTCAATCAGCAGCGGCGGGCGGCGGGTTTAACCTGATCCCGATTGCGGCGGCGGGGAACTTTACCGTCGGTTCGCTGCTGTTCCTGTTTGTCGCCCGCGTTATCACCACGCTGCTGTGCTTCTCCTCCGGCGCACCGGGCGGGATTTTTGCGCCAATGCTGGCGCTGGGCACGCTGCTGGGAACGGCCTTCGGTATGGCGGCGATGCATCTGTTCCCGGCCTACAATCTGGAGGCGGGGACCTTCGCGATTGCCGGAATGGGCGCGCTGCTGGCGGCTTCTGTCCGCGCTCCGCTCACCGGCATTGTGCTGGTGCTGGAGATGACCGACAATTATCAGCTCATTTTGCCAATGATTATTACCGGTCTCGGTGCCACGCTATTGGCGCAGTTCCTCGGCGGGCAGCCGCTCTACGCCACGATTCTGGCGCGAACCCTGGCGAAACAGGAGGCCGAGCAAGAGGCTAAGGCCAGGCAGTCGGCCCCGGAGAATACTTGAACGATTTACCAGGGTATTAGATAATGACCAAAAGAGTCGGGTTATTATTTGCCCAGACCCGCTGTATTAATGGGAGCAAAAAATGAGTGATGACGTAGTGCTGCCGCTGGAGTTTACCGACGCCGCAGCCAAAAAAGTAAAAGTCCTGATTGCGGATGAAGAGAATCCAAACCTGAAGCTGCGCGTGTATATCACAGGCGGCGGCTGCAGCGGCTTCCAGTATGGCTTTACCTTTGATGACCAGATCAACGAAGGCGACATGACCATCGAAAAACAGGGCGTAGGCCTGGTGGTTGATCCGATGAGCCTGCAGTATCTGGTCGGCGGTTCGGTGGACTATACCGAAGGTCTGGAAGGTTCGCGCTTTATCGTGACCAACCCGAACGCAACCAGCACCTGCGGCTGCGGTTCTTCCTTCAGCATCTAAGCTTGCTGACCAGATAGATAAAAAAACCACCGAAAGGTGGTTTTTTTGTGTGCATCTTTTGTAGCCCGGACGAGGTGCGCTAGCGCCGACTCCGGGGCATCCCCGGCGGCGCTGCGCTTGGCCGGGCTACGCAGGTTTAACGACCGTTATCATCCAGCGCAAAAGTCGGCAGCTTCAGATGCCAGCGAATCGCCGCCAGGCGAATAGCTAGCGTCACCACCATCCCCATCATACTGGCGTTCTCCAGCGGTATCTGGAAGGTGTAATAGGCCGTCGCGTGCACAATCCCGCCGATAATACAGGCCGTGGCGTAGATTTCGGTTCGCAGGATCATCGGCACTTCGCGCGCCAGTACGTCGCGAATTATCCCGCCGCCGACGCCGGTAACGACACCCATACAGACGGCAACCAGCGGCCCGGAGTGGGCGATAAACGCCTTGTTCACGCCAATCCCCACGAACACCGCCAGCCCCACGGCATCCAGCACCGGCAGCACCCATTTTGGCAAGCGTCGTGGTTGACGAACCAGCACGATAGTCAGCATTGAGGTGACCATCGCTACGACCAGGTCAGTAGGGTCTTTCACCCAGAAGACCGGGCCGTTGGCGAGCGCCATATCACGAATGGTTCCGCCACCCACGGCGGTCACCACGCCAAGTACCAGAACGCCAAAGGGGTCCATACGCAGTTTCCCTGCCAGCAAGACGCCGGAGACAGCGAAGACGATGGTGCCAACAATATCCAGCCAGTAGACAAGCATGACCTATTACCTGATTAATTAACCTGCGATAGTGCAGTACAGAGTTGTTTTGCGGCGAGGATAATACGTGGGCTTGCGCGTTCAAACCAGTCACTATTAAGGGGAATAATGGGGATTGTGAGCTGACTAGCCCAGTAGTGCTGAATTTTCGGAATCTGACCCGCATCGCCCGCGGCAACAATCACCTGCGGCTGGCGCATCAGCACCTGTTCACGGCTGACCTGAGGCCAGGCCACGCGGCTGTCGGCAAAGATATTTTGGCCACCGCACACTTCCAGTATCTGGTTCTGGATGGCGCTTTTGTTGCTGGTGAAAATGGGGTTAAAGCCGAACTGCATAAACACCCTTTTTTTCGGTGCTTTTGCATACTGCTCCTTTAGCTGCGCATAGTCATGCAGCAGTGTGGCAGCGGCCTGTTCGGCTTTTTCGGGCTGCGGGCTCCATTTCGCCAACTGGCGAAGCGTTGCGGCGATCTCTTCAATGCTGTGCGAATCGACCCACAGCACGGTAATGCCCAGTGAACGCAGCTGGTTCACCTGACGCTCGGCGTTACCTTCTTTCCACGCCAGCACGACGTCCGGGTGCAGGGCGACAATACGCTCGAGGTTAATGCCCTGCCAGGAGGCAACCTGTTCGATCTCTTTTGCCGCAGCGGGATAATCAGACCATGCGCTGACGCCAACGGGGGTGATGCCGGCGGCAAAAGCCAGTTCGGTATTGGCGGGGGAGAGGGTGATGACCCGCGGCGCGGCGACAAGCCACGCCGGGGCGCTAAGCAGCAGGGCGAGCAGCCCTGTCAGGAGTCGCTTAGCCACGCGCCAGTTTCTGCACCAGCGTTTCGACCATCAGGGTCGACTGCTTCGCAGCAACGGCCAGGAACTCTTCGAAGCTCAGGTGAGACTGCTGGTCGGCCACGTCGGAAATCGCGCGGACGACCACGAACGGCACGGCAAAGCTGTGGCAAACGTGGGCAATCGCTGTCGCTTCCATCTCTACCGCAATCGCCTGCGGGAAGTTGGTGCGGATTTTTGCCAGCGCTTCGGAACCGTTAATAAAGGCATCGCCGCTGACAATCAGGCCGCGTACGGCATTCAGGTCGAGGGATTTGATGCACGCTTCAGCGGCGGCAACCAGTTTGTCGTCGGCTTTGAACGCCGCCGGGCAACCTGCCATCTGGCCAATTTCATAGCCAAATGCAGTGACGTCGGCATCGTGGTAGCGCGCTTCGTCAGAAACCACGATATCGCCCACTTTCAGCGTTGGCGCCAGGCCACCCGCGGAACCGGTGTTGATAATCACGTCCGGCTGGCAGCGCTCCAGCAGCAGCGTGGCGCCCATTGCGGCGGCCACTTTGCCAATCCCGGATTTCAGTAACGCCACATCCACGCCGTTCAGCTGGCCGGTGTAGATTTCGCTACCGCCGATGGTGATAGTCTGACGATTTTCGATTTTGTCACGCAGCAGCGTAACTTCTTCTTCCATTGCGCCAATAATGCCGATTTTCATAGATTTACTCGCGATGTGCCAGGTTTAAAGGCATAGTTTATCATGTGGTTCAGGGGAAGCGCATTTCTTGTAATAGGAAGCTCGCGACGGAGAGGCTATGGCTAAGATTGATTTTCGCAACAAAATTAACTGGCGTCGGCGCTATCGCTCGCCGCAGGGTGTCAGCTCCGAGCATGAGATTCTGCGTATTTTTGAAAGCGATCGCGGGCGCATTATCAACTCACCGGCCATCCGCCGCCTGCAGCAAAAAACGCAGGTATTCCCGCTGGAGCGCAACGCCGCGGTGCGAACCCGCCTGACGCACTCGATGGAAGTACAGCAGGTGGGGCGCTATATCGCCAAAGAGGTGTTAAGCCGCTTAAAGGAAAAACATCTGCTGGTGGCCTATGGCCTGGACGAACTGACCGGGCCGTTTGAAAGCATCGTTGAGATGGCCTGCCTGATGCACGATATCGGCAACCCGCCGTTTGGTCATTTTGGTGAAGCGGCAATCAACGATTGGTTCAGCCAGCGGCTGGCGCCAAAAGACGCGCTTCGTCAACCGCTGAGCCACGACCGCTGCGAGGTTATCGACCTTCGACTCCGTGAAGGCGAAGAGACGCTCAATACGCTGCGCAGCAAAGTGCGTCAGGATCTTTGTCATTTTGAAGGCAATGCGCAGGGGATTCGCCTGGTGCATACCCTGATGCGTATGAACCTGACCTGGGCGCAGGTTGGCTGTATTTTAAAATATACACGCCCGGCGTGGTGGTCGACGGAGACCCCGGCGACGCACAGCTATTTAATGAAAAAACCGGGCTACTACCTGGCGGAAGAGCACTATATTGAACGCTTACGTAAAGAACTGGATTTAGCGCCTTACAATCGATTCCCATTAACGTGGATTATGGAAGCCGCTGATGATATCTCTTATTGCGTGGCTGACCTCGAAGATGCGGTAGAAAAAAGGATCTTCAGCGTTGAGCAGCTGTACCAGCATTTATATGATGCCTGGCCTGAACACACCAAAGGCTCGTTGTTTGCTCAGGTGGTGGAAAATGCCTGGGATAAATCCCGGGCGAATTCATTAAGCCGCAGTACGGAAGATCAGTTCTTTATGTATTTGCGGGTGAATACTTTAAATAAGCTGGTGCCCTACGCGGCGCAGCGATTTATTGAAAATCTGCCACAGATCTACCAGGGTGATTTTAATCATGCACTACTGGAAGATGACAGTAGCTATAGCCAGTTGTTGAAGCTATATAAAAATGTGGCTAGAAAACATGTCTTTAGTCATCCTGAAGTCGAACAGTTAGAATTACAAGGCTATCGGGTGATTGGCGGGTTATTAGATATTTACGCGCCTTTGCTTAAATTATCCTTAAGCGACTTCAGCGAATTAGTTGAGCAAGAACGCGTGCGTCACTTGCCTATCGAATCACGGTTGTTTTGTAAACTCTCAACGCGTCATCGTTTAGCTTACGTTGAGGCAGTAAATAAACTCTCCCGTGATTCCGTTGAGTTTCCGGTGATGGAATATTATTATCGTTGCCGCCTGCTGCAGGATTATATCAGCGGGATGACCGACCTCTACGCCTGGGATGAATATCGGCGGTTGATGGCGGTGGAATAATCAGAAGTTTTGTAAAGACGCTCAATAAATTTTTACTTTTAGCAGATGCAGTTGTACGGAACTTAGTGCCATAAAGTGAATCTGATAGTCACGAACACAGCAATTTTGCGTAATCTGATATTGAGATTGAAACACATGAAAAAAACCACGTTAGCAATGAGTGCACTGGCTCTTAGTTTAAGTCTGGCTCTGTCTCCGTTGTCCGCTAGCGCGGCCGAGACGGCATCTTCTTCCGCATCCGCCGCACAGCCAATGCCAAGTCTGGCACCGATGCTGGAAAAGGTTATGCCGTCTGTCGTCAGCATTAATGTTGAGGGCAGCACAACGGTAAACACGCCGCGTATGGGACGTAACTTCCAGCAGTTCTTTGGCGACAACTCGCCGTTCTGCCAGGACGGTTCTCCGTTCCAGAGCTCTCCGTTCTGCCAGGGCGGTGCAGGCCCGGATGGCGGTAACGGTGGCAATCAGCCACAGCAGCAGCAGAAATTTATGGCCCTCGGCTCCGGGGTGGTGATTGACGCGGCGAAAGGTTACGTCGTGACCAACAACCATGTGGTGGATAATGCCAATACCATTAAGGTTCAGCTGAGCGACGGCCGTAAGTTTGACGCGAAAGTGGTTGGTAAAGACCCGCGTTCTGACATTGCGCTGATTCAGATTCAGGATCCGAAAAACCTGACGGCGATTAAGCTGGCGGACTCTGACGCCCTGCGCGTCGGCGACTACACCGTGGCTATCGGTAACCCGTTCGGCCTGGGTGAAACCGTGACCTCCGGTATCGTCTCCGCGCTGGGTCGTAGCGGCCTGAACGTTGAAAACTACGAAAACTTTATCCAGACCGATGCGGCAATTAACCGCGGTAACTCCGGCGGCGCGCTGGTGAACCTGAACGGTGAGCTTATCGGTATTAATACCGCGATCCTCGCACCGGACGGCGGTAACATCGGTATCGGTTTCGCCATCCCGAGCAACATGGTGAAAAACCTGACCGACCAGATGGTGAAATTCGGCCAGGTGAAACGCGGTGAGCTGGGTATCATGGGTACCGAGCTGAACTCCGAACTGGCGAAAGCGATGAAAGTCGACGCCCAGCGCGGTGCCTTCGTAAGCCAGGTGATGCCGAACTCTTCGGCGGCGAAAGCCGGGATCAAAGCCGGTGACGTGATCACCTCACTGAACGGCAAGGCAATCAGCAGCTTCGCCGCGCTGCGTGCGCAGGTTGGCACCATGCCGGTAGGCAGCAAAATCAGCCTCGGCCTGCTGCGTGACGGTAAGCCGGTAACGGTGGATCTGGAACTGCAGCAGAGCAGCCAGACTCAGGTTGACTCCAGCTCAATCTTCAGCGGTATCGAAGGGGCTGAAATGAGCAACAAAGGTCAGGACAAAGGTGTCGTGGTGAATACCGTAAAAGCGGGTTCTCCGGCGGCGCAGATTGGCCTGAAGAAAGGGGATATTATCGTCGGCGCCAACCAGCAGGCGGTTAAAAACATCGCTGAGCTGCGTAAAATCCTCGATAGCAAACCTTCGGTACTGGCGCTGAATATCCAGCGTGGCGATAGCTCCATCTATCTGCTGATGCAGTAATCGAGACCTCAACCCTTTCCCCGCCCGGGGAAAGGGTTTTTCCCTTCGTAATGTGAAGCACCCCACAACTCCATAGATCTCAACCGTGCTTTGTGCATTTGCACAGTGCGGCGATTTTGCATCTTTCCTATCATGTAACCTGCTCACAGGAGGGGTTCATGGCTAGCTGGCATCTTGATACTAAAATGGCGCAGGATATCGTGGCGCGCACGATGCGCATTATCGATACCAATATCAACGTAATGGATGCCCGCGGGCGCATTATCGGCAGCGGCGATCGTGAACGTATTGGGGAATTGCACGAAGGCGCGCTGCTGGTACTCTCACAAGGGCGCGTGGTGGATATCGATGATGCCGTTGCCCGTCATCTGCACGGTGTGCGTCAGGGGATCAACCTGCCATTGCGCCTGGAAGGTGAGATCGTTGGTGTTATCGGTCTGACCGGTGAACCGGAAACGCTGCGCAAATATGGCGAACTGGTGTGCATGACCGCAGAGATGATGCTTGAGCAATCGCGCCTGATGCATCTGTTGGCGCAGGATAGCCGACTGCGTGAAGAGCTGGTGATGAACCTGATTCAGGCCGAGGAGAACACGCCGGCGCTGACTGAATGGGCGCAGCGACTGGGCATTGACCTTAATCAGCCACGCGTCGCGGCGGTGGTGGAGGTCGACAGCGGACAACTGGGCGTTGATAGTGCGATGGCGGAGCTTCAGCAGCTGCAAAATGCGCTGACGACGCCGGAGCGTAACAACCTGATTGCGATAGTCTCGCTGACCGAGATGGTAGTGCTGAAACCGGCGCTCAATCAGTTTGGCCGTTGGGACGCGGAAGATCACCAGAAGCGCGTGGAACAGCTGATCTCCCGCATGAAAGAGAACGGGCATCTGCGTTTTCGCGTGGCGCTGGGCAACTATTTTACCGGGCCGGGCAGCATCGCCCGTTCCTACCGTACGGCGCGCACCACCATGATGGTGGGTAAGCAGCGTATGCCGGAGAGCCGCAGCTATTTTTACCAGGATTTGATGCTGCCGGTGCTGCTCGACAGCCTGCGCGGTGGCTGGCAGGCCAATGAGCTGTCGCGTCCGCTGATGCGTCTGAAGGCGATGGATAACAACGGCCTGCTGCGTCGTACGTTGACGGCCTGGTTTCGCCATAACGTGCAGCCACTGGCAACCTCAAAGGCGCTGTTTATTCACCGCAATACGCTGGAGTATCGGCTCAATCGAATCTCAGAATTGACCGGGCTGGATTTGGGCAATTTTGACGATCGTTTACTGCTGTATATTGCGTTGCAGTTGGATGAACAACGGTAGGTAAAAGCAAAACGGCAACGTTAAGTTGCCGTTTTTAGGGTTTGCTCCCTCTCCTGTGGGAGAGGGCCCGGGTGAGGGCATCAGGCCGCACCGGGAAGACAAACCGCACAAAATCTACTTATTGCGCGTTAACTTCTCCAGATCGGCTTCAATCTCGCTGATCTTGTTGGTCACGACGCTTTCGAGATGGCGCAGATCGTCGAGGATCTTACGCTTAAGATCGACTTCGGTGCGATCGCGCTGGCAAATCTGGTCCAGCTCATCAATCACGTAGCGCAGGTTTGGGCTGATCTCCTGCACTTCTTTGAAGCCCTGACCATCGCCGGCAATCGTTTTACGCTGGCGTGGGTATTTGAACTTCACGCTCTTGGCGAAAAACTCACCCTTATCCTTCTGGAAATAGATTTTCAGGATATCGTTGTTGGCTTCCTGCCGGAGGCTGTAACGATCGATTTCATCGGGATTGGTGATCCCCAGGCTTTTCAAATTATCGTACATAGCGGTACCCCTGATCTAAATTAACTATTGAATAATTAACGAAAAAATCTATTTCCGCCAGCTTACGAATAAAAAAAAGCGGGGTTGCCCCCGCTTTTTCGCATCTTATTAATCGATAGTACGCAGTAGCTCGTTGATGCCCACTTTACCACGGGTTTTGGCGTCTACTTTTTTCACAATCACCGCACAGTACAGGCTGTACTTGCCATCTTTGGATGGCAGGTTGCCGGAAACGACAACGGAGCCTGCCGGTACGCGGCCATAGAATACTTCACCGGTTTCGCGGTCGTAGATTTTGGTGCTCTGGCCCAGGTATACGCCCATGGAGATAACAGAGCCTTCTTCCACGATAACGCCTTCAACCACTTCGGAGCGTGCGCCGATGAAGCAGTTGTCTTCGATGATGGTTGGGTTCGCCTGCAGCGGCTCCAGTACGCCACCGATGCCGACGCCGCCGGACAGGTGAACGTTTTTACCGATCTGCGCGCAAGAACCCACGGTCGCCCAGGTATCTACCATAGAGCCTTCGTCAACGTAAGCACCGATGTTCACGTAGGATGGCATCAGCACGGTGTTGCGAGCGATGAATGCGCCCTGACGAACGGCTGCCGGTGGCACCACGCGGAAACCTTCTTTCTGGAAACGCGCTTCGTCGTAGTCAGCGAATTTCATTGGTACTTTATCGAAGTAGCGGCTTTCCGCACCGTCGATAACCTGGTTATCGTTAATACGGAAAGAGAGCAGAACCGCTTTCTTCAGCCATTGGTGAGTCACCCACTGACCGTCAATCTTTTCAGCGACACGCAGCGCGCCGGAATCCAGCAGGGAAATCACCTGGTTAACCGCTTCGCGGGTTACGGTATCCACATTTGCCGGCGTGATGTCGGCGCGACGCTCAAAAGCGGACTCAATAACGTTCTGTAATTGCTGCATTGTTTACTCTTTCCATTTACTTAAAAAAAATACGTCACCCTTTATCGTTTGGATTGAGGGCTGCTGTCAACCGTTGTTGCACTTCTTGCTGGAGCACATTATTAAGTGCACGCCGGTCGGCGGTGGCGATTATAAATAAATCTTCTACTCGTTCACCAATTGTCGTAATTCTCGCCCCGTGGAGCGAGATCCCGAGGTCGGCAAACACCTGGCCGACGCGAGCAAGCAGGCCGGGTTGGTCGAGCGCGATAAGCTCGAGGAACGATTTCCGGTCGGTGTGGGTCGGCAGGAAATTGACCTCGGTATCGACCGAGAAGTGGCGCAGTTTTGCTGCCTGACGACGTGGCTGCGGTGGCTGCCAGCTGCGCTGGGTGATCGCCTGCTCCAGCCCAAAGCGGATGGCTTCGTGGCGGTCGCCGGAGAGCGGGCTGCCGTCTGGCTCAAGGACGATAAACGAGTCCATCGCCATGCCGTCGCGGGTGGTGAAAATCTGTGCGTCATGGACGCTGAGGTTGCGGCGGTCAAGCTCGGCGCACACGGCGGCGAACAGGTAGGGGCGGTCCGGGCTCCAGATAAAGATCTCCGTACCGCCGCGGGTGGCCTGCGGGCTGAGCAGGATCATCGGTTGCGTCAGGTCGTGCTTGAGCAAATGGCGGGCATGCCACGCAAGCTGGTTCGGCGTATGGCGCACAAAGTAGTTGGCGCGGCAGCGGTTCCAGATTTGGTGCAGCGCTTCTTCGTTGATGTTGTCCATGCGCAGCAGCGCCAGCGCCTGCATCTGATGGTGACGAACGCGCTCGCGCATATCCGGCGTGTTCTGCATCCCACGACGCAACTGTTTCTCGGTGGCGAAGTAGAGTTCGCGCAGCAGGCTCTGCTTCCAACTATTCCACAGGGTTTCGTTGGTGGCGCAGATATCGGCAACCGTCAGGCACACCAGGAAGCGCAGGCGATGCTCGGTCTGCACCTCTTCGGCAAACTGTTTAATGACTTCTGGGTCCTGAATATCGCGGCGCTGTGCGGTGACCGACATCAACAGATGCTGACGTACCAGCCAGGCGACCAGTTGGGTTTCCCGCGAGTTCAGGCCGTGCAGCTCGGCGAACTTCAGGACATCCTGTGCACCGAGAATGGAGTGGTCGCCGCCGCGCCCTTTGGCGATATCGTGGAACAGGGCGGCAATCAGGATAAGTTCCGGATGATTCAGCCGCGGCCAGAGGTCGACGCACAGCGGATGGCGCGGTCGCGTCTCTTCGTGGGCAAAGCTCTCAAGCTTCAGCATCACGCGAATCGTATGTTCATCCACGGTGTAGGCATGGAACAGGTCAAACTGCATCTGACCGACGATATAGGACCACTGTGGCATATAGGCCCACAGCACGCTGTGACGGTGCATCGGCAGCAGGCCACGGCTGACGGCGCCCTGGTGGCGAAGCATGCTCAGGAACAGCTCACGCGCTTCCGGGATATAGCACAGTGGCTGGCTGAGGTGGCGACGCGCATGACGTAGATGGCGTAGCGTGGTCGAGTAAATACCGGTAATGCTGCTGTTACGCACCATGATGTGGAACATGCGCAGAATGGCCTGCGGCTCGCGGATGAACAGGGTATCGTCGCGCAGATCGATAAGCGTGCCGCGCAGCTGGAAGTCATCGTCAATCGCCCGCGGCTTTTCATCTTCGGTGAGCGCGAGGATCGCCTCATCGAACAGCTGTAGCAACATGTGATTCAGCTCGCCGACGCGGCGAGTGACGCGATAGAAGTCCTTCATCATGTGTTCGATTGGCTGGTTGCCTTCGCCTTCGTACTTCAGACGGTGGGCCACGCTAAGCTGGCGGTCGAACAGCAGACGGTTATCATAGCGGTTGAGTTCAAGATGCAGGGCGAAACGGATGCGCCATAGCAGGTGCAAGCACTCGTTCAGCTCATTACGCTCCGCTTCGGTCAGGAAGCCAAAGCTCACCATTTCGTCGAGCGAGGTGGCGCCAAAGTGACGGCGGGCGACCCACTGAATGGTGTGGATGTCGCGTAGGCCGCCGGGGCTGCTTTTAATGTCCGGTTCGAGGTTGTAACTGGTGCCGTGATAGCGCTGGTGGCGCGTTTCCTGCTCGGCGACTTTGGCCGGGAAAAAGTTCTCTGACGGCCAGAAGCCCTCGCTGAAGATATGTTTCTGCAGCTCAAGGAACAGCGCCACGTCGCCAATCAGCAGGCGTGATTCAATCAGGTTGGTGGCGACAGTTAAGTCTGATAAGCCTTCCAACAGGCACTCTTCCAGCGTACGTACGCTGTGGCCCACTTCCAGCTTGATGTCCCACAGCAGCGTCAGCAGTTCGCCAATTTTTTGCGCCTGCTCATCGGGCAGCTTTTTACGGCTCAGAATCAGCAGGTCAACGTCGGAAAGCGGGTGCAGCTCGCCGCGACCGTAGCCGCCAACGGCAACCAGCGCAGCGTCATCCACTTCGCCAAAGCCGTACAGCAGCCACAGCCGCTGCAGCAGTTGGTCGATAAACTCGGTACGCGCTTCAATCAACACCTCGGCAGAGATGCCTTCATCAAAAGCGACCCCCAGCCAGCGCTGGAATTCATCGAGATGCATTTTGATATCGGCGCAGTTCAGGCTGCTTTCGGGCCAACTGACGGGGTTCTCCGGCTGACCGGGCAGAGCAGGGAGGATTGTACAAGCCAGTTCTGGTATGGAGTTACTCATCGCGCGCCGCCCATAAGAAAAAACTATCACCCATTAAAAAAGCCGGCATTCGCCGGCTCTTCGTTATTCGTTGTGCGAGATTATCGCCGGGATGGTGTCATCCTTGCGTAACGTCAGTATTTCGCAGCCGTTGTCTGTCACCACAATAGTATGCTCGTACTGCGCAGACAAGCTTCGGTCTTTGGTTTTTACCGTCCAGCCGTCTTTCATGGTGCGGATCTCTTTCTTACCCGCGTTCACCATCGGTTCGATGGTGAAGGTCATGCCCTGCTTCAGCACCACGTCGGTTTCGCGAGAGTCGTAGTGCAGTACCTGCGGCTCTTCATGGAAGCCGCGGCCAATGCCGTGACCGCAGTATTCGCGCACGACGGAGAAACCTTCCGCTTCCACAAACTTCTGGATAGCGGCGCCGATTTCGCGCAGGTTCACGCCCGGTTTCACCATTTTCAGCGCGACGTAGAGGCTTTCCTGAGTCACGCGGCACAGACGCTCGCCCAGAATGGTGGGTTTACCGACGATAAACATTTTTGAGGTGTCACCGTGGAATTCGTCTTTGATGACCGTGACGTCGATGTTGACGATATCGCCGTCTTTCAGGTGTTTTTCGTCATCCGGGATACCGTGACATACCACTTCATTAATGGAGATGCAGACGGATTTCGGGAAACCGTGGTAGTTCAGGCAGGCGGAGACCGCTTTCTGCTCGTTGACGATATAGTCATTGCAGATGCGATCCAGTTCGCCGGTAGTCACGCCAGGCTTCACGTACGGTTCGATCATTTCCAGCACTTCGGCGGCCAGACGGCCGGCAACGCGCATTTTTTCAATATCTTCAGGGGTCTTAATAGAAATCGCCATGGAATATGTCCATCAGTGTCGATTTTTTCGACAATAATTGAGTGTTAGTAATGTCAATGTTAACAGCCAGAAGTGCCCTGTGCCAAATTGAGAATCATTCTGAACTTCGCCTTTCGTGCCCTGCGCAATGATAACAACTGTTGGTGTCGGCATCGTTTTTATGGTATAAAGCGCGCCGAACTTCCGTTCATTGTTTTGTCCGGAAGCGACAAATCTCACTTTGTGTAAATAACACACACGTATCGGCACATATTCCGGGGTGCCCTTCGGGGTCGGTAATATGGGATACGTGGAGGCATAACCCCAACTTAATCTATAGAGGTTTTAACCATGGCAACTGTTTCCATGCGCGACATGCTCAAGGCTGGTGTTCACTTCGGTCACCAGACCCGTTACTGGAACCCGAAAATGAAGCCTTTCATCTTCGGCGCTCGTAACAAAGTTCACATCATCAACCTTGAGAAAACTGTACCAATGTTCAACGAAGCTCTGGCTGAACTGAACAAGATCTCCGCTCGTAAAGGTAAAATCCTTTTCGTTGGTACTAAGCGCGCTGCAAGCGAAGCTGTGAAAGAAGCTGCTAACAGCTGCGACCAGTTCTTCGTGAACCATCGCTGGCTGGGCGGTATGCTGACTAACTGGAAAACCGTTCGTCAGTCCATCAAACGTCTGAAAGATCTGGAAACTCAGTCTCAGGACGGTACTTTCGACAAGCTGACCAAGAAAGAAGCGCTGATGCGTACTCGTGAGCTGGCGAAACTGGAAAACAGCCTGGGCGGTATTAAAGACATGGGCGGCCTGCCGGACGCACTGTTCGTTATCGATGCTGACCATGAACACATTGCTATCAAAGAAGCGAACAACCTGGGTATCCCAGTATTCTCTATCGTTGATACCAACTCTGATCCAGATGGCGTTGACTTCGTTATCCCTGGTAACGACGATGCAATCCGTGCTGTGACCCTGTACCTGAGCGCAGTTGCTGCTACCGTTCGTGAAGGCCGTTCTTCTGATCTGGCTTCCCAGGCGGAAGAAAGCTTCGTAGAAGCTGAGTAATAAGGCACGCTCGAAAGAGCCCTTATAAACCAGGTAGTAACACGTTTGGTTAGGGGGCCTGTTTATGGCCCCCTTTTTCACTTTTAAATCTGTGCGGTTTATCGCCGGGCAGATCAAATCTTCCGAGGATTTTAGAATGGCTGAAATTACCGCTTCCCTGGTAAAAGAGCTGCGTGAGCGTACTGGCGCAGGCATGATGGATTGCAAAAAAGCCCTGACTGAAGCTAATGGCGACATCGAGCTGGCAATCGAAAACATGCGTAAATCCGGTGCTATCAAAGCAGCGAAAAAAGCAGGCAACGTTGCTGCTGACGGCGTGATCAAAACCAAAATCAATGGCAACATCGCCTTCATTCTGGAAGTTAACTGCCAGACTGACTTCGTTGCTAAAGACTCCGGTTTCCAGGCATTTGCTGACAAAGTTCTGGACGCAGCTGTTGCTGGTAACATCACCGACGTTGACGTTCTGAAAGCACAGTTCGAAGAAGAACGCGTTGCGCTGGTTGCTAAAATCGGTGAGAACATCAACATCCGTCGCGTTGCTTCCCTGGAAGGCGAAGTTCTGGGCAACTACCAGCACGGCGCACGTATCGGTGTTCTGGTTGCGGCTAAAGGCGCTGACGAAGAGCTGGTTAAACAGCTGGCAATGCACGTTGCTGCAAGCAAGCCAGAATTCGTTAAACCAGAAGACGTATCCGCTGAAGTGGTAGAGAAAGAATACCAGGTACAGCTGGACATCGCGATGCAGTCTGGTAAGCCAAAAGAAATCGCAGAGAAAATGGTTGAAGGCCGCATGAAGAAATTCACCGGCGAAGTTTCTCTGACTGGCCAGCCATTCGTTATGGATCCAAGCAAGTCTGTTGGTCAGCTGCTGAAAGAGCACAACGCTGACGTAACTGGCTTCATCCGCTTCGAAGTGGGCGAAGGCATCGAGAAAGTTGAGACTGACTTCGCAGCAGAAGTTGCTGCAATGTCCAAGCAGTCTTAATTGCTGTAAAGGAGCCGCCTGAGGGCGGCTCTCTTTTGTGCGCTAAAGGTTAACGCACAAAATCGTCATGTGAGAATCAGCCAGCTCCTATAGGGACGCTCTGGCAAGGAACGCATGATGTCACCAGAATTTTTACCATCCCAATCGTGACACTCCAGGAAAGAAAATGGCTACCAACGCAAAACCTGTCTACAAACGTATTCTGCTCAAGCTTAGCGGTGAAGCATTGCAGGGGACTGAAGGCTTCGGTATTGACGCAAGTATTCTTGACCGCATGGCGCAAGAGATTAAAGAACTTGTTGAGCTGGGCATCCAGGTGGGTGTCGTCATTGGTGGTGGCAACCTGTTCCGCGGTGCGGGTCTGGCGAAAGCGGGTATGAACCGCGTTGTGGGCGACCACATGGGCATGCTGGCAACGGTAATGAACGGCCTGGCAATGCGTGACGCACTGCATCGCGCCTATGTGAACGCCCGCCTGATGTCAGCGATTCCGCTGAATGGCGTTTGCGACAACTACAGCTGGGCAGAGGCTATCAGCCTGCTGCGTAACAACCGCGTCGTGATTCTGTCCGCCGGTACCGGCAACCCGTTCTTTACCACGGACTCTGCAGCCTGCCTGCGCGGCATCGAAATCGAAGCCGACGTGGTTCTGAAAGCAACCAAAGTTGACGGCGTGTTCACCGCTGACCCAGCAAAAGATCCGTCTGCCACCATGTATGAGCAGCTGACCTACACCGAAGTGCTGGATAAAGAACTGAAAGTCATGGATCTGGCGGCCTTTACGCTGGCTCGTGACCACAAATTGCCAATTCGCGTATTCAACATGAATAAACCAGGCGCACTGCGTCGTGTGGTGATGGGCGAAAAAGAAGGCACTTTAATTACGGAATAATTTCCGTTGCGGCCATTTCCGGGTAAGATTCGCGTTTATCCGGCAGAATTGATTCATACTCTATGGATTTCGAGCCGCGGGAAGGCGGCAAGTGAGGGAATCCCGATGAGCTTACTTTAGTAAGTGATTCGGGTGAGCGAATGCAGCCAACGCCCCCGCAGCTTGAAAGACGACGAGTATATTCTGTGGCATGATTTAAACGAGACTATACTTAGCGCATTCTCTGCAATGTGTCATTGTCTGGTCGACTGAGACTAGTTTTCAAGGATTCGTAACGTGATTAGCGATATCAGAAAAGATGCTGAAGTACGCATGGACAAATGCGTAGAAGCATTCAAAAACCAAATCAGCAAAATTCGCACGGGTCGTGCTTCTCCTAGCCTGCTGGACGGCATTGTCGTTGAGTATTACGGCACCGCTACCCCGCTGCGTCAGCTGGCAAGCGTCACCGTAGAAGATACCCGTACCCTGAAAATCAACGTATTCGACCGCTCTATGGGTCCTGCTGTTGAGAAAGCGATTATGGCGTCTGACCTCGGTCTGAACCCAAGCTCCGCGGGCACCGACATTCGCGTTCCGCTGCCTCCGCTGACCGAAGAGCGTCGTAAAGACCTGACTAAAATTGTCCGTGGCGAAGCTGAACAGGCGCGCGTTTCTGTGCGTAACGTTCGTCGTGATGCGAACGATAAAGTGAAGGCGCTGCTGAAAGACAAAGAGATCAGCGAAGATGACGATCGCCGTTCTCAGGAAGACGTACAAAAACTGACTGACGTTGCTATCAAGAAAATTGAAGCGGCGCTGGCTGAGAAAGAAGCGGAACTGATGCAGTTCTAAGCTGTGTAAGTTGTGCGATGAACGCCGTACAGGAAGCATTAGTGCTTTGCTGGCGGCGTTTTGCATTTTACTCGTCGTCTTTCAAGCCGCAGGTGCGTTGGCTGCGCTCACTTGCCGCCTTCCTACCGCTTGAAATCCATAGAGTAAATCTATCTATCCGGAATATCTCATGAAGCAATTAACTGTCCTGGGCTCAACGGGCTCTATTGGTTGCAACACGCTGGACGTGGTGCGTCACAACCGTGAACGTTTTGCGGTAACGGCGCTGGTGGCAGGTAAAAACGTCGAGCGGATGGTTGAACAGTGCCTGGAGTTTGCCCCTCGCTATGCGGTAATGGATGACGCGAAGAGCGCCGATGCGGTGAAACTGGCGCTGCGTGAGCACGGCAGCCGTACGGAAGTGCTTTGTGGGCAGCAGGCGGCGTGTGATGTTGCGGCTCTGGATGAGGTCGATCAGGTGATGGCGGCTATCGTTGGTGCTGCGGGGCTGCTGCCGACGCTCTCGGCTATTCGCGCAGGCAAAACCATCCTGCTGGCGAACAAAGAGTCACTGGTGACCTGTGGACGTCTGTTCCTGGAGGCGGTAAAAGCGCATCGCGCGCAGCTCCTGCCGGTTGATAGCGAGCATAACGCCATCTTTCAGAGTTTACCGCAAAGTTTTCAGTCCGACTTAGGGTACGCTGACCTTGAGCAGCATGGGGTGTCATCCATTCTGCTTACCGGGTCAGGTGGCCCGTTCCGTGAGGCGCCAATCAGCGATCTCGGCGCAATGACGCCGGATCAGGCTTGCCGTCATCCGAACTGGTCGATGGGGCGTAAAATCTCCGTCGACTCGGCCACTATGATGAATAAAGGTCTGGAATACATCGAAGCCCGCTGGCTGTTTAATGCTTCAGCTAAGCAGATGGAAGTACTGATTCATCCTCAGTCGGTGATTCACTCAATGGTGCGGTACCAGGACGGCAGCGTACTGGCGCAACTGGGTGAGCCTGATATGCGGACGCCGATCGCCAATACTATGGCGTGGCCTCATCGCGTCGTTTCCGGCGCGAAGCCGTTAGATTTCTGCAAGATGGGCGCATTAAGCTTCTCCGAACCGGATTATGCTCGCTACCCTTGTCTGAAGCTGGCGATGGAGGCTTTCGAGCAGGGGCAGGCGGCAACAACGGCGCTGAACGCGGCGAACGAAGTCTCAGTAGCGGCGTTCCTTGACGGCCAAATCCGCTTTACCGATATTGCCAACGTCAATCTGGCGGTGCTCAATCATCTTAACCACCGGGAACCGCAAAGTGTGGAAGAGGTGCTGGCGATTGATGCCAGGGCACGCGAAGAGGCGGCTACCCAGACGAAACTTTTCGTCAGGTAATGAGAGCCGAATCAGCATACAACCCGTCACGGCATTTGTTAGCATCTGGCTTCAGTGATATAGTCTGCGCCACCCAATTGCCGTGCGTTTTCGCCGGGGGGTTGGGAGAGCCGTGATTTAGCACGGCTTTTTTGCGAGACAAAGATACGTAAAATCATCCGGGTTTGCCTGGAGGATGAAGTGTATAGCTGTATTCCGGGGTACCGCTCATCCCTTTTCATGGATTAAAAACGCGTTATGTTGTCTGCTAATCAACCAACCAGCGAGAATCAGCCAGCCCACGGTTGCCGTCATGTGGCGATCATTATGGATGGCAATGGTCGCTGGGCGAAAAAGCAAGGTAAGATTCGCGCCTTTGGCCACAAAGCCGGGGCGAAATCCGTGCGCCGTGCCGTATCCTACGCGGCTAGCAACGGTATAGAAGCATTAACGCTATACGCATTCAGCAGTGAAAACTGGAATCGCCCTGAGCAAGAGGTGAGTGCGTTGATGGAGCTGTTCGTCTGGGCGCTGGACAGCGAAGTGAAAAGTCTGCACCGTCATAACGTTCGGTTGCGGATCATTGGCGATACCCGTCGGTTTAATTCGCGCCTGCAGGAGCGAATCCGCAAAGCCGAAGCGCTGACGGAAAATAATACGGGGTTAACATTGAACATCGCGGCTAACTATGGCGGCCGATGGGATATTGTTCAGGGAGTTCAGCGCTTAGCCGAACAGGTTCAGGAAGGGGAGCTCCGCCCCGATCAAATTAGTGAAGAGCTGCTGTCTCAGCAGATCTGCATGCATGAACTGGCTCCCGTTGATTTAGTGATTAGGACCGGGGGAGAGCATCGAATCAGTAATTTTCTTATCTGGCAAATCGCCTATGCTGAACTTTACTTTACTGATGTTCTTTGGCCCGATTTCGATGAACAAGACTTTGAAGGTGCGCTGCATGCTTTCGCCAATCGCGAACGACGTTTCGGTGGCACCGAGCCTGGTGGCGACAAGGCCTGATGGGGGTAGCTTTTGCTGAAGTATCGCCTGATTTCTGCATTAATCTTAATACCGGTTGTTATTGCAGCCCTATTTCTGCTGCCGCCCGGCGGCTTCGCTATTGTCACGCTGGTGGTGTGTATGCTGGCGGCATGGGAATGGGGGCAATTAAGCGGTTTCACCTCGCGGACACAACGCGTGTGGCTGGCGGTACTCTGTGGCCTGTTGCTAGCGGTGATGCTCTTCTTAATTCCGGAATATCACCATAATATCCATCAGCCGGTGGTAGAAACCTCGCTGTGGGCCTCCCTAATTTGGTGGGTGGTGGCCTTACTGCTGGTGCTTTCTTATCCTGGCTCCGCCGCTATCTGGCGCCAATCCAAAGCGCTGCGCCTGATTTTTGGCATCGTCACTATCGTTCCTTTCTTCTGGGGCATGCTGGCACTGCGTTCCTGGCATTATGATGAAAACCACTACAGCGGCGCACTGTGGCTGCTTTACGTCATGATTCTGGTTTGGGGCGCGGACTCTGGCGCCTATATGTTTGGCAAGCTGTTTGGCAAACATAAGCTGGCACCGAAAGTTTCTCCGGGGAAAACCTGGCAAGGATTCTTCGGCGGCCTGGTCACGGCGGCAATCATTTCCTGGGCCTATGGCCTGTGGGCAAATCTGGACGTCGCCCCATCCACACTGTTAACCTGTTCCATCGTGGCAGCGCTGGCCTCCGTTTTGGGCGATCTCACTGAGAGCATGTTCAAACGTGAAGCTGGTATCAAAGATAGCGGTCATCTGATCCCCGGTCACGGTGGCATCCTTGATCGCATTGACAGCCTGACGGCGGCGGTTCCGGTCTTCGCCTGCTTGCTGCTGCTAGTTTTCAGGACGATTTAACGGATGGACTTATGCTGAGCATTCTCTGGAACCTTGCCGCGTTTATTATCGCGCTAGGGATATTGATCACCGTACATGAATTTGGTCATTTCTGGGTCGCTCGGCGCTGTGGTATCCGTGTAGAGCGCTTTTCCATAGGCTTTGGTAAAGCGCTCTGGCGCCGCGTGGACAAACGCGGCACCGAATTTGTTATCGCCCTTATCCCGCTTGGCGGCTACGTCAAAATGCTTGATGAGCGTGTTGACGCGGTGGCACCCGAGATGCGCCATATGGCGTTTAATCACAAAACGGTCGGCCAGCGTGCTGCCGTTATTGCTGCCGGGCCTATCGCCAACTTCCTCTTTGCTATCTTCGCCTATTGGCTGGTGTTTATTATCGGCGTCCCGGCTGTTCGTCCGGTAGTTGGCGAAATAACCGCCAACTCCATCGCCGCAGAAGCACAAATTGCACCAGGCACGGAACTAAAAGCCGTCGACGGTATCGAAACGCCTGACTGGGATGCTGTGCGCATGGCGTTAGTGGCGAAAATTGGTGATGACAGTACCACCCTCACCGTTGCCCCTTTCGGCAGCGACCAGCGGCAGGATAAAATCCTTAATCTGCGTCATTGGGCGTTCGAGCCGGATAAGCAAGACCCGGTCACGACGCTCGGTATTCATCCTCGTGGTGCGCAAATTGAACCGGTGCTGGCGGAAGTGCAATCTGACTCTGCGGCGCGTAAAGCCGGTTTACAAGCAGGGGATCGGATCGTTACAGTCAACGGTCAACCGCTGACGCAGTGGATGACGTTTGTCACGCTGGTGCGCGACAATCCAGGCAAGGCATTACCGCTAGAGATCGAAAGGCAGGGGAGTCTCTTGTCTTTAACTCTGATACCGGATACAAAACACGGTAGCGGAAAAACAGAAGGGTTTGCAGGGGTAGTACCAAAGGTTATCCCGCTGCCTGAGGAATATAAAACAGTGCGCCAGTATGGGCCGTTCAGCGCTATCGTCGAAGCCACGGAAAAAACCGGGCAGTTGATGAAGCTGACCGTCAGTATGCTGGGAAAATTGATCACCGGTGACGTCAAACTGAACAACCTCAGTGGGCCGATTTCGATCGCCCAGGGGGCTGGGATGTCTGCGGAGTATGGGCTGATTTACTACCTGATGTTTCTTGCACTCATCAGCGTGAATTTAGGCATAATCAACCTGTTCCCGCTCCCTGTATTAGATGGGGGACACTTGCTGTTTTTAGCGATTGAGAAGCTGAAAGGCGGCCCGGTATCCGAGCGAGTTCAAGACTTTAGTTACCGCATCGGCTCGATCCTGCTGATGATGTTAATGGGGCTTGCACTTTTCAATGATTTCTCTCGGTTGTAAGAGAGTTAGTTAGGAAGAACGCATAATAACGATGGCGATGAAAAAGTTGCTTATAGCGTCGCTGCTGTTTAGCAGCGCAACCGTATACGGTGCTGACGGGTTCGTAGTGAAGGACATTCATTTCGAAGGCTTGCAGCGTGTCGCTGTTGGTGCGGCCCTTCTCAGTATGCCAGTACGTCCTGGCGATACCGTCTCTGATGATGATATCAGTAACACTATTCGCGCCCTGTTTGCCACGGGCAACTTTGAGGACGTTCGCGTTCTGAGAGACGGCGATGTGTTACTGGTGCAGGTCAAAGAACGCCCAACGATCGCCAGCATCACCTTCTCCGGCAACAAGTCGGTGAAAGATGACATGCTGAAGCAGAACCTTGAGGCTTCAGGTGTCCGTGTTGGTGAATCTCTCGACCGTACAACCCTGTCCGATATCGAAAAAGGACTGGAAGATTTCTACTACAGCGTCGGTAAGTACAGCGCGAGCGTGAAGGCGGTTGTTACGCCACTGCCGCGTAACCGTGTCGACCTGAAGCTGGTCTTCCAGGAAGGGGTTTCCGCCCAGATTCAACAGATCAACATCGTCGGTAACCATGCGTTCAGTACCGAAGATCTGATCTCAACCTTCCAGCTGCGCGACGAAGTGCCGTGGTGGAACGTGGTCGGCGATCGTAAATACCAGAAACAGAAGCTGGCGGGCGACCTTGAAACCCTGCGCAGCTACTACCTGGATCGCGGTTACGCCCGTTTCAACATCGATTCCACGCAGGTGAGCCTGACGCCGGACAAAAAAGGCATCTACATCACCGTTAACATCACCGAAGGCGACCAGTACAAACTGTCTGGCGTGCAGGTGACGGGTAACCTGGCGGGGCATTCGGCTGAAATTGAAGGCCTGACCAAGATTGAACCAGGTGAGCTCTATAACGGCGCGAAAGTGACCAAAATGGAAGATAACATTAAGAAACTTCTTGGTCGCTACGGCTACGCGTATCCACGCGTACAGTCTCAGCCTGAAATCAACGACACGGATAAAACCGTTAAGCTGCATATCAACGTTGATGCGGGTAACCGTTTCTACGTGCGTAACATTCGCTTTGAAGGCAACGACACCTCGAAAGATTCCGTTCTGCGTCGCGAAATGCGCCAGATGGAAGGGGCGTGGCTGGGCGGCGATTTAGTCGACCAGGGTAAAGATCGTCTGAACCGTCTGGGCTATTTTGAAACCGTCGACACCGAAACCCAACGCGTGCCGGGCAGCCCGGATCAGGTGGATGTGGTTTACAAGGTGAAAGAGCGTAATACCGGTAGCTTCAACTTCGGTGTGGGCTACGGTACGGAAAGCGGCGTGAGCTTCCAGGCAGGCGTTCAGCAGGATAACTGGTTAGGTACCGGTTACTCTGTCGGTATCAACGGTACCAAGAACGACTACCAGACCTATACCGAACTTTCTGTGACCAACCCGTACTTTACGGTGGATGGTGTTAGCCTTGGTGGCCGTCTCTTCTACAATGACTTTAAAGCGGATGATGCTGACCTGTCGTCCTATACCAACAAAAGTTATGGTGTAGACGGTACGCTGGGCTTCCCGATTAACGAATACAACTCACTGCGTGCGGGTCTGGGCTACGTCCACAACGACCTGTCCAATATGGAACCGCAGGTGGCGATGTGGCGTTATCTGAATTCAATCGGTCAGAACCCGGGGACGACTAGCGACAATAACGGGTTTACGGCAGATGACTTCACCTTTAACTACGGTTGGACCTATAACCGACTCGACCGCGGGTATTTCCCGACGGACGGCTCGCGCGTCAACCTGAACGGTAAAGTCACTATCCCGGGCTCCGATAACGAGTTCTATAAAGTTACGCTGGATACGGCATCCTACTTCCCGCTGGATGACGATCACAAGTGGGTGGTTCTGGGTCGTACCAAGTGGGGCTACGGTGATGGTTTAGGCGGTAAAGAACTACCGTTCTATGAGAACTTCTATGCCGGTGGTTCCAGTACCGTGCGTGGCTTCCAGTCCAACACCATTGGTCCGAAAGCGGTCTATAACGGTGGGCCAGGGTTGGATAACTGCGATCAGCAGAGCGGCACTTACTGTAACTCTGACGATGCGGTCGGTGGTAACGCCATGGGTGTGGCCAGCCTTGAGCTGATCGTCCCAACGCCGTTTATCAGCGATAAATACGCGAACTCGGTGCGTACTTCATTCTTCTGGGATGCGGGTACCGTCTGGGATACCAACTGGCAGAACACGACTGCTATGAAAAATGCGGGCGTTCCAGACTACAGCGATCCGAGCAATATCCGTATGTCCGCGGGTATCGCATTACAATGGATGTCCCCATTAGGGCCGTTGGTCTTCTCCTACGCCCAGCCGTATAAGAAATACGAGGGAGACAAATCCGAGCAGTTCCAGTTTAACATTGGTAAAACCTGGTAATTGCTCTTTGCAAAGGAATGCAAGTTCAGTGTAGTTTTGCTGGCATTAGGCGATAGCGTCAAGGTGGCTTCGGCCACCAAAAGAACAGTACCCTCGGGTACATATGGGATGGTAAGGAGTATTATTGTGAAAAAGTGGTTAGTCGCTGCAGGTCTGGGTTTAGCAATGGCTGCATCTGCTCAAGCTGCAGACAAAATTGCAATTGTTAATATGGGTAGCCTGTTCCAGCAAGTTGCACAGAAAACTGGCGTTTCCAGCACCCTGGAAAACGAATTCAAAGGCCGTGCTGGCGAACTTCAGCGCATGGAAGGTGACCTGCAGTCTAAAATGCAGCGTCTGCAGTCTATGAAAGCAGGTGCCGATCGCACCAAGCTGGAAAAAGACATCACTTCCCAGCGTCAGACTTTCTCCCAGAAAGCACAGTCCTTTGAACAGGACCGTCAGCGTCGCACCAACGAAGAACGTGGCAAACTGGTTACTCGTATCCAGACTGCTGTGAAATCCGTTGCTGCCAGCCAGAGCATTGACCTGGTTGTTGATGCTAACGCCGTTGCATTCAACAGCAGCGATGTGAAAGACATCACCGCTGATGTACTGAAACAGGTTAAATAAGTAATGCCTTCAATTCGACTGGCTGACTTAGCTCAGCAGTTGGATGCGGAATTACACGGTGATGGCGATATCGTCATCACCGCTGTCGCGTCCATGCAATCCGCTAAAGCGGGTCAAATCACGTTTCTGGTTAACCCTAAGTACCGTGATCACCTGTCTGCGTGCGAAGCGTCGGCGATTGTCCTGACGCAAGATTTACTGCCTTTTGCCAAAGGCGCTGCGCTGGTAGTGAAGAATCCCTACCTGACTTACGCACGCATGGCTCAAATTTTAGATACCACGCCACAGCCGGCGCAAGCTATCGCCCCGAGCGCGGTCATTAGTCCGTCTGCGGTACTCGGTAACAACGTCTCCATCGGCGCGAATGCGGTGATTGAGTCAGACGTTGTGCTGGGCGATAACGTTGTGATTGGGGCGGGGTGTTTCGTTGGTAAAAAAACGAAAATTGGCGCGGGTTCACGTCTGTGGGCTAACGTCACCATTTACCACGAAGTCGAGATCGGTGAGAATTGCCTTATCCAATCCAGCACCGTGATCGGTGCGGATGGTTTCGGCTATGCCAACGATCGTGGCAACTGGGTGAAGATCCCTCAGCTTGGTCGCGTCATTATTGGCGATCGCGTAGAGATCGGCGCCTGTACGACGATCGACCGCGGTGCGCTTGATGACACGCAGATCGGCAATGGTGTTATCATTGATAACCAGTGCCAGATTGCGCACAACGTGGTGATTGGCGACAATACCGCGGTTGCAGGCGGTGTTATCATGGCCGGTAGCCTGAAAATTGGTCGTTATTGCATGATTGGCGGTGCCAGCGTCATCAACGGTCATATGGAAATTTGCGACAAAGTGACAGTAACCGGTATGGGCATGGTCATGCGTCCTATTACCGAACCAGGCGTTTACTCGTCGGGTATTCCGCTCCAGCCTAATAAGGCATGGCGCAAAACTGCCGCACTGGTGATGAATATTGATGAAATGAGCAAGCGTCTCAAAGCAGTAGAACGCAAGCTTGATAATCAAGACTAATTTTCATCTGTATCGCATAATACTTTCCGGCCTGTCGGCATTCTTGTAATCCGGCAGGCCGTGTTATTATTGCCCCTTAGTATATTTTGACAGGAAGAGTATTTTGACAACTGACACTCATACTCTGCACATTGAAGAGATTTTAGAACTTCTGCCGCACCGTTACCCGTTCTTACTGGTAGACCGCGTGCTGGATTTTGAAGAAGGTCGTTTTCTGCGCGCAGTGAAAAATGTTTCCGTAAATGAGCCGTTTTTCCAGGGCCACTTCCCTGGCAAACCGATTTTACCGGGCGTGCTGATTCTGGAAGCAATGGCACAGGCAACAGGTATTCTGGCGTTTAAAAGCGTTGGTAAACTGGAGCCGGGCGAGCTGTACTACTTTGCTGGCATCGACGAAGCGCGCTTCAAGCGTCCTGTTGTGCCTGGCGATCAGATGATTATGGAAGTCACCTTCGAGAAAACTCGCCGTGGCCTGACTCGCTTTAAAGGCGTTGCGCTGGTAGACGGTAAAGTGGTTTGTGAAGCGACGATGATGTGTGCGCGTAGCCGGGAGGCCTGATCCGTGATTGATAAAACCGCCTTTATCCATCCTACCGCCATTGTGGAAGACGGTGCCGTTATCGGCGCTAATGCCCACATTGGCCCGTTTTGTATTGTGGGGCCAAACGTCGTTATCGGCGAAGGCACCGTACTGAAGTCTCACGTTGTTGTTAACGGCCATACCACTATTGGGCGTGATAACGAGATCTATCAGTTCGCCTCTATCGGGGAAGTTAACCAGGACCTGAAATATGCTGGTGAACCAACTCGCGTGGAAATTGGCGATCGCAACCGCATTCGCGAAAGCGTCACCATTCACCGTGGCACGGTACAGGGCGGTGGATTGACGAAGGTGGGCAGCGATAACCTGCTGATGATCAACGCCCACGTGGCGCACGATTGCACTGTAGGTAACCGTTGCATCCTGGCCAATAACGCCACGCTCGCGGGCCACGTCTCGCTTGATGATTTCGTTATCATCGGCGGCATGACCGCCGTGCACCAGTTCTGCATTATTGGTGCGCACGTGATGGTTGGTGGCTGTTCTGGCGTTGCTCAGGACGTTCCACCGTACGTTATTGCTCAGGGCAACCACGCGACGCCGTTTGGCGTCAACATCGAAGGCCTGAAGCGCCGCGGCTTTAGCCGCGAAGCAATCACCGCGATCCGCAACGCCTATAAAGCGTTGTACCGCAGTGGCAAAACGTTGGACGAAGTGAAACCGGAAATCGCCGAACTGGCGAAGCAGTATCCGGAAGTTCAGCCATTTAGCGATTTCTTCGCCCGCTCTACGCGTGGCCTGATTCGTTAATGTCTGAGCAGCGTCCGCTAACGATTGCCCTGGTCGCCGGAGAAACCTCCGGCGATATTCTTGGTGCAGGGCTGATTCGCGCCCTCAAGGCGCGAGTTCCCAACGCCCGTTTTGTTGGCGTTGCGGGCCCACGCATGCAGGCTGAAGGTTGCGAAGCCTGGTACGAAATGGAAGAGCTGGCGGTGATGGGCATCGTTGAAGTGCTGGGGCGACTGCGTCGTCTGCTGCACATCCGCGCCGATCTGACCAAACGCTTTACCGATCTCAAGCCCGACGTCTTTGTCGGCATTGATGCCCCCGATTTCAATATCACTCTTGAGGGCAACCTTAAGAAGCAGGGGATCAAAACCATTCACTACGTCAGCCCGTCCGTCTGGGCCTGGCGACAGAAACGCGTCTTCAAAATTGGCAGAGCCACCGACCTGGTGCTCGCATTTCTGCCTTTTGAAAAAGCGTTTTATGACAAATTTAACGTCCCGTGCCGCTTTATCGGTCATACCATGGCGGATGCCATGCCGCTCGATCCGGATAAAAATGCCGCGCGGGATACGCTGGGCATTGCCCACGACGTGCACTGCCTGGCGCTGTTACCCGGTAGCCGCGGTGCTGAAGTGGAAATGCTCAGCGCTGACTTTTTAAAAACCGCGCAGCTTTTGCGTCAGCAGTATCCTGACCTTGAGGTTGTGGTCCCGCTGGTGAATGCAAAGCGTCGCGAACAGTTTGAACGTATCAAGGCCGAAGTGGCACCGGATCTCTCCATCCATATGCTGGATGGTATGGCGCGTGAAGCGATGATCGCCAGCGATGCCGCGCTGCTGGCCTCCGGGACGGCGGCGCTAGAGTGCATGCTGGCGAAATGCCCGATGGTCGTCGGCTATCGTATGAAGCCGTTCACCTTCTGGCTGGCGCAGCGCCTGGTGAAAACCGACTACGTCTCTCTGCCAAATCTGCTCGCCGGCCGCGAGCTGGTGAAAGAGCTGTTGCAGGACGACTGCCAGCCGCAGGCGTTAGCCGACGCGCTGCAGCCGCTGCTGGCAAACGGTAAGACCAGCCACGCGATGCACGATACGTTCCGCGACCTGCACCTGCAAATTCGCTGCAATGCGGATGAACAGGCGGCAGATGCGGTACTGGAGCTTGCACAATGATTGAATTTGAATATCCCCATACCCATTTAGTTGCGGGTGTGGATGAAGTGGGCCGCGGCCCGCTGATTGGCGCGGTGGTGACGGCAGCGGTCATCCTCGACCCTGCGCGTCCGATTGTCGGCCTGAACGACTCCAAAAAGCTGAGCGAAAAACGCCGCCTGGCGCTGTTTGATGAAATCAAAGAGAAAGCGCTGTGCTGGAGCCTTGGCCGTGCGGAGCCGCATGAGATCGACGAACTGAATATCCTGCATGCCACCATGCTGGCGATGCAGCGCGCTGTTGCCGGGCTCTCTATCCCGCCGGAATATGTGCTGATCGACGGCAACCGTTGCCCGGCGCTGCCAATGCCGTCTATGGCGGTAGTGAAAGGCGATAGCCGAGTGGCAGAAATCAGCGCCGCGTCTATTCTCGCTAAAGTCACGCGAGACGCCGAAATGACCGAGCTGGATAAAGTGTTCCCGCAGTACGGTTTTGCCCAGCATAAGGGCTATCCAACCGCCTTCCATCTGGAAGCGCTGGCGCAATATGGCGCTACCGAGCATCATCGACGCAGCTTCGCTCCCGTCAAACGTGCACTGGGACTTGCGTCCTGATTCGTGTGTCGTGAATAAGTAAACCGGAATCTAAAGATGGCTGAACCACGTTTCGTGCACCTGCGGGTGCATAGCGACTACTCCATGATCGATGGGCTGGCAAAAACCGGGCCGCTGGTGAAAAAGGCGGCCGCGCTTGGCATGCCTGCGCTGGCGATCACCGATTTTACTAACCTGTGCGGCCTGGTGAAGTTCTACGGAGCGGGCCACGGCGCCGGGATCAAGCCGATCGTCGGCGCGGATTTTAACGTTCAGAGCGAACTGTTCGGCGACGAACTTACCCATTTAACGGTGCTGGCGGCCAATAATACCGGCTACCAGAACCTGACGCTGCTCATCTCCAAAGCCTACCAGCGCGGCTACGGTGCGGCGGGCCCGATCATCGATCGTGACTGGCTGGTTGAGCTGAAAGAGGGGCTGATTTTGCTCTCCGGCGGCCGTATGGGCGACGTCGGACGCAGCCTGCTGCGTGGCAATATGGCGCTGGTGGATCAGTGCGTTGATTTTTATGAAGAACATTTCCCAAACTGCTATTTCCTCGAGCTGATTCGTACCGGCCGCCAGGATGAAGAATCTTACCTGCATGCGGCGGTAGAGCTGGCGGAAACGCGCGGCCTGCCGGTGGTGGCGACCAACGATGTGCGCTTCCTCGAGCCGGGCGACTTCGACGCACATGAAATCCGCGTCGCCATCCACGATGGTTTTACCCTCGACGATCCGAAACGTCCGCGTAACTACTCCGCGCAACAGTATATGCGCAGCGAAGACGAGATGTGCGAGCTGTTCTCAGACATCCCAGAAGCGCTGGAAAACACCGTTGAAATCGCCAAACGTTGTAACGTCACGGTGCGTCTGGGCGAGTACTTCCTGCCGCAGTTCCCGACCGGCGATATGACCACTGAGGACTTCCTCGTCGTCAAATCACGCGAGGGGCTGGAAGAGCGTCTGGCATTTCTGTTCCCCGACCCGAAAGTGCGCGAAGAGAAGCGCCCGCCGTACGATGAACGTCTGGAGATAGAACTTAAAGTTATCAACCAGATGGGCTTCCCCGGCTACTTCCTGATCGTGATGGAGTTTATCCAGTGGTCAAAAGATAACGGCGTGCCGGTTGGGCCGGGGCGTGGTTCCGGTGCCGGTTCTTTAGTGGCCTATGCGCTGAAAATTACCGACCTCGATCCGCTGGAGTTTGACCTGCTGTTCGAACGCTTCCTTAACCCGGAACGTGTCTCAATGCCCGACTTCGACGTCGACTTCTGCATGGAGAAACGTGACCAGGTTATCGAGCACGTGGCGGAGATGTACGGCCGTGATGCGGTATCGCAGATCATCACCTTCGGTACCATGGCAGCGAAAGCGGTTATCCGCGACGTAGGCCGCGTTCTGGGCCACCCGTACGGCTTCGTTGACCGTATCTCTAAGCTGGTGCCGCCCGACCCGGGAATGACGCTGGCGAAAGCCTTTGAAGCTGAACCACAGTTGCCGGAAATTTACGAGGCGGATGAAGAGGTTCGCGCGCTGATTGATATGGCGCGTAAGCTTGAAGGTGTCACCCGAAACGCCGGTAAACACGCCGGTGGCGTGGTGATCGCACCGACCAAAATTACCGACTTTGCGCCGCTGTACTGCGATGAGCAGGGTCTGCACCCGGTTACCCAGTTCGATAAGAACGATGTCGAATATGCCGGTCTGGTGAAGTTCGACTTCCTCGGCCTGCGTACGCTCACCATCATCAACTGGGCGCTGGAGATGATCAACGCCCGGCGTGAGCGTAACGGCGAGCCGCCGCTGGATATCGCGGCCATTCCGCTCGACGATAAGAAAAGCTTTGATATGCTGCAGCGCTCGGAGACCACCGCGGTCTTCCAGCTTGAATCCCGCGGCATGAAAGACCTGATTAAACGTCTGCAGCCTGACTGCTTCGAAGATATGATCGCACTGGTGGCCCTGTTCCGCCCGGGTCCGCTGCAGTCGGGGATGGTAGATAACTTTATCGACCGTAAGCACGGGCGTGAAGAGATCTCTTACCCGGACGTACAGTGGCAGCATGAATGCCTGAAGCCGGTGCTGGAACCCACGTATGGCATTATCCTGTATCAGGAACAGGTCATGCAGATTGCCCAGGAGCTTTCCGGCTATACCCTCGGCGGCGCGGATATGCTGCGTCGTGCAATGGGTAAGAAAAAGCCGGAAGAAATGGCCAAGCAGCGCGGCACCTTTGAAGAAGGGGCGAAAAGTCGCGGTGTTGATGGCGAACTGGCGATGAAAATCTTCGACCTGGTAGAGAAATTCGCCGGTTACGGGTTTAACAAATCGCACTCCGCTGCGTATGCTTTAGTCTCCTATCAGACGCTGTGGTTGAAAGCGCACTATCCCGCTGAGTTTATGGCAGCGGTAATGACCGCCGATATGGATAACACCGAGAAGGTGGTTGGTCTGGTGGATGAATGCTGGCGAATGGGGCTAAAAATCCTTCCGCCGGATATCAATTCCGGTTTATATCATTTCCACGTTAATCATGACGGGGAAATCGTGTATGGTATCGGCGCGATTAAGGGCGTGGGTGAAGGCCCAATTGAAGCGATCATCGAAGCGCGTAATAACGGCGGCTACTTCCGCGAGCTGTTTGACCTTTGCGCGCGCACCGATACCAAAAAGCTCAACCGCCGGGTGCTGGAAAAATTGATCATGTCCGGGGCGTTTGACCGCCTTGGCCCACACCGCGCCGCGCTGATGAATTCGCTGGGCGATGCGTTAAAAGCAGCTGACCAGCACGCGAAAGCGGAAGCTATTGGTCAGGCAGATATGTTCGGCGTGTTGGCCGAAGAGCCAGAGCAAATTGAGCAGTCCTATGCGAACTGCCAACCCTGGCCTGAACACACGGTACTGGAAGGTGAGCGGGAAACGTTAGGCTTATACTTAACGGGTCATCCGATTAACCAGTATCTCAAAGAAATTGAGCGCTATGTCGGCGGCTATCGCCTGAAAGACATGCATCCGACAGAACGTGGTAAAGTGACCACGGCTGCGGGGCTCGTGATTGCTTCAAGGGTTATGGTCACCAAGAGAGGCAATCGTATCGGTATCTGCACCCTGGATGACCGATCTGGACGGCTAGAAGTGATGTTATTCACCGAAGCCCTGGAAAAATACCAGCATCTGCTGGAAAACGACCGCATACTTATCGTCAGCGGACAGGTCAGCTTTGATGACTTCAGCGGCGGCCTTAAAATGATGGCCCGCGAAGTGATGGACATTGACGAAGCCCGGGAAAAATACGCTCGCGGGCTTGCTATCTCGCTGACGGACAGGCAAATTGATGACCAGCTTTTAAACCGACTCCGTCAGTCTCTGGAACCCCATCGTTCGGGAACCATTCCAGTACATCTCTACTATCAGAGGGCGGATGCACGTGCGCGGTTGCGTTTCGGTGCAACCTGGCGTGTCTCTCCGAGCGATCGTTTACTCAACGATTTGCGTGGCCTCATCGGTTCGGAGCAGGTGGAACTGGAGTTTGACTAATACAGGAATACTATGAGTCTGAATTTCCTTGATTTTGAACAGCCGATTGCAGAGCTGGAAGCGAAAATCGATTCTCTGACTGCGGTTAGCCGTCAGGATGAGAAACTGGATATTAATATCGACGAAGAAGTGCATCGTCTGCGTGAAAAAAGCGTAGAGCTGACGCGCAAAATCTTTGCCGATCTCGGCGCATGGCAGGTAGCCCAACTGGCGCGCCATCCGCAGCGCCCGTACACCCTGGATTATGTCCGCCTGGCGTTTGATGAATTTGACGAACTGGCGGGCGATCGCGCCTATGCTGACGATAAAGCTATCGTTGGCGGTATCGCACGTCTGGACGGTCGTCCGGTGATGATCATTGGTCATCAGAAAGGTCGCGAAACCAAAGAGAAGATTCGCCGTAACTTCGGTATGCCGGCACCTGAAGGCTACCGTAAAGCCCTGCGTCTGATGGAGATGGCAGAGCGCTTCAACATGCCTATCATCACCTTCATCGACACCCCGGGTGCTTACCCTGGCGTGGGCGCGGAAGAGCGCGGTCAGTCCGAAGCTATCGCACGCAACCTGCGTGAAATGTCTCGTCTGAGCGTACCGGTTATCTGTACCGTTATCGGCGAAGGCGGCTCCGGCGGCGCGCTGGCTATCGGTGTGGGCGATAAAGTGAATATGCTGCAGTACAGCACCTATTCCGTTATCTCTCCGGAAGGCTGTGCGTCCATTCTGTGGAAGAGCGCCGACAAAGCACCGCTGGCAGCAGAAGCTATGGGCATCGTTGCGCCACGTCTGAAAGAGCTGAAGCTTATCGACTCTATCGTTCCTGAACCGCTGGGTGGCGCACACCGTAACCCAGAAGCCATGGCGGCATCCCTGAAGGCACAGCTGCTGGCTGACCTTGCGGATCTCGACGTGCTGAGCAAAGAAGATCTGCTGAACCGTCGCTATCAGCGCCTGATGAGCTACGGCTACGCCTAACGATTTCGTTAAGACCTTGCTGAAAAGGGCCACAGTTTGTGGCCCTTTTTTATTGTCTGCGTTCTACCTGCGCTATGATAGGTAAAGGATTTCCAGGAGGAACGCATGAATATTATCGCCATTATGGGCCCGCACGGCGTCTACTACAAAGACGAACCGATTAAGGAGCTGGAAGGTGCGCTGCTGGCGCAAGGCTTCAAAATTATCTGGCCACAGAACAGTGCCGACCTGCTGAAGTTTATCGAACACAACCCGCGTATCTGCGGGGTGATTTTTGACTGGGACGAATACAGCGTCGATCTCTGCGGCGAGATTAATCAGCTTAATGAATATCTGCCGCTCTACGCTTTTATCAATAACCACTCGACGATGGACGTTAGTGCGCACGACATGCGCATGGCACTGTGGTTCTTTGAGTATGCGCTGGGTCAGGCCGACGATATCGCCACGCGCATTCGGCAGTACACCGACGAATACCTCGATAACATCACGCCGCCGTTCACCAAAGCGCTGTTTACCTATGTCACGGAAGGTAAATACACTTTCTGCACGCCGGGGCATATGGGGGGGACGGCCTACCAGAAAAGCCCGGTGGGCTGCCTGTTCTATGATTTCTTCGGTGCCAATACCCTGAAGGCTGACGTGTCGATTTCCGTCACCGAACTGGGCTCACTGCTGGATCACACCGGGCCGCACCTTGAAGCCGAAGAGTATATCGCCCGCACCTTTGGCGCCGAGCAGAGCTACATGGTGACCAACGGCACTTCAACCTCGAACAAAATCGTCGGTATGTACGCCGCACCGAGCGGCAGTACGCTGCTGATTGACCGCAACTGCCATAAGTCGCTGGCACATCTGCTGATGATGAACGACGTTGTGCCGCTATGGCTGAAGCCGACGCGCAATGCGCTGGGGATCCTTGGCGGCATTCCGAAGCGCGAGTTTACCCGCGACAGCCTGCAGCAGAAGGTGAACAGCACCGATGGCGCCGAGTGGCCGGTGCACGCGGTGATCACTAACTCCACCTACGACGGCCTGCTGTATAACACCAACTGGATTAAACAGACGCTGGATGTACCGTCGATTCACTTCGACTCGGCCTGGGTGCCCTATACCCATTTCCACCCGATCTATCAGGGCAAAAGCGGCATGAGCGGCGAGCGGGTGCCGGGCAAGGTTTTCTTCGAAACCCAGTCCACGCACAAGATGCTGGCGGCGCTGTCGCAGGCTTCTTTAATCCACATTAAGGGTGACTACGACGAAGACACCTTCAACGAAGCCTTCATGATGCACACCTCCACCTCGCCAAGCTACCCGATCGTTGCCTCGATAGAGACGGCGGCGGCCATGCTGCGCGGTAACCCCGGTAAACGACTGATCAACCGCTCGGTGGAACGCGCGCTGCATTTTCGTAAAGAGGTTCAGCGCCTGCGCGAAGAGTCGGACAGCTGGTTCTTTGATATCTGGCAGCCGGAAGCCATCGACGAAGCAGAATGCTGGCCGGTGTCACCTGGTGAAGAATGGCACGGCTTTAGCGATGCTGACGCCGATCATATGTTCCTCGACCCGGTGAAGGTGACGATCCTGACGCCAGGGATGGATGAACAAGGCAATATGAGCGACGAAGGGATCCCCGCCGCGCTGGTGGCGAAATACCTCGATGAGCACGGCGTAGTGGTGGAAAAAACCGGGCCGTACAACCTGCTGTTCTTATTTAGCATTGGGATCGATAAAACTCGCGCGATGGGGCTGCTGCGTGGGCTCACCGAGTTTAAGCGCGCCTACGATCTTAACCTGCGGGTCAAAAATATGCTGCCGGATCTCTACGCCGAAGATCCGGACTTCTATCGCAATATGCGTATTCAGGATCTGGCGCAGGGGATCCACCGCCTGATTCGCCAGCACGATCTCCCGCGCTTGATGCTGCGTGCCTTTGACGTGCTGCCGGAGATGAAGCTCACGCCGCATCGGGCGTGGCAGAAACAGATCAAAGGCGAGGTGGAAATGGTGGCGCTGGAAGATCTGGTCGGGCGTATTTCGGCCAATATGATCCTGCCGTACCCGCCGGGTGTTCCGCTGCTGATGCCGGGTGAGATGATCACCGAAGAGAGCCGTTCGGTGCTCGATTTCCTGCTGATGCTCTGCTCCGTTGGGCGACATTATCCGGGCTTTGAAACCGATATTCACGGTGCAAAACGCGATGAAAATGGCGTCTACCGTGTGAGAGTCCTAAAAAACCATTGAGGGGTTGCGTGATAACGGCCTGCACGAGTAACGTGCTGATAAACGGTTAACGGAGACAAACAATGCTGGGATTAAAACAGATTCATCACATTGCCATTATTGCGGCCGATTACGCTAAGAGTAAGTCCTTTTACTGCGACATTCTGGGCTTTACGCTGCAAAGCGAAGCCTATCGGGAAGCGCGTGATTCATGGAAAGGCGACCTGGCGCTAAACGGTCAGTATGTGATTGAGCTGTTCTCCTTCCCGTTTCCGCCAGCGCGTCCAAGCCGTCCGGAAGCCTGCGGTCTGCGTCATCTGGCGTTTAGCGTCGATGACATTGATGCGGCGGTGGCGCACCTTGAGGCGCACGGCGTGGCTTGTGAAGAGATCCGTATCGACCCGTTTACCGATAAGCGTTTTACCTTTTTCAATGATCCAGACGGTCTGCCGCTGGAGCTCTACCAGCAGTAAGGCTTGCCACTGAGCGCCCGGCTCGGTAACGTGCCGGGCTATATCTCCCATTACGACACCGCCATGACATCATCTTCGATCGCGCAACGTCTCTCACCGCACCGCCAGTTTCTGGTGGCGTTCAGCGGTGGCCTCGACTCAACGGTGCTGTTGCACCAATTGGTCTGCTGGCGACGGCAGGAGCCAACGGTATCGCTGCGCGCGATCCATATTCACCACGGTATTAGCCAGAACGCCGATAGCTGGGTAAAACACTGTCAGCAGGTCTGCGCGCAATGGCAGGTGCCGCTGCTGGTGGAGCGGGTGAAACTGGCGCAGAGTGGCATTGGCCTGGAAGCGGAAGCCAGAACCGCGCGCTATCAGGCGTTTCGTGAGGTGCTTATGCCGGGCGAAGTGTTGGTCACCGCACAGCATCTGGACGATCAAAGTGAAACCCTGTTGTTAGCGCTTAAACGCGGCAGCGGGCCCGCCGGACTTTCGGCGATGCCAACGCATGCCGCGTTTGGTGACACGCAGTTAATTCGTCCGCTGTTACATGAAACCCGTGCGGCGTTGCTGCACTGGGCGCAGACGCATGCGCTGAGGTGGATTGAAGACGAGAGCAATCAGGACGACGCCTATGACCGCAATTTCCTGCGTCTACGCGTCCTGCCGTTACTCAATGGCCGCTGGCCCCACTTTGCCGAAGCGGCGGCCAGAAGCGCGGCGCTCTGCGGTGAACAGGAACAGTTGCTTGATGAACTGCTGGCGGATGAGCTTGCACGGCTGCGTACGGATGCCGGGACGTTGACCATCGAACCGATGATGGCAATGAGCGCGCCAAAACGGGCGGCGATTTTGCGCCGCTGGCTGGCGTGGCACGGTGCGCCGATGCCTTCGCGTGAGATGCTCGCGCGGGTATGGCAGGAGGTAGCGCTGGCGCGGGAAGACGCGACGCCTTGCCTGCGTCTGGGCAACTTCGAGATTCGCCGCTATCAGCAGCAGCTGTGGTGGGTGAAGGCGCTTGAGGGGCAAACGGAATCGGTGCTGGAATGGGCTGACCGAACAATGCCGCTGGCGCTGCCGGGGGAACTCGGTGAACTGCACTGCATCGCCGGAGGCGATATTCGCCCACCGCAGGCAGATGAACCGGTTTCCGTGCGGTTTAAAGCGCCTGGGATGCTGCATATTGTCGGGCGTCATGGCGGCCGTAAGCTAAAGAAAATCTGGCAGGAACTGGGCGTGCCGCCCTGGCTGCGCGATACCACGCCGTTGTTGTTTTATGGTGAAACGCTTATTGCGGCTGCCGGTGGCTTTGTGACGGTCGACGGGGCGTGTGAAGCAGGTGAGGGCATTGCGCTGAGGTGGGATAAAACGGGCAGCGACGCCGCCCGTGATTGAATCATGATTCGCTAACGACCACGGTCCCGATTTCGGGGTGGCTGAAGCTGGTAATACGGTCGAGGCGCAGTTCGCGCAGTTCACCCGCGCTATCGACGACCAGATATTCCACGTTTTTACGCGATAAAAGATCATGAGCCTTGGCTTGCAGCACTTCGCCGTCTTTCAGCTCCAGTGACAGGACGAGGTGGTGCTGGCAGGCGAGCTCAAGATTGTCATAGTCATCACAATTGATGGGTTGATAAGTATCATTCATCGACATAATCGCTCACCAGTAAGTTTGCCGCCGCATACGCGGCTTTTTCCCTGATTGATTCGGAAATGGCATTATCCGCCGCAACATCGTTCAACACTTTCAGTACACAACCTAGCGCATCCGGGATATACCCCAAATCACCGCTCGCAATCTCTGCGTAGCGTTGACGAATCAACTCACAATAGTTGCCCACGTGCCCTCCTGTCTGCGCTTCAATAAGCCTATGAAGATAATCTCTGTTTAGCAAGGTGACTATATCATACTCATTTAAGCATTATCAGCGGGATGAGTGACGGCGGATGCAATTCAGGACAGCCTTTTGGCCCTGATTTCGCTACAATGACCCCCATTTTTCGCAGGAGTGAAGTCATGGCGCTGAAAGCAACAATTTATAAAGCGGTGGTGAATGTCGCGGATCTCGACCGCAACCAGTTTCTGGACGCGTCGTTAACGCTGGCTCGCCATCCTTCCGAAACCCAGGAGCGCATGATGCTGCGCCTGCTGGCGTGGATTAAGTACGCGAATGAACGTCTGCAGTTTACCCGTGGGCTCTCTTCTGAAGACGAGCCGGAAGTGTGGTTACGTAACGATCACCTTGGCATCGATCTGTGGATTGAACTGGGTCTGCCGGACGATCGTCGGATTAAAAAAGCCTGCAGTTTGTCTCAGGAGGTGGCGTTGTTCACCTACAATAGTCGTGCTGCGGAAATCTGGTGGCAGCAGAACCAGAACAAGATGGCGGGCTTTAAAAACCTGACGATCTGGTACCTCGACGACGAACAGCTGGCGAAGCTGAGTGCCTTTGCCGAGCGTACTATGACGCTACAGGCGACGATTCAGGAAGGCGCGATCTGGCTTTCTGACGCTCAGAATAATCTGGAAATTCATCTGACGCCGTGGCAACTGCCGGCATGATTGTTATCTCCCGGCAGGTGAGTATTCCGGACACGGAGTTGACGATTACCGCCATCCGGGCGCAGGGAGCTGGCGGTCAGCACGTGAATAAGACCTCAACGGCAATTCACCTGCGTTTTGACATCCGGGCCTCCAGCCTGCCAGAGTATTATAAAGAGCGCCTGCTCGAAGCCAGCCACCACTTAATTTCTGCCGATGGTGTGATTATTATTAAGGCGCAGGAGTACCGCAGTCAGGAAATGAACCGTGAAGCGGCGATCGCTCGCCTGGTTTCGGTTATCCAGACGCTGACCGCAGAACAAAAAAGCCGACGACCAACACGCCCAACCCGGGCATCGAAGGAGCGGCGGCTAACGTCGAAAGCGCAAAAGTCTTCAGTAAAAAACTTGCGCGGTAAAGTTCGCTATTAAGCCGGACGTGGATGTAATAAGAATAAGGAATTGAGGGTGAAAAAAGCGATATTGGCCATTGCGGCTACGGGGATGCTGTTTGGGCTTTTCGGATGCAATCATTCGGAAGTGAAGACCCTGAAACCGACTCAGGCGGCAGAGTTGACGCCGATGCAGCAAAGCTGGCGCGGGGTGATCCCTTGCGCTGATTGCGAAGGCATTGAAACCTCGCTGTTCCTCGAGAAGGACGGTACCTGGGTGATGAACGAACGCTACCAGGGCGTGAGCCGCGAGCCGTCATCATTTGGCTCCTACGGTACCTGGGCGCGCACCGCCGATAAGCTGGTGCTGACCGACAGCGAAGGCGAGAAGTCTTACTATCGCGCGAAGGGCGAAAAGCTGGAGATGCTTGACCGCGAAGGTAATCCGATCGAGTCAAAGCTTAACTACACGCTGGAACCGGTGAAAGCTAGCCTGCCAACCACGCCGATGGCGATGCGCGGAATGTACTTCTATATGGCCGATGCGGCCACCTTCACCGACTGCGCTACGGGGCAGCGCGTGGCGGTAGCCAATAACGCGCAGCTGGAACGTGATTACGCCGCCGCACAGGGTAGCGACAGCAAGCCGATTCTGCTGGTGGTCGAAGGGCACTTTACCGTTGAACCGAATCCTGATACCGGTGCGATGGTGAAAACGCTGGCGACCGACAAAGCCGGGACGTTTGCCCCGGGTAAAGACTGTACCAGCGCGAAATAACGGTATTTATAGACCGGGATAAGCACAAATAAAAAGCCTCGCAAATGCGAGGCTTTTTTGTCGCCAGGACGAGGCGGTAACGCCGACGCCGGGAAGGCATCGAGCGGATTAGCCCTTAATGGCTTTCACCAGGTAATCCACGATGTCGCCGGTTTTAATCAGCTGCTTCTCGCCGTTACGACGGTATTTGTATTCGATATCGTCGTTGTCGAGGTTACGGTCGCCCAGCACGATGGTATGAGGAATACCGATCAGCTCCATATCGGCGAACATCACGCCTGGACGCTCTTTACGGTCGTCCATCAGCACTTCGATACCCTGCGCGCGCAGCTCAGCGTACAGCTTCTCAGCCAGCTCCTGAACGCGGTAGGACTTGTGCATGTTCATTGGCAGAATGGCAACCTGGAACGGCGCAATGGCGTCTGGCCATACGATGCCGCGGTCGTCAAAGTTCTGCTCAATAGCAGCGGCAACCACACGAGTCACACCGATACCGTAGCAGCCCATGGTCAGGGTCTGGTTACGGCCGTCTTCGCCCTGTACGGAGGCTTTCATCGCTTCGGAGTACTTGGTACCCAACTGGAAGATGTGGCCCACTTCGATACCACGTTTAATCAGCAGCGTACCTTTACCGTCTGGGCTTGGGTCACCGGCAACCACGTTACGAATATCAGCCACTTCTGGCGTCGCCACGTCGCGATCCCAGTTGATACCGAAGTAGTGTTTACCGTCGATGTTAGCGCCGGCTGCGAAATCGCTCATCACGGCAACGGTACGGTCGATAATGACCGGAATTGGCATGTTGATTGGGCCGAGAGAGCCAGGACCGGCTTTCACCAGTGCACGAATCTCTTCTTCTGTGGCGAAGGTCAGCGGGCTGGCTACCTGTGGCAGTTTTTCCGCTTTCACTTCGTTCAGTTCATGATCGCCGCGAACCAGCAGGGCAACCAGCGGGGACTTACTGCCTTCTACCGCTTTCACCAGCAGGGTTTTCACGGTTTTCTCGATTGGCAGATTGAACTGCTCAACCAGCTCGGCGATGGTTTTCGCGTTTGGCGTATCAACCAGGGTCATTTCCTGGGTAGCCGCTGCGCGAGGCTCTTTCGGTGCCACGGCTTCAGCAAACTCGATGTTTGCCGCGAAGTCGGAAGAGTCAGAGAAGATCACATCGTCTTCGCCGCTCTGCGCCAGCACCTGGAATTCGTGGGAAGCGCTGCCGCCGATAGAACCGGTATCAGCCTGTACTGCACGGAAATCCAGACCCATACGGCTGAAGATCTTGCTGTAGGCCGCATACATCGCGTCGTAGGTTTCCTGCAGGGATTCCTGAGAGGTATGGAAAGAGTAAGCATCTTTCATCAGGAACTCGCGGGAACGCATCACGCCGAAACGTGGACGCACTTCGTCACGGAATTTGGTCTGGATCTGATAGAAGTTCAGCGGCAGCTGTTTGTAAGAGCTCAGCTCGTTACGAATCAGGTCGGTGATAACTTCTTCGTGGGTTGGACCCAGTACGAATGAACGATCGCCACGGTCTGCAATACGCAGAAGTTCCGGGCCGTACTGTTCCCAACGGCCGCTCTCTTCCCACAGTTCAGAAGGCTGAACTACCGGCATTAACACCTCGATCGCACCGGCGTTGTTCATCTCTTCACGCACGATGTTTTCGACTTTTTTCAGGACGCGCACGCCGGTCGGCAGCCAGGTGTATAACCCGGAGGCCAGCTTGCGGATCATCCCGGCGCGCAGCATCAGCTGGTGGCTGATAACCTCGGCGTCGGCAGGTGTCTCCTTCAGAGTGGAGAGCAGGTATTGGCTAGTACGCATGTTGTTACGGTTCCAGTTGAACGATCGAACAGGCTCAAGTCGAGCCTGGCACAAAAACAAAAGTGATTTAGTTTACCAGCGAGAAAGGGATGTCAAAAGAGAGCGCGGAGAAATTACCGGGCTTCCAGGGCAAAGACCTCAAATCCTGACGGTGTTACGCGCCAGCGGACGTTAAAGTCCAGCAGCCAGACGGCGTAGGTTTTTCCCTCTTCCTCGTTCTTACGATAGGCCGGACGCGGGTCCTGGGCCAGCACTTCGGCAATAAAACGACGTAAATGCGGATAGCGTTTTTCCAGACCGATAAGCTGCTGGGCAATCTCATCGCTGAAAGTGACCTCAACATCGGCCTGCGGCGCATCCTGAGCGTAGCTGGCGCGCGCGTCAGGAAGCGACTCGGCGAACGGCAGGTAGGGTTTAATATCGACTACCGGTGTACCGTCCACTAAATCGAGCCCGCCGAGTTCAAGAATCACGTGTTCTTTCTGGCAGCGAACGCCGCGCAGCTCAACCAGCGACATTCCGATAGGGTTCGGACGGAAGGTTGAGCGGGTGGCGAATACACCCATCCGTGCATTTCCGCCGAGGCGAGGCGGTCGTACCGTGGGGCGCCAGCCGCCTTCCATCGTCTGATGGAAAACGAACAGCACCCACAGATGGCTGAACGCTTCCAGGCCGCGTACGGCATCGGCCTGGTTGTAGGGGGGCAGCAGGTGCAGCTCACCGCTGCAGCTTTTGACCAGCCCCGGCTGGCGAGGTACGGCAAACTTCTCTTTATAAGGAGAACGGATAACGCCTATTTGTTCAAAAACGAATGGGCTCATTGTGCGCTGACGTTAAGGGCTGAACCGACGCATACTGCCTGACGGTAGCAGCCAGGCGCACCGCTGGTGACTTCGCAGCTGTGCAGCAGCACCGCATTGGCTTTCATTTTAGAGGCGTTAATCTGCATGCGTTTGCGTGCAGTTGGAATATTCGGTGGTGAATCCTGATTAGTGGCCTGGCATGAATCACCGGAGACTTCGCCCAGATCGCGGAATGGTTTACCGACCAGATCTTCAGCGTTGGTGATAATTCTCACCGGCGTAGCGCGGGGCGCTTTAGGTTTCGCGGTCTCCGTTTTTGCGGGGGTCGCAGTGCTTTGAATAGGTTCAACAGGAGATCTGTTTAGCATGGAACAGCCACCTAACAGGAGCGCTAATAAACAGACCGGTAAAGCACGCATAGTAATTCCTCTATAAAGGGTAGACCAGAGGGGCTATTGAATCAGGTGCTTGCATAAATGACAAGACGGGCATGCGCCCGTCTTGAAAGATACTGCTTAGCGGTAATGCGATTACCAGCCTTTAACAGCGCCGCCGTTAAAGATTTTGTTCGCTGCTTCGTACACTTCGTCAGACTGGTAAGCCTGAACGAATTTCTTCACGTTTTCAGCGTCTTTGTTATCTTCGCGGGTCACGATCAGGTTCACGTACGGAGAGTCTTTACCTTCAACGAAGATACCGTCTTTCGCCGGGGTCAGGTTGATCTGGCTGGCGTAAGTGGTGTTGATAACGGCCAGAGCAATTTGCGCATCGTCCAGGGAACGTGGCAGCTGTGGTGCTTCCAGCTCAACAATCTTCAGGTTTTTCGGGTTCTCAGTGATATCCAGCGCGGTTGGCAGCAGACCCACGTCATCTTTCAGTTTGATCAGGCCCACTTGCTGCAGCAGCAGCAGGGAGCGGCCGAGGTTAGTCGGGTCGTTTGGCACTGCAATCTGGGAGCCCGGCTGCAGTTCATCCAGAGATTTGATTTTCTTGGAGTAGCCTGCAATTGGGTAAACGAAGGTATTACCAACGGAAACCAGTTTGTAGCCACGGTCTTTGATCTGCTGATCCAGGTATGGTTTGTGCTGGAAGGCGTTGGCGTCGATGTCGCCTTTGCTCAGCGCTTCGTTTGGCAGAACGTAATCGTTGAAGGTAACCAGCTCAACGTCCAGGCCATATTTTTCTTTCGCGACTTTCTGCGCAACTTCAGCAACCTGCTGTTCTGCACCGACGATCACGCCGACTTTAATGTGGTTTGGATCTTTCTCGTCCTGGCCGCAACCAACAAGTGCCAGAGAACCAATCAGGGCTCCAACTGCCGCAAAGGTTTTAAAATTGAACGCCATGCTTATATCCTTAAACTTTGAGTTGTGTTGTGTGTAACGCTATTTATGAGTGACTGCCCGAACGATACGATCGCCAGATACTTGAATTAAATAAACCAGAACGACCAGCAATACCAGTACTGTATTCATCACTACAGCATTATATCCAATGTAGCCATACTGATAGCCAATCTGGCCCAGACCGCCGGCACCGACGGCACCGCCCATCGCGGAGTAGCCAACCAGCGTAATCAGCGTGATGGTTGCCGCGTTCACCAGGCCTGGCAGCGCTTCTGGCAGCAGGACTTTACGCACGATCTGCATCGGTGTGGCGCCCATTGCGCGGGAAGCTTCAATCAGCCCGGTCGGGATTTCCAGCAGGGCGTTTTCTACCATACGTGCAATAAACGGTGCCGCACCGACCGTTAGCGGAACGATCGCGGCCTGCAGGCCGATAGAGGTACCGACAATAATGCGGGTAAATGGAATCATCCATACCAGCAGGATAATGAACGGGATGGAACGGAAGATATTCACCAGCGCAGAGAGAATGCGGTAGAGCTTGCCATTCTCAATGATTTGCCCCGGACGCGTGGTATATAAAAGCACGCCGACCGGCAGACCAATCACGAAACCGAAAAAGCCCGACACGAATGTCATCGCCAGCGTTTCCCAGACGCCGCGCGCCAGTAACCACATCATGGCCTCAGACATAACCCAGTACCTCTACTTTTACATGGTGTTGCTGCAGCCAGGCGATGGCTGCTTGCGTATCTTCAGGCGTGCCGTGCATCTCCGTCAGCATAATGCCGAACTTCACGCCGCCCGCGTAATCCATCTGCGCGCTAATAATGTTGTTGTTCACGTTAAAGCGACGTGTGGTTTCCGACAGCAGCGGAGCATCTACCGAATGGCCGGTAAACTCCATGCGCAGCATCGGTACGCTATCGGCAGTCTGCGCTTCTTTCAGACGCGCCTGGTAATCTTCTGGAATATCCAGATGCAGCGTGGACTGAATAAACTGCTGTGCCAGCGGGGTCTTCGGATGAGAGAAGACTTCGCTCACCGTATCCTGCTCAATAAGCTCGCCGTTGCTGATAACCGCTACACAGTCGCAGATGCGCTTTACCACATCCATTTCGTGGGTGATGAGCAGAATCGTCAGGCCCAGGCGACGGTTAATGTCTTTCAGCAGCTCGAGGATGGAGCGAGTGGTTGCCGGATCCAGCGCGCTGGTGGCTTCATCACACAGCAGAACCTTCGGGTTGCTGGCCAGCGCACGGGCAATCGCCACGCGCTGTTTTTGCCCACCGGACAGGTTCGCCGGGTAGCTATCATGCTTGTCGCCCAGACCGACGAGGTCCAGCAGCTCAGTGACGCGACGTTTTACTTCATCTTTAGGCGTGTTATCGAGTTCCAGCGGCAGCGCAACGTTGCCAAACACCGTGCGTGAAGAGAGCAGGTTAAAGTGCTGGAAGATCATGCCAATCTGGCGACGCGCTTTGGTCAGCGCCGCTTCGGACAGTGCGGTAAGTTCCTGGCCGCCAACCTGAACGCTGCCTTCAGTCGGGCGTTCAAGCAGGTTGACGCAGCGAATCAGCGTACTTTTACCTGCACCGGATGCGCCAATGACGCCATAAATTTGTCCCGCAGGCACGTGCAGGCTAACGTTGTTCAGCGCCTGAATGGTGCGGTGGCCCTGCTGGAACACCTTGGTGATATTCGAAAGTTTAATCATTAGATTATTTATTATCGGTTAGGAGTTATCCGTGGCATTTTCTTCTGCCAGAGACGGGCGATGACCGTCAACAAAACGGATGTTAAGGCATCTAGACGGCTAAATCAATCTGATTTATGCGATCGACGCTTTCTTGCCTGTCGAAACATGCGATACTAAGAATACATGCCTTATTCAGGAGCAACACGGTGGCAAAGTCTGTACCCGCTATTTTTCTCGATCGTGATGGCACGATTAATGTCGATCATGGCTACGTTCATGAAATCGATGAATTTGAGTTTATTGATGGCGTTATCGACGCCATGCGCGCATTAAAAGAGATGGGCTATGCGCTGGTGCTGGTCACTAACCAGTCTGGTATTGCTCGCGGGAAGTTTACCGAAGCACAGTTTGAAACGCTGACGGAATGGATGGACTGGTCTCTCGCAGACCGCGGTGTCGATCTCGACGGCATCTACTATTGCCCGCATCACCCGCAGGGAACCGTAGAAGAGTACCGCCAGGTGTGTGATTGCCGTAAACCGCATCCGGGAATGTTCAAATCAGCGCAGGAGTTTCTGCACATTGATATGGCTTCTTCTTATATGGTCGGTGACAAAGTAGAAGACATGCAGGCAGCTACTGCGGCGAACGTGGGTACTAAAGTGCTGGTGCGTACGGGGAAACCTGTCACCGAAGAAGCGGAAAAAGCCGCGGATTGGGTGATTAATAGCCTTGCAGACCTGCCTGCAGCTATCAAGAAGCAGAAATAAGCGGCAAAAAGGCGAAAAGGTGAGCGGTTGAAAGAAAAATGCATTTTTCCTCTTGTCAGCCTGAATTAACTCCCTATAATGCGGCCCCACTGAGACGGAACAACGGCAAACAAGCCGCCGGGTCAGCGAGATTCTCCTGAGAATCTTGACAGAGAAAAGCGAAATTAAACGCTTGACTCTGAAAGAGGAAGGCGTAATATACGCCACCTCGCAACAGTGAGCGAAAGCCGTGTTGCACTGCTCTTTAACAATTTATCAGACAATCTGTGTGGGCACTCGAAGATAC
>NZ_JABBJF010000022.1 GCF_014218705.1 Kluyvera sichuanensis | reverse complement strand
TGCTCAAACGCGAAGGCCGGTGCCCGTCTGACGTTGAACACCGACAGATTAAGTACCGGAACAACGTGATTGAATGCGATCATGGCAAACTGAAACGGATAATCGGCGCCACGCTGGGATTTAAATCCATGAAGACGGCTTACGCCACCATCAAAGGTATTGAGGTGATGCGTGCACTACGCAAAGGCCAGGCCTCAGCATTTTATTATGGTGATCCCCTGGGCGAAATGCGCCTGGTAAGCAGAGTTTTTGAAATGTAAGGCCTTTGAATAAGACAAAAGGCTGCCTCATCGCTAACTTTGCAACAGTGCCGCATGTCGGTAATCCGAACGGACGGCATTCGGCGATACAGATCCAGTATGAGTGCCTCGGCACCATCCGGCACGTCTGCTGTCAACCTGTCGATCCGCAACGTTCCATCTTCTATGCTACCGTGCGGAATAGTGCCGTTACGGGCAGCCCGGGCCAGCCGCTTAAGAGCGATCGTGAGTCGCGCCTTTCTGTCTGCCAGCCAATCCTGTGGGTTGGAAGGCACGGCCAGTTTTGCATTTTCCTGCGCCGCGATCATCGGCACCAGTACCTGCTTGAGGTCACCATAGCGGCGCGAATGAGCGAGCCAGACATCTCCGGAACGAAAAGCATCCCGGAGGTGAAAGAGTACCGCCACTTCCCAAAGACGGGTATCTCCTTTTTCCTGAGCTCGTAAATGACGGTTCCATTTGGAGCTGGGCCGCAGGAAACGCCTTTCTGGCGATGCAACACCTTTCATCTCTCCGATCGACAAAGCTGCTGCTACCAATGGTCCGGCGACCGGCGCGGCTTCGAGCTTCAGACAGCGCAACATGCGGGGCGCATAACGACGAAAGCGATGGTATCCCTGCCCGACATATGCAAGAGGCTCATCGGCTAGCGTGTTGCTGAGTTGAGTCCCTGTCGCTACCAGTTGAGCGAGCCGGTCCCATGCAACCGAACTGGCGACAGCCATCTCCAGCGGGGTTCCGTCACTGCGGGCCTCAAGCAACGAAGCTCCCAGCGCGGTGAAGGTACGGATCGTATCCGTGAGTGTGGCTTTAGAGCCGGAAATTGTTTCGTCATGCTGGCGCTTCGCTTCCCGCCAGGTTTTTCCTACGATCCTGTCATGGGTTTCGACTATGGCATCAGCAATCGCCGCTTCCCACTCCACAACACAGACGGCAAGGATCGCCCAGCGGCGGTCCGAAGTGATGTCACGCAAACCGTCGGTGAAGTAGCGTTCACCCTGCCGACGCAGCCGGGCAATGCGATGGGCAGGTATGCTGGCCAAAGCACTATGATTGATATTCAGGGTACGCAGAAATTCGAGCCTGTCGAGCAAACGGTTAGCAGCAGCCGAGTTGTTACCAACCTCGAAGTTGCGAAGCCAGATGAAACGACTGATATTGCCGGCGAGCATTTCACTCAGAAGTTTGTCCAGGTGATCGCGAACATCCGCTGTTAAATTTTCCGCAATCCGCGTTTCAATCCGCCGCTCAGCGGCGACCAGAGCATCCGCGCACAAGCGCTCGATTGTCGATACTGCGGGCAGAATGGTGGAAGTTTCCCGACACCGCACAATAAAACGATGAGCAAGATCCTCGTTTGATCTGGCATCTTCGGCCTGGCCGAAAGTCCACTCCCGCAGATCACGGGCACCACGGCCCGTGAAGGTCTTGTAGCCGTAAATTTCGCGCAGCGTGTCCATGTGCTGCTGACGGGTTTGGCGCCGTGTGGCATAAGTGAGAAGCGCATCAGCCGGAACTCCAAGCTGAGCACCGACGAAGGAAAGGACTTCACGCGGGATCATCTCACCAGGAGCCAGTGCACGGCCCGGATATCGTAAGGCACAAAGTTGCAGGGCAAAGCCAATCCTGTTTTCCGGTCTGCGGCGCTGCCTAATGTTTTCCAGGTCATCATCGCCCAGCGTGTAGAACTTCAGTAGCGACAGTTCGTCCGTGGGCAGATCGAACAGCGCTGCTCGCTGCCGTTCGGTGAAAATATGGCGTCGTGACATACAAATTCGTCCCTTTTGAAGTATAGTCTGTTTTGGACAACAGCCAGCCCATATAAATCAGGGCGTTCCGATACAAAAATCCAGGAGGGTTCAATTGGGACATCGTGCCGCCATTTACTGCCGGGTTTCAACAGCGGATCAGTCTTGTGAACGCCAGGAATTTGATCTGCGAGCCTTCGCCGGCCGTGCCGGCTACGACGTGGTGGGAATATTTAAGGAAACAGGTTCAGGAACTAAACTCGACCGGGCCGAGCGAAAGAAAGTCCTGGCGCTTGCCCAGTCCAGACAAATTGATGCAATCCTGGTCACTGAGCTTTCCCGGTGGGGGCGCTCGACGCTCGATCTGCTCAATACGCTACGTGAACTGGAGAACTGGAAGGTTTCCGTGATAGCCATGAATGGAATGGCGTTCGATCTTTCGTCGCCGTATGGACGAATGCTGGCGACGTTTCTTTCCGGCATTGCGGAGTTTGAGCGGGATCTCATCAGCGAGCGGGTCAAGTCAGGCCTTGCTGTTGCGAAGGCACGTGGTAAGAGGCTTGGTCGTCAGGCCGGAGTGCGACCAAAATCAGACCGACTTTTGCCTAAGGTGGTTGCGATGAGGGCCGAGGGACGCAGCTATCGCTGGATCGCACGCGAGCTCGGTATCAGCAAGAATACCGTCGCTGACATCGTGCAACGACACAGAGCTAACGCTTAGGGTGTCATTTCGCCCTCAGCCGGAACCGACCCCATAAAGATAGGTGCGAAATTCCGTCACACGTCCGCCCACCAGCTTAATGGCCTCACTCATTCCGGCCTTGTTGATGGAAGCGCTACTGGTTTTCAGGTTGGGCAAACCGTACTGACGTGGGTTTTCTTTCTGGGTGCTTTCAGCGCCGGTCAGACGGCTCTCTCTGATTTTTCCATTATGCCGGGTCGGTGAATCGCCATTCGGATGTTCAGGAGATCGCCAGGTGTCTGCGGGAGGCGTATACGTTGTACCGTTCTTCTGGGCCATGTAGGCGAGCACTTCCCGCATATCAACACGGGTCTTTTTGCGCTCGGCAATACCTTCATCAATCTGACGTTCAAGATCCGCTCGCTTCTCTTTGTGCAGGCGGCGCGATTCCAGTACGGTTTCGTTATCATTCAGGCGTTCTACTATCTCACCGGTATTTAAATTCTGGTTTGCCAGTTCGCGCACCATGCTCAGCACTAAATCGCCCATTGGATGCCGGGTTGTGATACCCAGGCGCTCAAACGCCCGGTTGGTGATCTCGTTTCTGCGGGTTTGATTGGCCAGTTCCGTGATCTTCTTCAGGCGCTCGATTTCGGCAAGCTGTGCCCGCTTCATCAATTCGCTGCCGGTTAGCATGGCAACAATCTGAACCTGACTCTCACCCTTCAGTAAGTGCTCGGTGATGAATGTAGAAAGAGCTGCCCGCCCACCGTGATTTTTAGGGATACCCAGCGTGGCCAGAATGTCTCTCTTTAGAATATTACGCAGGTTAGCGGCCTTTTTTTCCGCTTCATGTTTGGCCTGCATGTCCCGGCTATGCTGCTTACGTTCGGCCCGGGTTTTCTTCACCTTCACTTTCGTCGTCACTACTCTTTACCTGGCAGGGCATCATCATCATTGATACCGGTCGCGGAGGCCTGCGGTCGTTACCTATCCCCCGCCGCTGGCCGCACATTTGATGGCGAGAGTATACCTGCTCTGTCGGCAGCGCGTCTTTTCTTGTCTTCATATATGCAAAATTAGTCCAACATACAAATGCGATCAGGGTCAACACCCCCGCGTCCACCCTGCAAAGCGCCCTTGACCTTTATACCCACTGAAACCCTCGCGCCCCCGGCCCCTCTTTTTTTTCTCTTTTTTTCTCTTTTTTTCTCATATTTTCTCGCATGGCTCATCCAGCGACCGGAGTCCCTATGTGGGGTTTGCAGGAACCGGACGGAAAGACCGGCACGGCCCGGTTGCCGCAGGCGGGGGAAATGGCCAGACCGGGCACGGCGGTTTCTTTTTAAAATGGTGGGCCCGGGCAGAATGGTTACCCCGGGCACGGGCCCGATCCTGAAAACGACACGGAGGTTTCAGGTACGGCTCCCCTTTCTGCCCCAAGCGAAGCGCAGGGGCAGAAAGGGGAAGTTTATTTGTATGTTGGACTAATAGAGGGTGATGTACGTGAATTCTGCCCGGGTTTTCCCGGCGATTATCCCGGAATCCATCACCGATATTCTTCCCTTTATCCTAATACCGGTGATGGCCACCGGCACAAAATGCAGGGTGTTCCGGCCCGGCGAAGATGCGGCCGCAAACCAGCACGAAAGTGTCGGTCGGAAAAAGGTGAAGCCAATGCTGGTGGCCGCACGGAATTCAGGCGGGCACTCGACGTTACTCACCCACGACTCCGGGTTAACGGTTCGACTCCGGGTAGCCTGGCCCGGGTGAAGCCCGGGGCAGGCTACCCTGTTTTTGTATGTTGGACTATTTTGACGGGTACTGGAGCAAACCACTCTGCCACACGATATGGCATTTAGTTACCGCTCTTGCGGTTCATGGATGAAATAGTCGGTTCTGTCAGGAGGGAGTCAGGGAAATGTGAAGAACCGAAATGGCCACGCTGAAAGATCATGTAGCCAGTTCAGATAAGCAAATTGAGTTAACGCCCTCGCTCATACCGCACCAGCTCTTCAGGTTTAGACAACCACTCTGTAATCTGGTGATCATGCATTGACGTATCGTATTCAAAGTCTGGCGGATAATACATATCGCCAACAAACCACTCTTCCTGCTTTAATTCATCCTCATCTATATCACAACCGCTATCAAGCCAGTCCCATCGGCCTCTTTTGTTAAAAATCACTCTCCCATTCGGCATAAAAGCTCCTTATTCAGTCAGATGGTTACGGTCTCGATATCTCGATGCCAGGTTAACATCGTTCACCAGTTTTACCACGGCTGGACGTTCGGCTTCAGTCCAGGAATCAGGCTGATAGTACACCCGCAGCGATTATCATCAAACTACTTCGCCTCTCAATCCCGCGCTCTCAAATTTCTGTTATGCATCATGCCAGAGTACAATATGAGGACACTATCGCCGGAATATTACCGACCGCCCCGACGATTAACGTTACCGGCCTAAGCTGAGGAAAATGGTTCTATGAAGTCATTTCTGATCAAAATGTCAAACGCGCATAACGAACACATCCGGGAAGTCGCTTCCGTGGATGAAGCTATTCGTATCGCATCCGAAAGAGCAAATGAAGGTTTCTGGCTTCCACCCAGCCGGGTCTGCGAAATGAGCAAGGAACATGAAGGCCGGTATACAGTCGGTGATGATGGCTGGTTCCGCCCCATCGAGCTGGCGGTTCCAGTCGAAATAGAAGAAGTGAAGTCGTCCTACGGGAACGGTGGTTACGACATGATTTCCGTAGGCAAATGGATCCAGACTCAATCAGGCTGGCAACCGTCACCGGCTGTCTGACTCTCCTTTTGTTTCGGTGGGGCTAGAGTGCCCCACTATTCTTCCGCTTTACGCTCGCGTTTTTCTTTGTCGCACTTCACTTTTTCATAAGCCTTGCCAAACCACTTAGGCTCTTTTCCCATCCCCGAATAAGATAGTCCTTCCGGCAGACTCTTCCAGAACACCGTTATCGCCTCGGCAAATTCTCTAAACTGTTCCTCGGAAACTTCAAGTTCTTCGTGGCGAGCTGGTCTCTCTTGCGGATAACCTTCGCATTGCCATACTGAGTAGTACTCCGGGTGAGCATTAACCAGTTTCTGGTGGGCATCACCATCTCCATGTTTATAAACGTTGACAACCTGATGACATGCACTGATTAACGGGAAACATGGCATGTTTCGTACTTCAATACCCAGCCATTCCATCAAATCCATAAGCCTCGGAAAACTGAGGTTCCAGATCAAATCTGATATCACAACCATGTCGAGCCACCGCCAGCTTCTGGCCTCCCGGATAAGCAGATCTCGTAATGCCTTGTCAAACTGGTGGTACATCCCAGCGGTCAGGGAAAGCGTGACCGTGACCTTCATTTCCCGCAACGCAACCCAGTGGCAAGCTTCAATCTGTTCAATATTCTCGTATACGTCACTTTCGTCGTGGTAATCAGGATTGAACCAGTCTCCAGCTGACTCTATAAATGACTCGCCTTTCTTTGTCGCTTCACTCCTGATCTCCACATCACTGAACTGCGACAGCAAACGTTCCTGCGCTTGTTCAGCGTAAAAAAGATGCGGGTTAAGCACCCACGGTCGGTCAATTGCCGCAAAGAAAAAGATGTTCCATCTCGGGTCGATAATTTCTTTTTCAGCATCAACAGCTGGCGCTGATACACTGCGGTTTGATTGTTTTTTTCTACCCATACCACTATCCAAATTAAAAACAGACGAAAAAAAACCGTCCAGCTGGACGGTTAATATCAAAATATCCTTCAGAAGTCTGACACGGGTCAGGCGCTAACCCGGGCAGTCGCTACTCACTAATTAAACCCCGCATAGGGGAAAACAATATTTTGATACTCCGACAACGCACCCCGCGATGGGGGAAGGTATGTCAGGCCAGTCTAACAAACCCAAAGCTCGTTGCAACCGCCAATCAGTGACTTAATCCTGGCAATCCTGATCATCAGTTTCAGTTCCGCAACTTAAGTAATCCATATTTAAAAACATTTTGTTCCCCGAGCCTGCCAATGCAGACAGACCTGAGATTTTACAGATCACGACAATCGACGGTACGCGTTTATAAATCTCGATTTCGCTTTCCCAACTTGACGCAAGATACCTTTCAAGCTGAAGTTCAGGGGTTACATCAACAGGTTGAATTCTGACCACAAAACCGTCTTTTCGCCCCTCATTGCGAAGAGATGTTAGCTGTTTTATCTCTGCATCGTTGAGTGTGGAAAATTTACGGCCATTAAGAATATGAGAGCAAAAATTGAAGCCAGTGATATGAGATGAGCCACCAGTTATCGATTCCAAAATGCTTGCATATTAGCTATCTGGGGGTTAGGCTCGCCTGTTTGCGGAGTGGATTCACATAATTCAAGGAGTCTTTCCAATTCCGATTTGGAATCACCCATACCCAATTCATTGCAAGGAAAAACATTGTGATTATTATTCATGAAAACTCCGTAGCATTAGATTTGAAGGCTAGTTTTCAACACTATGGGATCCCGAAATAAGTTCTCCCCCCCGCTCCCGGTAAGCTTTCGTTAATACCGCATAACTTTCTGAATTAACATGCTCATCAACCCCCGAACAAATCAGCCGGTTCGTCGGTGCTTCAAAAGCGTGGCGTTCGTATTTTTCGACCACGCGACAATCTTCCGACCATCTCTTGCCGAGCAACAAATCATTTGTGGTAATTGATGGAAACATCATCAATGCAAAAATTCCCCCAAGACAGCCTATTGGCACGAGCCACATGCAAACGATCTTGTTTTCGGAGCGTACAAATTTCAACCCGATGGTAGCGCCTATGATAGTCACGACAAATACCACCAGCAGAATTTTTAAGGGTAAAATCAGATCTGCGGCATAAATTAGCATTAATCATATCTCCTTAACTTTTCAATATTTGGTTCCTTCAAAAAGCCATCCATACTTTCCTTCATCTGGATGATCTGTCTTGTAGTTTATCTGGCAAGTGGTGAACTGACGCATCCATTCTCGTGACCTAAAAAATTTCCCACGAGGAAGTTTATCGCCAGGTAAGCATTGTTCAGCCCATTCGACAAAAGCAGGACAAACCCCCTTAAAGTGAGGAATAACAACTTGCGTGGCTTCTTTACGCATTACTGCTGACTGAATGGTTTTGGGATCAATCGTCATGGCTTCACAGGCTAACCCGACTTCACAAACATTTCTATTCTGCTGATGTTCTGTCATAGCGCCTTCCAGTTGAAGTTAAGTAGGGTCAGTTTGGATTTGAAAATTGTTGTACGGTAAGCCTGTTCTTGAACCTGCTTCGTGATCTTATGCCCGTTTGATGGCCACGGACTGACGCAAAAGTGCAAGAACGTCACTGACACTCATATCCCACGCATCCGCCTGCCGTTTCAGAATAAATGCCCCTACTTCCATTCTTTGGGCATGGTTCAACATATGCGTCAGCATATCCCCACCATGAGAAAAGTTTATCCCGCAGCCGGATGCACCATTGTTGATGAGCGTAAAACCTTTGTTTTTATCGGTTCCGTGAAAGTTTGCCCTCATCTCCTTTTCCAGCCCGAACAATACCGCGCAACATTGAGTTAATTCATAGCGATTCAGCTGGATGACGCGCTTAAGCTCCCATTGGGCTTCTTTTGCGCCATCAGCAATCGGAGCCATAGTGATGTTCACCGTGGGAAACGCATCCTTACCAGGCGAAACCACATATTGAAAATCAAGAGCAGTACGTTTTGCGCCCGTTTGCCGGTCTGCATAAAGCTTCAGCTGCTTACCAAATGTCGAAGTCATAACTATCCTCCAGAACTTAATTTACCCTGGTCATTCCAGCCGACAAAAGATTGTCGGGTTGTTTTCTACAGGCCTTCCCTCTCAATCCCACCGGGTATATTTTCCCCTTCCCTCTCGTTCCCACCGGCGATAAAAACTGTGCAGATTAAAAAAGTATCTTTTTGGGATTAGGCGAACAGCAGTAATTATAAAGAGGAGTGTTATTTTCTTTATTTTTCATGGTAATACAAGTTGTATTCAATAGAGGCCTGACGCGCCCCATCAGCTTTTCAGATGTAAATGGGACTATTTATCCTTTAGCGACTACAAAATCACGGGTGGGTTTGAGAGGGAAACGTCAACTTAGTGTTTTTGACCGGTGGGAATGAGACAGCACATTCCCGGAACCGGGCAAAAAGACGTTTCAAACATCAGGAACCTGTTAGTTTGGGATTCCGATCCGTGATCTGAATGGTGGGTACGCTGGTGTCCACCAGGTAGTAAAATTTCAGGTAACCGATGCTGGCAAGCACATCGAGAGCAGTTCGCATTTTCCGGTTCTGTTCGGCAATGCGCCCATTGAGCAGTAAACGCTGTCGAAGTCTGTCAAAGGTGATCGGGGCTGGATGTTGAGGTAGCGCTTCAAAAAATGTATAGAGCGCCTGAGCCGTTTCATTCCTGGTAAGTAGCTCCAGGGGTTTCTTCCGCAACAGAGTAAGATGATCTGAACGGTACAAATCCCAGAGTCGTTCGTCGGCTTCCAGGATGATGTAATCACTTTCACCATCAAATTCCGCCTCTTTCAGCAACCCGGCTACTTTGAACTTGGTGATCCCCGGGTTCTTCTCAAACCGAATGCTTTTTGAGCGAATCTTCGTCAACGAATCGGCTATCTCATTGCGCAGTTTCGTGCTGTAGCGTTTTGATGGGTAGCCGCAGAGTTTGGCAAATTCACTAAAGGGCATTTTAATCCGGTTACCTTTCAGCGCATCAGGCGATACGCTGAAGGAATGGACGATTGCTGTCCAGCACCGGAAGTCCTGGAAATAATTCAGCATCGGGCCGGTGATCTTTATGTCCGTGTACCCTTCCTGTTTTGCAATTTCCAGACTGGATAGCGCTTCCGTCACGTTTAGCGTGACCGTTGCCTCTGTTCGGCAACTGGGAGTAAAAACGCCCAGGCGGAGCAGTGATACAGGTTGTACTGATGAATTTTTTGTCACCGTCAGCTTTCCAGTCGACGGCTGATTGAAGTCGGGAATAGCGTCCTTGAAAAGAAGAACTTCATTCGAGTTCATCGTGTGGATCCCCCAGTTTTATTGTTATTTTCCGGGTATCTTGGAATGCCCAGTCCGGGCGAATGTATCACGGTGATTTTTATTGATCATGAGAAATAGGGGTCATTTAGTCCCCATTTATCGGGTATTGGTTTTTATTTGTACTAAATCAATACGTTATTTCAGAGATGAATCGGATAAATGTCGTTGACATCAAATTTTTGATCTGCTGCCAGTGTGGACAAAAAATGAATACCGATCACCTATTTTTGAGATTTGTTACGTATGATTATGTTTTTATTTGATGTTTTCATTAGCACAGCAGATGTTGATAATTAAGTTCCTTTCCCCTTCCAATCCCACCGTTATTCCCTTTGAACACCACCAGCTACCAGGCTAACCCCACCGACAGCCCTTCAGAGCTCACTTTTTTCCCTCTCAACCCCACCGGGGCAGGTCTTCAGAGCTTACCAGCTGCGGGTTTGCGGGAGCGGGGATCTTTTTGGTTCTATTTGGTCTTAATCTGGATCGATCTGTTGATCTACCCGGTGGATATGTGGATTAGTTGAGTCACGTCCTTGTTACTCGGTTGCTTAAATTTGGCCACTACGAACTGTCTCAATACCACTCTGAACAACATCCCAGTTGATACCGATATCACCATCGTGAGTTCGGTCTATCAACGCTAAGGTCGACTCAGCTTCGCTAGCTGAAACCTGCGGCATGTTTCGGTCTATTGCTAACTCCTGAACATCAGACTTGTACCAGACACGGACTAGCACCTTTTCGTCAGGGTTCATTTTTTGCAGCTTTGCGATAATTTCTTTTGCAGTTGCGTACATGTGAGTGCCTCTTATCGTTTTGTTTACACAATCAGTAAAGCACCGAGTCAGTAGCTGACGAAGGCAAAAAAGATACTTTTCCACAGGACAGTTCCAATAAAGAGATCCCAAAGGTGCAACGGAATACAAAAGAGATCCCTGTACGCTGCAAGCCGCATGGTTACTGGGCTCAAGGGCATTTTATGACAATGGTAATGACTTTTTTGACATTGGTAATGATTAAAATGACATTGGTAGTGACTATTTCGACGTTAGTAGTGAGTATTTGTGACAATGGTAGTGAGTTTTATTGTGTGATCTGAAGGTATAACTCTTAAAGAGTTTTGAGTATATTTCTATTATAATTCATATAGATACCATCTATCACCTGTATGATGAAACAAAATTATTAAAATCTTATCCACTGTTTTCTATACGCATTTTCCTTTCATGCCCGTACATATTTTCGACAATTTAGCTATTCGATGTTGATTTAACTCGAAGAGAGAATTTATCCCCATTTTCCACAAGGTAGTTCCAATAATTAGTACCTTACGAGTTCCCATAGATCACAAGAGATCCCCGCAGCTCGGAAGCCAGACGGCACAAGGCCTGGAAGCCAATCGGTGACAACGGTAGTGATTATTTTGACATTGGTAGTGAGTTTTTTAACGGTAGTAGTGAGTTTTTTGACAACGGTAGTGATTGCGGCGACAATGGTAGTGATTTTTTAAAGGATCTTTTTCACCGGAATTGCTCCTTTGTTGATAAACTACGTATGTATTTGTTTTTATGTGAATTTCAGAGTTTTATATTTAGTCGTGGCGTTTTTTTAGCCTGGACTTATGCACAATCTGAGATCGTCGCAGAGATCCCTTAAGTGACACTGAGGGCTTTGGGCGATAGTATTCAATAATCTGTTGATTAATACAGTCGATAAACCACTATGACCAATGAGAAAGATTCTGAGCAGCAAGGCCAGATGGTTACCAGGGCTTTCTCTGTAACAGAGAGAGAGACAGGTAAAGAAATTATTTTACGTCCTAATAGCAGCAGGACGGTTCAGTCTATCGCGCTCATGCGCCTTGGGTTGTTTGTGCCATCACCAAAAAGCGTTGGCCGTCAGAGTCGTGAATACAAAACTGTTGGCTTTGATGCCACGAAAGAACTACAGACACTTTCTTTGATGGAGAGCGAGGGTTTCACCAATATCTCGATCGTGGGTCAGCGCCTCGATATGTCTGTTGACTTCAAAACGTGGATGGGAATCATCCGAACGCTAGCTAACCATCCGATTGATAACGATAAGATCAGCCTCAAATTTACTGAGTTTCTGAAGCTCTGTAACCCTGAAAATTATCGTTCCTCTACCGCATCCCGTAAGCGTATCGACGCGTCGTTACGCAGGCTGGCATCCGTGATGTTGTCCTTCACCAGCACCCACTCGTCAAAGGTGTATACGACGCACCTGGTGCAGTCTGCCTTGCTTGACCCGGACTCTGATCAGGTAGAGCTACAGATAGACCCTAAGATATTCGAGTTGTATCAGTACGACCACAAGGTTTTGATGCAGCTGAAGGCTATCAAGGAACTGGCGAAAAAAGAGAGCGCACAGGCGCTTTACACGTTCATTGAGTCACTTCCACCAAATCCAATCCCGATCTCCTTAACGAGACTTAAGAACCGATTAAATCTTAAGACCCGTGCCAACAGCCAGAACGCCACAGTACGTAAGGCATTGGAGGAGCTGGCATCCATTGGTTACCTTCAGTACACCGAAGTAAAAAAAGATGGGAAGGTTTATTTCCAGATCCACAAACGCGATCCTGATTTGAATCTGAACAATATCCAACCACCACCTGATGGTGATGGCGAGGGTGATGCTGATGAGGAGAACAATGGCACGTCGGGTAAAAATAATGGTGAGCCACTGGAAGGTGAATTGTGCCCACCAGATGAGCCCATTGATGGGGATGAAACGTTAACCATCCATGACTTAACAGCTGAAGAACTTCACTACATTCGCAGCCTTAGAAGCCAGAAAAAGAACAATCCCGCCAGCTAGCATTCCCTCCGGGCTGTCAGATGACGGCCTGGAACCCTCCCTCCCTGCACATCGTCAGAGAATCCTGTTTAGCTTAATGACAACGGTATTGAGTGACGCGGTCACTACTGTTGTCATTGCGGGGTGACCACTCATGACAATGGTAATGAGACTAGATAGCTCACTACTGTTGTCATCATCGACATCTCTCCAGACCAGCTTCTCAGGGAAGGTCTTACACCGCTCACTACCATTGTCGGAATCGCCGGTACAGACAAATCGCTGATACCCATGACACCATGACATCGGCAATGAGTCTTGGCAGCTCACTGCTGTTGTCATCATCGACAACTCTCCAGAGCAGCTTCTCGGAGAAGACCTCATACCGCTCACTACCATTGTCGGCATCGTCAGTACGGATTTATCGCTGATTCCCATGACACAATGACAACGGTAATGAGTGATTTGACTCACTACCGCTGTCATTTGCTCCCGGCGCATTTGAATGACCACTGTATTGACTAAGAATACTCACTACCGTTGTCATTCATGATTCAGACCAAGTTCTTACTGCTCCACCAGCACAATGACAACGGAAATGAGTTCTGTTGGTCATTACCGTTGTCATATGCATTCCAGGTTAATCAGGCCTTTCAGGTAGCTATGGTAAGGATTCACTCGCCGTACTGTCTGCTCGTACTTGAGGGGCGGGATGAATGACCGTGGTAGTGACCGCGTCACTCCCTGCCGTTGTCGTTGTATGAATACATGGCCTGTCGGTGACAATGGAAATGAGTCCAACCGCTGTCGTAGCTAACCTGATTGGTCAATGACAATGGATGTGATTTTTTCAAGTCTCTACCATTGTCATTGTTTCCAAGTACATTTCAGTGGGGTCGTTCCGGCGATGACGAATCAAGTGAGTGCGGGATCACAACCATTGTCGAGGCACAACTTGCCGGTTGTAGCCATACCGAACGCTGCGACAACGATAGTGATCTCGATCACTCATTACCGTTGTCACCAGGCGGATGGTGAAGCACCAGAATCACTACTGTTGTCATCTAACATTCTGCTACCCATGCAACCAATGACGATGGTAGTGAGCAACGCCGTCTACTTGCTGTATATAGGGATAGTATGATGAGCCATAACAATGGTAATGACTCACTACCATTGTCATAGTTCCTGTACTTGATTGCCGGTAACCAGACAAGGGTTAACCATTAAGTCACTACCGTTGTCATTACAGAAAGGTACTTTCCTTAATTGTCATTACCGTTGTCGACCATGCACCCTCTTACCAGTAGTAACGGTTCGTTAATTATGTGAAGGTGATCATTACCATTGTCACTGGTTACACTCCCGGCAGATTCAAAAATCGAGTGACAATGGATGTGAGTTCGATGCGCAGGACGGCATCTCAGTGCCGATGGCAATAGTTATGAGCTGACCAGACTGGTGACAACGATAATGAGCCAAGCATTGAAGCCCGTTTGCTACGACAACGGTAATGATTAGGCCTCACTACCGTTGTCAGACACGATGCTTACTTCGGCCAGGTAAGTTCATCCCACCGGGATTTTAACCAGGCAGGGTTTACAGGTTTTCTTGTCGGTAATATTGGCCGAGCTTCATACGCGATGAGATCGTCATCCTTAGCCAGGATAGTGGGGTGGAAATGGATTGTCAGGGTGCTGGGATTAATCACACACAGGCCGTTGTCGTATAACCGATGTATGTCTGCCCGAAGCCACAGGCCATTACTCCAGTGGTCAGAGCCCGCTTTATGATGCTCAATCAGATGTGCTGCTTCTCCCCTGCATTTTGTCTTCACACCGGTGACGACACACCGCTCCATGCAGTTGAAGTATACCCTGTCGCTGAATTTCTTCTGATCAGGACGGGACATCGCACCGTACCGGCGATATCCAAAGCGTTTTGGTGAGACTTTCTCATCCAGGTCATCGTCAAATGAATCCTGACTCTCAGGCCGGAAGGTCTTCAGACGAACTTCCCAGCGAATGCCGTCACGTGCAAATTGCTGCCCTACGCGTGGGTCATCATCAGGCCAGATAGCTATTCCCTTAGCTTTAACAGCCAGCCGGAACTGGCGGGCATCAGCAGGGGTTCCCGTGCGGGTTAGTGTCATAAATTCATGGACACTCCGGTACTCCACTGGTTCTCCTGATGAGCCAGCAGGCCTGGCGAGAACCTTGTCTTTAATATCGCGGGCGAGTTTATCGGTTTGATTTTTATCTGAAGCCATGTGAGCTATGCCATACCGGAAGAGGGAGGCATGAATAATGGGCTGTTTTCCGAGGATAAGCCATAGATACTCACTACTGTTGTCATTCTTGTCGATGACAACAGTAGTGAGTCTGGTTGGTATGCATCATGTCGAAATCGGAGCACCGGTGACTTATCGAATAGTCTGAACTGACTTGTAATGCGCTTGTGCAGGGTGGCCATAAGCCGTATTCGAGCGTGGAACTTCGAGGTGACCCGGCATCCATCCGGTCGTTTTTGCAACCCAGAAACAGCGTTCCTCACCGTCATCGGTAGTGACTCTAACACGACAACCTTCAAGCCCAATTAGTTGGGGGGAAAGATTACCGGGGCAGCATTTCCGGGAAGCGTTAGCATATACCTGCCCGCGCCGCATGAGTTCTGCACATTGTTCAAAATGTTCTTCTGTACCCAGTGCAGCTACTGGTGCTTCAACGTCCATCCAGTCAGCTACGGCGGTTGCTTTTGTATGCAGGAGATCAAATCCGTAGCTTGATAGAATAGAGCCACATTTAAGAACATAGAGCTGCTGCTCTTTGTTAATGTTTTCGAGTTTCATAGCCGCTCCTGTTAGATTATCGTTGCCTGTTATTTAAAACATGGCTTTTCAGTAAATAAATAACCACACCTGCATGACGATTGGGACGCGATAATAAATAACGAGTATCTATTAGCTTTGAGTGCCGAAAAAACCACAATCCATAAGTTGCTCACCAACGGTATTGTCGAATAACATATCGTCTACTGAAACTTCATAGCTATTCTCTGATGAAAAATATCCAGCGTTATCATAGTCGACTTCTAAAGCGTCACCATCAATAACCACAACCTCAGTATTAACGAAAAGATCATCAAGGTCTGAAATAACCTCAATATCTTCACTCTGTTCATCGGTAATGACAATGACAACCATATCATCTTCAAACTCGGAAGCTGATACTTCATCATATCTTGCTGCAATTAAATCTGACATATTAGCCTCCAGTTGAATGTGATTGCCTATATGTCTATATTACCACCCACATGCTTGTGACGAAGTGATTTGGCTTATTTTTAATCGTTTAAAACAAAAAAGCCACCCCGGTTATTTCCTTGGTGGCTAATTGATATTATCCCTCGGCTAGTTCCAGCGCTTCCTTCTGGGAAGTGGCTTCACCGAACCAGACCAGATCATAATGCGTGAAGTCAGTAGATAACATGCTCCTGACCCGTTGTTCCTCTGTTGCCACAGTGCGGCTATAGACAGCTACACAGCGCTCTCTCTTCCCGCCCCGCAATGATGAAGGGCTGTTGAAAATCGCAAAACACATCGTTTCCGGCTTAACGTTAACCCCGCCCATTTTTTCAATGACGTAATCATAGGCAATTTTTTCAATGTCATAAAATGAGCCGTCAGATGACACCATTGAATATTTCAGAACAGTACCCCCCAGAGCTCGCTTAATCTGGTGCTCCCTTTGCTGCTCGTTGTTCCAGCGAAAGGTTTGACGGCTGCTGGGGTGTCCTACTTTCTGTTCCGCTTTTGCACGTGGGCTATAGCCGTCAGCAATGAGTGAATCCATAAATTCACGCATTGATAAAATCTTACCGTTATGACGAATTTGTTTGGCTAGGAAGTTTTCAATACGTTTTTCGTTGGCTTTTTGAAGTGTCATTTTTTCTGGCCTATGGTTCGTTGTCGTTATATTCAGTAAACCATAGGTCGTTCATGTGACGAAACGTGTATTTATTCAACCCTATCTTCAATTATTTCGGTCATTAGAAAACGCAAATGATGATTATCGCCATCAGGATTGATTTTGTTTTTGTGATAATCCATTACGCTTACATTTCTTGCTTGTTTGAAGTGGTAATTATCCATCGCGTTTACAGTTTTCTCATAGTAAGCTTCAGCTGAATAATCCAATAAACTTCGATAATAGGCAGCGACAACATCCCATCGACGATTTTCCGATGCTTTACATAACTCTTCGTCGTCACCTATTGCCGCTATGATATAACCATATATATAGCCAAGACATATGTCATGATTAATGGCTTTTCTGAATAATTCGGGAGAATATACCATAAGTATAAAGCCTAAAGACCTATGTATAAATACCCTGCTGTCATGGACTATTTTTCTGTCATGTTCGATAGCTGATGGCGCGTTATCACCCTCAAGAGTAACAGGTTCAGGTATAGAGACTGACGGTTCCGCCCTCTCCTGTTTTGTTGCGCCAGCGAAAAACCTGCTTATACGTTCAAACATAATGTGTCCTCCGCATTTTTGACTCAGTATAGCCAGGAGCACTGGCCCGTGTGCGGGAACGGAAGATGACCGTCGATATCCCGTTGTTACTTAACCAGCCTTACCGTACTATCAGGTGAATTATAGTTCACGTGGATTAACCTATGTACAAACCCACCAGCGATGAATTTAAAGCAGAGATGAAACGCAAAGGCTGGACGCGGCAGGCGCTGGCACAGCGCTGGGGCAAGTCCGAAAGATGGATAAGTAATATTTCAGGTAATGAGGAACGCGAGCAGCATTGGAACGATGCGCTTGCAGGACTACCAGTATTAAAAAAAACCAAGAATAAGTGAAGTATAGTTCCCTTTTTTATTGATTAAATGTGAACTATAGTTCATGCTTTCTCGTGTGTTCGACTTCACTTCCCATCGAGGAGCAGCAGGCATGAACGTAGATCAGCGGCAACGTATTGAGCAGGAAATTGCCCGGGCAGCAGCAACCGGGTTGATTGAAGCAGGATATAGCATCTCGGTATTCGACTCAGAAGAGATTGTGCTGAAGCGCTCTACGAACGTAGAACGTATTGTTGAAGCCATGTTCTCTACTGATGAAGACTACTTCTATGCTTATCGCCCTGAAGAAACTGAACGTGCAGGTTACGTCCATTTTGTTTACGGCAATGAGGGATGGAATGTTATCAGCGATAACAGCCTGTCGCTTGAACCGGCGCTTGAAGCCGCTACTGCTCTGTCTGAGTCTTATGCCTGACCCTCAATGGCCCACTTAGTACTCGCAAGTGGGCTGTTTCTTATTCATACCCCATATGAATAGCAACATTATCACCACCTCGTGCCTATCCCTTTCTCCGTTCTTCGCCCCGGCACCAAGCCGTTCCGTTTTGTAATTGATGCCACAGCTGTAACGCGAAGAAATAAAAAGCCCGCTTGCAACGACTAAAGCGGGCTTTTTTTTATTCATACTGCATATGATTAACGGTCTATCCACCGTTCAATAATCCCATCAGGTACATCGAAATCATTGTCGCGGAAGAAATCCTTTTCGTATTTTCTGGCCTGCGGCATCGTCTTGAGTACGAAGAGGATGGCATCCTCCTTGGAACTGAACGAAGTCCGCGTAATGACGTGATCCGGCGCGTGAATGTGGGAGAGTGCCAGGCTTTCTTCGGTTCCTGGCTTACACAAATCACACCAGTGCTTATGCCAGAATGTCTCACCATTCTTCTTCAGCTTCGCCCCTGGTTCACCGGTTGGCGCTGGGTTAATAACCACCTCAAGAATATCTACCGGCTCATCTGCATCTCGCGCCGCATCGCCGAGCAGTTGATCGATAAGCAACTCCCCGGCTGAACTGACCAGGTTGCTGGCTATCGTGAAGCGACGGTGTAAGCCGCGATCTGCCTCTTGCTGAATCAGCGCTATCTGCGATTTAAACGATACCATATGCGTAAGCACAGCATGGTTAACGCCGAAATCAGGCCCATATGTCTCTATGTTTCGGTCTGCGCTAAAAGGGGCCATGTCCGGGCGCTGTTTTGTGCAAAAGAGACCCAGACTTGTTTTCTTATTGGCAAGATTATCGAGCTTACCCTCTTTGACCTCGTAATTTGAAATCAGACGGTGGGCTACCCGGGCCTTGAGTGCCTTATCATTCAGATTCTGATAGATATACTCGACCGCAGAGCCGCGTGTACCAAGATATAAGTATGACCACTCCTCACGGTCGACAATAAGACCAATCGGGATCATCATTACTGGCTTTTGAACGATCCCGCCAGTCGGTCGGTAGAAGTTCATTTCTTCAAAAGCATTAATCCACAATTCTGCCAGCTCGCTCAGACCTTCCTGGTTGCTGGGATTCAGACGCTTGAGAGTCTCACGGCCCAGTTCAATGTCTGCCAGAGCTTTAAGTTTCCGGTCGTAGCTTTCAAATACAGACTTTAACCCTTTCCACTCATCCACCAGCGGCCATTCTTTGAGGGTGCATTCAGATACGCTCAGTTCGTTAACCAGAGCCCATGAGCGAGATACCTCTTTCACACCGGTACGCGTCAGACTCAATACCACACGTATAGCCCATTTGTGTTTCTCAGCTGCATCGTTTCGTTCTTCAGCTCGTGGGGCTACATACAGGCCCAGTTTGCCGTTTGGCATTACCACAAGCCGTAGAGGAGAGTTTCCAAGTTGCTCACAGTAGCATTCAATTTGCGGGATGCTTGCATGACCTCGCCATGCAATTAAATCCATCATGGCAAGGAGCGCTTTCCATTGCTTCTCATCTTCCAGACCACTTTGGAGGGATGCACCTCGGTTTGCGCAGCGCCACGTCTGAATCGTTTTATCTACAGCCGCAACCCGGTCATTTTCGTCACCGATGTTCCCGGCGTTTAAAGCCGCCAGCATTTTGCTTCGGTATTGTTCTTCATGCGTTTCTTCCAGCTTCAGCAGTGCCGCAAGTTCTTTGAAGAGCCGGATGTAATAAAGATGGTTAGCCCGGATACGCCGGTTGTGAATGTAATATTCGAGATCGGCGGATTTCACCGTGTCCAGGCAAAGATAGCCAAGGCTATCAGAGGTTCTGAATTTTGAGAGGCATACCTTGGCATTGAATTCTCGTTTGTCTGACTTCGCATTACGGCTGTAGGTGTGCTGAACGACTGGCACATCAACGTAGATCTCTTCATTCTTCTGGTATGCCACGCTGGTACTACGGCTTTTAACGAAATCAACCGTGAATGAATGTCCCCGGTAGCCCTTACCTGAATCATCCTTAGCTGCCCCGGGTGCGGTAACCGGATTAACGACCTGTCTCCACTCACAAAAGACGCGTGAACCAGAACGCAGGTGCTGGTTCGCCTGCTTAATGTAGGACTCCAGCGATGGTCTGGTATCGGCCTCCGGGTCACTCAACAGACCGGTTCCATCTGCGTCATGAATAAAGCGGCAATATTTCTCCTGGAAGTCCATCGAGATGAAATTAATGTTACTACTGCGATCATAGAATTCGCCAAACAGGCGCTCACGCTGGTCGAGCCCGCAGCAAAGGATCAGGAAACGTTTATAGTGCAGCGCCATCTTTTCATGCGCCCGCAGCCGGTCAGTGTAAGCTACATCGCGGAAGGTGATGCGAGAACCGTCAAAACCGCGAAAAAGCGCGTCCTGCTCGTCACGTTCAGGGAACAGCGTATGAGCGCCCAGATGAGATTCAACCGGGCTGCATACCTGGTAAATATTTTCGCCGTCTCGTACCAGCAGGAAGACACATCTGTTTTGAAAGTCTTTGGCCGCAGCCTCCCACGGATCCTGATAATTGACGTGCCGTCTGGTGACGGCCATAACCAGTACGCAACGTTGGGTCGGGAAAATCTGCTCGATTAGGCCCGGGTGTTTTTGCAGTGCCTGGTCGAATAAATCTGCTTTGGTGAAATCGAACCAGTCTCCCAGATCCAGATAGACAGCGAGCTCCTCATCCATCAGTAGCTTTTTCTGGACAAATGTCAGAGGAATGTCGCTCGGGGCTGAATTGCCTTTGATTATCGTGTTGACGACAACATCTTTGCCGATGAAAAGATCCAGAGACGCAATCCCTTTCATCAGCGATTCAACGTTCTCCCTGCTCTCTTCGAATGCGGCCAGCTGCGCCGCAGCCATTTCCTGGTAATAGGGTACGACGGCCTGAACGGCCCTGGTAATTTCGTTATTCTTACCTTGTAGCCATTCAGATTGTATGACGGCCAGTTTATGTCCATGCCGAGCCGCTTCCATCATTCCCTTAATGCTTTCCTCATTGACACCGGATGTCAGCGCATTTTCTAACGGGCCGGTGGCGAGGTTTGTGTACTGGTCAATCGTCGCGGGTAGAGTATTGAGTTTGTTCTCGCTTTTTTCTGTCTGCTCTTTTTCAAGGCGTTCCGCAATGATCTCTTTCATGCGTTCAGGGTTTGTCATCGCCTCGGAAAGTTCAACGGTCAGCTTCTGAGCCAACTGCTGGCAGGCCTGCACTTCACTTTCGCGGACTTCTTTCGAGTCAGCAGCAAAGGTGAATTTGTTAACGAAGTCATCAAACAAAAAGCGGTGCTGAGTGAAGCTACGGGTAGTGCCACAAGTGCGGCCAGATTCATCGGTATATTCAAACCGAATGTGTTGGCCATGTTTTGATGGGTGGGTGCGCAGAATGACCGTATGCAGTTTGTTGTCGACCCAACGCAGCGATTCAATCAGCAGTACTTCGGAAGCGGCAATGTTCTCTTCAGCAATGGCTTCATTTGCCCGCCAGTACTGACCGCCTTGAAGAGAATGGAAACGTTCAATTCGCTCTACCGGTTGTTCAATGCGCACGATACCCGTCATTATGATCTCCTTCCCCCGGCTTTAGCCATGTTGCCGCTATTGTACTAGGACATGGTGTTTCTAATGGCTTAAATGGGGGACATATTGTTTGTGATACTTTGATTTTATCGTTGGGGGGGCAGGTGACGAATAGCTCTGGGGGATGAAAGGCAACGAAGAGTTGCCTTTTACGAAAAGGAAGATGCAGTACGAATTGCGGGTGGTCAGGAAAGAGGGTTTACCCAGCCTTTTCCGGTCACGAACTGAATTTTGCCAGCCTTTCTTAGCGCCTGTAACCGCCGGTCAAGAATGCGGAATGGCATCGGCTTATTCCTCTCCTCATCAGCGAGTCGGGAACACTCACCAGCTACGTCTGGAAGCATAATCAGTGAAAATGGAACCGGCTCTTTGCCGAGTATTTTCATGATCGCACTGTCCAGAACGGCGTACTTGTTTTTAGCAACTTGCATGTTCACTGTCCCCTCTCTCTATAGCGTGGTGATCGGTTCGCCTGATACCTACGGAACACATTCCGGTGGGACGGCCTTATTTTTATCCTGCCAACGTAGAGCAGCCTTAATACACTGCTTACACGTTATTTCACATACGTAAGGCCCGTACTCACCATCACTATGGGTGGCTGGGTTAACCCAAAGCTTGCCGTTACTTCCACCTGCGGCGGTGCAAAGAAAATCCCCTTCATTTCTGACCAGGCGCCCATCACGTATGTCCTCAAGTAAAAGCACGTGAATCACAGTTCGCCGGTTTATACCGTTACCGCTACTGTTTTCCGTCAGCCCGGAAATCACCGATTTGAATCCGCTTGTCCATCGTACCGGAAGATACAAACGAGCGTTTCGCTCTTGCGCCTGTTGCATCAGCTTCATATCGAGAGCGGCCTTTTGCTGTCGTTCTTCTTCTTGCCGTGTCAGACGTTGTCTGGCCTGTTCCTCTCGTCGGGCCCGGCTATCAATCTCAGTTTCAGCTTTAATATCGAACCGGTCAGGTGTAAGAAACAAAGTCGCACCTACCGGAGGGAGTGTGCCCTCCACCAGCAGCAGGTTATCCTTTGTTGCTTCCACATAAACTGTTCCAACCTCGGTAACCACACCCGTTTTATCTTTTTCCCCCCGGAACCAGAAGGGCGATGGGTAAGGAGGGTATTTGAGAACGATCATAATTTTTCCTTTCTGAAATACCGCATCGAGTTAATTTACTGGTTGTCAGAACGCAGTAATGTTATTTCTGATTTTGTTCCCGGTACTTCATTACGATATCCATTTCCTGTTGAGTTAATCCATTCTGAACTGCGGCCCGGCCTTGCCATATGTGAAAGAGCACCTCAAGAAAGACCCTTTCTTCTTCCTCTGATACTGAACCACTTGAATCAGGTGAGTAATCATCTTTCATAAAGCTATCGAACAGAACTCTTTCGCTGAGCCCCGCTATAGCAGGTTGTTCGCTGTGGGTCAGCCAACCGTGATGCCACGAAAACATGCAGTAGGCTGCTACATCACGTGGATCACCTTTTGAAAGGTGTCGGTGGAGCTCTTTGAGGCATTCATCCTTCCAGTCAGATTTTGCCCATTCAGCCCCACGACCATACTTCTCCTGGGCCCGGTAAAGCTTACCCGCCATCTCAGAGGCGAAGTTAACTACAAGCTGAGCTGTTGCATCGTGTAAACCAGCAGGGATCTTTACGAGGTGATTTGTGAGGCCACACTCATTGATAACTACCCGCAGACCACGCTTTATCTCTTCAACATCATCGGAACCAATTGCACCCTCACCAGATGCCGCGTGGAACGCGTAGGCCATTGCGTCCGTTATTTCTACCGATGAATCAGCCTTTTCGCCTGACGTACACGTTTCTTGAACCAGCTCGCCCTTCTGTTTGTTGTCCAGCAGACTAATCATGGTGTTTTTAAGTAACGTTGCTTTTTTGACGGCTTCCATATTGCCGTTCTGCAAAGCGGTCGTAATCTCAGTATCTATCTCGTTAATGCCTAGCTGAAGCTCTTCAGCACTGGCATAGAATATATTTACGATTTTTGTCTGGCGCATTAATTTTCCTTTTCAATAATTTTATGTCCAAGAGAATCAAGTATTGCAATAACTTGGTCTCTGGAATATGCAGGATAACTATGATCTGCAAAGCAACATGCAGGGGGTGGCAGTATGATTTTTTGTGGGCTTTTATTTCTTAGTTCCTTTAACTCCAATAATATGCTGAGTAATTGAGACGCTTTCTTTTCCATCGCATCAGCTCGGCTTGGGCTGATAAGTGCCCTCTGCGCATATAGCAGTTCAGTTGTAGTCTCAGTAATCATCGAGTCGAGTTTTGCAGGTGTCAGTTGCTCCATTTTTCCACCGGTTATTAATGCAATAATTGAATTCAGACCGTCTCTTTTGAATAGACAACGTTTTTAGCGAGTTCGAATACAAAATCGCTTACGAAGGTAAAATCGCGCCATACCAGCACACCATCTACCTTATGCCGCAACTCAACCTGAGTGGATGTGTTGCTATACTTAGTGACCTTGATGTCCCAATCAATGAAACCACCAGCATTCTGAAGTTCAGTGACAGCGGCTAGGTTTTCCTGTTGCTTCAGGTTGTAGGCCTCGTCTGAGTCGTCGTTCTTCACAAGCTGGATTTTTTTGAATACCATGCGGAATCGGTCGGCCAGAACTTTGCCACGCATTTTTTCAACATCATTAAACACCTGCTCGACGTATGCACTCATGGTTTTCCTCGTGACTTTAATGATAGCAATTACAAAACCCGTATAGCCTGATTAGGCTCTGTATTTTTTAAAAATTAATCCGTGAGTAACATTATTAACTGCATTAAACCTACGACGAAATTTAAAAGAAGACAAAATGTGCTTGAATTTAAGAAATATTGAATTCGTTTAGTTTATCTGTTAAAAAAATACTGCTATTGAGCACCAAAAAAGGTGTCTTCTTACAGCGGAAACAAAAAACGCTAGAAAGTTACTTTTTCCTCATTGGAAGGCTTTTTAAAAGCGTTTCCATCGGGATGGCTTCGACGGATTGTTTCATTTTCTCTGGTTCTACTCCAAGAGATGCCAGCTGCCGGTACAGTACTTCCCGTTCTTGCAGGAGGCTTATCGCCAGCCGTGATATTGCAGCGGCGTTTTCCAGGGCGATTGCAAGGTTGTTTTCGGATGGAAAACTATCCCATGTATCCACTATGCCTTTTGCCAGGCACACGGTTCGCTTAAGCGGCTGAGGAACGTTTAATGGGTTAACGCCGGGTGGCATACCGGACAACTGCCTAATCAGTGCTCTTCCTTTCATTCCATCAGTTCTGTCTGCCATAGCAAGACCTCTATTCGTTGTACGTGGTCACTTCGGCTGAGTAGCAGTGCTGCTGATAACAGGCCTCTGTCTGACCAGACAAAGCGGTACGCAGCATTACGGTAGTTCCGGGTACGGGCGCGGATTTTGACCCGGGCGGAAAATCACTTAGCTCTACACTGATTCCGGCATGACCCGAAAACAGCACTGGGTTTTCACGCATTTTCATGCCGATATTCTGGTTACCATTTGCAATGCGATACATCACTTGTTCGATAGTAATCTGAACAGGTTCGTTGATCCGTAAAGGCCTGTTCCCGTTGCTGCCATTAGCCTGGCTGCACAGCAACAACATAGATGCTACTGTCGTAATAGCAACAGAGCCTAGTGAAAGCATGATTTTCATTATTTTCCCTTTATTCCAGGCAGTTAAGCCGCCTCACAAAATTCACTCTGACCAATGCTTGTTAAACCTGACAATTGCCACAGCCTGATTAACCGCATCATTATTTTGATATGGATCCGTAACGCGTCCGCGTTCTGAGTTGCCAGTTCCTGTATGTGTATCAGGCCAAGGCTCAACTCTTTATGGCTATTGAGTTCATAAAGCGCACGTCGATAAATATTGAACATCTCACGAGCCACCAGCGATTTAAGGACTTCCGGTACTGAAGCACAGTGCGCGAAAGCTCGGGCCCGCTCCTGTCTCCAGTAGCGGCGCAGCGCATTTGATGTATCAGGTTTGTTGCCCACGTCACTCATCACAAGACACCAGGCATTGGTCTGGTTGATCAGGACAGTTTCCAGGCTGTTTTTGCACAGCGTTTTCTCGTCCATAAGCTCGTTATGGCTTTCCTGGCGTAAGACGCGATGCAGCCAGAACCCAAATTCTGTCATGCGGGTCATGTGGTACTGGATGGTGAAAGCGAGGTTAGCCCACCATTTAAAACGAATGATCCGGGCCTCCAGCGTTCTTTTCAGAACATGCTGGTATTTCTCGGTCGAGAGGATGCGAAGGTCTTTTCGAGCTGTGATCCCTTCCATCGACTGGAATCCGGTCAGGCCGAGTCGATGGTAGGTTTGACCACGCTGCATCATTTTGTGATACAAGGCTGACTTACCTTTGCACAGAGATACCGTGCCGAAACGCAGGTAGAACTGCGCCGCGCTCCCAGCGGTGTACGCCCCGCTCTCAATAGCAGATTTAAGGCGTGGGTATTCCACCCATAACACAAAGCTTGCAGACTCTTCATCTACGGTAACTTCGTTATCTTCGCTGAAACTGACAACACGACGGTGGCCGTCTCTTGTCTTGATGACACGTGCGGCGCGTTCGTCATCTCCGCCGTCGAAATAGGTCATTTCCGCAACAGGATCAGCCAGCCCATCAAATAGTGAGTCATCGCCAAATTTCCCCACCTTCAGCCAGACTGCTTTAGGGATTGGGGACTGAGGGACTACAGGCATCGTCGGTTCATCAGTCAACAGATCCAGCTCGCCGTGGGCCCAGACGCGGTGGTAGATCTCCAGTGCCCTAAAAGGCTTGTCATTGAAATGATGGAAAGCCCACATGAAATCGACATGCACAACGGCTTCTTCGCTGACGATGCGGAACTGAGGCCGGGACATGCGACGGTTATGCGCATTGTCTTCCAGCAAGCCGTAAGCGAGTTTCTCGGCAACGTCATCGGCGCGTTGCTGCTCTACGTAGTCGGCGCTACAGCAGATGTGTAACAGACGTTCCAGGAATTTCGGCGAGTATACATCTGGCTGGATCTTAATATACCCACCTTCGTATACCGTGCGGCCCACTGGATGGCGGTCTTCCCAGGCATAACGGCGTTTGGCAATGAAACGCTGAAGCCGGTTCAGGATAGCCATATAGCCATATTTCTCCGGGTCGGCATTCAGCAGGTTTTCCATAGAGCGGTCGAGCCCTACAGCCTGGCAAAGGTAACAGCCAAATCGTGAACCACAGGCGCTTTTTGCTTTTTCAGAACCCGTCCAGACACATTCGCCCGTAGCCTCTTTGTAGAGCTCAGCAGTTTCATTATTGTTAGGCAGGTAACTGGGTAACGCAAAACGAGCCTCATCCCCGGACGATAGCAGGAATTCCCATACGTTCCCCTGATGCCAGTGACGGATCGGATAGAGCTCACCGCCCTCTTTTGTCTGTTTAACGTCTTCAGCGCTCCCGCCTTTTTTTTCGATGTTCATGGCACGGGTTGTGCTCTCTGCATCACGGGAACCCAGCAGCAGACAAACGCGCTGACGAACGGCTTTAGGCAGTCCTCGCATGTACTCGGCACGGGCCCGACGTGCAGGATCGACCTTCAAGTCGATCGAGCACTGTCTGGCGGAACTATTTGAAAATGTTGGCAATCCTCGCCCTGAAAGGATGCGGCCAGTCCACCCAGATGTCAGTCCAGGCTTACCAATTACAATGCTCAGCGGTAACTGGTGCTTTTCAACGAATGCCTCAAGTTCGGCGAGTTTTGTGTCTGCCAGCCAGCGGACGGCTGGATTCTCGATGCCCGTGTCGGTGTGGATCACATAGTGATGCTGGCTGATGTTTGTGCCATTGCGGGTAGCCCTTACCAGCGCCATCAGGAAGAGGTGCAGAACGCACTCAGAGTCCTTTCCTGATGAATACGCCAGGCTCATAGTCCAGCCGTCAGTAAGCGCTTTATAAATGGCGTTTGTGCCGGTGGTGATAAGATTGGCCATGCTCGTGCCAGTGCTGGCATCGACATAATTCAGGTCTTCGTCATTAGCCAGTGTTTGCCAAACCGTATCCCATTTATCCCCGGTAAGGATTGGGGCAAGGGTCGGTTCTGATGTGCCAAAGTCGATTACCTGTTGCATGGTTCACCTGTTTATTTATTCGTTTTGTATATTTATTTAAACACGGGCGTACCAGCTGACGAATAAGGCCAGCGGTATTATTTAATGATTTATTTAGTAATCGGGGATGGAAATAATTGATCAAGACAACTCATTGGTTTGCCAATGGCATTTGTGAGCTTTAGAATTTCTCCCGGCGTAACTGCCTTAAGCATTTCAGAGCGCCCTTCACGGATATATTCATCTACAGACATATTCCGCCATCCTGCTTTTGGTCGATTACTGCAACCTTGCCAGTTTGAATCAGCATTATCCCGACGAAGAACATATACATCGATAGAGCGAGTTAACCCTGCACCGAACGCAGCCTGAGCAGTAATTTTCACTTCAGATCCATCCTTGCGTTTAATGACCTGCGATATACGCGTGATTAACTCTTCAGGTGCGGATGCGTTGTTCTGAGTTTCATTTGTCATAAAACACCTCGTGAATATTGTCCGGTTTGTTTACTTATTAAATCACGAGGCATTCGGGTGACGAAGTGATGTTCAGAAAGATACTTTTCTTTGCTGGAGCAGGCTTAACCGTTGGTTGTCTGGATGCTACCATTCATAAGAAATGACGGTTAGCGTATCACTCACCTGTTCTTTGGTGATCTTTGGTTTTACCGGTTCGGGTAAAATTGTAATCGAAATTTGAATAGTTGCCGTTGCCTGTTGCTTTTTATCACCACTATTTCCCTCATCCTGTGCCAGTGCATTCCATGAAACAACGAATAATAAAGCTGAGAGTATCGTTTTCATTTTACACCTATATAAAAGATTGCTGTCCGTAGAACCATTATCTATCGGGCCAATCAGCTGGCGAAATTAAACAGTCGAAAACCTTTAATTAAATATCAGGATAAGGTCAGTAGCTTTTATGGTCAGTCGTCATCATGATACTCAGGGCCACCATAATTATCAAATCGAGACCATTGACCATTAAATGTGAGACGTACTGTCCCTATAGGCCCGTTGCGCTGTTTACCTATGATAATTTCGGCTATACCTTTCATATCGCTATTTTCGTGATAGACCTCATCACGGTAAATAAACATGATCAGGTCAGCATCCTGCTCAATGGAGCCTGACTCTCGCAAATCTGAGTTTACCGGACGTTTATCGGCACGTTGTTCAAGCGAGCGGTTTAGTTGCGATAAAGCGATTACCGGTACATTCAGCTCTTTTGCCAGTGCTTTCAGAGATCGGGAGATTTCAGCAATTTCCAGAGTTCTGTTGTCAGATAACGACGGTACACGCATCAACTGAAGGTAGTCGATCATAATGAGGCTAAGCCCACCGTGTTCGCGGGACAATCGACGCGCCCGGGAGCGAACGTCCATAGGTGTTAGGCCAGAGCTGTCATCAATGTAAATGTTCTTTTTTTCCAGCAGCAGTCCCATTGTGCCGGATAACCGGGCCCAGTCCTCGTCATCGAGCTGTCCGGTTCGGATGCTGGTCTGGTTGACGCGTGATAGCGATGCCAGTGAGCGCATCATGAGCTGTTCCGTAGGCATTTCCAGGCTGAAAATCATGACGGGCTTATCGTTTGTCAGCGATACATTCTCGCAGATGTTCATTGCAAACGTAGTTTTCCCCATTGAGGGTCTGGCAGCGATAATAATCAAATCCGAGGGCTGTAGACCGGCTGTCTTCTTGTTCACGTCCACGTAGCCGGTATCAACTCCAGTGACCCCGTCATGGGGACGCTGGAACAAGGCTTCAATCTTGGTAACGGTTCTGTCCAGAATGCTGCTGATATTTTCCGGCCCACCGCTTTTATTTCCCCTTTGCTCTGCAATCTGGAAAATCCGGCTTTCTGCAAGATCAAGCAATTCGTCACTTGTCCTACCTTCCGGGTTGTAACCGGCCTCGGTTATTTCGTTGGCAACTTTTATCATTTCCCTGATTACGGCACGTTCCCTGACGATCTGCGCGTAGGCAATTATATTTGCCGCACTGGGCGTATTTTTTGACAGTTCTGCCAGATAGGCGAAACCGCCGAGACTATCCAGCTTACCTTCTCCCTCGTTTTCGATGTGCTCAGCGAGGGTTATCAAATCAATCGGGAATTGATTCGCAACGAGCGATCTCATTGCAGAGAAAATTGAGCGATGCGGTCGAGAACTAAAATCCTGCTCACTAACGATTTTTGCCACATCATCCCATCTCTGGTTTTCAAGCATTAACCCGCCCAGCACGGACTGTTCCGCTTCTATCGATTGCGGAGGGGTTTTTAAGCTGTATTCAGCTGTTTGCTTTGTCTCACCTGTTTCGGTAAACGAGATGTCCGCCATAGTCATAAGTGGCCTCAGAGGTTCTGGAATAGCTTTTGTTTTTGTAATTGTCGTGCGCATTCCGATACCAACTCCGGGTAACTGGATGCTATTGCCTTTAGAATTGCTTCAGAGAGCTCATTCGCTTCATCAGAGCGGCCCACCAGCCTCAGCTCGGCTACTGTACCGGGGTCGCAGTTTGTCAGGTTGGCGCGGGCGTAATTGACTTTCAGCCGCGCCAGAAATTCCACCCCGGGCTTGCGCTTCACCGCGTGGACAGAAAGTGTTTTTCGGCAAAATCGACCAGCTGTACGGCGTTCGTGATGCTCCAGAGCTTTTGCTTCCAGCTCCTGCCCGGCGATAACGGTCACATAGAGGCTACTAATCAACGCCGATACATTCATGCAGCAATCCCCCGCTTATTAGCCAGCGCAACGGTATCCAGAAGTACGAAGTCATCAAGCAGGTTCAGTCCTGCGGGCGTCTTCTGATCACGCCATAGCGCATCCAGTACATCGGTGTCTGGCATTCCCGTTGGGATTAGGCTTAGAAGTTCGGATAACGTATCTACCTGTAGCATGTGGCAGATAGAAGCCAGCATTATTCCCTCTGACGCTTTATCCATAAGACCACCGATCAGAATCTGAATTTCCGGGGTCATAACAAAATGCTCATAATTGGATTTATTGAATCGGCACTGAATGAGTTTATAACCCTTGAACTCAGTAATTAACTCCTGAAGGAATACATGCAGCATATCTGGTTTTGTTTTTCTAATAGCCGCTACCTGCATTGCAATTTTTAAAATGCCATCATCAACTCTTTCGTGCGGGCATCCTGCGGAGGAATAAATACTTTTTGCCTTTTCGAGCCAATTTTGCAGCTCGATATAATTAGTCTGAATATTCAACGCGACCCCCATTGCTATCCAAAAAAGTCTATAACCCTGATATTTTAATGCGCTCCTGTCTATCATCGAAAAATTTAAGGCAGCAAAATGCGGCCATTTATATGTGCAAAAATATGAGCCGGTTTATCCGGCCCATCAGAATGAAAAGGAATTTTATGCAGGTCTGTTAAAGACCTGCTGGGAGGTTAGTACACCGGGTGCAGCTGAGTCTCTTCAGTTTCACCATTCTGCTGGTTAGCGCCATCGGTATCGGCATCAGTCGCATCGTCAGCACCGCCGTTGTTTTCAGCACTATCACCGTCGTTGTCACCATTAGCTTCAGCATCTTCTGCCTGTTTTGCTGATTCCAGTTCAGCCAGGGTAGCCATCAGAGTACGGGCCATTTCAGGAGTCAGGCGTAAGACGACTTCTTCCGGCACGGTTTCCGTAATTTCGATCTGATTTTCATGCTCACCTTCCGGCTGCGGCGGGATCTGGTCGCGCAGCTGGCTCAGGGTTGGCAACAGGCTGTCGAAGGTTTTACGGATAACTTTCGGTTTCAGGCCAGTCTTTTTCTTGGAACTCACGAATTTGGCAGTGACGCGGGTTTTCCCAGCTCCTTCTGCCTTTTTCAGGGATTCCATCAGGACTTCATACGGGTCGCGGTCAGTACCCTGACATTCGTTAATAACGTCAACGGCAACGTCACCAGATACCTTATCTTCTTTCACCAGCATCTTGATGCTGAAGTCAGCGTTTGCCAGCACGATACTGCGGCGAACGGTGACCAGAGAGACACCCAGACGCTGAGCAATCGACTCAATGGTGTGACCCCAGCCAATCAGGCGCTTGAAGCCTTCAGCGCGTTCCACCATCTTCAACTGAAGGGAGTTGGCGCTCTCGATCATGTTGTAGACTTCTTCGTCCTTGCCGCCTTCAAATTCCTCGACGGTGATTTTCTGGAAGCTCGCGCCCTCAGCAATCGCCATCATCAGGCCAGCAAAACGGTGGTGGCCATCAATGATTTTCAGGCGGGTTACGCCTTCCACTACTACTGGTTTAACGCGGATGACAGGCACTGACTGAGGACGTTCCAGATAAGCGTGTTTGAACATTACCGCACGGTCATAATTTACGTCGCGGAGGTTCAGTCCCTCTTCCACAAACAACCAGTACGGGCTCACCGCAAAGACGTTGTTACGCCCGATATCGGCTTCTTCGAACTGTTCCGTATTGCCGCTTTTACGCGCTTTGGTTACGAAATCGCTCAGTGCTCGGAGTGATGATGGCGCTTTGTCTAAGCTGCGCATCAGTACCGCAGCGCCTTCCAGATTTTCCAGGGTACGGCTTTGTTCGAAGATAGCTTTAACGTCGGTGTTCATGGTGTTTCTCCGCTTTAGTTATTGTGTCGCGAGGTTCGTTGCTTGCTGTAAATCCAGTTAAACACACACCAAACAGGTGACGAAGCGTATTTGGGGACAAAATGTCTCTTTTTTTTCGGGTACATAAAAAAGCCCTGTAATCCAGTGATTACAAGGCCTTAGCTCGTAATGATGACATCAAGATGGCGACGTTTTTCGATTTTGACCGCATTTTTCATCAAAATTGTCATCACTTCATTTAGTTTTGAACTCTCCCCTTCCTCATATGAACCCCAAGGTAGGAATGGAGTAGGACTATTGATATTGAATGCAACGCCCGTAGGGCATCGCCATGCAGTTGGCTTCTTTGAGTCAGGTTCCCATTTCACCAGGAGTATTGGCGCGTTACAGTCGATGTCATCGATGGCTGGTATAGCCTCATATAAAAACACTCCCGCATCATCCCCACTGAAGAAAGCTAGATGCTTATACGCGCTGGCAAAAGAGACTACGCCCGCGAAAAGGCCCACAACGATGAGGTTAAGGTTCGATGTTTTGTGACGGATACGTTTTTGCTTCAGGCGAACCATTGTCAGGGCTGACAAGAAGATAGCCACCAGCCCCCCGGCTCCTGCGAACCAAACGGAATTGATTTGCAGGAAGGAAATCAAATCACGATGCTCTCTCTGGTTTTCTTCAAGCATCAACGACACAAAAGTTGTTGTTACTGGCATTGATATCAGGAATATCGTGATCATCACTATTGCAAAAGTCTGTATGGAATAGCGGTCTCTATTTTCCTCTATAACAGAATTAAAGGATAACAGATAAACAAATGTAAATAATAAAATGGAAAGAAGGTACATTGGTTATGCCTTTTTTTGGGTTATCGCTGAATTCTTTTATTTAATTCTGTTCTGAAAAATGCATACAAGAACTGCCACCCATCACCATGAGCCGTTCTGAAATCTTTTTCAGGGAGTACCGGAAAACCAAATTTAAAATTATCTTTTCCAGTGTGGCGCTGGCAAAAGTGCGCAAGCTCATGTGCCACTACGCCTTTGATATGATCCAGTTGATTGATTGAATAAAATGCTCCGATGTCCTTACGCTGCTCTATATGTGCGTACTCATGGTAGCGATAGCGCGGTGTATCACTGTCAGGATAAATGGACGATGGTGAAATAGTGATTGAGCTCCTGCCGCCCCATGAATGTTTGGCACTCCAGTTGACCCGAACTTCAGGCGCAGGGCCGGTGAAACCATATGCCTGTCTATAGAGGTGCAGAAGATACCCTGAATACAGAAAAACAACTTTCTCCGCCGTCATAACGCGAGAAACGCCATAGCGAGCAACTGCCCTATCTCTGGCTGTCAGAACGGGGGTTTTTACCCGTGGGGAGAATAATTTTGTTGGGCTGAATAGCCAGACTTCTGAATCGTCATCAGGCATATCCAGTATCACCTGAATTTCTTCAGGCGACCCAACTCGTTGATGCCACCTTTCAAGATTATCGCCCACTTCATTCAGGCTGATTAAATCATCGGCATTCTCGTAGAATAACCAGATCAGCGTTCCTCGTGGGAGTGCTTTCTCAGCTGTAATATGTGAGAGGATAATTTGACGTGGTGTCATCTTATTCGCCACAGTTCCCGGATGCTTCTATCAGTTTTATTTTTGTTGCTTCTGCCGCCTGCATTTTTTGTTTCATCTTCTCAATGCTAGCGGTCACACGGCGGGCGCACCATTGATACGCTGCCTGACGTGATTCGAAAAACTCATAATCCGCGTGCAGGTAAACTGATGTGCCGTAGGAGACGGACATACGGTAACCCTTCGGCGTTTCATTGATGACTTCCCGTTCTTCTACACAGTTTTCAAACTCAGGGACATAATCCACGAATCGACGACGCAGAATGCAAAACAGCACCTTTATTTGGTTTTCATCAGTCATTTGTTATCCTCGTTATTCTTCTTATTTATCATCAACCTTTCTTAATTGTCGATGCTGAATACGGCGGAGCGGATTTCACGCTTGGCCTGCTGACGGGCGCGGTGTTTGCTTACACGAAGAGATCTATCGTATGCATTGTTTTTACGATAGCCACGCGAGCGGCACAGTGAACAAGTGCAGCCTTCTACTGAATAGAAAATCCCAAACGGTTTCATAAGTATCACCTTTAAGCTTGATAATAATGTTTATCATAGCTGGAGTTATTCAGGTGACGAATAGTTAAGGGGCGCGTTTTGCTTGGGTTTTTACACTATCGTTTATTGAGTCGATGAGGTCGGAAATAGAAAGGAGTTTTCTGCCAAAGAATAGTTTTCGTCTGGCTTCTATTTCGTAGCGGAAGGGTTCAATAATTTCATCTTCATGCATGATTACGAAACGATAGCCGTTATTAAGGAGTTTATGCAGCTTGTTTGTTTTTTTTCTTATGGGACTTAGCTTAAACATTGTTATCAACTTCTCATCATGATCACCTGAATTGTTATAACACAGTTATTTCCGACACGCTGCTGCTTTTGCTGAAGAACTCGGATTGCTTTGGGCTGGGCCAGCAGGTTGTATGCCGGGCGAACCCGGCATCGTTATCACAGGGCTTTTTCTTTTCCCTTTCGTTCTATCCCACGAAACATCGCGCATTTCCGCACAATATCCAGTGTCGGGATGCTACCACTCCCCTGCTCTTTCACGCTCATTCGCAACGTGAGCCGTAGCAACATCTTGATGTCACGTGGTGGAAGTTCTGGGTAAGTGTTTACAAGTGATCTGACCAGTTCATCAGGAATGTTCACGCCAAAGTTCTCACCCATAATCTTCCAGATCTTTTGGGCATCTGATTTCTCCGGCACATCATAGTGAATGATTGCAGCGCATCTTGGTATGATAGCCTCATCGATGTCACTACCCCGGTTGCTTGTCATGAACATCAACCCATCGAAATACTCCAGTGTACGGAGGAACTCCGCAACGATGGCATTTTGAGTCAGTGATGCTCCACGCTGCATGACAAACACATCGGCTTCGTCCAGAAGCAGGACACAGTTCCAGCGTTTAGCCCGGGTCAGAATCGTCCGCAGATTTTTCTCAATGTCATCGGCGTTGGTTCCCAGTGCGCCAGCATGAATTGAGTACAGGGGCCGTTCAATGACCTCTGCATACACTTCAGCAGTTAATGTCTTCCCAAGTCCGGGTGAGCCCACGCACATGATGATGTTACCCGCGCTTTTCCCTTCAACAATATCGCTGGTGAAAGCGCTGATATCCGTGGTCAGTATATCGAGTAAATCACGGTGGTCTTCCGGCAAAACCATCTTTTTTGGCAGTTCTTTATCATACTTGTATGGTTCTACGTTATTGGCATGTATCCAGATAAAGTCTTGCAGCGAGAGATCAAAATAACGCTGCACAGGAATTTCGGGTAAAAGGCCAAACTGGTCATCTTCAAAAAGAGGCGACTCCACTTCTGCACCGTAGGCATCGCACTCACTATCAGGCAAATCGTGTATCAGTTTATGCCCTGCTATTTCCAGATTCCGGTCGCTGTAGCTATACGATTCCATTCTGACAGCCCTGCCGGTTGCTTTAAACTGATTGCCAAATTGCCCGTCGACCACTTCCTTAAACCGCGTTAGTTGTTCCAGGTACTCTTGTTTCAGCTCATGCGTTTCATGGTAGATATCACGGTCGGCCAGTGTCTTAGCGACACTGCGCCGCGCCACCTCATTAGGCTCGAAATTCAGGGCGGTAAGCTGGGTTCCGTAAACCTTTTTGGAGTGCGAATATTCGCCGAACCCATACCAGCTGATTTGTAACAATAGTGATGGGGGACGGTCAGAGTTTTTTTCTGATTTTACTTCTTTTATTGCTGTAACAAGACCGGGGTACAGGTTGCCGTCATGACCGCGTCGGTATATCCAGCCATCAATTCGATTTGACTTCAGATACTGTAGTAACACACGACCGAATGCCGGAAAACTGCTCACAGGCTTATCGAAATCACCTTCCAGTGCAGTGATGATCGATTCAAGAGCTCGTCGATTTTTTGACTCTCCATCACCACGACATGCCTGTAAAAGTTCATTCAGATCATCCCGAGATAAACATAGCGGATCGACGGCAATCTCATCGTCAGAACTACGGTGGCTATAACGATTACGTAAAGCCTCAAATGTTGGGCTTGTGGTAGCTTTTAGTGTTTCTGTTTTTATCGTGAGTGCCATAGCCGTCCTCGTCAGTAATTTACTTTGATATGCCTTAAGTTCACATGGAAGGGGCAACTTCGAACGCATTAGGAACTCTGATCCGCGAGCCTATTTCCAGTTTAATGGTTGCCTTTACGTATTCACCCTCCTTCAGATAGGTGATGTCTTGGTTATGAAATGTTGACTTTTCATGTGTAGCCCACCATTCCATAGAGCTTGGGATTTTTAACGTTAGCCCAAGATGTTCAGTGAGATAGCATACTCCCATGTTTGAGTAGGTCTTAACGGGGTTCGGGTAGAATTGAAAGTTACCCTCTACGAGACAATCAGTACGAGGATCGATGAACGAAAGGAAAACGCTAAAAGTACCCTGACGTTTTAGCTCGGCGTAAGCCTCAAGAATCGTGAAACGCTTTAATGCGTCATTTGAAAACAGGGTTACAATTTTTTCCGAAAGCATAGCCACCTCATGAGCTGTTTTTTTCCTATTATCAACCGGTGTCTCCTCCTGACGAATAGGTTTGCGGCCAAAAAAAAACTGCACCAGGAGGTGCAGTTTCGATAATCAAGCAATGGCGAATTGTTATTTTTCGCTACTCAGTTTATCCGTAATAAATGCTTCAATTTCTGCCATGAGCTCGGTACTCATTCGGTTAAATTCAAAGCGAACTTTACGGCCCGATGCATTTTTGCTGATACGGGCGTATTTGTCCTTATTAGCAAAATTAGCCAGATCACGGGTTTCCCAACTTTTTGCAGGTGGCTTTTGATCGAGTAATTCAACCGCCTTTGTGATCTGCGCCATGACAATTTTCTGCGCTTCCGGGATGTCACTGATGTCCAGATTAGCAATTTCTTCTTTCACCCTATCAACTACATCTGCAAGAATGAAAAGGTTGCTCTCTACGTATTTCTGAAGTTTGGACAACCGGCTGTAGAAGGAGTTTGGTATACCTTCATAATCCGGGAACAGAGCTATCAACGAACCGTCAATACGCGCCGCCTGAATACGTTTAAAGACTGACACATGGCTTATGCCAAGAAAGAGGGCAAGCTCTTCATTTTTGGTGAATCCTTTTTCCTGCATTAGTTCCAGATACTGAAGCCCAACCTCTCGGTATGAGAATCGGCGTGATGTTTGTGCAGCGGTAATAATCGCCTTGATGTCCTCAGCTGATAGATCATCTGGTAGCACCCATAAAGGCAGATCTTTTTGAGCCGCAATACAGCAAAAACGTCTGCGGCTACCTTCAATAAGCAGGTACACGCCATCACGTTTAACGGCAACACCTTCAGTATCAACACCCCTTGACTCAATTTGTTGCAGGATATCTCGTACTGCGTTTGTGGTAAGCGCTTCCTGATTTCGCGGGTTCATTGGGTGAACGGCGGTCTCAGTAGCGACATTTTCAGCTGCTACAGTGACGTGCTCAGCTTCAAGTTTTCGCCCGTTATGAAGGGTAAAGAGTTTCTTAATGCGAGGGGGACTCTTAAGGTTAGCTAACCCGGAACGGTGGCCTACATCGGTTCGCTTTGGCGTATTTAGATAACGCGATTTATCGTTTCCGATATGCTGTTCATCACTCATGCGTTAACTCCTTCCTTCGCTGAAAAACTCTTTATCTCATTAATAAACTGTTGATATACGGACATTACGGATTCTTCGGCAATATCCAGCTGCTTTGGTGAACATAACTCTTCAGATTTCTTAATATCGAGAACCGACCTACCCCGTGACGCAGCTGCTTTGAATGCTTCAGAGTTTTTGATATTGGTTGCCATAAACAGGTCTTGAACGGTTCGAATTAACTTATCGAGGACTATTTTTTCGTATGGGCTTTTATCATCGACGTTAACGGCCAGTACTTTAAACCATTTAATATTTTCACCTTTATTGGGAGACTGACGGAATCGCTCACTGATCGTCAGCATAAAATCAGTTGTGGATGCATAGTCGTATTCTCGCGGAGAAACTGCGACAAGAATACCGTCAGCGGCCTCATCAGCGGCCCAGATAATTGGCGAGTCTTCTGGAGGGGTATCGAAGATAATAAGGTCATACTTAGCTTTCAGGACTGGCATTATCACTTCTTTGAATCGTAGCAACAACTGAGTGCGCTCTTCTTTACTGCACTGCCAGTATTTATCTTTGAATCTCGCATCGGTTGGGAACGCAGTAATTACATCAAGATTTGGCAGATGGGTTGAGAACGGCATATTCTCAATGATTTCAGCCTCAGAGTAACCCATGTCGAGGTATTTTTTATATTCAGAACCTTCTTCATACACGCCCAGGATTGCGTCGATTGCAGTCAGGAATACGTCGTCTTCAGATACGCTTTGAATCATACCGCTACCAATAGAGCCTTGCGGATCCCATTCAATTACTAAAACTCTGGCATTCAACTGGAGATCAAGTGCTGCTGCTACAGCCAGAGCCACTGAGGTCGTGCTTTTTCCTGTCCCACCTTTATGATTCTGAACAATGATTGTTCGGCTCTGGTAGTAATCTCTATAGCGCGGATAACCCAGGGCATCCAATATATTCTGGACATCCCAGCGGGTATAAAGGTGGTTTTTGTTCTGATAAATAGGTTGACCCACCAGCCTTTTTTCTTCGAGATCAGCGAGAATTTTATTGAAGGTAACTCGAGATTTTCCAAAGAAGTCGGAGAGATTTTTTTTATTCAGGCAGTGGTTATAGATAAGGCGATCTACCCCCTCCACACTGTCATCTGATACAGATACCCGGGAAGAAGCCAGTAACGATTCTTTCAATGAAATTTGTTCGGACTTCATGCGTTGCCCGACAAGGGCAATTTTATCTATTAGATTCATTCTCGTCATACCCTCAAACCTGAATTATGAATTTAAACGCATATGCGTATACTTTACGTATAATGCGTAAAATGACGCTCTATGCGTATAATTGTAACGGCAATCAGATTGAGACGCTAACATTCTATTTTGTTTTTTCTTCATTTTGCGATCTCGAAATGCAGTTCAATGACACATCATCTTTCTCTTCTGGCGATTAAGGGGGTTAAGTAATCCACGGGGCGGGCAGAACCCGGAGAGACTGACTGGCGATTAAGGGGGTTAAGTAACCCACGGGTCGGGCAGAACCCGGAGATGCTGGCTGGCGATTAAGGGGGTTAAGTGACCCACGGTACGGGCAGAAACCGGAGAGGCTGGCTGGCGATTAAGGGGGTTAAGTGACCCACTGTACGGGCAGAAACCGGAGAGGCTGGCTGGCGATTAAGGGGGTTAAGTGACCCACGGTACGGGCAGAACCCGGAGAGGCTGACTGGCGATTAAGGGTGTTAAGTAATCCACGGGTCGGGCAGAACCCGGAGATGCTGGCTGGCGATTAAGGGGGTTAAGTGACTTAGCGCTGGAGGATACGCCCTGCAACTATTGGTAAATGAATGACAAGGTTTCCCGTAAGACCCATCAAATAAAAAAGCCTCTGAAGTAGAGGCTCTTGGGTATTCGATATAGTTAGGCTAATTCGTCCGGGTCGTTGATGGCACTAACGAAGAACTCCGTGCGGTAATCATTCCCCCATCCCAACCAGACAGAAGGTGAACCCTCCTTTGCCAACGAACGGTCACCCGTCATGCTGTCCGCTTGGACAGGAACTGTCACGCATTCTTTAATAGTATCGGCCTCGGCAACCAGTCCAGTACTCTGGGTTTCAAATCCGGCAATTACGACAACAGCATCAGGGTCGTGTAGCTGAAGCTGGGCGATAAGCTCTTTAACTTTCATAGTGATCCTCTGCGCTAGAATTATCCAATTCTACCACGCTTGATGGTCAGGCGTATAAGTGCTTACTGTACAGCTCGAAAGCTTCATCATGTTCCAAATCGTCCAGGATAACGATATCAGGGCCATGTTCTTTTTTGATTTGTGCGATGTATGAAGCGTATTGAGCCTGGCTTTTGTAGCCCACTGTCCAAAGTCTACCTTCGCGTAAGACGCAGATTTTCTTGCGGTAAACCTTCTTGAAACTTGATTTAGTTTTCCGGTTACGCTCCTCGTCACTGACAAGCTGGTCGATTACTTCAATCAGGTTTGAGTCTATGAGAAATGGCTTGCCATTGTGTTCGCCAAGGCAGATTGGCAGAAGACCCTTCGCATATGATTCGGCCTGGCGGAACAGCTCTTTTTTTCCTGGTTCGAACAGTACGCGAGTTTCGCCACCATGCCCATCATTATCAGCTGTACCTATGCTCAGCCCGTCGAAGAGGACAGTAGCGTTAAAGCAGACTGTTTCCTGGCTCATGCCAGTATAGATTTTGAGGCCTTTCAATTTGATTCTTGTCTGAGTGTTCATTGTGTGTTCCCCGCTTTCTAATTGTGATTCTATTTTCAATCACCTTGAGCAGGTGACGAAGTGATACGGAGAAATAATTGTTGGGTCGCCTGATAGCCGGGCTGGTGGCAGCCGCAACCCTTAGTCAGTACTTCGGGATCGTAGTTCCGAAAAGCCACAACAGTCTCCACAGCGTTTTGGGGGTGTTAACCCCCATACGCTTTGAGACTTTGCCCTAGCGGGCCGCGAATTCGCCTAATCGCCCCGTGAGGGCTCTATTCGAATTTACATGCCGTGCCTGCTTCGCTTGAGAGCGAAGCTTTTGGACGGCGATTGCCCGCGTGGCGGGCAGACATTTTTACGTGCGCATTGCGCACGATTTTCTTCGGTTACATTACAGGGCTGGCTGGGGATTGGCTTATTGCAATATTCTACAACGAAGCTGGGAACGGCTGGCTGGAACGCGAAGATTTAAATCATACTCTATATCGACTGATATCAACGACGGTATCAGCGGGGTCTGTTGCCAGCTTACAGGTCACTTGACCTTCCTGATCCAGCATCAGTGTCGCGGTTAACGGTTCATTTTGAGCATCGATTACAGTGACATTCACGCGTAACCGTGTTGGAAGCATCATCAGAATTCGCGTAGGGCTCTCTGATAATGACACGTTTCTGGCTTGCAGAACCGCTAAAACACTCTTCATTAACTCTGCTTGGTCGATCATATAGTCACATGCCACTGGATGTATTGGGATGAAATCGTGCCTACCGCAGGGCTACACGAAAGATATAAATCAGTATGACATGCGGGCCGGACTCAAACCATCAATTACTGGAACCAGTCCGAAGATAGCGCTCTGGTTTTTATGCTGTTGAATTTACATAGTTGTTATTTAGTGAATTATTCGTACCTTATCATTCACTGATATCACTTAAATTCAAAGTGAACAGGAGAGGATTGGATTAAAAGTCCATAAAATGTGAATTAAAAGTGCGCTAGGAAATGCGATAAACTGATTGATTTGTTTTGATATGGTTTTTATGTGAATTATCGGTGAGTTACTTGTGTGCTACTTATCTCCATGCTGCTATGCCTTTCCAATAAATAGATTGGATAGGGCAGGGAGATGGAAGAGGGGAGAGGGCTTACTCCGCAGGTGATTTCACTTTAAATTCAAGCCATCTTGCCCCGAGCCTGTTTTTATCCAGATTGTAGAACAACGGTTTTATACAGACCCCTTCATACTCAGGGAACTCTATACCGCTGGCGAAGTGAATCTGTAGTGTATCAGGATCAATACCCATCATGTTTGTGTCAAACAGCCTGTGGAATGTTGGTGATAGCAAAATGCCGTTACTGGCGTTATAGCAGCCTGCTACGGATGTTGGTTCAATATGTGCTGCCTCCAGCACACCGTTGAGGTGTTTGCCCGATACCGCGCACAGGCTTCCGAAATTCTTATCCACCAACTCACGGAACTGAGACTGGACATGCACATCGCGAACGCTAACCTCTCGGCGGAAGCTCGGGGAGCGCATACGGATATCTGCATGGGGGAGGTGACCGCGTGGTAATGGCAATACAGCCGGTTGCTCATCCATTACTGGATTCTGCTCCTCGCAGTAGGTGTCCACGGACTCAATCAAACGGGATGTGTCATTACCAAATCGGCGAGTGAACCAGAGCCTGAAGTGAGCCAACCGTGATGCCGGAATTTTGTTACGTGCGTACTCCTGAGCATTCTCCTTTTCGATTTCAGTATTTAGTAAAGCCAGACGGGCCTGAGAAGCACGAATTTCTTCCTGGACTCTGAGATATCCTGCCAGTAGACAAACTTTGGATTCCTGATGTTCAGGCCGTCGCGGATAACCAGATCCTGTTTCAACCACGCCAAAGGCTTTGTACCGGAACATTCGGGGAAAAAGCGTTAATGCCACCCGGTTGTTACGACGAACGAGGGAACGAATCAGATTGGTTATCTTCCTCATGTTCTGAATAGTGCGGGGAGAAAAGAACGCGGCGTATTACCTCTGCTCTATCTATTCCCGACATTATCCCTCTGCGAATGACACCACGGAGGTGAGCATTATGTCTTGCCCCGCTTACTAGGCCGAACTCACGGGACAAACTGACATACTCTTTCAGGAGGTGATGCTTAGGGTCGGTAAACGCCTCTGGAGGAATCACCTGATATGCAACTGACGAAAGTATACGGAAAGTCAGTTCAGATGCTGTCCAGCCCTCACGCCGAAGCCGAATAATTGTTATAACGAGATCATCGATACCAGGCATATCCGGTTCGATATATAGGGACATCAGAGTGTCGTTCATTCCGGGAGGAAGGCTAGCAGAGTGTGACGGGTTGCTCATAGGGTAAGGTACTGATCGGACGTAGAAGAAGCGCTTATGTTACGGAATTCGCTCTGGTGGGTTTTAGCTCCAGTGGCGAACGCTGGAACTACGGGTAAAAAAATCCCCGGTTTACCGGGGAAGTTAACAACTACCTCCAGAAGGGTTGGAGGCAAAGCCGGTTGGGCGACCGGCCACAGGGAATGCTACGGCTTAATGCCGAGTACTACACCGCCATAGACCAGGTACATCACGATGGCGAACAGCATGAAGAAATGGGTTACCGGGTGCGCCAGCGCGGCTGCTGCCGCATTGCTTGCGCTGAGCTTCAGTGAGCCAAAAGAGTGATTACGAACAGCTTGTGCTTTCATGGGTCGCTCCTGATAACGGGTTACATGTTGTGGCTTCTGTATCCAGTATCTGGTGAGTGACTCAGGTGACGAAGAAAACCAGGGCATAAAAAGCCCTGTATTTTCAGAAAGATAATATCGGTTTCGTTTTGTGTTGTGCTTGCTATTCCGGGCATAAAAAAACCGCCTGGTGAACCAGACGGCTTTGGGATAAACAGGCTTTACACAGACAGGTCAGTGGATCATTTAAGTCACTTAACCCCCTTAATCGCCAGTGTATTGCCACCAGCAGTACGTGGTCTAACGCTTAAATATCGTAGCGACCTTCTTTGATTTGCTGGAGCTGTTCAGCCAGCACCTTCGCCAGTGGTTCGGCTTCTTCTTCATCATCAAGATTGTCGATGAGCGTCAGATTCGACTCACCCGCACGGCGGGCATAAACCCCATACGCTCGCTGGCCGGAGATATCGGTGACCGAAGTCTGAGAGTGATCGCAGATGATATTGCCGTGACGGTCTACCGGCCCGAAGCTGATGGCTTCATAATCCGCATCGTGGCCCAATGGTAAATCGCGCAAAACAAACAGGCGTAATGGGAGAACGTCGTACTCAGCACCACATTTTGCTGCCACATCCAGATCGTTAATTTCACGGAGAAAATCTTTCGCTACCACCGAGTCAGAATGCATCCGGTAAATGGTCGATGCGGCCCAGATTGCACCAGCATAAAATTGTGATTCTTCTTTTGTCATTTAGCACCTGCTCTTATTGTCATGGGTATGCCGGTCGAACGGTATCCCCGTGCAGACCGTCAGTAAACGGTTATTTCCTTTGCGCAGCAGTCGCATTGGTATTCGTTGATACCACCAGTTGCGACCCAGTTTATTGCGCCGCAGCGGCAACTCAACAGCTGGCGCATACCAGGAGCAAGTGCCCGCTCTGAAAACGACTCAACCGGGACTTCGCCCGGGTAGTAGTAACCTTTTATCAGCTTGCTGCGTGAATGCCCGTCAGTGTCGGTGTAATGCAGATACACCTTCCGGGTATAAATCATACCCGAGTCAGTGCCGAACTGCGTTTTCAGAAGCATACATATCCTCCAGACGCTGAATACATTGTTGTGCGGCCTTATCAAGTAGTTCAGCCGTGGGTTCATCATAGATGCCACGTACCAGCAGACCAAATATTTCCGGGTCTACAGACAAATCGTACATGCATACGCGAACGCCAAGCGCTGTACGTAGCGCATAGACATGGCGGTTAGGCTTTCCGCCGATACCGGTGACTGACGCGACATTTTCAAAATTACCAGGGTTAACCAGGTTAATCACGGGGCACGATATACACTCAGGGATCCGCTTCAGAGCCACAGCATCCAGATACAGGCTGTGGCCCACTTTCAGGTTTTTTGGCAACGCTTGCAACGGCATGGCTTCGAGGGCCAGATTTTCTTCAAGATGCAGGTTATCCGGCAAAGTGGTAATACGGGTGTTTGACAGCATCATACTGCCAGCTACTTTCAGCGTATCCGGCAGATAGGCGATATCAGTACACATGATGTCCAGAACGCGGCCCACCGTCAGATTTTCCGGCAGATACTTAAGACGTGAAGAATTCGCCATGAGCGTACCGGTAATGGTCAGGTTGTCAGGGAGAGATTCCAGCTCAGAGTAGCTGATAAACAGATTGCGGGCCACCAGCCCGGCAGGGATGCTATGAATGCCCGACAGAATGGTCAGGGTGTTCGTCACGGTCAGATTCGCGGGAATATAGTCGCAGGGAATTGCCGGATCTTCTGGCTCAAGCGTAAACCCGACACGAAGATCGCCTTCAACGATGATTCGTCCGTCCTGAAGGGTAAAGGCCACACCATTCGCTGCCAGTTTATCAATGAAGTCTGTCATATCGGTTTCCTTTTAATGGCCCGACGAGCCGGGCCGGAGGTTCAGAGTTTGCTGACAAAGTTCTGCTGCGTGAACAGGTACATATCGTCCTGCTCATTGAACATGCACAGATTTTCGAGGATGCGCTTTTCAATCCAGACGACCGGCTTTTCACGCATATCCTTCGCGAGCGAAAAGGTGTTTCGCAGCCGGGTAATGCGGTGCTGATCATTGATTGCCTGGTGAATTGCGGCCTTTGACGCTGCCGCCTGCTTTTTTACGTTGTTGCGGGCACACCATAATTCGCCACTAGCGGCTGATGCCCGCGCTGCTGGCTGACGTGAGGAGTCCAGTTGGTCATAACGTAAGAGATTCGGCATGATGCCCCCTGTCATAGTTTTGTCGTTATTGACCTATTATCTGGCAGGTGGGGCTGGTGACGAAGGGCGCTGAGGTTGTCTGATGGTTAAAAGATTGCCGTTAGTGTTCCATATGGTATAATTGAATTACCAAATGGGAGGGCTAGTTATGACGATGAAAGTTTTTTCTCCAGACGTTACCAAAACGAATCAGCACTGCTTATGGCAGGTTGCTGGGCTGGATAATGACGGTATCGCGCTGATGGATAAAATCAATCACGGTCTCGATGGCACAGTAGCTAAGCACATTTCTGAATGGGCTAACATCACGCCGTCTGAGCTGCGCAAAATGTCGGGTATACCTAATACGACGTTTAATCGTAGCATCAAAGACCGTTTCACTGCCGATCAGAGCGAACGTCTGGTGCGCATTATCCGCGTAATTGAACGCGCTGTAGAGCTGTTTGAAGGTGACAAAGAAGCGGCGCACAAATGGCTGAACGAAGCGAACCGTGGTCTGAGCTGGAAATCACCGGCAGAGCTTGTTTCTTCTGAGACAGGTGCGCTTGAAGTGATGCGCCTGATTACGCGTATTGAGCACGGGGTATACTCGTGATCCTTTACCGACTGACCAAGACCCGTTATCTGATGACTGCGTGGTCTGGTCTGGGTGCGAAAGAAACGGGGGGCCGCTGGAACAGCGTAGGCACTGCAATGGTCTACCTGTCTGAAACGGCCAGCCTTACCATGCTTGAAACGCTGGTACACATTCACGCGCCGCAGTTACTGGACGACTTTACACTGCTGAGTCTTGATGTACCGGATGATCAGATCCAGACCTTCGACATGAGCCGTCTCCCTGATAACTGGGCGAGTGAGGATGCTCCTGCTGAGCTGGCGCTCTACGGTGATAACTGGGCTGAAAGCGGTTCTTCTATCGCGCTGCGTATTCCAAGTGCGTTGTCTCCGGTTGAATTTAACTACTTGCTGAATCCGGCACACCCTGAACTCTTTGACCTGATGGCTACGGTTAAGAAAATTCCGTTCCGGTTTGATTCCCGCCTGAAATAACACACAGGCAACTCCCCGGCATTGACGAACTGAGGTGTCTCTGATGATTCAGAAAGCGAAAGTCGCTAAAGCGTTTATCTCTGTAATTGCCTTGTTCGCCTTTGTCTACTGGGGACTTGATCCCGATTCAATTTGTCAGGCAGTTGGTGACGCATCTCAAACCTGCGGTTACTCCGGCAAGAATGGCGATGCGAGTCTGGTTGGTTCCGTGTTTGCTCTGATGCTGACGGTGTTGGCGGGTGCGATGCTTTGGGCGTGGGTCAGGAAAGGCTAATCAGAACTCTTGCAACTCCCTCCGTGATGCCGGGTGACGCTCCTCACTGAGCGCCACCAGTCAGTCATTACAAACGGGTTGATGATTCAATCGCGGGCGGAAGGCTACTATTCAGCGCGTCGAACCCGCCAAATGCCCGGCCCTCTTTTGTCAGCACCAGATGCATCGGCGTTTCGTTGATATTACGGGCGATGTAATCGTTGATGAATGCCCGCGCCTGATCGGCATTTTTAACCTCTGCTGTTTCCGGCATGGAGTTATGGGAACGATTAAAGACGACAGAGACATAATTCCCTTCAATTCTTACCGGGCGAGTCGATACGGTGAGTTTCATGGTCATTTTCCTGTAGTGAGTGTTGTGTGTATTGGTGTTCTGCCACTATCTACTGCAACGTTGCGGCCACAGGGCGAAGAATTGCTATCGCCTTTGATAACGCCTGCCGCTCACCACCATCAAGGATTCTGACTGCTTCTACGCAAGCCGCTTCTGCTGTATCAGCACGTTCTACCAACGTCCTGACGGTATTTTCATATGATCCGCAATCAGGCTCCTGATTGCTGTCTTCGCTCAGCGTGTTCCATGACTCAGTGAGGTTAACTGCAACAGCGACCAATTGGTCAGTGCTGATATCACCTTTTACGCAACGGCAGGCCACTTCAGCGCCCAGACGTTCAGCAATGTCGTAGTACCAGACTCCCGGTTCTTCAGATGCCTGATACGCAGGTTCGCAGGCTTTACAGATCTGCTCTGCGGCATCCAACATCCAGTGAGCACATTCAATTTCGCCACCAGCCAGCGTTTCACAGATCATTGTCTGTACGCTGTCACAGTTGAAGGTGAGGGGGATAGGATTAGCCACTGATAATGCGGTCAGACGGGAGACTTCATGCTGGAAGCCCTGAAACATGAACATGGCGCAGATAGCTGGATTTAACATGGTAGACCCCTGTAGTTATGTGTGTTGTTCGTTTTGTTTACATAACCAGTTAACCACGCTCCCCGCAGGTGACGAAGGCTTTCGGGGCAGAAAATTCACAAAAAAAACCGACCATTAAGGCCGGTTATGATCTGGAGTATATGGGGCTGAAAACCGCGTTATGCCTTCACTTTCGCCATAAACAGCTGCATGGTTTCTTCAGCAAGCGGAGTGCCAACCTGCTCAAGAACATACTCCGCGACATGCGGGGTGAGAATGAAGTCGATAAACTCCGGCAAGGACATGCTGTTCAGGCTCGGTAGCTGTCTGGACAGTGCATTCTGGTAATTTTCCACTTCACCCAGTTTGCGCTCGGGCCAGCCCACCAGCTCAGGGTGCTTTTCCTTAAGTGCGAGGCCGCGCTCCGGGAAACTGTTACTGATGGGGTGTCTGGCGAGGGTGGGGATCAGGAGATTCGCCAGAAAATCCACTTTCTCGTAATCAAGACAGACAGAATTCATATAGGTTTACCTCTTGCCACTGGCTATGATGTTCGCTTGCTATCTGGAAAACTCTACCAAAGCGGCTGGCGATATCTCATTGAAAACGCCAGCAGAATGCGGTCATTTCCAGCAGGAGTTACCCCATCTGATAACTGTCATAAGATGCCCCGCAGGCTTCCACCAGCGCATCCAGATCACCGGTAAACTCTCTGGCCCGCTTCATCAATGCACGGTGTAATTCCGCTGGTGGAATGTCATCGCTACTCTTCGCCGGGTATTCAACACTGAACGCGATGGTAAACGCATGGCTATACCACGGCCCGGCATTCTGGTTTTCAAAGCGGGCCATCAGCTGGCTTTCGGTTGTATCGGTAGCAAATGTATCGAGGTGGACGACATCGACCGGCACGTTGAGTGCCCCGGCAGTGGTTGATGCCAGCTGCCGGGCTTCGTCTCCTCGCTCTGGTGGTGCGCAGTAGAGACATTTCCCGTTCAGTACCACCAGCGTCTGACCGTAGGTCGTACTGACGATACTCACGGTGTTAGCCGGTTGCGGGTGTGTGGTTGCAGTGTGCTGCATGGTGTTCTCCATTAGGTCACTCACATGGCAACCAGCTTACCCGGCACAATTCAGCTGACGAAATCAGGACGGACTGGTGTATATCGTTCGCAAAATAAAGATATTTTTTATCATCAGCACCGGTAGTTACGGGGCAAATTGCAGGTATCCGGTACAATGGTGATATGAAGGGCATTACATGCAGAATCGTGTGGCCCGGCAGACGGATACCGAATATCAGCAGAAGGAACCAGGACAATGCAGGAACTCGACTTTGACCATATCCAGATAAACCTGAACCCGCGAGCGTGTGCTGTCACACCTATCCCGGAAGACCTGAAAAGGGAGCTGGCTTATCTGGGCGCTATCGCAGAGAGAAAGAAATTCGCGGCAAGCCTGATTGTTAATCTCTACAACCCGGACGTTTGCGGGGCGAATATGTACAAACTCACGGCCTATTGCCGTAACGAGTCATGCGATACCCTTCGCGATGGCATGATGACCCTGATACAGCTTTGTGCATACATGGAGTCACATGAGATCTATGGCGAGACGTTTGTCAAAAAGCTGATTAAACAATGGGAGTTTCGTAAGTAGTCTGCTGCTTCAAAATACCTTTCTGACAGGGCGCTATGTGCGCCCTTTTATTTTAAAAAAACGGGAAGGTCTTGCCCGGGTATTACCTGCTATTTTCAACTACCAAACCACAACGGCAGAAGAAAATTGACCAGTCGAAGCAATTCGACCAGGAGTTCGACATACAGGAAATGGAAGTCTTTCATAACAGTCTCTTCATATAATTGGCTCGACAAAATCGTTGCATCACGACGATCGCAGGTGTGAGGTTTGTTTTCTTCGTGGGGGTTGTCAGCTATCACGACATTGAGGCAGGCAAGCGCAGGTGTCACAGTTTCGGGTATATTTTATGCTGGTGGGGTGACCACCAGCTGCGGGTATAGTTACTTAATGGTTTTCAGGAGGGTGAACTTGGTTTTGCACCGGGTGCATTGCGCTTTCAGAGACCCGGAGCGCACCTGTTTCAGTTTCCCGGCGCACTGGGTACAGGCTACGTCCTTCACACGTTGTGCCATTCGCTCATCCACAGCGAGTGTTTTGGTCGGGTTATGCTTACGCTTGGGAGCCTTCAAAAGCCCCAGCGCCCGCAACGTGGCTTTGTACTCCCGGGTGATCCATTGACCGTCGCGCTCATAGTGCAGGCCATCCCCCATCATATCGCCAAGCTGTATCAGCCGCTGATGCAGCACTTTTTCTTCTTCAGGACTCATATACCGTGCTCTCTTTAAATTATTGAGACGGAACCGAGCCGATTGATACCTCATATGAGGCCACCAGCGTCTTTACTGGCGTTTCAACGAAGCTGACGCTCTGCTGAGTAGAGTCGAATGAGAATCGCGTCCAGCGCCCCAGAGAGCGCGATCCTGAAGCTTTCGCTATGACCGTCCCGTTCGCGCATCTCCAGAAGGGCATCCAGCTCGTTATCGTCAATCGGCAGTGGCCCGGAACAGAAGGTTTTCACCATGTCAGAGGTGTCAGGGTTTATACCTGCAATGCGCAGGATATCGGGAACCTCAGACCGGTAGATCACCGGTCGGCCTGATGGCGGTGTCCACGTTATCGGCTCTATCTTCAGTTGCGGTAAGCCAGCACCGGCGAGGGCGTTATTCAGATCGTCTATAAGCACGACATCCGCTCCTGAAGGAGGATGTACGCCGAGGGCCGCAGGGATTTCGACAGAGATATTGTGCATGGCGTTTACCTCAGTGAAGGACGTGATTAACCAGCGACGGGGGGATATCGAGTGACCCGACACTCCAGCCATTGGCAGTTGTCGCAATAAGATCTGGCCGGAACCCACCCCAACCCGTCACACGGCCCGAATCGTTGACCACCACCACCAGCGGCGCACCGGTATTTTGTGTCAGGCGAACGAGATCTGCGTTGTCCACCAGCGGGATCTCATTCACGTCCACCCCAGCCAGAGAAAAGCGGGTAAGCGTCATGCGACATTTCGGACAATCAGGGGCAGTAAACACAGTAATTTTCATTGGGATAGCCTGGTGTATACGGGATATATTCATTATCCCAGCTTTCCGCTTCTGACGAAGCGTTGCGCGGGTAATCAGAGCGTAAGCAGGTAAGATATTGTTGGGGCCATCCTGCAACATCAGTTGCGCCAGTTGCCTGGCTATTCGTCGCTCTCTCCATTAGAGAAAATAAACCAAATAAGCAGAACGCCTCCGACCCACATTCCAACAAAGAGGCAAATACCGATCAGGTCATAGACGTATTGTGGGATTTCATTCATAACGCATCCTCATTAATAATTTGTATTCAGCCTTAAACCGGTCATTTCATTAACCGAATCCGGTCTATCAAAGCGCTACCCTGCGTTGCATTCAGCCCCTCGTGCCGGTGAGTCAGGAACAGGGCAGGGCAGTCAGTTGGAAAGAGTCGAGCGGTATCGTCCACGAAGGTGTAATGCTGTAGGCCGAACCGTTTAACGACCGCCATGCATTCGTGATAACGCACGTGGTTATTCACCAGCCCATCCAGATCGGGATTGAGTCCAGCAATCCGATCGCGTATACCCGCAGGGAAATGACTCAGCACCATCTCCCGGGGTACGCCGGTACGCCAGTTTGTGGAAAGGATAATTCCCGTCTGCGGGCATTGCGTCAGCACGTGATCCAGCACAGGCATAAACTCCAGTGACCCGTTTTCCGCCCGGTGGAGTACACCGTCGATGTCCAGGAAAATCCAGTGACGACGGGCATCTATTTCCAGCCAGAACTCGCCCGCAGAGCGCCGGGTCGACATACAATCTATATCGTCCTGACAGGTAAACCTGACTAACCACTTCTGTAATAATCGGAACATAGAGGCCTCTCGCGGTAGTTGACTATATGCAGAACCGGCAACCATCAAAATCATACGGATTCTGTTGCCATGAAATACGGCCACACCCGGGGCAATTCCAGCGAGTCAGCCCCTTTGACTGTCGGCGATTTTGGCGTTTCAGCCAGGCAGGCATCAGCAGACCGGCCCCCTGCGTCATTTTACGGCGGTCTATCCGCTCAACACTGAAGGTAGGGCGCTTTGCAGCGTCAGGGATGTGATGGGGTAACCAGACGACATCAGGTCTATCTGCCTGTGGTGAGTCAAAAACTCTGGCAAGGGAAAAATCCGTGGTAGTACCCGCATCAGCCAGCCAGAACAGATCGTTTCCGTCCCATTGGCCATTAACGAAGCCGACATATTTGGTGGCGCTTTCGGAGAGAATGGTTTTTCCCGGTACAAACTGATGATCAACATGAAACACGAGATGGCGGTCGACTGCATCGGCATCAACCGGCAGGTCAAACTCCCGTCCCGTATTCCATGCGCGTTGTGCTTCCTCGCGGGTGTAAACCCGGGCATTACGCTGATCGGTGCTGTAACCTCTGCCGTGATGGCTATGAAAAGCGGTATTGCTACCAACGGTGTCACGCAAGCTGACCAGATAAAAACGGTCTTTCATGAAACACTCCAGAGGATGATGGCAGGAAAATAGCCCGGCGCGGCGGATACCGACACCGGGGAGGAGGGGTTAGCTTTCGATTTTGCTGACGTTTACGGTGTCATCGTCGTTACGCTTTACACCCAGCATGGTATCGCCATCGACTTCGATAATGCCGTCAAAGTAGTCGGTCATTTCGTCATAGCTGACTTCATCAAGGTCATCCAGCCGGTAGGAAGAGCCATCCGGCAGAACAAACTGACCATCCAGCGTGGCAAGGTCATACGCCAGCGGGGTAACCGTGAAGTAATACTCATCGGTGAACCAGACCGCGCCAACCACCAGTGGGTGAGAAATGTGGAATTCGACGGTGTTATAGCCCTGCGCTGCGATTGCATCCAGCAAATCAATGAAGCCGGGCATCGTATCGCCATCCCAGCCATCAGCCGATAAGGAAGGCTTGAGGTTATCCCAGTCGCTCAGACTGAAAAACACTGTGCCCTCACCGTCATCGCTGATATGGGATGAAATGTACGTCGCGCTTGCTTTTGAAGCCATTGCAAACAGGAAGTCCTCATCGAGCACGTGTTTGAGGGAGGTTTTAAAAACCTTGTCAGTGCCTGCTGCCGGGATAATCGCTAACATGAAACACCTCAGTGGTTGTGTTGGTCTGTTTTTATTATCGAACGACTGAGTCTGCTGACGAAGGAAAAAAGGGGACAAAAAGAGGCTGTTTTCTCAATAAAATCAGAAAGATTGTGACGGCCCGAATTCAGATGAAACGGGCGCAGACGGGGGGTTATTTGCTGGCGGATTCGGCTTCGTAAATGACTTCGTCGGCCCAGTCTCGATCAAATCCCGGCATCACCGGTAATGCTGCAACGACATCGGTAGGGAGGGCATCAATATAATCGCGCATGGCTTTTGCCACTTCCAGCAGTTCATTTTGCTTCATCATTTTCTCGCTCATTATCTCTGTCAGAAACCATCCAGCAGGAAGTCCACCGCACTTTTGATAGTGTGCCGGAACGGAGATGCGTCCATGACCGCCTGACCGAGCTGCTTCACGCGGACTGAAGCCATTTCATGCGTCATCAGGATAACGTCATTCCCTTCCACCTGTATGACCGGAGTTAATCGCGCAACCGGGGCCGAGGCTCCTTTTTTAAGCCGATGAAGGGGGATCACCAGGCGGGTATTTAACTCGCCAATGATGTCGCTCTGTATATCCAGCAGGTAAGGGTATGCCTGGCTGTTGCCGGGATTGCGGTAAACGGTATATTGCATTATCAGAACGTCCTGTATTCGTCAGACAGTAACCCATGCTCTTCAGTGATGCGGTTCAACTCCTGAATACCAGCACGATTCTGTCGTTTCCATTCTTCCGCTGCACTGGCCTTCAGTTTGCTCTGAAGCGCTTCTGCCAGCGTGGCGGACAAGTTAATCCCAGCGTCTTTTGCCTGCTGTACGAGCATTGGCTCAAGGGTGACACTGACGGTTTTTTTCTGGCGAGCAGCTGTAGCCTGCATGTGTCCTCCAATAAAAAAGCACGTGTCGATTACACGTGCTTTAAGTATGCGCCCATTTTATCCCACCAGCAAATTTGTTTGCCTCCGAGAGAGTCTACTGCGTCAGTTCAGCAGGTCAGATGGCCTAGACCGCAGAGGCTACGTTTTTCCAATCATGATAAGCAACACACGCCTGTTTGGCAGGTTGGCTGCAACTTTAGCTGCTTTATCAATGCTTTGTGCTGTATACACTACCCCTCTTTCTTTCAGGTTCTCCGCGTTCTGACGCAGCGTTTCCTCTGAAAAGCTGGACGACTCATCAATGCCAACTGGGCCGGGCTTTGCACCGCGCAAACTGAATGGCACAGGGCCATGCCAATCATTCTTTACCAGTAACAGTCGGGCATCAATGATCCGTCCTGGTAGCGTTCTTTCGATGAGGTAACTTTTTCCGGTTCCAGTGCTGCCAATCAGGCAAACGGTGTAACCGAAACGCAATGCCCATCGAATGATTAGAGCCCAATACCGCGCCCGGAACGCGGAAATGACAGGCATTTCACCTGGTCTAAATACCGCTGCGAAAAGACATGAATAGCTATATTTCTCAGCGTTACAATCTTTCATAAAACTTTATCCAGTGATGTGTTTTTGGGGAATTTTCTGCCCGCCCAGCAGGTAGCTGGTGTATCTGAAGTACATAACATCTTGTAGTTGCCTCTGACTATCTCTCTGGATATAGACTTATCAAATTCATTTCTATCCATATCAAATAGCCAGTAGAACCCATCAGCATAGATAATTGTGGTTCGATTGGGATCCGAAGCTACGACGCGAGCATCCGTAATCAAATTCTCCTCATAGCGCAAAGGCGAAGCGGAGAAAAAGAATATTATTAATACGAACCAACTCCCTATGAAACACGGTAAAACATGTTTTTTGCAATCCTTTAAACCATCTTTGTTGCCTTTCATTTTGTAGTCATAAAGACCAAGCAAAAAAAGTAAGAAAGAAAAAGCAAACCCCAGAAAAACGTGAGTATAAAACTGATGGATGCCGTCACTCCATGTAATACTGATACTTCCAGCATTTGTTCTTTTTGTTGTTATTTCTAATACGGAAATGAAAATGGCTGTTAACTGACTAAAACAAAATATTTTTATGCTTAATTCAGACTTAAACGCTTTGTTATATACTAATACAATCACAAAAAGTATTACGATTACAAAAGCTGTAATCATAAACTCACTCATCATCATGAGCACACTGTTATTAATACTGTAATTTATGTTCATCATCACTCCTTAATTTCACAACTTTTCATCATTTTATTTGAGAATTGACAGGCTTATCGAGTAGGGGGTTTAGCGTCCTTGAATATGTTCGCTCGTGTGGCGCTCACTAGACACCAGATAACAGAAGAAAGCAGAGCAAGCATTGCGTAAACCATTCGGAAGTTTGAATCCCACTTCGCGGTTACTATTGATTCATCGACCGCCTCGCGAACGCAGGGAGATTCGATAAGTGTCGGGGGAGTCGTGGATTGTGGCTCTTCGGTACATACCATTAGTTTGCCGACCGGAGCACCATCAATGACAGCCCTGGCTGCACTAACCAGATGCGCTGAAGGTGAACCTGAATAGTTCATGCAGATGAACGTGATAAATAAAGCAATCGCCGGGCCGGAGACCAGAGTGAAGAATGCGAAGCTGCGGCAGGCCGTAGTATGGCGATGCAAATTAGCGAGAAATGTCATCATGATTTGTCACTCTGGGTTTTAGTCGTATCCGACTCGGTGTCACATCGCTGGAAAGCTACTTGAGGAGGAATTTGATCAACCCCGGTAAAGCAATATTTCAGGGATAGTTGCTTTTTTCCCTCATCCAGTCCAACAAAAAAGATATCGACCGGATCTTCATGAAGTAGCTCTTTTGAGAGCCGGTTGTAGGCCATCCAGCTCCCAACCATATCGACCATTGGCTTAAATTTATCAGTTGCGTTATCTGTAGGTTTAAATGGAATTACACGGAAACCATTCCATCGTGAGCAACGAACCAGCAATTGAGCATCACTCTGAAAGACGTCCAGATCAGTGTTATTTGTCAGGACTTTACACAGCGACTTGAGATCGTTACCCCTGACCTCCAGTTGGCTGAAGCTTCTATAATACTTTTCACATCCAGTTAAGTGCTGAGCGTAGCACTGCTTCAACAGTGTTGTGTCGTTACTGGCCTGCAATTGAGTATCTTTCGCCACATAGGCATCACTGATAAGAAAATCGGGATAGAGGTGTCCCTCCCATAGCAGTTTCTCGGCGATAGCGCCCCCCAGCACCACCACCAATAAGATAAAAAAAATTGGGAACGTCTTACCCAGAGGTATTTTCATAAATCTCACCAGTCGTTAATTTGAGGTAAATTTGCTTTCCAGATTCAGAATGCATTTTTCATGTGCATACATGACGGCGGAATCATGGCCGTAATAGAGTTCGCCATTTTCACGCTGCCACTCACGCGCTTTTCGGGTACGGAATGCTTCTGACATATGTTTTCCACACAACTCACATGGCCCGAAAAAGTCGCTGCTGCGGCCTGTTGATTTTGTGAGTCTGACGATATTGCCTGTAGGTCTACCCATACTGCCCCCTGTGCTGCTGGCATTGACCGGCTGTCTGCCGTGCTAAATGAGTGGTTATTTATCCGCGTCATCATCGGATTCTTTCGGCACGAGTTTTGTATAGCTAAATGTCATATCAGAGGGACGGATCCCATAGCGCCACGGCTTTCTGCGGTAGTTAACTGCCTCGCTTACCATCCAGCAGATAAGAGCGATACCCGCCACTATCAGGTAGCCTTTGAGCAACAGCGAGTCCCATTGTTTAATGGCATCATCGGCATTCACCACGTGTCGCTGGCATTCTGAGGAGCGGAACGCGGCAAACACTGCTTTCTCTTCAGGGCAAACCATGACCGAGGTGCTGGTGGCATTTCCAACCAGACTACGGGCCTGATCGAGGAAGACCTTGGATGGTGAACTGGTAAGAACTGTGCAGAACAGAATGAGCAGTAACGCAACTGCCGGAGCAGTGACAAACGAGAAAATGAATGCCTGCCCGGATTTCCATAAAACGTCGCTGATGTAAAATTTCATGTCGGTGTTTCCTCTTATCGGTATTCAGGCCCAGAGCAGCCCGGGGCTTAATTTATGCTGACTGGAGTCCGCCAGATTGTTTCTCTTCAGCGCGGGTATTCCAGCGCGTCACAGCGGCTTGTTCGGAGTCCTGAAACGCCACCGTGGCCTCACAGGAATTGCAGCAGGCGCGAAAATTATTCGAAATCTCCCGAACCCGGATAGATGAACAACCGCAGAAAGGGCAGGGCTTGACGTTATCGTGTCTCATCGTATTTCCTCGCTGGTGGGCTTTATCCACCGAAGCTATTGAGCCGAATTTCAGGTTCATCACCGAGCTCGTACATGTGTCCCATTTCGTTCATGATGGTGCTACTGCCATTGAACCAGGTAACCATGCATCGCCAGTGCTGACTGCCGTTTTCACCCCAGCGGCTCACGCCCGCAGCATCCATTTCGTCTTCAGTGATAAAGAAATCCGCGCCCGGCAGTTTCTCGGCATCAAGGCAGATCTCAGGCTCAACGACGAAGCAGATACCGTTGCTGTTCATGACGTACATACGCCGCTCAAGGGTTTCAGTACTGACAATGACCTGCTTATCAGAAGTAAGGTGTGATTTAGTGACTTCCATGCGAATCAGGTTCTTTGCATTAGCCTGTCCACTCGCAAAAACCATTGACGCATTGCGAACCATTAACTCAGCAGCTTCTTCACCGAAGCTACGAAGGCCCATCAGTGCAAGCAACTCACTACATTCGGCTTTACCGAGGTTGCCAGTAGTCAGATTAACCACGCCTTGTAGAGTGCTCAGTTCAACCGGTTGTGACCGGAGGATGTCGCGAAGCAGTGTATTACCCGCCGTGCCCGGGTCGCTCCAACTGGAGGATTCGGGACGCTGATTTTCAAGAAATAGGGCGCTTTGCAGTAAAGCCGCTGGTGGCTTTCCGGCAAAACTCAGTTTTACTCTGACCGAATCGAATGGGTGCATGACGGCGGTTTCTCCATAATATCGTGAAGCTAAAAACTGTTTTAATCCTATTATCCCACCGGTCGACAATTGACGAAGTAATCGGGTATGAAATGGACACCCCTTCGATAATTCACATATAGCGAAGCCTTTACGCCTTTGTCTTATCCGCAGGCTGGGGAATGCAATAACTTAAGATGGTGATAGTTTCCCCACGCTTTGCTTTAGGCGCGGCACTCTGGCATTCATCATAGGTTTTGTAGTCAGGTATTTTCTGAGAGGTGACACCACTTGGATTAAGACCACTTGAATAAAGCCCAATCACGAGAACTAAAGTAAACATGTTATTACTCCAGAATGTATTGATGGAAAGTAAGTGAGAATGCCATTATCCATTTCTCCTAAAATCCCGAAAAAACTTTTCAAGAAAGGTACTTTTCGGTTACTTCAGCGTAAGCATACTTAGATCGCAAAATGAGTGAATAAATAACTTTGCTCTGCAATTGTTTTTGCTGAACTTCAAATTAATCAGTCATCGATTTCATCAGGCAAGTGAAAAGCTGAGACGTAAAGCTTGCCATCATGAAAATCCAAACCATCTTGGCAGTGATAATCGGAAATTCGAGAGTGCCAATATAATAAATAATAATTATCAATCCCCCCAAGGCCAGACATCCAAGGAGACCTGCTGCTGCCTTTAGGAAATCACTGCCTTCAGGATTCTGGAATGTGAATCCAGTTATAATCAGCGAGGAAAAACAAGCGAACAAACAAGTTCTATACAAAGGCCAGTCCCCGGATATAACATTTTCTCGAATAAGCACTGCCCATATCAAAAATTCAATGCTGAAAATAATCAGCGGAACTGCGAGCACACGAAATGAAAGTTTTTCATATAAAGTGGTAATAATTGATGTCATAGCAAACCCCGCTTGCAATATTCAAATTAATTTTCGTGGTTTTTACCTGCTTTTAACAAACGCGTTATTTCATCAGTAAGGCAGAAACTTTTCCCAGATGATGGTTTCCCGATAACCACAACGTGACCAGTACTTGGAGTTCCCTCTACTTTAAAAAATGCAAGTTTTGCATCGATAATTTTATTTTTCATTGCATCGGTAACCTTGTATGACGTGGGGGTAAATTTTGTGCGTTAATGTTCAATGATAATATTAATCGCGAAATACTGTATCTATAGGGTCTGTTGATTAAGACTATCCCTCTTGAAGTAAAATACAATCATCATTCCTATCTGTATGGAATAGGAAGCCAATTCAGCATATGTTACATAATTGCTTGTGATGAAGGAAAAACCTCGCGCGATTACAAGTAGGAGTATTGATGCAATAAACACTAAAACCCAAACGGTAAGCATTCCCAGCACTGAAAGAAAGTACTCATATTCATTTGGGTCGTAAAATACAAATGCTGTTGAGAATATTGCAATAATACATAACGGAAGTGATGTAGCGAGTTCCGACCATTGAAGGTCAATTTTTCCAACCACCAGCAATGTAGAAATGACAGCGTACTGTATAGCCGATAGAACTGTTACCGGAATCGCAGCTCGAATGAACTTAAAAACAGAATGTTGTGTTTTAGCCTGGTTTTTCATGTGTTACCACCTGTCATTTGTTTCGAAACCAATCATAACCAGAGTGATAGATTTCAGAGTGAATAAACCACTACAAAACGCCCCCATTTATTGCTGGACATCATCCGCAGGAGTGGCATAAAACTCACGACCTGACGCGCCGAGTTTTTTCTGAAGCTTCTTTGTTGCTTCAGCCTGACTTCGGGCCTTGAAATAGAACGTCCTGATAAAATCCCCATTGTTGTAGTTAACGTCCTCTGGATTTGCCCATTTCTGCATAGCAACAAACCGGATAGAAGGCTTCGGGATGGTTTTCACCTCGACATACCCCCGGCCCTTGCAGCGAAAACACACACCGCCTTGAACGTGCCGGAACGCTCGGATCTCACCCTTACCACCCAGACAGCGTGGGCATTCAATTTTATGCATAGCAACCTCTCGACTGTTGATTAACGAATTTCGCGCCTGAAAGGGGGCAGGGATGCGAGGATGTCTTTCCCGTAGGCTTTTGTCTTCAGGCGTTTATCCAGGATAGTCACCGCGCCGGTATCGCTCTCTGTGCGGATAAGCCGACCAACGGACTGGGTCAGTTTGAGGCAGGCCTCCGGTATCGAGATTTCCCGGAAAGCATCACGCCCGTTTTTCTCCAGCCACTCCGTCAGGGTCTGGCCCACCGGGTCGGTCGGAACGCTAAAAGGCAGCTTGGCAATGATGACGTTGTTGCAGTACACGCCAGGCAGATCCACCCCTTCACTGAAAGAAGCCATACCAAAGATAATGCTCGGCTCACCACGGTCGATTCTGAGCTTATGGCGCAGCAGTATTTCCCGTTTTGGAAGTGCCCCCTGTATCAGCAGAAGCGGTGAAATGTGTTGAGGCATCGCCTTGCTGACTTCTTCCATCTGCCTGCGGGAGGCGAACAGCACGAGGCAACCCTGAAGCCGAAGCACCAGTTTGGGAAGGAGTTCGATGATCTCCGCCGTATGTTCTTCATGATTGGTCGGAACCGAGCGCATACGGGGGATGAACAACACGCCGTTGTTCTGGTAATCAAACGGGCTGCGGGCCAGCAGGGTAGGTGTATCGACTGGAAGACCGGCCTGCTCCAGGAATGCGTCAAACTTGCTAAGGGAGCGGATTGTTGCCGAGGTCACAATGGTGGCATAAGCCTTCGACCAGAGCTCGGATTTCAGGTGTTCGCCCGCATAGACCGGACTGCAATTAATCACCACTTCGGTGCTGCGTTTAGTACGACGGACGTTAATCCACCGGGCCATAGGCATACCAGAGACGGTTTTATTCCCGCAGTATGAGGCCAGAGCCTGATGCATACCCGCCAGGCGATTTGCCAGCTCGCCGACAGCCATCTTTTGAAGGGCCAGTTCTTCCTCGCTGATATCCCGCCCGGCCTCATCTACAATCGCCGTCATTTTCACAACGATATTCTGCATCTCGTTTACTGTCTTTAACCCAGGCTTAAACAGGGCCGCAATATCTTCAGGAACGAAACCTTCCGGGAAGCGATAGATGTCCGATTCCGTGCCATTTGGCATTTCGTGATCGTTTCGCCAGTTCAGGGAGCGTAAAAGTGTCCCCCGCAGCTCACCGAGCTCATCACCGGCATGGCCCGCAAGCTCCACCAGCTGCTGCACGTGCTTTTCCATAGTCCCGCCGTAGGACTCTGGCATGGTCATTACCATGTCGAAGATTTCGCTCATGAAATGCCTGCTGGCATCGAGAGAGGCGGAGGTCGCAAAGTGGTTAATTGCTTTCTGCGGAACGTGGTGACCTTCGTCGAACACATAAATGGACTCTTCCTGCGGGGGAAGGATAATACCGCCTCCCAGTGACAGGTCAGACAATACGATGTCATGGTTGGCGATAACCACATCCACCGACTCCAGCAGGGCGCGGGCGAGGAAGAACGGACAACGGTGATAATGTGGGCAACGCTTTTTAGGGCACTGACTGCCAATAGCATTGACCCGACCCCATACCGCCTCATTGATCTCATCAGGATAGGAATCACGCTCTCCTGTCCAGTGACCACCAGCAAAGGCCTTGCTGATATCCTCCACATCATCGCGGATGTAGCCATAGGCATTCATCTCGCTTTCCATATGAACGTCACAGCGCATCTGGCAGAAGTAACGGCTACGGCCCTTCGCCATCGCATAGGAGAAGCTCAGGCCCGCTCTCGCCTGTATTTCTGGCAGATCCTTGGAGATGATTTGTTCCTGAAGCGCAACGGTTGCCGTGGAGATGATCAGCGTCTTATGCTTTTCCATCGCCAGGGGGATCAGCGGCAGACAATACCCGAGTGTTTTCCCTGTCCCCGTACCGGCCTCAATAACCCCGACGCGATACTGCTCCTCAGCGGGGGTAGCGTTAACGACTGCGCTGCAAAACGCCATCATGTCTACCTGCCCGGCACGAGGGGACAGACCCTTTGCGTCCAGGAAGAAGTGATAGGCTCGCTCAGTCATTTCAGCGGCAGTCATCCGGGGTTTATTGTCTGGCATATCCGTACCTTGTCCTCTGCTGCTCAGGAGGCACAGCCCGGCAGCGGCTATCGAAGTCAGGTACATCCTCATGCTGGTGGATGTACCGGGTTCATCAGTCTTCCAGTGAATGGCCTTTAAAGCGTCTCACATAGCGTTTAATTTCAGTTTCGGCCTGTTCCAGTACAGCTCGGTTGCAGTGCTCAAGAACACAGTAAGGCCCATGTGCTGGCCCGCCATCGCTGGTTTCGCAGGCATCAAGCTTGAGCCGAACGGAGGCATCGAAGATAAATTGGGTGATTTTCGCAATGGAGATCTGGTCTTTGTCTTCCTGCTCTTTGGTGTCGATGACATCGCCGTTATACACGTCGAAATCGAGCCGCAGGCGGTAAACTGTGTCGATTGCCATAATCGGATCCCTTCAGAGGATGTCGTAGATGACTGGGACGCGGCCACGTTCTACCTGTTGATTCAGGGTGCGGAAACCACCGTGATCAACGATGTAGAATTCACCCGCCACGGCGGAGCGATGGAAGTCGGCGAGCTCTTCAGTGCCAAAGACGAAAACCGGGGTTCCAGAGGGGACGGTCATGCAGGCAGTTTTTCCGCCATAGCCGCGAACCGTAAAGGTGATTACCCCATCCGCGCTGGTGGGCAGGAAATCGGCGAAAATCGAATGAAAGGCTTTATTCGCCTTATCGCTGAATACGTCGGTCAGTGTCTGCATGATGCGCCCCGTGATCTCGTTTTATGTTGTACTGATACCAGTACAACACGGGCCCGGCAGGTGACGAAGGCGATACGTCGGGTATTATCAGAATGAATATGTCGGTCTGAAATGGTTTATCAGTGAGCCATCAGCTCCGGCCCCGGGACGCGAATCAACGGTCGTTATGCTGTAGCACCTCCACGAACTGTCCGCAGCTGTCGCAGCAGTACTCATTGGCGAACCTGCCATCGTCTTTCCAGTTGTTTGCCCCGCAGCGGCAGAGCAGTACACGTACCTGAGAAGGGCGGATGCGAGCTTGACCGAATTTGGTTGTCCACTGAGGCTCGCCATCAAAGCGAAAAGAGTCAATGCGAAACCTGCTTTCGCGTTCGTAGGTGTTGAGGTATTTGAAGTACAGCTCTTCAGAGAGAATGGCATCGGTCATCGTGTATTCCCTGTCTGGCCCCGTGGAGGGTGATTTGCGGCAGAGTGTTGCGTTGCGAAAACTGCCAGGTTGTCGGAGCCATTACACCACGGGTCATACAGGTCACGAAGGGGGTTACTTACCAGCCAGCGCTTTCTCTTCCCTGGTAGCCAGGCGCATTTGCCCGAAACCTTCACGGATCAGCAACGGCTTTTCTTTCTTCCAGCCCTTAACGACGGACTCACCGAAACGACGCGGGGCGTTACCATTCCAGGTGGCTATGACGTGGTTATCATGGACTTCGACAATCACGACCGGGTGGACGACAACTGTTTTAAGTGTGGTGTTGCCCATATTTACCCGGCTAACCGACCAGACACTCATCCCGACTTCCAGCTGGCTTATTTTCATCTTCATTTCCTTCTAAACGAACGTAGTGCGCCACGGCGTAATGTCGTGACGCACATTACCATGCCCGGGGCTTATCAGAACATAAGCCAGGTGGCGTTACCGGCAGTATTTCTGGACTGGTAGGCTTTTGCCTGCGCGTGAAGCAGCTTCCACAGCTGACGAAGTGTAGCAGCATGATTTTCACCACCAGCATTAACCCGCAGTTCGCCGATCTCGCGGGTAACAGTGAAACAATTCCGGCTCTCATCCCAGCCTGAATGTTCACGCGCTTCCACCACCAGATCATTAGACGTATCAGGGCCGGTCTTTGCTGCATTCAGCACGAACTCCGTTTTAACAGTAATACGGCTGGCGTTATCCGGCGCATCCAGAAAGACGGTGAACCCCTCAGTTCGGCGGTCAGTTATACGACGGCTCCCCCAGGAGGTGATCCCCCTCTGGACACGCATCATTGAAAGAGCGTGGGACTCGGTTGCCTGCACTGTGCGATACAGGTCGGTCAGGGAAGAAAGGCTGAAGCTTTCAGGGGCAGTCTGGATAGCGTCGGTCATGGTAGATCCTCGGTTATATGGTGTGTTTTCTGGCTTCAGTAGCTGTCGTTTGCCACGTAATAGGACGTGCCTGGATAGAAGTAGCGGTAATCCGGCTGCATGTCATTGGTGATGACGGATGCTTCTTCCCAGACCCCGCTGGTGGACATAAACTCATCTGTCGTTTCATTCTCCAGCCGCATATAGCGTTCAGGAGCGCATTCCGCCCAGGCGCGTTTCACCGTATCCCAGTTAGCGTACTGGCTGATTTCAATATTCAGGGGCGCATTCTTCTCAGGCTGGTTACGGCGGGAACTCAGCACGAAATTCAGCTTCAGGACGATACGACTGTCGTTGTCAGGAGTATCCATCCAGATCTGGTATTCAGCCGTAGGCCGGGATGACTGGTTTTTGCGGCCCCACGAGGTGACACCGGTTTTAACCTGGACTATCGAGACTTTATGCGCATCAGTCTTGCCAACGCTGGTCATCAATTCAGACAGACTTTTAAACATGGTGCATCCCCAGTGATTATTGGTATGTTCGTTTTGTTTACTTATTAAATCACTGGTTACCCGGGTGACGAAGTCAGAGCCGAGTAAAAAAAGGACAAAATTTGCGGATTAGTGGCTGGTGGTGGTATTGGCCTGCGGGACAGGGCCATCGAACAATTTGTCAAAAAATTCCACGCCACGCTGGTACACATCGCGCAGCTCCATATCTTCACGCTCGGTCAGGCCCATCTTATTGAGCACGGCAAGGCCGGTACGAAGGCGAGGAATCAATACGGTTTCCAGATAGATCCTGCGGCCCGCAATAATTTCCGGGGATGCTTCATTGATGTAAAAATCAACGGTTTTCGTGATGCTGAAGTGCTTTACTTCGCTCATCGTCTGGTACTCCTCAGAATGATGTCATGATACTCGGTTTGATTCAGGGGAGGGGAGCAACCCGGGCAAACAAGCCCGGGCGCAGGCAGCAGTTATTCGAGACCCAGTGCAACGTGATCGCCATCATCAGAAAGGCGAATGAATAGCATCTGCGTACCGCCGCTCAAGCCGAACTGGAGATCCCAGCCTGGGACAGAAGATGTCTCGCATTCACGCACATCGATGACCTGGTCACGGTAGAGCAAGAAGCGTGTATCAGACTTGTCATCTTCAGCGACGTGGGCCATCTGATCAGCAAATTTGTCTTCGAGGTCGAACCAGCTTTCCAGCCAGACCTTATCAGAGACCAGGCTGATACCGCAGGCGGATTCCGCCGTGCCGGTCACAGCCTCAGCGACTGGTTCTACAGAAGTCATATTAAATACCGCATCAACTACCAGTGCCTGCTCTGAGGTCGCCGGGTAGATACCTTGCAGATAAACGCTATTGCCGTTCACTTCGAAGCCGTCTTCAAGACTGATGTCGTCATGATCAACGTCATAAACATCCGCGAGGTTGCGAAGACAGATCAGGTTGGCTTCATCTTCGTTCTCCGCTTCAATGCGCATCAGTGGCAGTTCGCCACCACTGGAGTCGGATTCATAGTAGTGAACGTAGAATACATTTTTCTCTTTGCTGGTGGTCATGGCGTTGCCCCGTGTTGTTCGTTTTGTTTACTTATAGTCTCACGGGGTATTCAGGTGACGAAGGAAATCGGGCATAAAAAAGCGGGGATTTAACCCCGCCAGTTTTGATATTTATAATTATGCCAACATGTAGTTCCAGCGCAGTTATTACTTAGGCCTTGGGCCTTTTCGTGTATTACTTTTTTCTGGCTCTTCCACCGACTCTTCTGCTGGTTTTTCCACCGACTCTTGTGTTGGCGTTGTAGTGGCTGCGGCTGCTGCTGCGGCAGTAGCGGTTGAATCGTCATAATCAGTGGTAGCAGTAACATCACCCGATTCAGTCATATGGAGAGTGACAGTGACAGGTTTGCCATCAACAGCAAAATTGAGACTAACTGAACCTTTCATCTTCAGTAAGAGTGCGGCCCGGGTATATCCATCGGAAAGTTTTAAACCAACAGAAGCTAAAGCATCAGCAATTTTGTTATGAATATCGTTGCTCATTTTCATTCCTTAATGTGTGTGTATTAGCGGAATATCAAATCATAAGACTTCAACTGAAAAAGGGTCAGAAGTGAAAAGTTATTTTCTATACGTATGATGGCACAGGAAGGTGGGGTGACGAAGAAGAATAAGCAAAAAAAAAGCGGGGTATTATCCCCGCAAAACTACACACAGCAATTCAATAAAACAACTTCCAGGGGGGCGATGCACACATCACAACTTCGGTCTGTCAGACGGGAACCGGCCTTGGGCGCTTGTATCCCATTTGACGAAAATTTGGTTTTAAAACCGGTAAATCGTTACTCTTTCTTCCTGCTACCCCGGTCTATCACCGGGGTAGCGGAGTCCGCCATTCTCGGCAGCGCCAGCTGATCAGATTACATAGACTCAGATTTAAAGTTACGCGTTCGCATATAACCTCCTTAGTGTGGGCCGGTTCACTGGATTGTGAATTGTCAGTAACGCTAAATTTGTAGACTTCAGGTCTACAGCCTGGCTTATATAGGCAGGCGCGGCAGTTTTTTAAGAGTTTGAACGTAACGAGAGCATTTACATAAATCCTCCTTTCTGTAGCTGACCAGATTTAACGTCTTTGTCTATTCAGTGAACCATACCCTATTCATGTGACGAAGGTTTCTGAGTGTAAAAATACGTAATAAGCAACGCTATTATCGCTAATTCTAAAAATAGGGCGAATTAAAATACCGGCAAAACGCGGACGTTTATACCGGTATTATTTCTGAGCTGCTGGTGCAATATCGCGAGGTAAGCTGTAGTCAGCGCGGCAGGTACTTAACGGCTAGGCTTGCTGGTGGTTAAGGCCTCATCCTGCGCCAGCAACGTGATCACATCCCCGGCAATCTCCGGGCGGATACCAGGCGATTTATGCGCGGCATGGGCCGCGACAGCCAGCGGTCTCCAGTTGAGTGATGCTGCAATACGTCTGATCTCTTCAATAACCCGGAATGTATCGCTCTCCAGCGCCAGACCCGCACGGGCGGTATCGAAAGATACGCGCTGCGCCGAAGTGAGCGGCGAGTGCTTCTTCAGTTCTGCGGTGATGATACGCTGCGCTTCAGCACCGATTGACGCGCCACCTTCGACGACCCCGGTTAAACCGACGAGCTTACCTCCATCACTGCGGCTATTATCGTCTTTAACCCTGGGTGGCGGGGCCAGGGCGGTCAGATCCACGTCCTGCTGTAAGAGCTCCAGCAGGTCAGCCAGCATATCGGGTTTAATCACACCTTTTAAACCCGCTGCGCGTTTCGCTAGGCTGACAGGAGAACGGCCCAGGCGGGCGGACATCGCAATAAGGCAATTAGCCAGAACAAAGAGGTCATCAACCCCAATCAGTGGCGCACACTCTTGCCTGAACGTCTGATCATCCCGGAATGCAGGAGCTGGTGGGGCCGGTTTAGGCGTTTTGGCCTTTGCCTGCGGCTTGTCATAACCACGTAGGGCTTTTTCTGCACTGTCTGAAACCTTACGGATGCTTTGCGTCAGATCATCACCACCTGCCAGGCCTGCGGTCAACTGAAGCATATAATCGAGCCTGCCGAGCATGTCAGGGGAAGCAAGCCCGGTCGCTATCTTCTGGCTGATGTCGTTAAGGTTGCTGAGTATACCACCGGCGATTTTAGACGGAGGAGTAACAACCGCCTGGACATTATGGCTGGTATGAATTTCCCGCGACACCAGGGTGAGGACTTTGCGCCAGTCAGGTTGTACACCAGCATCAAGCGTCTCAAGGTGGCTTATTGCATTTCTCAGGCTATCCCATCTGGATAGCTGTAGAGGGTCACCGTTCTGCTTTCCTGATTTCAGCCACTGAACGAGGTAGACGAAGTCAGATGTAGCTGAGGCCACCAGCCCGGCAATAACGCGCTCTCTTGCTTGAGGCGTTGTAGGGTTAGATCTTCGCACCGGCAGACGGTCATTTTTATGTGCCGTTGGTCTTTTCATTTCGAATATCTCAACTTGGTTCCATCAACGATAACTCCGCGCCCGGGAGCCAGACAGCATGAAACAATGTATTTACCATGTTTGATAAAAGCGCAACCGGCAGCGCCGTCAAAAAAATGCTATATGACAGCGCTGGTTAGAGCAGAAAGATTCAGGGAGGTTTTACATCTACTCTCGATCATCTGTGAGGAAGAGATGCAGTTGAGTCACAAAGGCATCGAGATAAGGGGTATTTCTGGCATTGTCTGCAAAGTTCATTTTGGCATTGGTGTCGTCGTATACATGCATCCAGCCGCTGTTTCTGGCAATACGACGTACATCAGTATTTGCCGGGTAGAGTTTCCCAATAGCTTCACGCAGACCTTCAATTTCTGAGATCAACTGCCGGGCATTCGCAGCAGGCTCAGGAGCCGATGGGACGAGAACCCGGAATTCAGCGGTTTCCGGCTGCATCTTAATCACTTCAATGACTTTGTCCCGGGCAACGGAATTCCATTCAGTAGTCATGCCGTTGTACTGGTTTCGGATGCGGAACTGGTAAACCGGCTGCTGTTCGTTAACAAGCAACCAGGCATCGGCAAGTGCAAGATAGAACGAGACAGGCCGGTTTATCATCTGGTGTTCCTGAAGGGCTTTTTTATAGCTATGGACATCTTCAGGAAGGACATCAGTGATACTGGAGGTGAATTTTAGCGGATCCAGTGGACAGACCGGGCCGATAACCCTAAGCACAGCAACAGGATTATTACCATCATCAGTAAACCAGAAGTCATTTTCTGGGCCGATATTGAGCCTTACATCTGCGGTCTGATTCTCTGCGAGAACGGCCTGCACCCGACGACCGTTCTGCCACCAGCGTGGTGTACCTTGCATACATACCTCGTACAGGAAATTAGCCCGAAGCCCACCTGCTGGTGGGCGGTCGGAACACAAGTCTACTGAAGGTACTGCTCTGCCTGAGCAATACGAGAAAGAGTACCGGCATTCGGTTCAATCATCTGGATACGTCGGCTGTCCTCCAGTAAACCGGCAATAAGGTGCTTGTCGGTATATGGGGCATCGTCATCCCCGAGCATACGGCGGATAGCAGATAAATCGCCGGATGGAACCGGGTATACCGACTCAATAAAGAGCTGGTCACCGTGAGGATTCTCCCACTCATATGGGGTTTGGGCGGAAGCAGCAAAACCCGAATCATTCAGACGTGCGAAATCTTCAAGCGCCTGGAGGCGGGCCGCAGATTCATCGGTAGCGTAGATTAGGATCATTCGCGCCGTCTCAGGCGATGAGCAGAACAGCAAAATGAGAAATGGCAGCATGTTATAGACTCCTTCAGTTTGCGACTTGTTGAGCTGGCGGTGTGGCTACGCTAGTGAGTTGCTTAAGGCGAATGTTCAGCTCATGAATTACATCATCGCGTTTGCGCCAGCTGGTGGATGGTAGAGCCAGGAGCGCTTCAGCTTCGGACACGGAGAGACCGGCCAGGTGAGCTTTCGATGAAATCTCTGCGTTATATAATTGCTTCAGCACAATCAATGAGTGCTGGGAGGATGCAGCCATCATCATGAAATGGCGAAGCACCGCACAATAGATTTGAGTAGACATATTAAGCCGCCTCGTTCAATGCGTGAGGTAATGATTAATGGCATGTTCAACATAGCCAACAGATTTACCCACCAGGTGTGCAAGCTGCTGCACATGATGATGGTGAACTTCACGGCACGGGCCAAATGAAGTGGTGTAGCGATACCAGAGGCTGCGGCCTACAGAAAAAAGTTCTTTCTCTGTCTGCGGGCGAACTGGATAACAAACAGGACGTGCAGATGTAGTGCGACGAACGTTATTTCGTACTTGATGAATTGCAGTATTCATAAATCACCCCGCGTATGTTTTTCGTTTTGTTTACTAACTTCAGTTAAACACACGCTGGGTGGCTGACGAATAGAAAATCCATAAATAAATGAGCTAAAGATTTAAGCTCTTTATGAAAGAATTATTCTGGGGTTGGAAACCAGATAATGTCCGAAATAGGCTTATTGCCCGTCAGTAAAGCGAGGCTGGAATGCAGTTCTTTAACGACCTGCTTATTATCCTGCGTTTGCTCAAGTGCGGTTATAGCCTTTAGCAGGGTATTTGCCACAGATGCTTTAGCATATGCCTGCGGTGAGCCGATTAGCACCTGACGCATTAGCTCCGCATTGTTAGAAGCCAAATAGCCTTGCTCCTCGGAAATTCTTTCTGCATCGGGTGCTGAAATAACCAATGCGGCAAGTTCGTGATCGTTTGCATAGTTGATAACATCAGATAGCATTTCGAGAGCTGTGGTATCTGTCATGATAAAGCCGTCAGCTACCCACTGAGGAGCAACATCGAAGCGAACTACCCAGGAATAAGGTTTAACGTTTGACATACAGAGACCTCATTAAAGAGAGATATAAGCGTCGGGATTTTCTTCAACAGAAAGAAACTCAATATCTTCGAGATGCATTCCTGCATTACGAATGCCTACCTCGGATAACCACGACAGTATTGTTTCATGATCCGGTTCACCAGAAAAATCAACAAAGGCTGGAAGAGCCCAGTCGGGTGTATAGCCAGCGCTATACATTACAGTGGCAGTAAAGCGCCCAATGTGGGGAATTTTGAAAAGGATGGATGCCTGCTCAGGGGTATTAATTACCATGCCGTGATGATAGACGACATCCCAGTTTACCCCATGCTCCCCTGTATTTCCTCGATAGAGATGGTGGCGGTCAACGGCCCAAAGGACACCTTCGCTATCCAACCAGCAGAAATAATTATTATCTGGGGATAACGTGATCCCAAGGTTCATTAACTCCGCCACCAGCAAGCAAGGGTTAATATCAGTTACAGTTTTAATAATCGTCAGCCCCATCTCGGTTCCGGTAGTAACTGTCAGTACCTTGGAGGCACTGATCCAGAATTGATAACCTGCTTCTTTAGCCTTCGCGATTAAATTAAACATTGTTGCTTCCCATTGAATGGCAGTTAGGTCAATAACAACATGAGGCTGGTGGGTGACAAACAGGGAATCTGACGATATTTCAAGAAAGAATTTAGCGATGAGAAATGCAGGGGGAACAATATGGTCTGTACTTGCCAGCGCTTCGCTCGGCCAACCCCTCGACAGCCCGAAAACAAGTTTCGGTCTGCCTCACGGTTATCTACTGACAAAGGCGGGGATTATTCGGGGTACTGTATGAACTACACAATTTCAATCGGAACAAAAGAAAGCAGCAACCCCTAAACAAATGATTGAGAGTAACCAGAAAAAGGCGAGTACTACTACAGCGCTTAAAGATAGTGGAACGGTTTTTGATAGCATAACGCCCATACCTACACCAAATGAACATAGTGCGATAGATCCTAATTTCAATTTGCTCTTATACGAAATTAACATTGGCTTCTCCTCAAAATAGGTGTGGTGCTTGCCAGCGCTTCGCTCGGCCAACCCCGAGACAACCCGAAAGCAAGTTTCGGTCTGTCCCGGGGTTCCGGGTAACGGCCAGACTTACCGCAGATCTTCTTTAGCGTTAATCATATGACATATGAATAAGAATTAATCACGATACAACTGGATAAAACTCTCCACACGGGTTCCATCACAATAGCTCGGCCAGGCGTTCATCACAGGTAGTTCTTCTGTTGTGAATCTTCCCAGTGCGAGAGCTACAGAATACCAGACCGGGAAAATCGTATTGGCTGATGTCATATTCCCATTGTTGATTAACTCATAGAGTCCGCGTCCATTAGCCCATGCACTTTCTGGTGTATCACCGGCAAGGTAGTTATCCACCCAGATGGATGGTGACAGAGCCTGACCTTTCGCCAGTCTCGCTAACAACTCGTACCACTTCAGATATTCCGTGGTTCGCAGTGAGAGAATCGGGATTCCGCCACGTCTTAACAGTGCTGCCGCAGAACGTGAGTCTACCGGTGCGGCAATTCTATCCAGGTGGTTACGGGCTTGCTTTATCCGTGCTGATATTCCCGCAGGGCTCACTCGGGAGATGTATTTCTCCACCGTCTCAGTAGCTTCAGCGATATCCGGGGCCAACGAACCATCAACATGGAGGGGACATAAAACAAGGCCGGTATCATCGTGAGTCACCCAGGCAGAATTGTCAGTCGGGTTCCTGACGATAGACAACGACTCACTTTGACCCAAGATCGTTAACCTGAATGACTTAAGCCTTTCGGCTATCCAGCTGCCTCCATCACCAAAAACCTCAATGCGCTCGTGACTCATACCGCATCACCTCTACAAGTGCTTTACATTCAGACCTAATCATAACGGCTTCCCCGTTCGGAACAAAATCAGGGCATAGCCAAACCATACTCAGGAAATTTACAGATATGTCGATCTACAAAACGCGCTCAAAACGCTCAGGCGCGTTTTAATCAATCCGATCGTGAAAATACCAGGGGGATAAGCTCAGAATCGTTCTGAGGCGATTCTGGCGTGGTTTTATCCCAATAACGGATCCTTTTGCGAATACAGATCGGTTTACAAGGGAATTTGGCTGGTATGAGACGGAGATGATCCACTTTGATAATCTGAGCGATAATTTGTTAATGGTTTCGTTTTGTTTACGCGTGTATCGGGAGGGAAGTTATTCCGAACGAGGGTATCGACTTCATATTGTCCGTTTCGATAGCCGATCACAATTTCTAAGCGGTACTCGCCGCGACAAAAACCCCCGGAGGAAATTCATCTTTCCTCCGACATCGTGCGGTTTGATTATTACCATGCTCAACCTCCCGATGTAAAAATAGAGAAAACCGACGCTATCGCTTCCGCTTTGTTTACCTTCCATATTCGCGCCCGCGAAATAGTCCGCTGCATTCCCACCCGATCATACCCGGGCGAAAACACTCGCGATCATATTGCGATCATCCTGATTCATTTCCGCCGCGATAAGTCCGCTATCGCCTGAAGGCTCACTAACAGATCGCCTGAAGGCTCACTAACAAAAATACCAGGTCATCGCCTGGTATTCATGTATATCCGTTATGTTTACTCCAGAGCGGTTTGTATTTCTAAAGCTGTTTTCTTAGGTGAGTTATTCGAAGTGAAAGTGCCTGCCGAATTGCACGGTTTTTTCGTAACTCATCACGCAACCAAATAAGCTGACCTTCATACAGTTCGATAAGCGCAAGTTCTCGCTGGCTTGCATCCTTAAATTTCGCTGGTGGATATGATTCGCCTTTGTTGAGAGGTAGGTATTTGGGAACGACACGATCAATGCCTCCACCAGCTTTGCGCAAAGGTGTCAATCTGGCCCAGCGGATCCTGATAGTTGTTCCTTGCCTGGTTACGTTAAAGCTGTACCGTGCCTTCTCGTCATCAGCAATAGCTTTGTCCCAGTATTCCTCCCGAAGACTATTGGCCTCGTTAAACAGAAGTTCTGCGGCTGAATCAACCGCATCACGAGCCTTTTCCAGATCATTGATGTACCCGACGAGTTGCATAAAACCACCTCGATGTTTTTTGATTAGGACTTAACCCCAAAAAAGAGAATCTCTATTATTACGCCAGAACTCTATGTTTCTGGAGAAAGAGAAAACTCCTTTTCAGGTTCGATTTTTAGTTTTCAGTTCCAAAACAGGAAAGATTGATTCTCCAGTTAAGTATCTTTCTGGGTGTTCTCATTTTTTGCATGTTTCTGGAGAATACAATGGCAATCTGGTGATTGAGCTATTAATATCTATCTGTACGGGTACTTTTATCAAGCCATTTTATTTTAATCAAGCAGTTTGCCAATCTCTATATGATATGGCAGAAAACTACGTTTCTGGGCATTTCTGATTTTTAATAGGTTTCTGGGGAATATAATGGAAACTTACTTCCCCTAATGTAGAGGCGATTAACGGGATGACGCCCACCGCTGCACAAACCTCTTAGTAAACGATTATGTAGAGTCGCTATATGATATGGCAGAAACTTATGTTTCTGGCTTTTCCACTTTTTGTTACCTTTCTGGAGAATACAATGGCAAACGCAGCTGAAACTTCCATCACCTCCCTCCGTCTTCAGGATCAATCCTAAATCACAGTAACTTCATAGTGATTTATGTCACATTTTGTAGGTATATATACTAGTTTGAGAGAGTTTTTTTGGGGGGGAAGTGAAGGGGAGATATGCATATTTAAGTGAAATTATAACTTGTGCTTAAGTAAAATTTTCACGAAGTGTACCCTTGAGTAATCGCCACAACATACCTTAATTCACCTCACCGAAGCATGTGTTTTTAGTATATATACTCCGCGAAATCCCCAGGCGGAAAGCCAATCTAAATGTGTTGCCCTCATACATTACCACCTAATTTCCTCAGTCTGATTTAGGTTAGGGGTTAAGGTTTTTAGGGCCGGATTTAGCCATATATGACGTCCAGTTTCATGCAGCATTTATGTACATATCTGACATTTTAAACGTCCGTATCTAGCCATTATTAATGTCAAAAATGGGGACGTTTTGCCGATAAAAAAAATGGTAATCGATGATCGTTTGAATACCATGTTACAACTTGTTAACGGTTAATTCCCGACGTTGACAGAGGGAGGCCACCTTTCTTTACGTTAGTGCGAACCCCTTTTTGGCGCTCAAATGTTATCGGAGTGGCAGTAATTCATTTTTAACTTGCAGGGTTAACGAATGAGCAATGACAAATTGGTTGTCTGCGGAATTGATATTGGATACAGCAATGTAAAAATTGCTGTAGGGGATTCAGCGGATGACAAACCCACAGTCAGTATTTATCCGGCCTACGCTACGAATGAGCCAGTAGATGATGTGCGGCTGGTAAAGCGTAGCTGCGAACATGAAGTGTTGGTGTACCCAGGAGGTAAAGAATGGCGGGCTTTTACCGAACGCCCCGATGCGCGTGAGCTGCATGACCGTTACCACATGACAGAAATGTACCTGGCACTATATCTGGCCTCACTGGATAAAATCACTGCTAAAGCAGGCAATGAAATCGACCTGGTAGTAACTGGTTTACCTGTCCGTCTTGCTAATGAAAGTGAACGCGCGAAACTGACTGCGAGGCTCACCGGTACGTTTACTATTGCGCCAGGAAAAACAGTGACTGTTAAAAAATGCCTCGTTCTTCAGCAGGGCGTTGGTGTCATCAATGACATCGTTAACAGACCGGGCCTTATCAGTCAGGAAGAATTAGAGAAGTCGACCATTCTCGTGGTTGACCCTGGCTTCTTCTCGATGGACTACATCGCCTTTAAGAGCGGAAGCAGGGTATCAGGCTCTTCAGGTTCATCATTAAAAGCAACCAGTGCAATTATCGAAAGCATTGTGAACCGCCTTAATGCCGATAACCCGGAAGAGCGAATTGATGATCTACCAGAAATTATTGAAATCGCTCTCCGTAACAATGAGCAGTCTTTCTTTAATGGGTTCCGCCACATTTCCCTACGTCCTCTGCTTGAAGAAGCTATTCCCTCCATCGCCAGTGATGTAGTCAAAGAGTTGCGAAAATCGACAAGGGTTCTCGGGCCAGTCCATATCATTGCAGCTGCCGGTGGTGGGACAAGGTTCTACGAACAGACCATACGAGAAGAATTCCCCCGAGCCAGGATCGTATCGAGCCCGTTGCCTGTTGCCAGTAATGCCATTGGTTTCTGGAACTATGGCGTTGACTTGATGCTTTACGGCGATGATTGAGCAAAGGGGGTTTCATGCAAGTTCGAGTGACGATTAATCCAATACTGTTTCCAGAGCTGATTAATTATCTGGAATCAAAACAGTCTGGCCAGCGCAGCAGTTCACTATTGGCGCTGGCAAACCGAGCATTGCTAGCAGGTGACAGTTTTATACCCGGTATCGTCCGTGAGACTTCAAAAAAACGTAAATCAGAACAGAAGAAATCAGTCCGTGGGCCGAATACAGAAAATGAGACTGGTCTGATGACTAGTCAGAGAGACGGCCACTTACCCAAAGTAAATGAGGACACTGAACCAAAATTTCGTCACGTGGTTAGCAACGATATAGTCAATACAGGCCCGCCATTTTGTGTGGGCAGTGATATTCAAGAGTTCGAAGTTAAAGATGACCAGTTATCGACGGCGAACCTTACCAGTAAGCCTGAGATTGCTGGAAAAATACCGGATCCCAATCCTGGAGATAAATCGGGCGTTGGGGAGACAGGCGACAATCAAGATAGCGGCGTTAATGAAAAGGTTACACCAAGGCGTGTTCGCATAAGTTGATGCCGTTGTAGGGTTTGTGGGGAGGGGAAATGCAGATAGCAACGAAGAGTTTGGTGCTCGCTTTACTATGTGCTGCTTACTGCACGAGTACGAACGCCAGGCTTGTAGATCTTCGTGGCACTTCTTGGGAAAAGCATTCCCAGAAAGAGTGTGGCCTCGATCCGTACCTTCTCTACGCGGTGGCACTCACCGAGAGTAAAAATAATGCAGGAACCAAGGGGTATGTTGTTCCCAGCCCCTGGGCATTGAACAACTATGTTTATGGGTCGTATTACCCGACAAGTTATGAAGATGCAAAGAGAGCGCTAGCCCGCTATCTCTCAGCCACTCCGGTAACAGATATTGGAATCGTTCAAATTAATTTTCGTTGGAACGGACAGTATGTTAACCATCCTGAAGAACTCCTGGATGTCGATACAAACATCCGAATCGGGGCAAAGACTTTGTGTGCAGCCATCAAAGCTAACCCTGGCGATATAGAACTGGCGATAGGTGGATACAACACTCAAAACCCTAAGTTGGAAGGCAAGGCTCGTGAATATGGTCAGCGCGTATTACGCGTATGGAAGAGGCTTATCGAAAATGATTAATCAAAATTTGTATTTTCTACAGACTGCCATCTCAATTATTACCCGTGCGCAATCGTTGTATAAAAGCCCTTTTGAGTTAGCAGAAGGAGACCGGGAATTTTTGATAGAGAAATCTAATCAGGCCAAGCTCGCTTTATCGATGGAGAAGTATGACTTGCCCATCTTTAATATCTGTCATGATCCCGAGCGCAAGATATCTACTGAGGTAGAAAAATTCGTTCGTCATGACTCATACATCCTACGGCTTGCCCTGCTGGTATTCAGTGTTCGTGTTTTCATTAATACGGGGACTGTTGCCCAAACGTTCTACTGGTTTGATAATGAAAAAACCGTACAGCTTGTCGAACGTATGGATGATGCACAAACAATCGATGCAATCATAACCGGCAAAATATATTTTAAACCTATTCGTCCATTTGCCGATTTAGTAGATTGTGACTTCAGTACAGTTATTGGAGCCCCCAACCCAACCTTAGAATTAACAGGTTACTTACAGTCGCGCTATTCTCATTGGAGTAATTGATTATGAAGGCTGCTCTTGTCCGGGATGAAGATAAATTTGCTTTAACACAGAAAATGGTAAAATTAGGATTTCGTAGAAAGATCATTGTGCATTCGCTTAATGCAAGTGACCGTGTTATTGATTTTTTGCGAAAAGAGTTCCATCTGAGTGATGTATCAATCGGACGACTTAAACATTCAGAGACGCTGCTCAATACGACACATAAAAAGGTTGAGGCAACCAATTTTATGAGCATCTATCTGCGTCGTTCGAAAGACCCAAACAACAGTGACAACATCGTTGATGTGGTGAGTGCGTTCGAAATCTACCGGGAACTAAACCTTAAATTCCGCCCGGAAGAAGCCTCGAAAATGATGATTGATGCCAACGAGGCCTGGACTCTTGCTCGTGATTTTCGAGCTGAAGAAATACGTATGGTAAGGTGTTACCGTTGCGATCTTTCATTTATTTCACCGCAGAGTTGTGACCGTCCACGGAAAAAACATATTTGTCCGTTCTGCTCTGATACAGAAGCTGAAAATGAAAGCTCGTAAGTGACTAAGTTAAATTTCATAAAAAAGCCCGTTTTAACGGGCTTTTTTATTGCCTGGATACTTCGTCACGTGAATGAGTCGGGTTAGTATTGAATAACAAACCTACTGGTGTCCCAAGGAAAATAAAATGAAGAAAATCTCTGGTCTTGCTTTGGTATCGCTGATGTTAGTTGGTTGCGCGGCTTCTCAACCACCAGCTATGCCGGTTGACAGCAATCCATCTGATGCTTTGAAATTTGCCCGAGCGATGGATTTACGTCAGATCACCGATGCTGGCGATCAATACCTTATCTATAACGGTTTCGCGTCCAATGGGCAGCTTGTCCCTCTCAAAACCCCGGTTAAGGCTGGTGAAAAAGGTGTAACCAACCTGGGAGGTAATGGAGTGGCCGATGTGGCTGCGGGCTTCGCGACACACACATCTTTCATCCCTGTGCTGTCTGTTTTAACGGCCCAACAGCCTACTGCTATTGTTGATGGCGTGGTGCGTGTCGCGTCATGGAACGGTAAATCTCAGGAAGATAATGAGCGTGAGGTCAATGCGATTTTCTGGAAAACACTAACCCGGATGGATGGATACAAAGTTGGTGGGATGTGTGAGGGGAAAGGCGGTGCTGTTGAAAATGCAGTTCGTCGGAAAGCGACGAACGGTGATTGGGTATCGTATGCTGATATAGCTCCAACGTTGCCGAAACCACCTATCAGCACCAGCGGTCAGGTGACATTCATTATCGGTAATGACTGCTTCAACCTCTATGCAACACGAGCCTCTAACGTAGGTCTGGTTAAAGAAATGAGTAAAGAACTGGGTGCTCAGCGGGCTCTGTTCTTACCAGGCTCTCCTGAACATGAACCAATGGTATTCAGTGACGGTAAGCAATACCTGTTCAGAAAGTAAAAAAAAAGCCCCGACATAAAGTCGGGGCTTCTTATCCTGCAAAGCTATTGAGTTTTCAAAACAGCCTCTGTGCTAGATTTCGCCGCATCAACATCGATACTGTCAACACCGCTCTGGAATCGCTCCAGGGAGTTCTGGCGAGATCCATCTATATTCAATACGTTTCCTTTACCGGTTATCTTATCCAGATTTATTTCCGACGCTTTAGGTAAAAGTTTCGCCTCGTAAAGTGAACCAATCCACTCTGACAAATCGAGTTTGTTAAAATCAATCCGTCCAAATTCTTCTAACGTCAGTGGTCGACAATCCGGGTTCTTTTTATCCCCCCAGCCGATACCTAACATTGGTCTCCCTTGTTCCTGAATGATGCGACCAATCTGAGAATCAAACGTGCAATAACTTGACCGTTTCTCGATACAGACACCCAGAAACTTTGTTTCACACCAGCTGGATATATGCACGGCCAATTTTGTTTCTTTCTTAACGGCAAGCTTAAATTCATCAGGAGTACAAGCCCAGATGATGTTGACCAGTATATTAGCAATCTGGTACGCCATGTAAGCATATCCAACCACGGATATTGCCGAAACAATAGTTGACGACAATTGAACAGATGTAGCCAGGCCAGACGATGTTACGGCTGCGCCACCGCCAGAGGCCGCACTTTCAAATATCAGATTCGTCGCAGCAGGGCCGAAGGTATCAAGAGTCCATTGAGCAACTTGTTTCGTCAGCGCTCCTATAGCCTGATTCATCAAACCGGACAAACCTGCTTCTGTAGCTTGCTGAGCCGCTTCAGTACCTGCCGACCCAACCAGACTGTTGAAAGCGGAAATAGCTGGTCGAGTTATTGTATCGATGGCATTAGTCATAAGTTCGGAACCCATGTCAAAAATACCTTTTCCCTGTTCGAACATACCGGCTTTTACAGAGACAGCATCAGCAATTTTTAGAGTGTAGTAGGACAACTGCAAATACTGAATCCAGCTGACATCTACGGGCTGATCACAACAATCCACCCATCCCCCCATCGCCGATTTACATTGTGCAGACTCACCTTTAAAAAGAGTGCAGGAACGGTTGGTTTCGTCAGTATCATCGCCACACTTCATTTCATTCAATGCGTAAGTTGCGGCCTGAAGAGTTGCAACTGCTTTGTTGAAATCGCCGCTTGGTTCAGCAGAAGGCTGTAGGCAAGACCCATTAAGGCATTGCACAGCGCCAGGACAAGTATAGGTATCGGTGGAGGAGGTATTGGGTACAACGACATCCGTTCCGCAATCCCATACCTCGGTTGCCTGCCAGCACCCATTTTTGTCACCCTCCGCACCTGTTATGCAAGTGGACTTAATGAATTTACATGCAGTGTTTGCATCGTACTGCTTGCAAGTATTGTTAACGCCACCGTCGGTTCCGCAGTTGGAAACTACCGTTGCAGACTTACAGAAAGGTGAGAGACCTCCGATCGGCGGCTTAGCAAGCTGGTTTTCGCAGATACGTGCGCCATTTATGGTTGCGCACCCATTTGCATCAGGAATGACTGTCTCGCGGCAGGTTACCGTGTAATTCTGGCAATACCCGGCGTTGATGGCCTTCAGCAACGTATCGAATTGTTCAGGTTTATCAACAGTCCAGGCGTTATCCGAGATAATTTTGTTTGGGTCAAAGTAAATATAAATGAGAGCATAACCTTCGCCGCTGCCAGTCACTGACACACGGTTTTTGAAATTAAGAACGCCATTTTGGGGGGTATTTCGGATTTGTGCTGTTACATCTACATTAATCGACTGATCCCAGCTTGTTTTTAATTCACAGGCTCCTGATGTCTCTGGCGGGAAGACGTTTAAACCTTTTGGCCCTGCCCAAACCAAACTACCCCTATCTGTACCACCGACATAAATCTGCATGTAATCATCCCATTTAGCCCTGATGATCTTGGCGCTGGTAACTGCCTGGGGATTGTAGACAGTGACGGCCATTGCCTGTTCAAATATTGTGCAGTTGCCGTCCCAGTAGTTATCACCGACAGTCCCGAGCCAGAGTTCGATGCAGTTAGTGCCGCAAGAACCGATGTTCGCCGCGCCACTATAATGCGAGAGCATACCGGCAACGTAAGGATGGTAGAGGGTGAATGTGCCGCTGACACTTGTGGTACGGGTACATTCGCGATAATCAGGGATATGGTTGACGGTGTCCTTATTCGTCATGGTCTTGGTCATAGAACAATCACCAAGATCTTGCATGTACTTATCCTGATTCTCCAGGAAGTCTTTATGGCCATCAAAGATGGAATCATCAGGTTTAATGTTTGCTGTAGTTTTCGTTGAGCCCACCAGCGTTCGGTAAGCTTCGCCGCGCAGTGAATTTTCGGTTTTCAGATTGGCGTTGGTTGTATTGCCCAGTTTTAGCGTGTTGCTGTCATCTCCGTAGGTTCCTTTCAGGCTATCCAGTGAAGTTGATGAACCTTGATTTGGATAAGCAGAGTTCAAATCAACGGCCTGGCCTTTTCCATACTGAACCGTACCATTTGACGTAGCTGAAACTTGCGGCAGTGTTTTATAGAAATTAGTGGCAGATGTAACGTTTTCCTGGGGCGTTGCTGAAAAGGCATACGGCACGTAGGATACAACACCAAGGTGACATAACATCGTTATTGTGCAGAGTGGTCTGTAAAACCATTTTTTGCGGAAAAGGTTTTTCATTCTATGATCACCTTTGTCGTGGTTACTGATTATGAAATCAGAGATCTCGGTAACTAAATTTCGTCAGCCAGCATTTCTATGCGAAGCTACTAAAATGAAGGATTAAGCAGGCAGCGTATTAAACAGACTGGTTTCAGACAATAAAGAAGGACGGCAAAACGAGGGTGTTTTCAGCGTCTTGAATATTACCGACTGGAGGTACTTATGGACATGTTTGGTATTACTGGCCTTATCCCATTATCGGGGCCAAGCGATTCAGATTATGGTGGTGGAAATGGTAAGAGGGGACGTGGAAAAAATGGCAGAACGTTCAAGAGCAAATGTGAGCGTATGTGGGAGTTTTATATTCTGCTCTATTCTTTACTGAGCCTTCCTGTCGTATACATGTTCGTGACCACATAAGAGCCCTGCAAGATTGCAGGGCTTTATTGCGAATCACTTACTCGATGAAATTATCATGTCGTCATTTCCACCACTATGACCTCCATTGTTCTCTTTATTACGTGGATGCACAGGTACATACTCCTGATGCGACTGGGTTGCACGTGCAGGTGGCGGATCACTGAACATTGTACCTCCGTTATTTGAATCACTATGACCACCAGCGCCTTGGGTATTAATGTTTGTTGTCTCAGACCCACCATAGTTTGAGTTCTGGTTTAAACCATTATGACCTTCAGCACCTTGGGCATTAACGGTCATTGTCTCAGCCTCGCCGTATCCCTGGTTGTGGGTTCCCATCGCGTAAGGGACGCCATCACCCACAGCAGAACCTCCATTTGATGCCTGATGCATCCCTCCAAGGTTGTTGGCCATGCCACCGGTGTTGTATTCGTGGGTTTGGCGATCGGTATTCAGTGCAGTAGTAGCCTGTTGAATAATGGAGCCATCATTGGCTGAACGGTCTAAACCGGCATTATCAATACGGGCTGCAATACCACGGGCAAGAGCAGTATTTCCGCCCATAACCGTTCCATTGTCATTTTCACCACCCGTCGCGAGTTGAATACGTGCCATCATGTCACTGCGGGCCTGGGAAAGTTGTTGCTCAGACGCTCCAGCTTTAGTCATGGCGTAGTAGTTCACAATAGAATCTCGCGCCGCTTCGCGGTTTGCATCTCCACCAAGCGGAATTTCCCCAGCGATGGTTCTGGCCTGATCATGTACCTGTTCATATACCGGGCTTTCTTTGAACGCATTACTGACATGAGAAACGAGTTTATTAAAATCGCCAGTAATACCGCCAAGATTATAGTGGTTGTTTTCGAAATCATTTGCGGCGGTGTTACCCGCTTTCGTCATGACTTCACCCTCATTTCCCTTGTGAATTTGCTCAACTGCACCGCTATTCTGTCCCCCGACAGTATTAACCTGGCCTTGCCCATAACCATCAGACGATGACGCATGTGCTTCACCAAGCGCTCCGTAAGATCGGCCTGTTACTGCATTAACGGAGTTGCCAACGTCCGCTGCACCAGCAACTGCGCGGCCACCAGCGCTTTCAGCTCCACCACTCACGCCACGGTATTGCTCAGATGCAGTTGTCGTCAGTACTGGGCTGGAATCAGCGTTAATGAACCCGGCTTTGGCAGCTACTGCACCGGCAACACCAAGTTCACTGGCTGCTTTGAATTGAGCAAAGGTATGCGCGTCTTCGTGAGTCATACCTAAAGAGGTCAGGCTCGCTGCATCACCGGCGATTTTGCTGGACAGTTCCGGGTGCGCCGCGAGGGTTTGAGTCAATGTTGCTTGTGCATCATGATTACGACCAATGGCTGTAGCAAGTTGCGCAGCATTCATTGTCTGGCCCATTGAGGTACTTGAAACGAAGGAGTTTGCTTCCTGGAAGTTCTTTTGTGCGGACTGCATTCTTTGATTTGCCTCAGCAAAAGAACGAGTCGATTGAGAACTCTCACCTTCTTGCGATAAGGACTGGTACATCGCACTTGCTGCGGTATTGACGATGCGTGACTGGGTCGCACTGTCTATTTTGTGCGACGAGGCGCTGTCTGTAGAACCGTACTTAGCACTGTTGTCATTACTCAGGCCACTGCTTTCTGCCTCTGAACGTGACATTCCACCTTTAACACCAACACCAGCACTTGAACTTCCCGCACCGCCACCGACACTCACATCACCTTTGGCGATAGAGACAAGCGCCTGCATATCAGAAATACCTTGTTCTTTAGCCACAGAACTGACAAGGGCACGATCTGAGCTGCTCAGGCTGGCAAATGCTGCATTGGAAGCGTCACTATAAACTTGCGAATGTCCACCAGAATTCATGTTACTGGCCACCTGGCTAATCATTGCTCCAGATTGGGCAGTCAAGGAACTGGATGCTGAATCTAGTTCTTGCTTAGCGCTGGACAGGTTGTGAGTAGCGACCTTTTTCATGTCAATGGCAGGGAGAGTGCCAGAAGACCCACCCATGATAGTTCCTTGTGTTGGGTTAAATTCAACATCGGAACCACGACTGTTTATCGCAGGAGCGTTGGTGACATCAGGTGCGAGAGTTTTAGTATCGGCAGCTGAAGGTGCTGCTGCTGAGCTTGCAAGAGAGTTAAAGGCAACAGAACTGCCCCAGACAATGAATCCACCCAGGGCCGGGATCATCGCGTATAAATTACCAGCAAGACCTATACTTTTTTGAGTCTCAAACAGGAGCTGATAAAGCTGAGCAAAGCTAAGTCCGCCAGAACCCGAACTGACAAGAATTTGGCTTGACGTATCACGGATACTGTTTAACACATACATGTTGACGACCGCTGCGAGGGGAAGCCAAGTCCATGTCCAGATGATAACGAGGAAGTACTTCATCACCAGTCGCAAACCCATAATACCCAGACCGAAAAGGAAGGCCATAAATGGTGCGAGTGCGTATATTATTCCCTGGAAAATCGGCATAAATGAACCCATCCAGCTCAAGAATGATGAACCAGAAGAAGACCATTGGAATGCCTGTTGAGTCATGGTTTGGGCGCGAGTTACAGCAGCAGCACCACGAAATGAGCTTTCGAGTCCGTACATTGGCAGTTCCCTGAAATGAGGGTACATGACCAACATCAATTGGAAATCACGAATATCAGTGCCACTTATGTTGAAGAAATTCAGTACTTCCTGGGCTTTTCCTGAACCTGAGCATGGCGCACCACCGCAAGTGCGCCCGGATGCGGTATAAGAGCTGGCAAAAGCTGAGTCCAGGCTAGAAGCGTTCTGGGTAGCGAGTCCTTTAAGTTTCGTGTACGCGTCAGAACAGGTATAAAGTGAGCCCCCATTTGAAGATTCTTCAGTACTGGTAGACCAGCCGCTACGTACATTGTCGTAAATAACAACCCGCTGGAAGGAATCGTTCGAGGCTAGCCCTGATACACCTTGATTAGAGCGATACATTGAAGCAAAGGTTTTAGACCCACGAATAATATCGTTGCCTACGCAGTTCTTCACATAGTTTGAAACGCTTGCGTCCAGATCACCGTAAGCACCAGTTTGACCCGTCCAGCGCATTGGCGTTTTCAATGTGTCGTATAAAGTGGCCAGAGTGAAAAGGGGATCCAGAGACCCATACTCAGTCATGCTTGGGACAGAAAATGCCTGCTCCATCTTCTCGGTAGTTGCATACCCAACAGTAGACAGTACAGATGCGGCAACGGCTAATCCCGCTGGTACATTATCAACAGCACGAAACTTACCCGTTGTAACATCTTCAATGTTGGTGCGCATCGATACACTGAAAAACAGGTAATACATCACGACGGCCACACACATATGAGAAAGGGATAATGATTTCCCGGCTGATATAGCAGCAGCAAGCACGACACAAATTACACCAATGAGTGCTGAAATCCTAAACAAGGATCCGTAAGTGCCATCATTCAATAACATGGCAACGGAATTGAATATATTATAAATAAATTCAATGTTGCCAACAGTATATACGTTCCATTCACTCATATTAAGTTACCTTGTTAGAGCGAGCCATCAAGAGAACCTTCAGATTCATAATGAACCTGCGGAAGCGTTGTCATATAGTTGCTGAATGATTCAGGTATACGGGCCTCGCCACCATAACGGGATATCATGGCGTTATAGGAGACATACAGATTTTGCCTTGCCTTTTCGATTAGCTCTCCAGCATCCTTATAATAAACTGACGCCGATTTATCATTTTCCTGCTGGAGCCGTGCGCCGGTCGCAGCAGCCGTAAGCATTTCGCTGAGGTAGTTATAAGCAGCTGAATAGGCTATGACAGGAGATAGTTCACGTATATAGGAATAAGATGCGGCTAAATCATGACGTGCAATTTGAGTCGCTTTACTGGTAGCACCAGCTACGTTGTAGTAGTTTGCTTGCCGTAATTTAGCATCCCCAGGGTTTGAACCAGTTCTGGCCGAGCTCAAATATCCGTTATCGATAAAGAAGAGTGTGATATTGGCAGCGAGACCTTTAATTATTTTGGTCTGTTTTTTGGGATTCTCACAAGTACTAGTCTGACCTGAACAAGACCAGAAATCGAAACTATCATCACCATTTATAAAAGAATCCAGGACATTTGAAGTTGCGAGTGGAGCAATCCTAACCACACTCTTTTTAGCTGACCCATCTTTATCTGTACCCAACTGGCTACCGACGATGATGGTGCCGGTCATAGACATAATAAGTTCTTTTTGCTCATCTTCGGAGCCGATGAATTGATTACTAAAGCTACCATTCTGGAGCAAACACCACACAATGTTACCGTAATCGTCACATGCCTTTCTTTTCCCTGCCTCTTGTTTTTGTACGTCGGGTGCTTTACCACCACCCATATTGCCCCACATGGCTTTAAATTGGTCTGAGAGGCCATCAGAGGACAGCTGAGAAGATACAGCAGCCTTTGCACTGTCACCAAATGCAGAGGCAGTGTCGACTAACAACCCCTTCGCTAACTGACACGAATTTGCGGTCAGATCGTTCATCTGCTGGATGATTGCCTGCATTTTCGAAATAGCATTATCCAGAACGGCATCCATAGCGTTCAGGGCCAACTGGAAAGCTAGACCGGCAGCATTAGAAGCAATATTACGTAGCATCTGGACGAACTGATCAGCGTTGATGAACGAGAATGACCCGCCGAAAAGGTCTATCCCTCCACATCCTCCCGACGCAGAAGGGAGACTAATACTAATAGGTGTCAATGTACGGAGCTTATTACGTAGAACAAATCCGCCACCGGTATATCCATCACGTGTAACGCTCTGATAATCACCGGGAGCTGTAACATTCGACATAGAGCCGAACATACTGTCTAGCTGAGTACTAATGCTGGTGGCCTCGCATTGAAAAGCTGTCAACCCGGAGAGGCAGATAGAAATTGCAAGAATGTTTCTACGGAATACATTCTTTATATTATAGTTGCGCGAAATCTTCATTTTTCCCCCGGGTTATTAGCATTTGGGTTAGGTGTCGAACCGTAGCCAGCTTTAGCTTGTATATATTTGATAAACTCATCAGGTTGTTGAGTTAGGTCTTTAGGCATGTCATTCAGAATGTTTGAGTCGATATAGCCGGTATCGTTATATGGCAAGGTGCTCTTATATTGCTGGTCAGAAATGATCCCTGCATCGTGGGCAATAAGGACTGTTCTTGAAATTAACTGGTCTGCACTGATAGGCCCAAATGAGACAATGCGTGTTGTAGATGGCGGGATTGCCAGAGCTATCGCAGGTGCGTTTGATATTTGGAGCTTTGATGCCTGGCCAGAATCAGGCCTCCAGTCCGGGTAAATATTCCCTGGAAGAGGTTTACCATCAAGTGAAATTGGGATGACCTTCATGTCTGTCATGAAACTAAACGTATTCATAACAGAAGCTTGCTTTACGCATATGGAGCAGTTTTCCCCACGGAAGAAGAAAAACAATCCTGCTTTTGTCGCTACGTCTTTTATGACCGTTCTCGAATTGTTTTCAGCTTCATTCGATTGATCCATTGCCCCAAATGTTGAGGTTGAGCGGCGGCTATTCTCATCTATGAGGGGGTCGGTAGAAGTAACCAACCTAGCCATATCAGTAAAGCGGCTGGCTTTATCCAGCATAATGCGTTGGGCCAGAAAATATGCCCTAACGTTTTCTTGGGTAGGATTGTCGATGGCCTGGTTGCGTAGTTTCTGAATGTTTTCATTAAACCAGGCTACGGTGAACGGAGCCGGGCCGGGCTTTTCAGTTGCGGCAGGTTCTGGAGTCGACTCCATAGGTGTTTGAGCAACCTGTTTAGGCGTTTCTTGAGGCGGTAAAGTCGGCGGAGGAGGTAACTTCACTGGCTTTTTCTTCACTGGCTCAGGTGGCGATTTACGCCAGAACCAACCTTCCTCTTTTCCATTCAGAAATGCCTGACCACCAGCGAGGTCGTCACTGGTGGTCTGAGGGGATTGAGACGTTGGGGTGTTACCCTCATCCGCAAGAACTGAGGTAGAAAAAGCAAATCCCACTAGCAGGGGAATAATGATTTTAGTTAAAAATTGATATTTCATCGGAATTACCCTCGGAAATTATTCTTGCGATAGACTCCGTCCAGAAAAAGCTATTTTTTCCACTAAAGACCCTTGCACTTTCAAGTTGGCGAGTTAATGCATAATGCCTATATCTGACCTGTCCTATACGTTTGGCTACACTATCCGACTTAACACCAATTTCGGAGCAAGCCTCATCGAGAGTCATGCGTGTTCCATATTTACGCAACAGCTCATCAGTAACTATGTTCTTAGGGTCGTCGTTAACTAATACCGCAGGGATTTTGTGTGCTGGCATAAGCATTGCCCTGTTATGAGAACATTTAAGTGTCTTCATAAAACTCCCTTATCAGAAATACGGACGGCATTACGATTAGTTTGCCATATGGGTTAAAATAACAAGTTCAAAAATGGCAACGTTTTGACTGTAAAAATCAAAAGTAATTTTCATGTGCATCCGTTTTGTTTACATGATTTGAAATCAGCAAATACAAAAAAACCCAGTCCGAAGACTGGGTTTTTCTGTGTTAGCTAATTAAAAGAATTAGATGCTTTAAAGACCAAAGTTATCTTTAAAATGGCCTTGGTTCTTCCAGGATGAATTCTCCATCACACAGCATTCAAATACTGTATTCAGGCCGTCATCTGGAAATTTAAGGGCATCGTTGCCTATACGAATGATGTTACCGATGAGTTCACGGGCTAACTGAGAATTACGCAAGAAACGCGTAAAGAACTCATTGCTGATATGTTTGCCCAGGTTATAAGCAAATTCAAGCAACGTTGCATCGTTAGCAGTCAGCACCGCACCAGATTCAGATGCGTAATAAAAAACATTCTCTTGGCAACCGAGGTTTTTCATTGCGCGGAGAAACAACATTTCTCCTTCCATATCCATAAGGCGAAAAATTATATCAATATCAGATTCATCGTTTACGACAGCACCGACAGCATCATAAAGTACGGCAGCGGGAGCTTGTTCAAACTCATCACGTTCGTAATTCATCAACATACGGTTTTGTGCGTTATTAAAGCTATCAATATGATCTGATTTAGCAGTAGTTGAAGTATACATGAGTGACTCCTTAGAAATTTTCTACCAGACAGTTTGTTCTTTCATGAAGTCAGCCTCATTCGCTATAAAGCGTTTTGCTTCATTCATCGCCGCATCGAAATGTTTATTACCCAACTTACGTCCTAGATCAGTTATCTGTTCAACAAGAAGAGCACATTCAGGGTGAGTAAATCGTCCACCACCTTGGCAGTAAGTTAAACGAGTAACCAGCATTAATGCCTTCGACTCATTTTGTGTTACATGAAAGATGGTTTTCTGAGTTCCTATCCCTCGTTCGTTCAGAATATTAATGGTATCCATATCGGCGAGTAGTAACCTTAAGTCCTGCAAATCTCTATCGATTGAATGAGGTCGCAATGACATATCGCCAGACACAAAACCATAGATATCCTCGGTTTCAGAATGAAACATATATACCTCGATAAATTAAATGAATTTGAAGATACCCGGCTTACACCGCAATAGAGCATTAAATATCTGCTCACGAGCCTCAGAAGGATTTACTTGTTTTGCAATTCCTTCAATCCACTCATCAACCGGCAATCGGGTAAAATGATGGTCTGTATTGCGAATCCTGATTGCAATGACAGCCCAGTGAGCGAGAGCATACTGAATATAATGCTTATCGCCTTGTGCAACTTCACCGCGTATTCTGGCGGTGCGGTTGTTATACTCTATCAACGCGCAGCCACTCATACAGACTCCAGTTATTAATCTATATAGTTAAAAGACAATTCCATCATCAATCGCCGTCAGGCTTTCGATCTTTGAAATGTCGATGAAGTTAAATCGTCGTACATTGTTTGCAGTAATAATCCGACCGTCATTAAGCTGAATGATCTCACTTTCTTTATCAGAACGTGATGGCCATGAAGCGATAACAGAGTCTTCAGTAATTACATAATGCCGACTATTTGATATAAACAAAATGCATGGGATATCCATTAAATGAGACTCCAGACATTCAGTCTTTAAAGATTAAAATTCTGTAGTACCAATCCATACATCATTAATATATGCATCGGCCCCAAACTCAACACCACAAGGCTGTACTTTATCCAGGGTTTCGAACGTCCATCCTTCTTCAGGAGGCCATTGGAAAAGCAATGGCGCTCCATCCAAATATTTTATGGCGAGAACCCCATGACGAAGAGGTGCGAGGATATCTGTTTCACCGGGTCTCACTTTAACCCAATAATGAATCATGATGTCACCTTTATTGATTTACCCGAGGAATGAATTGGGTTTGGGTGGTTATATCAGACATGAGTTCATAAATCTTGTATGGCCACCAATTTGAATCCATATCACGGAAGAAATGAACCTCAGTGATATCGGGACACATCGGATGCCATAGGTTAAAAACCATAAGTTCAGATGCCTCAACCTCAATGAACTGATTGATTGAGGTTTTCCTGAACTCATTCGTGGAAATAAACCCTAGGTGATGCTGCCAACTTACTGATTTAGTGTATGATGGTGTTTTTGAGGTGCTCCAGTGGCTTCTGTTTCTATCAGCTGTCCCTCCTGTTCAGC
>NZ_JABBJF010000021.1 GCF_014218705.1 Kluyvera sichuanensis | reverse complement strand
ATAGTCAGCAGGTATTGTTATGAAATGATGGTGGTTATTTTAACCCCTGTAGATGGCATCATTCGATGGCTGCCCCGAGGTTTTTCATGCTCTCCAATAACGTCGATGGTGAGAGCGTCGCGCAGCTGGCGACTCTGTTTGCGGGGCGAATGGAGGACAAGAAGATCATGCTGGTTATGAGCGACGGGGCGCCATGTGCTGCAGGCGATGGGTTCCATCAGCATTTGCGAACCGTCACCAAAGAAATTGAGACGTTGAGTGACATCGATTTGATGGCTATCGGCGTTTTGACCGACGCACCACGGCGTTACTACAAAAATTACGCATTGGTAAACAGCGTAGAAGAGTTAGGGCCGTCAGTTGTCACTGAGCTATCTCGTATCATTCTTGGGTAATGGCTTTACCTGTAAAAATAAGTAATCACTTACTATACAGCCTAATATATTTATATAAGATATACCCCACGAACGACAAACAGTAAGGAAAAACACATGACCGCTACTGCACTACAGCAAGAAGAACATTTGCCGGAAGCCATCGTCTGCAAGTGGTGTGGCAAATCCTTTCATTACCTGAAATCCCATATCTCTATGGGCCGTTGCGAAAACATTCCTGAGTCCGCGAAGGGTCTGGACGTGGACGAAGTGGTGAAAATGTACACCTCTGCGTTTCCGGATGAACCAACGATCTCTCGCACGGCACTGGCCAAACTCAATGAGAAGCGTGCCGAAAAGCATTCAGGCGAAGGAAAAGTAGCGGAGATTAGCGCACATCCGGGCTACGTAGGAACGGTCGAATACAAGACTGAACTGGTGGCCGCGCACGAGCTGCTTGGCGTAACGATCAAAGAGCTGGGAACGCCACGCGGAAAACCACTACAGGTGACAGTCAACGTCAACACGCCATATCCGGAGTTCGTACCGGAAGCGAAGAAGAACTATGTGTATGGCGACTTCGACCTAATTAAAGACATCTTCATGATGCTGGAAATCGGAATCCCAGGCTATCTCTGGGGTCATGCAGGAACCGGTAAATCTTCTCTTCCTACGCAGCTATGCGCCCTGCTGAATCGACCACTGATCCGCGCCCAGCATACGGCATCTATGGAAGAAGCACACGTTACAGGTCAGATCCTCGCTCGCGATGGCTCCACCTACTTCGAGCCTGGTTTGCTGGCGCTGGCGATGAAAAATGGCTGGGTGTACCTCGCTGATGAATATGACTTCGCGTTCCCGCAGATTCTGGGTGTGTACCAGCCAGTTCTTGAAGGAGAGCCGCTGATCATCAAAGAGGCAACTCCGGACTGGCGCCGTATCACTCCGCATAAACGCTTTGCCTTCATTGGCACTGGCAACACTAACGGCTCTGGCGACGAAACGGGTCTCTATCAAGGTACGAACATCCAAAACGCGGCGAACTTCTCGCGCTTCGGCATTGTTTCGAACGTGAAGTACATGAGCACTAAGGCTGAAGTCAACATGCTGGCTGAGGCTGGCGTCATCCGCGAATACGCCGAGAAGATGGTGAAGTTCGCGAACCTTGTCCGTGAAGGTTATGAACAGCATCTGATCAGCCAGCCAATCGGCCCTCGCGAGCTGCTGCTGTCCGCAAAAATCGGAATGATGCGCGGTGATTTCTCTGCCGGCATCGAAAAGTCGTTTATCAATAAACTTCCATCCACGTCTGCACAGGCAGCGCGTGAAGTGGTTCAGAAGATCTTCGGTTAATCGTGCGTAAAGGATGTTTCGGCTCTCTTATCGCAGCGTCTGAAACTGGCCGGGCTTGTCTGGCGTGTCCGGATAGGTCCGAGTGCCACCAGTCAGCCAAAGAGGTTGCGATTTCGATGTATGGGAAGTTCGTTGGCTTCCCCAATGACAAAATCAAGAAAACCAGAAAGGTAAAAACACATGAAGGCTCTGATGGTCAGAACTGACTTCTCCCTGGGAGAGTCGGCTCTAAAAGCAGAAAACGCGGTGAAAATCGCGAGAGACGCTGGCTACACCGCTGTCATTTCCGCTGACAGCATGAACATTGCCAGTGTGATCCCCCTGCAGCGTGCCGCTGGCGACGACATGGCGGTTATTTGTGGTGTTAAGCTGAATGTGGTCGACGATCCGACATACGAGCACCGCGCCCGCCTGGCGAAAGAGTCAGGAGGATGTATGGAATCATTGGTGCGTGATCGCAGCTACTGCTTCACGGCACTGATAAAGAATGAGCAAGGTTATCGCGACGTGTGCGAACTGATGACCTTAGCCAACAAGCGCGAGCAATTCTACTTTGTCCCGCGTCTGGCACTTGACCAGCTGGCGGCCGCATATGCCAAAGGCAACATCATCCTGCTGACGTCCGACATTGGCAGTGTATTCCAGCGCCGGGACTTCGCAAAGATTATCGGGACGCTGGTGACAGCTGGAGGACGCGATAACTTCTACAGCGTGGTTTATCCGCACCCTACCCCATTCTACGACCAGATTAACGTCCGGGCGATGAAAGTGGCGAGCGCACTGAAAATAGAGCCAGTGGCGTTCTATCCCGCTTATTACGAAGCGGTCGACGACGCTGACATTAAAGACATTGCGCACATGGTTACGAACAACATCAAAATCGACCAGCCGCATCGTCTGCGTATTCCCCACCAGCGAGATAACGCCGTTAATGGTCGCCGCCATCTTCTTGAAGCGCTGAAAGCCTTCTCCGTTCGAATGGATGTGCCGGTAACAGCTGCAATGGCCTCAACAACGCAGGACACCATTATTGAAGCCTGCACATGGCGCTGGCATGAATTGCCACCAGCACTGCCCAAGATGGCAGACGACGAGCCTGCAACGCTGATGAAGCTGGCTGTCGCGGGGCTGCGCAAGCGTCTTACTACCAAAGAGTTTGGCTACACACCACCGGCTTCTGAGCACCGTGTGTATGTTGATCGCCTGAAGTACGAAATGGACACGCTGACCCGTCTGGGCTTCTGTGGCTACTTCCTGATGGTGCGCGACCTGATGAATCACAGCCGTGAAACTGGCATTCCTGTCGGGCCAGGTCGTGGTTCCTCTGCCGGTTCTCTGGTGGCGTGGTGCATAGGCATAACCAACGTCGATCCTATCCGTCACGGTCTTCTGTTTGAGCGTTTCATCAACCCTGAACGTCTCGACTTACCGGATGCGGATCTGGACTTCAGCCAGGCACGTCGTCATGAGGTGATCGAGTATCTGAATGAACGCTATGGCGAAGATTACGTTGCCGGTATTCCGAACTTCACCTATCTGGGCGCCGCTTCTGCGCTGCGTGACACTGCGCGTATTTACGGTGTCGACGCTGCGGATATGGCGGTATCCAAAGAGTTCAAGAATCTGGAGGACGATAGCCTGTCGCTGGAAGAGCTGCGCGAGCAACTGGCCAGCCTGGACAAATACGCCACGAAAAACCCGGAAGCGTTCAAAGCGGCGTGTAAACTGCAAAGCCTGATGCGTGGTTTTGGCCGTCATGCAGCGGGGATGATCGTCGCTGGCGTTCCACTGGTAGAGCGCACGCCCGTCGAGCTGCGTGGCAACGCTCGCTGTATTGCATTCGATAAACGTTACTGCGAGGCAATGGGGCTGATTAAGCTGGACGTTCTCGGTCTGGCAACGCTCGATCTGCTGGATAGCGCGAAACGCTACATCAAAGAGAGCACCGGTGAAGACATCAATCTCGATGCTATCCCACTGGACGATCGCAAGGTTCTGGATGGGTTCGCTGCAGGGTACACGCAGGGCGTATTCCAGCTGGAGTCCGGCCCCATGCGCAAGCTGCTTAAAGATCTGGGCGGTGGCATTGAGCCAATGAGCTTCAAAACCGTTGTCGCCACGACCGCGCTCTTCCGACCTGGCCCGATCCAATCCGGCATGTTGGACGACTATGTCTCCGTGGCCAAAGGCTTCATGGCCCCACAGTCGCTGCACCCGGTACTGGACGAACTTACCGCGGAAACCAACGGCGTGATTCTGTATCAGGAACAGACGATGAACGCGACACGATTGCTGGCTGGCTTCACGATGGCCGAAGCTGATGGTGTGCGTAAAGCGATCGGTAAAAAGGATATGGAAAAGATGAAGAGCATGGGCGAAAAGTTCGTCGTTCAGGCTCAAGCTGGTTGGATCGACGTTGAGATGGAAGACGGCACCACGCAGCGTATTCACCGCGCGGAACACTTCAAATGTGAGGACGGCGCACTGCGGACGGTTGAAGAAGCGCTGGAGGCTGGTGTGAAATTACCTATGGCTGCTGTACGCGTTACAGGGTCACAACCGGGATTGTCTGAGACGAAAGCGAAGGAGATCTGGGATGCCTTCGAGAAGAACGGTGCGTACCAATTCAACAAATCACACAGTGTTGCTTATTCTTTAATCAGCTATCAGTCTATGTGGTTAAAGACACATTACCCTGCTGAGTTCTTCGCTGCTGCGCTCACCATTCTGGGCGAGGATAAGCACCAGGGGCTGGTTAAGGATGCGCTGACCTATGGCATTCGCGTATTGCCACCAGACGTTAACGTGTCATCTAACCGAATTGAGATCCGCACGCTGGAAGACGGCAGCCAGGTTCTGTATGCGCCATTCTCTGCTGTGAAAGGCTGCTCTGAGAATGGTTGCCAGGCCATCATGAGAGCGCGAGAGAAAGTTGGCGGCAAATTCGAGTCACTTGAGCAATTTGAGGAAGCGGTCGAGAAGCGTGCATGTAACAGCCGGGTACGCGAATCACTGCAAAAAGTAGGTGCGTTCGCATCGATTGAGCCTGGCAGTCTGCCAGCGACAGATCCGGAACGACTGCGCGACCAGGCAGAGTTGATGGGCAATCTGGTGATCGACGCTGTAAAAGCCTCTCGACCGTTCGAGATGAACCCTAAGCGCTCTGCCGAGGTGAATGTACTGATGACTCGCATGGCGGCCGAAATGGGTCTGGGAGACGACCTGATCCGCCCAAGCATTGGCATTAAGCCGAAAATCATGGTCATTCTGGACAACGCGAACGGCAATGATGGGCGTACCGGCTACTTCATGGAGAACGGCTACGACGACTTTAAGGCGAAGTTGCTTACTGCAGGCGATCTGCGCATGGGCGATCTCTACGTCACAGGCGTGTGCAAAAAGGTGAAGGACAAAGAGAAGGACTACACCAAAGACGAGATCGGCCAGTTCACCGACTTTATGCGTGAAGAGATCAATCTGGTGCGTCCGACCTATGTGCTGACGTGTGGCAGCCGGGCGACGTCACTCTTCAACAACAAGAGCAAACCATCCGACCTGGTTGGACGCAAAGAGTATCTGCCAGAGCTGGATGTGACCGTTTTCTACGGATTTAACCCGAACATTTTGTACTTTCGCCCAGAGGAAGGCGAAAAGCTGGAAGCAATTCTGGCAGAGGTAGCGGAGACTATTAGCAAATGAATAAAGAGAACACCATGAACGAGGCACAGAAGATTGCACAAGCGCTGGCGGCTATCCCAGCGGATTTTCAGGATAAAGCAGTTGCGGCCACCATGCGGTCGCAGTTCTGGGAAATCATCGACTGCCCGGTCACGTTAGATCTGGCGCTGGCGTTCGCCGGGCTGGATGGTGCCGATAAAGTCAGTCGTTTGCGTAAATGTGCCAGAGCGCTGGCGCTCAAAACGCAAGATCCGAAGGCGTGCCAGTATCTGCTGGAGATCTACGAATCGGATAACCCAGAGGAACATCTGGAGGCGTTCAAATTGTTCCGCAATCGGTTGGTACTGAAGGTGGCCAAAGAGTTTATGGAAGTGAACAAGATTGGCGATGTGAGACAGTACAGACTGAAGCGCCAGACCAGAGTCACGCTATCGAGAATTTTTGGTAAGAAAGTCGCATAATAGAGAAGCCCGCCGAACGGCGGGTTATATGATCTAAATTATTCCGGTTTGAAGCCTTTGAACCGAACGAATGCTGTGCACAAATCTGTCGGCAAAATAATACCGCCGTCAAACCCGCCATTGTTTTTCCCCAACCCAGCATTAACAAATGAGAGTAAAAGCGCTTCATCTGATATTTGATGATGGTTGTTTTCATCGTATTTGGAAAAAGTATCTAACTCATCAATCTCAAAGGAAGGGATACGCTCAAGCGCAACCATTAAGCGACGTAATGTAATAAAATCAATGTATTCAAACGCAAACGCTTTCAAGAATGCTGCTGCAATTTCTGGCTTATTTTCACTCTCCATGCGGTCAATGATTTCAATCAGTCTGTCGCCAGCCTTACCCGCAAATTTGTCATTTTCGTTCAACCGATTGGCCATATTTATTCGTGTAGCATCGTCTAGATCGGCGAAGCCAGAGATGAAACGAATTAACTTTTCCGTGAACCGACGATCATGCACTGAGCTGGCTGTCTTGAAAATTCCTACGAGAGTATTGAGTAAAGGAATCGACTCAAGCGTTCCCGATTCAAGGGCAGAGTCAATAACTAGCTCACCGTAATCCTTGAACAGATCGGTTACATCATCAGATTTTATAACCTCAACCAATGCACTACCACGTTTGGAGTCTTGGGCCATAATTCCTCAATTGCACATCGTTATTAATATTAAATGGAGGGGCAGTAAGACCAAACGCGTAAGGACTATGAAATAGTTTTACGTCGACGTTCGATTAGTGCTGCCGCTATTGACTCAACTTCTTGAAAATCTTTTGAAGCGCTCGCACGTAAGGCAAGGTTCCATTTACTCAGCACACGAGCGTTAATTACCAGGTCGCTATTATCTTTCAATCTACCGTTCTTTAGTAACCATTCGGCCACATCAGCCCAATCCCAGAGTGGAGACTGACCTTTAATGCGTTGGACAGGGCAAGGGAAGTCACCGCTACCGCGAGTGCCATCTTTCAGCATTGCAATCGCCTGTCGGGACATTTCAGTAATTTCCGCAATGTCGCTCAAGCCTACAAGAGCAGAGTCGACAGATTCAACAATAGCGCCGATTCCGGCTGATTCGATATTGTCGACCGCTGATTCAATTGCTGCATCGAGCGATTCAGCTTCGCGGTCGAACTCAACATATACGGAGTTTCCATATGCGCAAATCAGCGCATCGTCACAGCCGCTTCCGTACAGCGCGTCTTCCAGTCCTTCGGTCTCATACGTTACGCCTGAGAGTGTCAGAGTGAAGTTATAAAGCGCCATAGTACCTCTTCGTTTAGTATTCAGAGTATTCTCTTGTTGATTCGGTAAGGAGTTGTTGTAGCAACTCCTTACCGGGCAAAATCAATCGCAGCGATCAACCATACGAATGATTTGCTTGGCATGGTTTTCAGCACTTCTCGGTGTCGACCATACGCTCATCTGGTGATCTCGGTGTTCACCTTCTGGACTGCCGCAGCGCAATTTGCAAAAACAGTGTGCAGAATCGCCTGGTGGAACCCAAACCCAGCCTTGAGTTACAGCATATTCAATGGCCGCTTGAATGTGCTTATTAGTATGTTTCTTCAGATACAATTTATCTCCGGCATATTATATGTTCGATGTTGACAACTGTCAACGGCGAGTGAATTCCATCCGTCCGTGTCTCCACCACATTGTCGTACGCTGTCTACGGCCAGCTTTTAACGGGGCATAGAGTACCAGAACCACCTGATTTTTCACTGGCTTACCTATCTCATAACCTCCATTTCATCATGTCATAATCTCCTCCGCCTGATTCCTCCATGATAAAATTGATATACATAAATAAGCAGGTAATTAACACCATGAGCACCGATATCTACGAAAAAATCATGTCCGATCTGGAGTTCGACCGCGACAATCTGGAGGAAGTCTGGCGTCAGCAACCGCGCCTGTTGATGGAGTACGGCTCTAAGCTGGCGCGGGCAGAACGCGAAGTCGCAGATGCAAAACTCTCCCTCGATGCGATTGAGGCGAAAATCTACGACAATGAGCGTAAGAACCTGAGTATGAACGGTATTAAGTTCAATGAATCCGTACTGGAGGCGAAGGTAAGAACCAACCCGCAATACCTCGCAAAGCGCCAGAAACTCGACGATGCCCGGCACATTGCAGATCTGTACAAGCACGCTGTAGCCGCCTTCTCCCACCGCCGCGACATGATTGTCCAGGCGTCCAAAATGGCTATCGTGGAGATTGAACGTTTGGGCGCCGAACGTTTCCACTCTCCCCGTTAATTTATGCTAGATCATAAGTAAGCACTGATCTATCATCCTTCTCGCTCGAAAGAGCCACGAATAAACGAACGCCCAACGCGCATAGCGCCAATGGCCACAATCACAACAAGGAGAAATACATGTCTAAGTCATTACTTGATCTGCTTAACAAGACCCGTGGCGATATTGCTTCTAAACGTGGCAATAACGTTGATTTGACCCGTCTGAAAGACGGCAATAACTATCTGCGCATTTTTCCGAACAAGGACGACCCGAATGGCGTGTTCTTCCAGACTTTCGGTATGCACTACGTTAAGCATCAGAATGAGGAAGGCAAAGATGTAACCACCGCCTACATCTGCGAACAACACACCCACGGCCACGCTTGCCAGCTGTGTGAGATGGTTATGGAAGGTCGTGCTCGCTTTAAGGGCAACAAAGCGATGGAAGAGCGCATTAACAGTATGCGTGCTACACCTCGTTATCTGGTCAACGGTGTTCTGTCTGCGCGTGAAGACTTTGCGGACGCAGAGAAATGCCAGCTGATTGAGCTGCCGTCTACGGTCTTCGACGATATCTGCAAAGTGATGTCCGAAGATATTGCGGATGATATCGGCAACCCACTGAGCAAAGAAGAAGGCTATGCGTTCCTGATTAAGCGTACCGGTTCCGGTCGTGACACCAAGTACGACGTATCCCCGAAACGTAAAGTCTACAAAGGCGACATTCCTGAGAAGCTCTGGACTACCCAACACGATCTGATCGCATACGCGAACCAGGCTGACGAAACCCGTCTGCTGTCTACGGCTCGCACTATGGGTCGTCTGATTGGTATCGCGGCTCCGGCAGCAACAATGTCCTCTCCGGCCATTTCTTCCGCTGCAAAATCAGCTGCTGCTGAACTGCCAGGCTTTGGCTCTATCACTGGTCATACGGAAGGTGCAGCTGCTGTCGCTACAGCACACACTCCGGCTCCAGAGTCCACCAGCCTGGTTGATGAAGAGATCCTGCGTGCCGCTGAAGCTGAGTTCAAGCCGGAAACTAAACCGGAAGAAGTTAAAGCTCCGGAAGCCGCCGCAGCTGCAAGTGCTTCAGCATCTGCTGCCACTGCATCTGCACCAGCTGACGAAGGTCTCGACGACCTGCTGGCTGAACTGGACGCTCTGTAATCCCATAACGTGACCAGTAAGGCGTCTACGGACGCCTTACTTTTTTGGAAGGAGTGTACCGGTGAATTATCTCTTTGTGGACGGTAACAGCCTTGGCTATTACCACCAGCAATCCGACAAATTACACAACGGCGAGATGGAAGTTCAGGCGGCTTTTGGCTTCGTGAAGAACGTTCGTCGTTACGCCTCAATTCTCCATGCCCGCCCAATGATCTTGTGGGATGGATTCAGCGACAAACGTCGCGACTTCTACCCGGAGTACAAAGCGAATCGCGATGACGACCCGGATATGAAGAAGATGAAAGAAGGCTTTGCCATCCAGAAGCCGTACATCTTGAAAATGATGACCGCGCTGGGCGTTAACCAACTCATTGCAAAGGACGCAGAAGCGGACGACCTGGCTGGAATGCTGGTCTCTCGCCTGGCTCCGCAGCCGACCGTCGATCACATCTACCTGCTGACTGGCGATGGCGACTGGCTCCAGCTGGTTCGCGAGAATGTGAGCTGGGTAAGCCTGCGTGAAGATGCCAAGCACAAGCAGGTGAACTTCGAACAGTTCGCAGAGCTGACCGGTCTGCCAACGCCACGCGCGTTTCTGGAAGCGAAAGCGTTGCAGGGCGATAACTCGGACAACATCAAAGGCGTCGGTGGCATTGGTGACGGTGGCGCGAAAGAGTTACTTCATGAATGGGGAAGCGTGGCCGCAATGGTACGCGGCATTAACGACGGCTCCATTGTCATCAACAAAGGTCGCTATAAGACGGCATTCAACAAGCTGGCAAAGAACGCCTTCAACGAGAAGACGGGCTGCCGGATGCTCGAAGCCTTTAAGCGCAACATGATGCTGATGAACCTTATCGACACAAAATTCCCACCCAGCGAAATCGAGTCGATTAAAGGCGCACGCGACATGAATGCCTTCGAACAGATGTGTTACGAGCTGAACTTCCGGTCGTTTCTGGAAGATCTGGAAGTGTTTGTTCTGCCGTTTGAGAGGTACTGCTGATGCTGAAATCCATCATTAATGGCGGGGCAACTACGCCAACCATGCTGGCTAAAGAGATTGTCTTCTGCCACGGCGAGCACGCTGTGGTGGCGCTGCCGAACATTCTGGGCGCTGCTGGCATTTCTGCTACTGAGCGTGAGTTCGCGCTGGTCAGCGAGCAGGTCGTGAAGATCATCGCTCGCGTCGCCAAACACCTGAACCACGACGCAATCAAGTTTGACGAAGCCGCTGCTTCGAAGCGAATCAACGAATCAAAAGGAGCCTAATCATGGCAAAAGGCAAATCCGCACTGGCACTGGCGCTGAAAAAGAAAATCGGCAGCAATGACGAGATCCAGAAGGTCTCCCACTGGATTGACTCCGGTTTCCCTCCACTGAACAAAGCCATTTCCGGACGTTACGACGGTGGTTTTCCGTGTGGGCGTATCGTTGAAGTCTTCGGGCCGCCAAGCGCCGGTAAAACCTTTTTGGCAACGGCTGCGATGGTGTCAGCACAAAAGCAGGATGGTCTGGCCGTGTTCCTCGACCACGAAAACAGCTTCGACGTTGGTCTTGCGGTGGCGAACGGTCTGAACGCCGACGAAGACGATGGTCAGTGGGTCTACAAACAGCCGGATACCTTCGAAGACTCCGTTGAGCTGATCGGCACAATCCTCAAGCTGGTTCGCGACGAAGAGCTTATCCCGGAAACAGCCCCTATCTGCATCGTTGCCGACTCTCTGGCGTCGATGGTTCCGAACTCGAAGGCTGAGAAGTTCGACAAGATGGCAGAAGGCACTGCGAAGGACAAAGATCAGCTGAACATGAACGACAACACGGCGCTGGCTCGCGCGACGAGTGCGAACTTCCCTACTCTGGCGCTTTGGGCGCGTAAGTACAACGCGTGCATCATCTTCTTGAACCAGGTGCGTACCAAAATTGGCGTGATGTTTGGCGATCCGACTACGTCTCCGGGTGGCGACTCTCCGAAGTTCTACGCGTCGGTGCGCATCCGTCTGGGTGCATCCGTCATGAAGGATGGTAAAGAGAAGATCGGACAGGACGTTGGCGCCGAGTGCATTAAAAACAAAGTCGCACCTCCGTTTGGCAAATGCTCATGGAAATTCTACTTCGACCCGACTCGCGGGCTGGACGTCATCGAATCTCTGGTTGAGTACATGCTGGAGGAAGGATACCTGCCCAAGAACGCCAGCGGGCGTGTGGAAATTGGCGATAAGAAATACACCAAATCGCAGATCGTCGAGATGTACCGCGAGAAGCCACTCCCGGAAATCATCGCAGCACTCCAGGCGATAGACGAACGGCGAGCGAAAGAGTCGTCCCCAGCAGAGACAGAAGAAGCGTAATCACAAGGCGTCCATTGGACGCCTTTTTTATACTTGAAAATATATAAGTACTTACTTATCATTTCTACACCAAAACGACAAAAGGAAACACATGATCAAGGGTTATCTCATGGCTGTTTCAGCGGTGATATCAGTCTGCTTTATCTACGGTTTACTGGTTCCATCGCTTATATCAGCTAAAAGCGATCTGGCCTTATTTATCGGACTTGCCATCGCTGTAGTCTTCCCGGTTGCCTTGTTAAAAGCTGGCCGCAGGTATATCAACTCACTCAATAAAACTAAGGAGAAGTAAGTAATGAAGAAAGGTTTACTGGCGGTGGCTTTGGCTGCTATTTGCACAATGGGTCTGACCGGCTGCGATCGCGTGGAACCGGGATACGTTGGCATTAAGGTAAACAAATTGGGTGAAGACAAAGGTATCGGTGAAGTTGTCGGCGTTGGCCGTCAGTGGACTGGTCTGAATACCGAGCTGTACACCTTCCCCACTTTCAAACAGATGAAAACCTACGATGAGCCGTTCACATTTCAGATGAGCGACGGTACAGCCATCGGCCACAAAATTGGTGTGGCATATCTGGTTAATCGCGACAAAGTAACTACCGTATTCCAGACCTATCGCAAAGGTGTTGATGACATTACCGACACTGATCTGCGCCAGAAGATTGCGGACTCACTGAACCGTCTGGCCAGCCGCATGACTACCGACACGTTCATCGACGGTGGCAAGGCGTCTCTGCTCGACAATGCGCTGAAAGACATTCAGGCAGAAATGTCACCGGTAGGTATTGAGGTTATTAGCCTGTCATGGGTGGGCAAACCAGACTACCCGGACACTGTCATCGAATCTATCAATGCCAAAGTGACCGCGAACCAGAAAACGCTCCAGCGCCAGCAGGAAGTTGAGCAGCGCAAGGCAGAAGCGAACATGCTGCGTGAACAAGCCGAAGGTGAAGCCGACGCTATCCGCAAGCGTGCTCAAGCAGAAGCTGATGCCATCAAGTTGCGCGGTGAAGCATTACGTCAGAACCCGAACGTCATGGAGCTGGAAGCCATCAACAAATGGAATGGTCAGTTGCCTCAGTACATGACTGAAGGGGCTAATACTCCGTTTATCGCGTTGAAGTAACAGCCTTTTCAAAGATACGGCGTCCACTTGGACGCCTTTTTTATTTCCGTATTATCACCAACAAGAAAACAAATTGGTTACTAATACGGAATTACCATCCGTAGAAGTACAAAGTGACAACGCCACATAGTTGTTCGGCAACGGATGAGAAGGAGATCGGGAATGAAAAATTACAGCGAGATGACGGACTTTGAAATCAACTGTCTGGTCGCGGAAGCCACCGGCCATCGACCGCTCATCTCACAATACGGCTGGAAAGGCTCACAGGAAGGTGATTACACAGCAGTGGTCGCCATCGGTCCGAACGGAGCCGGAACCTTCGACTGGTGTAACGATCCGGAGGATGCGTGGGACATTATTTACCGACACAGAATTGGTGTAGTCCCTGCAAGACAGCCCGGTGAGTGGAGAGCGGCCCACAGAACGGTGGATAGTTCAACTCCACAACATCTGATCCAGAACCCTAACCCTTTCAGAGCGGCAATGACCGTGTTCCTTTTAATGCAGGAGAAAAAGAGTGAAGAAACTGTATGACGCGGCCAACGCTGCGCTGGATGTAGTGGATACCGAAATTGCCCAGGGCTTCCCGGAGCCAGAATGGGCGACGCAGCTGCGTGAGGCGATTGCAGAGATGAACTCACCGGAACCTTCAGAAGATGAAGCCGACTGGCAGCGTTTCATCAGAATGTATGCGGAAGAGATTGGCCCGACGCCCACCGCTGAACAGGCCATGCTGCTCAAGTACTTCAAGGAGGCTGGAGAGAATCTGCCGGTTGATGATACACCGCACTGGTTTCACGCCGCCTGGCGTAAGTTCGACGTGATCTACACCCGCGGTCTGGGAAACAAAGATATGGTCGTCTGGCATCTGATGCACATTGATAAGGCTGTCGACCGCACGCTGGAGAAGTTCTTTCCACCAGCCTAAACACAATGATTGTGCGCCGCATGGCGCACATTAATATAAATAAGTACTTACCAACAAGGAGAAAACACATGAAGATTTTGGTTCGCATTTCAGCCAGCACCGACTATGACGTTTACCCGTTGTTCATGGTCAAGTGTGATGGGCTGAACGATGAAGAAATTCAAGCGGCAATTGAGCGCAATCTCGTTGAGTACACAGGCATTGATGCAGATTCTGTGTATGTCGATGATGACGGTGTTTGTTGGCACAACGGTAGTTGCTGGTACGTCGACGACACGATGCCGGTAAGCGATGAAGACGCGGCTCATCTTGAGCGTATCTTAGGCATCAGCACTTTTGAGTGATATTTACAGCAAAAAATATATAAGTTAGTATTTACCTATCATGAACACTGTATTAGACACCTTGTTACTTATTGTCTCGATAGCTTTTGTGCTCGATTGCATCTTCACCGGATCAATCCGTAAAGCGCTGGCGCCTGTTAATGGCGCGATGGTTAATTCGCTGGCCGTAGTGCTGGTATTCGACTCAGCATTCGGCGTTATCAAAGGAGTCGTGGCATGAAGAAAATAGCCCTGACTCTGGCGCTGCTCTCCCTCCCTGTCTACGCGGACACGCACGTCTATGAGTGTGAGATGTCAGTGGCCGAAGTGAAAAACGACGTGATCCGCAATGTCGTCAAAGCCAGCTACGGTGCGATGGTTGTGGACAGCGGCGAACAGTTTTATGTTGTGCGCGATGATCGCGTCCTGTCTTCCCCCTATCTCACCAAACGTAACGGCAAACTGTCTGGCGTGGGTGAAGATAAGTTCGTTTACAACAAATCAAGTGATGTCTACGGCGTTCACGCGAAGAACGCCAGCTACCTTTTCGATGACTGCAAGGAGGTTGGTTGATGGCGGTTACACTGGCAGGTCTGGAAATCGAAAAAACAAGCGGCTACTGGCGTGCCAAAGGGTTTAAGCAACCCGGCGTGCTGGAGCGTCTGGAACGTGAGGACGGTGTCATTGTCCACCAGCGTCGCGAATGGCGCATGTATGATCCGGAAACAGGTAAGCTCACGACGAAGGCCGGGACACTCTGGGGTCTGCTGAAGAAAATCCATTGATAACACTAACCACTGCGGTGAGTAGCCAGCTCACCGCGTGCGTATCCGACCAATAACCACTGTATTGAGTAAAACGCCTGCCGTGACATCCGGTATCCACTGTAGTGAGTAAAGTGGCGATTATCGACGTCGCTATCCACTGTAGGGAGTAAACAGGCGTTCATCAGCAGCCAACAACCACTATAGAGAGTGATGGAATGCGTTCTCCAGCGGGTATCCACTATGGAGAGTAAACCGTCACTGTTTTCAGCGGATATCTACTCACTACAGTGGTTAGCAAATCCGGCCAACCGATTCTGCTCTCCATAGTGGATAGCCAATAACGACGGGAACAACGATAACCACTATAGAGAGTGGATTTAACAAGATACCCAGTGACCACTAACCTCGCAGCCCTTGTTTCATCTGGGTTTGTAACCACTAACATTTATTTCGTTATTTGAGCGCCACTGCCTACAGTGGTTACTCTTAGGTTGTTGTTACTCACTACAGTGGATAGCGGATTTCAGATAAACAAAAGGCTCACTACAGTGGATAGTGAGCCTTTCTACTCTCTACAGTGGTTGAGCTATTTGCGAGCTTTTGCCTTGCGTAGCTCTTCGAGAATCGCCAGTTCTTCCTTGCTCAACATGACCATCTCACCGTCTTTTTCTTCAGGAACAACATCGATGATGTCCTCCTGATCATCACCAGGCAAGCTATCTTCCTGCTCTTCTGGTTCTTCCGGCGCAGCTTTAGCTGGTGGCAATGCCGGGCGTAACTTCGGCCGCCTATAGTGGATGATGAAGTAGACCGAGCTGCCGCGCTTCACTTCGGTGTAATCGAGATAGCCGATCTCCCGAAGTTGCTCCATCGCCTTCCTGACTGTCGCGTTCTGGGTAATGGTGCGGCTGGTTAAGTTAAGTCTGGCGCGTAAGCGAGCCAACGAGATTGGTGCCGGGTCAGGTGGCAAACTTTCGATGAAGGTGTAGAGCGCCTGCGCGGATTCTTTTCTGGAGAGTTCGTTAATTGCCCGGAGTTGCAGAAGAACCTTTTTGTCGAACTGGTAGAGTTCGAAAATCTTAGGATCAGCCTGCAGCGAGACCGTGTCGTTCTTTGTGCTGTACTTTGCTGTCTGCACAAGGTGCGTCACGTAATACTCATCAGAGCCTTTACTGCGGAATGAGATAGTGTTTGTGGCAATACGAGTTAGAGAACTGTCCAGGCGCTTGCGTAACTTCGCGGACGATCTGGCCGTTGGTATGCCACAGAGCCTGACGAACTCGACGAACGGTAACGTGACAGTATCGCCAACAACCTTGTGCTTGGCGAACGCATGGATGATGCCTACCCACGTTTTGAAGTCGTTATCCATATCCAGACGAACGCCGGAGATCCTTATGTCCTCGTACCCTTCGGCTTTGGCCAGAGACAGCTGTTTGAGTTCAGCAGAGGCGTCCATAGAGACCATTTGCCCCTTTCTGCCCCTGGCGGTCGATTTCAGCGTCGGAACGAAGAGACCAAGACGCATCAGAGCAACAGGCTGAACTGTGTTGTTGGTGTTAGGAACTAACGTAACAACTTCACCGGTCTTTTTGTCTGTTTCTGAGAATGCTTCAACGATCGCTATGTTTTTATTGCCGTTTTCGCTCATTCCAAGTGTCTCTTTTTATTCGACCGCTTTGGTGGCCTTTACTGATTACAGTGGATAGTAGCACTCATCGCAGCGGTTATCCTACCGCCTATAGTGGTTTTTCTACTCTCTACAGTGGTTGGTTTACTCTTCATAGTGGCTGATCTTCTCTCTATAGTGGATATCGATCACCTCTAAGGCCATGTGGCACAACGGTTTGCGGGGTGCGGGGATCTTTTTGGGTCTTTGTGGGCCTCTTTGGTTCTCTTTGGGATCTGAATTACTGGATCGGGCCTGTGTATAAAAATCAGGTAATTGCAAAACCAGCCATCACTCCCCTTCTGGGGATAATGTGTGGTCGAAACAAACACGCCTGAACGCAAAACTTCCAACATCTCTATGAATATCAGCCACCTGACGTAGAAAAACAGGCACTGAGTTATCCAGTTAAGACAATGTCTCCTACTCACTACAGTGGATACCGACCACTCTCCAGAGAGGTTGTTTTGCTCTTCATAGCGGTTATTATGCTCTCTACAGAGGTTACTTTCCTCCCCATAGTGGATAGTAACCCCCTCTCAGGCCAGTAACCGCAACGGCTGGAGACGATCGGGGATCTCTTTTGATCTTCTGTAGGATCTCTCTGGGGATCTAATTATTGGATCGGGCCTGTGAATAATGGGTATAAGTAAAACAGGCATTTGCAAACATCGGTGCGCCTTGTCAGTTATCGTTGCCCCGGACAAAACTATTTGAATAAGAACTATGGATCTCAAACGCACGCGCTGGGTTCGCCGTCTTGAAGATGGCTCCTACACCATTGAATCGAACACTAGCCTGAACAAACAGAAGTTGCTCTGCGACCTGTGCGGCATTGCGTCGAAGTGCCCGATTAACGAAACCCGGCTCAAACTCCACGACGCCGGTGCGCACTTCCACCTGAACAGCTGCATACGTTACGTGCCACTGCTGGCATTTCGTAAACCGATCATCGGATTGGACGCTCCCTACTTCAACACACTCCGCTCTGGTGTAACATGGCGGGACCGGGTCGAGCCTGGCAAACTCGTTTGTCTGGTTGAGGCTGATACTGGAAATATCATCCGATTCGGGAGAGTCGATAAGGTCTACTCCGGCCCGGTGGATGAGATGCTGCGAAAACACAGCCGGTTTAACCATCTCTGTATGGGCGGAGAGAAGATCGAGAAGGTTGGCGAAGTGATCCGCAAATCCTACGGACACTTCCTGAACGACGACAGCCTTCTCACGGCCATCTACATTCGCCATGTCGATCGGGAGTTCGATACGGAGTATCACAGTGCTGAAGAGTTGAATCTTGTCGACCCTCGTCCAAAAGCTGGGGTAATCGACATCAGCGTTGCGCGTCAGAATCCCTCTGAGACGTTTTAAACGTAAACTCATGGTTTTACCGGGGCATAAAATATGGTGTCTTAGAAAGACACTGAGAGCTTTAGGGATTAATACATGAGTGAATTTTATTCAAGGGCAGCGACTGAGGCAGACATGCCATTTATCATGGGGGAGTTCGAAGACGGCGCACGCAAGGGTCACTTCTACGAAGAGATCCTCACATCAAAGGGGGGTAAAACCTTTGAGAAGCAGACCAGGCTGGCAATCAAGACGAACGAGCAGGGTCAATACTCCGGGCATTATATCTACATCCTGCTGCGCCGTTCTGATGACAAAAAAGCAGGGCTAATCTGGTTCTGTGCCGCACTCGATCCAACCGGTGCGCCACGACTTGAACTCCGTGCCGTCAGTATCGTCAAAGAACTACGCGGGAAAGGCTATGGGTCAATGCTGGTGTCCGACATGATCGATTCAAACCCGAACCAGCCGATGATGGCGAAGTGCTACGTCAAATCCTCGCAAATGGCCGACATGCTAAAACGCAGAGGTTTTCACCTTTTCGACACGTCCCCCAAAGGCACGCAGATGCTGTTTCGCGATCCAAAGTAAAAAGCACCCCATATGAGGTGCTTCTGAAGAATTAATCGCAAGTTGTTTTGCCAGTGCCGTCTGGGTATACGATGGATTCGCACGACTTGCCGTCCAAGAAGCTGTAGCTGCGAATAGTGCCGTCCGGATCGCGTTCTGTGTAGGACTCCAGCTTCTTCGGATCAGCGTTCTTACGGCGCACTTCTTTCAGCTCATATTGGGCCTTGTACATCTCCTTGTAGGCTTCCTCTATGCGCTTCATCTTGATCTCCTTTGCCTCTTTGCTACCGAGATAAGCGGCCATTTCAAGATCACAGTTGAAACGGATTTTTGGGAATGAAGGCGCGTATCTACCCATGACTTTGGTTAAATCATTGTCGTTGGAGACATAATAGGCATGGCTTCCACACAATTTGTCGGCTCTGTCCTGGGCAATAGCTACGCTTGAAGTGGAGTAAATATCAACGTACCCGCCAGCTGACTTTTCATCTTGAGGCGGTTTTGGCACGCATCCGATCAGAGCAATGGCCATCGTCCCAATAATTACGCGTTTCACCGTCCGTTCTCCTTTTTCGTTTGGTTGTCATCATTGAGTGACTGCGATTATAGAGTGGCTTGTAACATTTAGAAATCTTTACCGCTCCATAAAATAGGTATTCACTTACTTATATATTTTGTCATAATCATGTGCCTGTAGATTTTCTAATGTGCCGTGTTGTCTGGGTTGATCGCCTCTTAAACACGCTTAATATCTGTATCAAAATAACCACAAAGGAAAAGACACATGACATTGCCATACGGGGTGATATCAGACCCCCATTATCATCGTTGGGATGCTTTTGCGACAACAAACGCTGACGGGCTGAACTCTCGACTGGAGATCCAACTGGACGCCACGAAAGAAGCTGCCAAAGCCATGAAAGCTGCGGGCTGCAAACACATGCTGGTGGCTGGTGATACTTTCCATGTTCGTGGTGCTATCTCGCCTTCCGTCCTGCATTTCGTGACAGAAACTTACGAGTGGATCATCAAAGAGTTGGGCCTCGAAGTGGTTATGCTGGCCGGCAACCACGACCTCGAAACCAACGATTCCGTATACAGCGCCAATGCAGCGGCCTCTCTGCGCTCAATCGGTGTGGAAATCGTCTGCGGCAAACGTCCTCACTCCATCAAAATGGGCGACGTTACCGTCCACCTGATTAGCTGGCGCAATAACCACGCAGAGCTTATCAGCGACCTCAAAACACTGCGTTCCGGGCTGGATGGCGACAACCATGATGTCGTTGTGCATACCTCGATCAACAAAGCGATCCCCACCATGCCTGATGTCGGCATCGACGCACAGGAACTGAAAGATATCGGCTTCCGTTTGTTGCTGTCCGGACACTACCACAACCACAAAGAAGTGCTGCCTGGAGTGGTCAGCATCGGGGCGCTGACGCACCAGAATTGGGGCGATGTTGGTTCGCTGGCTGGCTTCATGATCGTCAACCCTGACGGCACATTCACCCACCACGAAACTTCTGCGCCAAAGTTCGTGAACCTTGAGGACGATGTGGAAGACGACCAAATCCGCGGTAACTACGTGCGCTTCCGTGCCGTTGTTGAGAGCGATGAAGAAGGCATCAAACTCCAGAACGTCCTGAAGACAATGGGCGCGAAGGGGGTCGTCTGCAACTTCATCCGCAAGGCATCGATGATGGAAGGCACTGCCAGTACTGCGGAGACCAGCAAAATAGACAGCCTGGGCGAGTCCGTCGCGGCGTACTGCAAGATCGTTCACGACACTGACGGCGGCTTCGACCTGAGCAAGCTGGACATGCTGTGTCAGGAGATCCTGACCGAAGCGGAGAGTGCGGAGGCAGTGTGAGAACGAGCCATTCTGGGAGCTTTCGGGACTTCATCTCCACGATGAAAAGACTTGAACGAGGCCAGACGGTGATGTTCCACAAGCCCTACCCACCCAACGGAAACCCTGTGGCGTTTTACCTGGGGAGACTGAGCAAACAAGGCGTACTGAAACGCAGGTCTTTCCCGGCCCACACAGAGTTTCAACTGCGAAAAGGCCAGCATTTGAATCAAAAAGTTAGAGGCAAAGTATGAAATTTCTAAAGCTCCAGGTTGAGAACTTCATGGCGTTAGCCAGCGCCGAAGTTGAGTTAGACCAACGCGGTCTGGTGCTCATTCAGGGTGTTAATAGTGGAGATTCTTCTGCTGCCAGCAATGGCGCGGGCAAATCGACTTTGATGAACAGCCTGATGTGGTGTCTGTATGGCGAAACTGCGCATGGCGTCAAAGGTGATGACGTGCTGTCTACCGGTCACGAGAAAAACTGTCGTGTGATGGTGACTGTTGAGGATGAAGGAAAGCGTTACGCCATCATTCGCCACCGCAAACACAAAGAGTTCAAGAACCGGCTGATCGTCCGTGGCGAAGACGGTGACATGACCAAAGGCAAAGACACACTGACGCAGGAGTTCGTTGAACGCCTGATTGGTGCATCCAAAGAGGTGTTCATGGCGTCCATCTACGCCAGTCAGGAAGCAATGCCAGATCTGCCGGGTATGTCTGACAAGAACCTCAAAACCATCGTTGAAGAAGCCGCTGGCGTCGACCGGTTAACGCGAGCCTATGCCATTGCTCGCGAGCGTGCTAATGCAGCTGCCGCACGCATGGATGTTACAAAATCCAAAATGGACGCCTGTCTCACGCTTATCGAGACCGCGCAGTCAGAGATTGAGGCGGCCAAAGCGTCCTCTGATAGTTGGGAACGCGATCGCGGCGAACGTCTGGACAAGGCCCGTGTCGATTTGGCTGGCGCGGAGGTAACGCTGTCTGAAGTCGTGATGGAAATTCGCTCGCTGCCGGAACAGATCCGGGATACGGAAAACGCGATTGCTGGCGAACGCAGCAAGCTGGCCTCCAAAGAAGAGCATGATGCCAAACTGCTGAAGGTGCGCGGTGCGATTACGGGGATCCGCTCAAGCATCCGCACTTCAGAAGCGGCACAGAACGAGTCGATGAACCGTGCTCGCTCGTTTAAAACCAAAGCAGAAGAGGTCAGCACAAAGGTCGGAGCACCTTGTGTTACGTGCGGAAAGCCCTACTGCGAAGAAGATTTGTCCACCGTGAAGGAGAGTTTCATTGAACAAGCGCGTAATGAGATCGGCCAGGCGCAGGCATCAGCAGCGGCAGTGGCTCAACACAAAGCTCGTCTTGAGAAAGCGCTCGGCATCGAGTCTGCACTGGTCTCAGCCACACCCGACGTCTCAGAAATCATCGCCAGAATCGAACGCCTGACCAATGAGCTAAGTGCGCTGCGTCATCGCGAACGTGAAGTTGTGGCCGTCGAAGCGATGGTGGCGCGGGCGCGTACCGACATGAATCGCATTATGGCAGAGGTAAACCCATTTCTGGCCGTTATTAAGCGTCATGAAGACAACCTGGCTGCCAATAAATCTAATCATGCAGTACTTAAAAATGAGTTAAAGAGTATTCAGGAACAGGCTCTGTTGCTGGAGAAAGCTCGCCAGGTTTACTCCCCAGCTGGTGTGCGTTCACACATCCTGACCTCCGTTACGCCTTTCCTGAACATCAGAACTGCGGAGTATCTCAACACGCTGTCGGACGGCAACATCGTTGCCGAATGGTCGACAATGGAGACAACGAAGAAAGGCGAGTATCGCGACAAATTCAATATCAGCGTGACCAAAACAGGCTCCAGCAAATCCTTCCAGACGTTGTCTGGTGGCGAGAAGCGTAAGGTGCGCATTGCGTGCTCTCTTGCCTTGCAGGATCTGGTTGCCAGTCGTGCCAGTAAGAATATTGAGTTGTTTATCGGCGATGAAATTGATGACGCGCTCGACACTGCCGGTCTGGAGCGTCTCATGGGGATTCTGGAAGCCAAAGCGCGTGAACGCGGCACAGTGATGATCATCTCCCACAAAGAGATGAAATCATGGTTCCGGGAAACCATCACAGTCGAAGTCAAAGAGGGTCGCAGCTATGTCGTTTAACTTGAGCCGCACGCAGTTTTTGCAAATGTTTGCCGTGATGCAGTCTATAAAGCTGATAAACCACCATACGGCAAAAGCAGCTGCGCCTGCACTTTTGTGGAAAAACGAAAACATCAATGACGACCAGTTCGCGGTATTAACCAGTCTGTTGTCATCGACTCCGTTGATGCCGAGTTTGTCTATGCTGCCGTCAGGAAGCACTGCGCCGATCCTTATTAATCCATTTACGGAAGGTGGATATCTCCCACATTCTGGGCCGGGGTTCGTTGTGATTCCTGAAACCGGAACGCTGAACATCCAAGAAAATGCACTCTTCAATGCAATGGAGACGCACATCAGCACCGCATTCACTAATCTGATTCGACACGCTAACGCACGCGCGGATCACGTTGCAATGCCGGGTGCTGCCTTCGCCAGCTTCTCTGTTGACTATGACCGGCACGCGCCAATTTCAAAGCGGGCGAAACTCTGCTTTTACGAGGAGGGATGTGAAGTAGCGATTATTGAAGTTCTTCTCCCCCATGTATTCAGCGCGAATGAAACGGCTGCACACCATCTGATCGACATCATGCGGCATTTCATCGGCCAGAGCATGATCGATGCAGACATTGCTGCAGGCGTTCTAACCAACGATAGCATTCACGTTGTTAGCGACATTCCGAAGCCGCCAGATCGCGAGCCGGAAAAGACACTTGAACAGAAACTAATGGAATGCCCAACCTGGGCTACGTGGTAAGGAGACCAAAAGTGAGTAAAACCATTCGTGTGGTCGGCGTCGACCCTTCAATGAGCAACTTTGGCCTGGCGATTGGCACGCTGGATCTGGAAACGGATAAGCTGGACATTCATGGCCTGACATTGGTGGAAACCAAAGCTGGCGGCAACAAGAAGACGGTTCGCGTAAACAGCGACGATCTGCGCCGCGCTAACGAAATCTGGCGCACCGCCAAGCCCATAATCGAACAGGCCCATATGGTGTTTTGTGAACTTCCGGTTGGTAGCCAGTCCAGTCGCGCACAAACCTCATACGGCATCTGCATTGGCGTACTGGCGTGCGTGGATAAGCCACTGATACAGGTCACGCCAAACGAGATTAAGCACTATGTCGGGAATAAGCTGACCACGTCGAAGGAAGAGATCATTCAGTGGGCTACGCAGAAGCAGCCAAACGCCCCGTGGTTGCGCCGGAAGCAATCTGGTAAGGAAGTGCTGGTGAATAAAAACGAGCACCTTGCGGACGCTGTCGCGTCGATTTACACCGGTATGCAAACTGATCAATTCCGTCAGGTTCGCGATGTTCTTGCAGGAATTTTATAAGTCGGTAATTGATAGGTAAGTACTTATCTATTAACATGAGGCCACTATATTTAGTGGCCTTTTTTATTGGGTGATACATGATAAGCATCGTAAAACGTAACGGTTCCACTGAGCCGTTGTCAGAGGAAAAATACAACCGCGTTGTGATGTGGGGAGTCGAAAACATTCGCAACGTTAGCGCGTCTGCTGTCGCTATGGGCGCTGCTGCCAGCATTTTCGACGGAATGACCACCTGCCAGCTGCATGAGGCGCTGGTGAAGTCCGCTGCCGATCTGATCTCTCCGGAAACCCCGAACTACTCGCAGGTTGCCGCGCGACTGAGCCTGTTCAAGATCCGCAAGGACGCCTTCGGCCAGTATGACTACCCGAATTTCTACAATCACATCGTCAGCAACGTCAGTCGTGGCGTTTACGATGAAGACCTTCTCAAGTACTACTCTCAGGAAGAAATTGCCGAGCTGGGCGTGTACATCAAGCCTAAGCGCGACGAATACTTCGGCTATGCCGCCACCGTGCAGCTGGCGAGCAAGTATCTCGTTCAAAACCGTGTAACTGGCGCTATCTACGAAGGGCCACAGCAACTCTACATGCTGGTCGGCATGTGCCTGTTCCAGAATTGGGAAGATGGCTGCGCCGGTAAGACGCGTCTGGAGATGGTTAAGGGCTTCTACGATGTGACCAGTACATTCAAGCTGTCTCTGCCAACGCCAATTATGGCCGGCGTGCGCACCCCTACTCGCCAGTTCTCCAGCTGCGTGCTGATTGAAGCTGCTGATAGTCTGAAAGGGATTAGCGCTGCGTCTTCCGCAATCATCGACTACGTGTCACGTCGCGCGGGCATTGGTATTGGTTTTGGGCGTCTGCGTGCGCTGGGCAGTGAGATCCGCAATGGCGAGGCCACCCACACTGGCGTTATTCCATTCCTGAAACACTTCCAGACGGCGGTGAAATCCTGCTCTCAGGGCGGTGTTCGCGGCGGCGCTGCTACAGCGTTCTATCCGATCTGGCACTTGGAAGTTGAAAGTCTGCTGGTGCTGAAAAACAACCGTGGCATTGAAGAGAACCGCGTTCGTCATCTCGACTATGGCGTGATGATCAACCGTCTGATGTATCGCCGCCTGGTGCGCAACGAAAACATTACGCTGTTCAGCCCACACGATGTGCCGGGCCTGTACGACGCGTTCTTTGTTGATCAGGACAAGTTCGAAGAGCTGTACCTGAAGTACGAAGCCGACGAGAGCATCCGTAAGAAATCTATCCCGGCCGTCGACCTGTTCTCTACGCTGATGCAGGAGCGTGCCTCCACTGGTCGTGTTTATATTGCCAACGTCGACCACATGAACGATCACGGCGCATTCGTTCCGGAAATTGCACCGGTACACCAGTCCAATCTCTGTATGGAGATCACGCTACCGACCAAGCCACTGGCGTTCACTGACGATCCGAACGGGGAAATCGCGCTTTGCACCCTGTCTGCGTTCAACCTGGGTGCGATCCGCACGCTGGACTCACTGAAAGACGTGGCGTTTTACGCTGTGGCGGCACTGGACTCTCTGCTCGACTATCAGGACTACCCGATGGCTGCTGCAGAAATCCCGGCTAAAGCTCGTCGTAGTCTGGGTATTGGCGTGACCAACTTTGCTTACTATCTGGCGAAGAACGGCTTTAACTACTCTGACGCTGCGGGCAACCAGCTGGTTCATGAGACCTTCGAAGCCATTCAGTACTACCTGCTCGATGCGAGCTGCCGACTGGCCGAAGCGAAAGGTGCATGTGACTGGTTCTCCCACACCAAATACGCACAGGGCCAGCTGCCAGTCGACCACTATCGCAAAACGCTGGATACCAACCCGGAGACCTCTTTCGAGCTGAAAATGCCGTGGGAAGAGCTGCGTGGCCGTATCCGTGAGCATGGTCTGCGTAACTCAACTCTGACCGCTCAAATGCCGTGTGAGACGTCCAGCCAGATCACCAACTCCACCAATGGTATTGAGCCGCCCCGCGGCCCGGTGTCCGTGAAGTCTTCCAAAGACGGCATCGTGAAGATGGTCGTTCCGGACTTCGCTCAACTGAAAGACCAGTACGAGTACCTGTGGGATATGCCGGATAACCGCGGCTATCTGACTAAGGTGGCCATCATTCAGAAGTTCTTCGATCAGGCCATCTCTGCGAACACCAACTACGACCCGACTCGCTTCCCTGGCGACAAGGTTCCAATGATGAAGCTGCTGGAAGATCTGCTGTTTGCGTATCAGCAAGGTGTGAAGACGCTTTATTACCACAACACGCGTGATGGCGCTGGTAAGCGTGATGACGACGATCAGGTGTCAGACCCTTCCGCTGCGGAGGTTGTTGAGCCAGAAGATGAGTGCGATGGCGCGTGCAAAATCTGATGAGCGTGGGGAGAAATCCCCACCTTTTCATTGAGTTGAGCACCTTGTTTAAACCAATAAGATAACAATTTGTTTAAAGCCATTTGATAACATTCAGAGGGAAACACATGACTTATTCTACTTTCCGTTTGGGCGCTAACGACGCAACGAAGGAACCTATGTTCCTCGGCCAGTCTGTCAACGTAGCACGCTACGATCAGCAAAAGTACCGTGACTTCGAAAAGCTGATTGAGAAACAACTTTCGTTCTTCTGGCGCCCTGAAGAAGTCGACATTACCACTGACCGCATCGACTTCAATACCAAGCTGCAAGAGCACGAGCGCCATATTTTCCTGAGCAACCTGCGTTACCAGACGCTGTTGGATTCCGTTCAGGGTCGCAGTCCTAACGCAACACTGCTGCCGCTGATCTCCATTCCTGAGCTGGAGACATGGGTCGAGACCTGGTCGTTCTCCGAGACGATTCACAGCCGCAGCTATACGCACATTATCCGCGGTATGGTGGATGACCCGAGCATCGTTTTCGACGGCATCGTCACGGACGAAGAGATCATCAGCCGGGCTGTAAGCATCTCAAGCGAATATGACAGACTGTACGAAATGACCTGCGCTCGCCAGCATCTTGGCGAAGACGAATTTGAACGGCTTTATGTCAGCGAGTTTGATGGCAAGCCCTACCCTCTCCAGCGCCAGCTGTTCCGAACACTGGTGTCGGTGAATGCACTGGAGGCGATTCGCTTCTACGTGAGCTTTGCGTGTACGTTCGCCTTTGGTGAGCGGAAGCTGCTGGAGGGCAACACGAAGATCATGCGCTTTATCGCGCGCGACGAGACTCTGCATTGCGAAGGTACTGAACGCATGATCCGCTTTATGCGTACCGGTCGTGAAGGTCTGATGTGGAAGATGATTGCCGCAGAAGAAGAGAGCTTCATCTATCAGACCATGATGGATGTGGCCGGGCAGGAAATGCGCTGGGCTGACTATCTGTTTAAAGACGGCTCAATGATTGGCTTGAATGCCGACATCCTCAAAAGCTATGTGAAATACCGCACCAACCTGGCAATGCGTCGTCTTGGGCTGCGACCGCTGTTCCCGGAAATCAAAGACGATCCACTGGTATGGATGAACAAATGGCTGCTGTCAGACACCCTGCAGATCGCTCCGCAGGAAGCTGAACAAAGCAACTACCTCGTTGGCCAGATTGACTCCGCTGTCGATCGCTCCGGCCTGAGCCAGTTCGCAGACCTTTAAGCCGAGTTTAACCACTTTGTGGCCTGGCGCTGCTGGGTCACAATTGACGTATCAAATGAAGTCCAAAGGAAAGAAAGAAGACATGAAATTTACGAAACTGACCGATCATCTGAAACTTGCCGCAGACAAACTCGTGGGATTTAAGCCAGAGCCTTACGAGTTGAATCCCGGTTTTGGCAAGGCAACGGAAAGCATCTACCTGATGGTTGACCAGTTCCACACACTGTTTCAGCACCCACGCCGTGCCATTTCAGATCCGGCACTACTGCGTCTGCGTGCCAAGCTGATCCACGAAGAAGCTGTTACCGAGGGCATCCCGGCAGCTAAAAACGGGGACATGACGGCGCTGCTGGATGCGATGGCTGACTTCCTTTACGTGGGCGTCGGCACAATGGTGGCCATCAAAGGCGGTATCTCTACAGGCATGAGCTACTACACCCAAGAGCAGAGTGTTGATCGCTTCATCCACACCATCATGGTTCCAGGCAACACGGTCTTTGACGACATGGCCATCCCGTTTGAAGAAGCAAAAGAAGCTGCATTAATGCTGAATGCGCTGGCTGACAAACTCGAAGCGAAGCCGATTAGCGATTCCGAATTGGTGCAGGAGCTGCGCCGCGTGATGAATAAAATCTACGTTGCCTGCATGATGACCTACCGCCTGGCTGATTTTCTCGGTATCGATATTGTTGAGCTGGTGGCAGAAATCCATCGTTCCAACATGACCAAGCTGTGGCCGGCTGACGCCGAAGAGCGTCGTGTGGCGGTAGAGAATTGCAAATACGACAAGGAAGATCTGGGCTTCCGCCACGCTGAAGGGACTGACATGATGATTGGCTTCAGAGTTTCTGATGGCAAGATCCTCAAATCCCCAACCTACAGCGATGTGGATCTGACTCGCTTTGTTGAGAAGGCGAAAGCCTCATCTCTTTACGAGATGGTAAAAAAATAATTGTAAGTATCTACTTATCATTATATATTGCCTGGGCGTGTTTTATTGTCCAAGTTCTTAATTGCTCATTGCAATGGTGGCCTAAGAGCCACCATTTTTTTACTCCCCTCCTAGCCTTACACACTTCTGACAGATAAACTTGTATAAAATAATATGTATGTACTTACCTATCTTGTGTGAGGTTGATTTTGTCTATCCTACTGAATCGAGACTTTACGAACGGTCAGTTTGCCAGTGGTTCGTATGCCAAAGTGGTTGAAACGGTGCTCAACACTGGCGTTCACGCGGGTGATCGCACCGGAACCGGCACAAAAAGCGTTTCATATGTCCCTTCCTACTACATGCTGACGGGAGGCTCTGTTCCACTTATCTCCGGAAAAGCCGTCAACCTGAAGCCGTTACTGGTTGAGCTGGAGTGGTATCTCAAAGGAACGGGCAACATCCAGTTCCTGAAAGACAATGGCGTCAAAATCTGGGATGCCTGGGCTGATGAAAATGGCGATTTAGGCCCGGTCTATGGCAAACAATGGCGTCGGTGGGAAGATACCCGCATCGTGAGCCATAGCGAGTATTTGAGCAAAATCGACACGTTCCGTGAGCGCGGGTACAAGGTCGAGGGGTATCTGGGCGTAAGTGAAGATCGCGTTGTGTTGTCCCGTGAAATTGATCAGCTACAGCGTATCGTTGACACGCTTCGCACCAACCCTACAGATCGTCGCATCCTGCTGAATGCCTGGAATGTTGGCGAACTGGAAGATATGAAGCTGCCGCCATGCCATTTCGTGTTTTCACTGTGGAGTCGCGAGCTGGACTTTGAGACCCGACTGACTATGGCCACCGACATTGGCATTCAGCACAACCGCCACGGCCACGAGTCTATTTACACCCAGATGCTGTGTCTTCTGGAAAGAGATGGCGGCATTACTGAGAACATGCTGGACGAGCTGGGCATCCCGAAACGCATTCTGAACTCATGCCTGGTGCAGCGCAGCGTCGATACCTTTGTTGGTATGCCGTTCAACATCGCCGGTTACGGCATTCTCACCCACTTCCTCGCGAAGATCACCGGCCACATGGCTGGCGCATTCGTGCATTTTGGCTTTGACGTTCATCTCTACGACAACCACATGGAAGGCGTTGAGGAACTGATGAAGCGCGAGCCGCCCAATGAGTCCGACCCGGTTGTCATCTTCCCGCATGAATGGGCCGAACTGGACGACTTCAAATGGGAAGGTGTGCAGGTGTGCGGCTACAGCCCTCTTCCGTGGATCAAGGTTCCAGTGGCGGTGTGATATGGCCAGAGGGATGTATGTGTTGTGTGAAATTGAAGGTGTGCTGGCGAGAGCCAGCCATCGCAAAGCAGTGTCTGATGCGGATGCAGGCGCTCTCATTGCCGGTGATGAACTCATCTTTCCCACCAGCTGTTACCAACGGTGCAAAACTGATCCACCCCAGCGGTTGAAAATTGATCCAGGGGTTAATCTGCTCCTCTGAATACAGGGGAGCTTATGATCACTTTTGAGATTCGTATGGAAATTAAAGTCCTGCACAAGCGGGGAATGAGTATCCGGGCCATTGCCAGGGAGCTGGGTATTTCGCGCAATACTGTCCGCAGCCACCTGAAAGCCAAATCTGAAAAGCCGCAGTATTCACCACGCCCGGCACCATCATCACTGCTCGATGAATACCGTGATTACATCTCTAAGCGGATCAGCGATGCGCATCCCTACAAAATCCCGGCGACCGTTATTGCCAGGGAAATCATGGAGCTGGGCTATCGTGGAGGGCTTACTATCCTGAGAGAGTTCATCCGTAAACAGACCCTGCCAGCACAGGCAGAACCGGTCGTTCGCTTCGAAACCGAGCCCGGACGGCAGATGCAGGTTGACTGGGGGACCATGCGAAACGGCAAGTCACCCCTGCATGTGTTCGTCGCTGTTCTGGGATACAGCAGAATGCTTTACATCGAGTTCACCGACAACATGCGCTACGACACGCTGGAAGCCTGTCACCGCAATGCGTTCAGCTTCTTCGGCGGTGTACCGCAGGAAGTCCTGTACGACAATATGAAAACGGTGGTGCTGCAGCGTGATGCTTACCAGACCGGGCAGCACCGGTTCCATCCTTCCCTGTGGCAGTTCGGCAAAGAGATGGGCTTCTCTCCCCGCCTGTGCCGTCCCTTCAGGGCGCAGACTAAAGGCAAGGTGGAGAGGATGGTGCAGTACGCCCGCAACAGCTTCTATATCCCGTTAATGACACGCCTGCGTCCGATGGGGATCACCGTCGATGTTGAAACCGCAAACCGTTACGGCCTGCGCTGGCTGTACGATGTGGCCAATCAACGTAAGCATGAAACTATCCAGACCCGCCCCTGCGATCGCTGGGTGGAGGAACAGCAATCCATGCTGGCACTGCCACCGGAGAAAAAACAGTATGACGTGCAGGTTGATGAAAGCCTGATGACCTTCGACAGGCAGCCGTTGCATCATCCGCTCTCCATCTATGACACGTTCTGCAGAGGAGCCGCATGATGGTCGAACTGCAACATCAACGGCTGATGGTGCTTGCCGAACAGCTCCAGCTGGACAGTCTTATCGGCGCAGCGCCGGCGCTGTCGCAACAGGCGGTGGATCAGGAATGGAGCTACATGGACTTCCTGGAGCACCTGTTACATGAGGAGAAACTGGCCCGGCATCAGCGTAAACAGGCGATGTACACGCGGATGGCAGCCTTCCCGGCGGTAAAGACGTTCGAGGAGTACGACTTCACCTTCGCCACCGGCGCTCCTCAGAAGCAAATCCAGTCGCTGCGATCCCTGAGCTTCATAGAGCGTAACGAAAACATCGTGTTGCTGGGGCCATCGGGCGTGGGAAAAACGCATCTGGCGATAGCCATGGGCTACGAAGCAGTACGGGCGGGCATCAAGGTTCGCTTCACAACAGCAGCGGACCTGCTGCTACAGCTGTCCACTTCACAGCGTCAGGGCCGTTACAAAACGACTCTCAATCGTGGTGTCATGGCCCCGAAGCTGCTTATCATCGATGAAATAGGTTATCTGCCGTTCAGTCAGGAGGAAGCCAAGCTGTTCTTCCAGGTCATCGCCAAACGTTACGAGAAGAGCGCGATGATCCTGACCTCCAACCTGCCGTTCGGGCAGTGGGATCAGACGTTCGCCGGTGATGCAGCGCTGACATCGGCGATGCTGGACCGGATCTTACATCACTCACACGTCGTGCAAATAAAAGGGGAAAGCTATCGACTGAAGCAGAAACGAAAGGCCGGGGTTATAGCTGAAGCTAATCCTGAGTAAACAAGGTGGATCAATATTAAACCGTTGGTGGTGGCGGTAAGTGGATCACTTTTTACCCGTTGTTGACACCAGCCGCATGTTGCGTGGTTTTGCTCGCTCCGGTGCTGAAGTGGTGCTTATCAGTAGTCGTCCGGAAGCGCTCGAAGGCCCAACCAAACGCTGGCTGAAGGACTTCGGCATTGATTATGACTGGCTCCACCTTGTTCCGCGCGGTGTCAGTTTTGAAACCCATATCAAGCGCACGCTGGCAGAGCACAAAGGCGACTTACTTATCGCCGCACTGGTTCATGATCCGCGTCTGCGTTCTGCGCTGGCAGATTCTCACCAGCGACCAACCATCTATGAGGTAAGCCAATGAAGATGATTGCAGCTGTCGGCCGCAACTATGAAATCGGCATTGGCAACGAACTTCCCTGGTGTTGCCCGACCGATCTGAAACTGTTCAAACAACTCACCAAAAACGCCACTGTCGTGATGGGACGCAAGACGATGGAAAGTCTCAAGCGCCCGCTGCCAGAGCGCCATAACCTCGTTTTGACGCGCTCTCGTGGGTATATCCCCAATGGGTTCTACCCCGCTGGCATCGATGACGTTTTGAGACTGCCAGATCCGGTCTGGGTGATTGGTGGCGGGCAGATTTACTCGCTCTTTATGCCACACGTAGAAGAGATCTGGCTGTCGCATATTGGCGTGGATGTGCCGGGCGCGGATGCGTTCTTCCCGGCGCCAATGATGCGTTCTTTAGGGTTCGTACCAGTCGAAACGGCTTATACCCAACGTGCAAATGAGGATGAGCCTGGCTTTTTGCAGATCGTATACAGAAGGTCGTAATGGATTACCGGATTGGAATCACTGGCGCACAGGGCAGTGGAAAAACAACCCTGGCAAGGTACATCGATGCGCATTATGGCATTCCGTATGTGGATGCCGGCGTTGGCAAGCTGATGGGCAGTCTGGGGGTGAAGGTTGGCGAGCGTTTGCCCCTTTACGAACGTCTTCAGGTTCAGATGGAGATTGCCAGACATATCGAGATGATCACCCGCGGCGTTGAAGGTTTTGTTATCGACCGCACGCCAGCCGATGTCATGGCTTATACGCTTGACCTGGTCGGCCAGACCAACGAAGACCGCTGCATCGAGCTGGCTCTCGACATTGAGCAGTTTTGCCACAAAGCGGCCATTTCCAACTTCAATGCTATCGCGGGTCTTCGCCCGGGCGTTGAGCTTTCCAGCAAAGATCTCGCGCGTCCCCAGCGAGGATCGCTTGACCGTCTCTATGTTGCTCGCATCGATGCACTTATGTGCGGTGAGCTGACGAAAATCAACACGCTTCCCCAAACCGGCGATCTGCAGGTGTTCGTTATCTCTGAAAAGTGCCGCACGGTTGAAGCGCGAGCCAGATCGGTATTGCGAGTGCTGGACAGAGCCGCTGAAAACATCGAGCGCCGTATAACAGGACGAGTGACCTTCCACTGAATATTGCTCCCCTGTTGGGCAGTGTGACAATAAGACACGCGAAATGAATCGAGGAAAAACAGAATGATAGATGAACTTCCCCTCTCGGATGAATTAGATCGTAAAGCGATTGAAGCACTGATCCGCATTGCTGACGAACAATCCCGCTCTTTGATGAGTGAACGTGAAGCACGTCTGGCTATCCGCGCAGTGTTTGAGTCCGTTCAAGGGCTTGTTGGGGAAGAGGTTGGCGAAGCCATCAATGTGGCGATGTCGCAGTTCAATGGCGGCACCAAGCGCCCTCTGTTTCCTATGCACCTCAAACTCTCAGGCGGTACGGTTTTGTACGTGTCCGTCTGCCTGGAGACCAACCAAATCCAGATCCTCAACACATCAACGGGCGAATGGCGCGAGCCGGTCGTCTGCGAAAGTGGCGAGGACGCACTGAAAAAGGCTGCTCAGTTTGTGCGTGGCGCACTGCTGAAAGGCGCGAAGAAGCTGTAAGGAGTACCAATGACCACGATTGTCGGTGGCGTCGATATTGAGTCCACAGGGCTGGACTTCACATCCGGCCACAAAATTATCGAAATCGCGATAACCCGTTATGAACTGGAAACCCAGAAGCACATCGACAGCCTTGAGATGCGCTTCAACCCGCGTCGCAGTATCGATCCGAAGGCTCAGGCAGTGCATGGCATTTCACTGGAAGATCTGGCGACGGAACCGCTACTGGCTGACCACGCAGGCAAGATTGCTGCGTACATGGGCGCATGTAGCGCGTTAGTCGCCCATAACGGAGAGGCTTTTGACCTTCCGTTCATTCGCCACGAGTTCGGTAGCTATGGGGTGAAATTGCCAGATATCCCTCTGGTTGACTCCATGCTGGATGGCTTGTGGGCTACCGAGGATGGGAAGCGCCCACGCCTGGAAGAGCTGGCGTTCTCACTTGGGTTCACTTACGACCGTGAGAAGGCCCATAGTGCTCTCTACGATACTGATCTGATGATGCAGTGTTTCTTCAAAGCCCGAGAGAAATACGGCTTCTTCAAACTCCCATTCGAAAGCGCCTGATGGCGCTTTTTCTTTGCCTTCAGTTCTTCTAACTGCCTGTAATTATGACTTTTCCGCCTGATAGGTTTTGACAAAATACGCTCAACCAAAACGCGGAAACGCACCAACAAAAACATAAGGAGTTAAAAATGAGCGCAGTTACAAACACTGTTAAAAACGATGACCTGGACGAACTGACTGCAATGTTGCAATCTCTCGACGAACCAGTGCAGAAAGCTGCGAAAACGAGCGGTGTCGACGAGATCGACGATCTTCTCTCTGGTCTGGATGATGCAATCGCAAAACCAGTCGAGGCGGTGGCGGATGAAGTCATGAATGCCAGCTCTACCGGCGATCTGAGTAGCATTCTGGAAGAGCTTGAGATTGAGCACGAATCGGTGAAGGTCGAGGAACCAGAGCGTGACCTTGTTGCGGAGATAGTGAACGAGCCAGCGCCTGAACTTGACGCTCGAAGTACTGAGACTACCGGTACAGATCCAACCCCTTTACCTTCAGTGGCGTCAGAGCCTAAACCTGAAGAAGAGCAGCCAAAACGCCAGAAGGCAAAATCAGAGCGTACCACGGCCAAACCTCGCTTCACGCTGGAAGGTAAGGACGAATCGTTCTATGCGACAGCCGGTCTGGAAAGTGAGAGCTTTACTGCCGCATTCGAAGGGGCGCCAGTCAAAGCGAAAGACAAGATCTTAAACCTTTTGAACTGGTTTAGTGGTGGGCCGGAAATCAGCGTCTACACGGTAATCGCAATGCGCCATATCCTTGACGCGAACACGGCGACCAGCAATAGCATTAAACTGGCGCTAATGAGCAACCCGGAGAAACCATATCCGCTCAACACCGCTTCGACTCAGGCTGGCCAGATGATGGCTGTGTTTCCAGCTACTGGCATTGCCACCAGGGAAGGTGGAAATCTAACCCTTAATAAAGAGTCGCCGATCGTCAAAAAATTCATAGCGGAGTATTCCATTGGATGATGTTCCCCTACCCGATCTAAAGCCCCTGAGAGCTTTAGGACGCTGGGTAAGCTAATCGCATACCCAGCATCGATAAAACGCGCCAGAGAGCTTCCCGTTTGCGGATCTGGCGCGTTCTTCTTTGTTTGCTATTCGTTGGATTAAATGAAAAAATAGGTAAGTGTTTACCTATCAAAGCAAAGTAATGATCGCAGCCGAAAAAATCAAAAAGCGAGAGCGTGATGCCTCTCTTCGCGACCTTTGGCGCACACCGCAGTGGTTGTTTGTCGCCATCCAACGTTACATAGGCGTAAAGTTCGATGTGGACGTCGCCTGCAACAAAGATAATGCTCTCCTGCCGAACTTTATCGGTGTTGAGCGTGATGCGCTCAAGTGCAGCTGGGGAGAACCTGGCACTGTGGCGTTCCTTAACCCGCCCTACTCCAAAATCACCCCCTGGATAGACGCAGCCATCCGCGAGCAGGCGCGTGGAGTGACGACGGTCATGTTGATACCACAATCCCTCGATACGCAGTGGTACGAGCGTGCGGCTGAATGCGCCAACGAAACCGTCATCTTGTCTGGCGGCCGTGTTGCGTTCGTTGAGCCGGATGTTGAACTTGGGCTGGTGGAGGTGAACATCAACCCTGGTGGCAGCATGTTGCTTATCTTCCGTGGCTACTGTCAGGAAGCTGGGCACACCATCAGCAAGATACCGCTGGCGGTGATGAAAAAGCTGGGTGGTTATGATCCTGCCAATGTTGTCAGGAAGAAGAGACCACGTAAAAAGGCAGCGTAAACACCAGTCTGGGAGTTAGTTTGAGAACCTGCTTCCGTATATATAAATAACTAAGTACTAATTATTAATATATACAGACGCAGGCTTTTTAAGACGTGATTTCCAAACAACTCCCAGACCGTTTTACACCTCCAGAACCCACTGGAACCCCTCTTCAGACGCTCTAGAATCGATTTTATGAACCACAGTAAGGAAAACTATCATGGTATACCCGACGAACGTCGTAGCGCTCGTTGAGAGCGATTTTCTGGCCAAAGTGCGCGACATGATGAAAGATCGCGATAAGGCTTTCAGTCTCTACGAATGGTCGCTCAAATGTCTTCATTCAGGCGAGCACAAAGAGCTGGTGGAGCAGCTGTTAGGGGAACTCATCAATGAGGTGTTTGCCCTGAACGTCCAGCTTCATGGTCGAGAAAATAATCAATCGAAATAATCGGTAAGTACTTACCATTTAAAACGCAGATCGCCAGTGATAAAATCCACTCGCTTTCCGGATTGATTCCGGCAGCTCGACCTGATGGGTGGGGGATAGCGTCACTGGCGTCAGGTTTAAAAAAGCTCACTACCAGCGTAGAACCGGCACCGCTTAGGGGTTGGGGAAGGGGGAACCAAAGTGAGCGGAGAGAAGGGTCACTTTATGATTGTCGAGTCTGGAGTATTTCGAGAGGTTGAATCCAGTACTCCCCTTCATAAAGTGTGGGAAGATCTCGGTTCTGGGGTGCTGTCATCCATAACTTCCCAAGCCTAAGCTGGCAGTAGACTTAGGTCATAACTTTTCAGGTTATGTAACGACCAGGTTGGTGAGGAGATTTTGTACTCACCTCCCTGGGAGAGTATTACCTGAAAAGACAACCTCTCACTTCGTTCGAGGTGAACTTCACTCACTTCGTTCGTTCAGTTCAGGTTTTATTAAAACCTGTTCTGGGAAGTAAGTTTTTCTTTTCTAATAAAAATTTTTAATATTTACACGCACGCGTGCGCACACGCGCGAGGGAAAAAATCGCGCATCGTAATGTCTTCAATGTGCCAAGAGCGGACATTATCGATGGTATATGTAAAACGTGAACATGCGTTGATTGTATAATTTAGCTGTCACTTAATTATTGGATAACTAACACAAGTATGGCCGTTGCTTATAGCATACATTTGGTTTCCCTTAAGATTTACAAATGGAAATGTCGTATACTCATAATTTATAGAGGTCATATTAAATGTAAGGAATTTATCTTCAAGATCTAATTTTGTTGAGTGGGCAGGGTATGTTCCTTCATTTTTCATTGTGATAATAAACCCGATAGGGAAAAAATGTAAAGCACAAATAAATGCCACATGTCCTTCGTTCATAAATGCTACACTTTGAGCGGATATGTGCATTCTGTGTGGGTAAAACCAGTAGTAAATATCATGAGTTTCCTCAAAACTTGGATTATTACCCAAAACATAATCCTTTAAAGGTGTATAGAAGAGGCTGTGTACGGGTTCTTTTTTACAATCTTCAACTGAAGTTGCTGATAGCACGTGTCCAATCATAGCCTTAGTGAAAGATATGCTATCAAAAGGTATTCTAATGAATGGATATACATTCGTACCATTCATATATTGACTCAACTGTTCTTTAAAGGAGTTTGCTACATTTTCAATTGCAACATCGAACCCACCTAACACCTTATTGTTGCAGTGACTGCAAATAGTTCTGAAATAAGATCCGTTTTTAGCATTTAACGGTTTAACTGGTTCCTGAGCATTAAAAAATTCGCTAACTGTTTTCTGAAGGACAGGACCTAAGGTTATGGCGCACTTTGGAGGGACATGATCCTTTGTGAGCAAGTCAAATTTTCCACAAATATTGCAATAACCTTTAGTAATGCCATTGTGCTTCCATCGTTCACTAATTTTTGTCATTTTTATTCCTTCAGTAACATAAGCTATCTATACCTTTTTTAATCCTATCAAAGATACAACTTAACGTCTGGAAAATGATAATGTTTACCTAAGTAATACAATTAACTTCAACGCGTAACAGTCATCTTCTCGCTCACAGTGGATCTTCAGCCCGTTAAGCCCGACCGCGTCGAGTAATATGCGGACAGATTGTAGTGCTAACTGCATTGTAACTGTGAGATTTCACCATCGATGGCTTCTATAACCTGTTTATAGCGCAGCATGACCTCTTCATGAATCATCATTAATCCGCGGCCGTACTTTGTGGCTAGGATGGTGTATCTTTTCAGGTGTGCAAGATGCTCTTTGTTGCCAGTAATGTCACTTGCAACCTGCGTGGAGTCCAGCCGTTCGATAAGTGCATTATTACCGCGATAGGAATCAATTAGGCTTCTTGCGCTTGTATAAAAAGCCACAATTTTTGAGAGTGTTTCTCTATGAACTTCAGGTAGGGATGCCGAGTTGGCTTCATAGAACGTGAAGTAGTTTTGAGTAATGGGGAAAATGTTATCGAACGGTGAGTTCTGGTCGTATTTTTTGAGTTCTTCTGCCATTCTGGCCTGATACAGTTTAATCAGTGAGTCTATTTCCTCTCTGACACCCAATAGCGTTGTTATACGCTTCTCTCTGGCCGCTGTTGCCTGCTGTTTTGCTTGCTGTTTCACCTGAGTTGTCACTCCTAGCATCGTGAAAAAGCCACCTAAAAGAGCTGCTAAAAATGCGGAGATGAGGTCTGAATTTTCGTGCCAGAAGGCTAGCATGGCTAAAATTCCATTGGGTTAAATTATGTATATTTAACCACATAATGATACGAAGATACCTTCCGAAATGTTGCCATGAACTCATCTGTTGTCGCCTGGCTGGTGACGTGACCGGGTATTAGCACCGTGCTCTCTCGCTATCTAGGGTTTGGTCCAATCCGCTCTCAAAGCCGATCTAATGAACGGCCTACTATGATCGCCGTCTACTCCGCATCTGATATGCCTCACAAGCGTGATATTGGATTTTTGTCACAAAGTAATAAGTAAGCATTTACCTATCATTTTAAATCAGGTATCTTACCGTTCGTCAGGATGACGAAGTACCGGTTAGGTACTGTTCCAGGATGGAACGCCAAAAGGCGGCTGGCCAAGCCAGCCGCAACTCTTTCTGACACTGAATGGAATCCAAATGGCACGTCAAACGCCTTTCACTTCTTTCAATAAACGTCCCCGTTCAATTCGCCTGGTTCTGGCCGAGCTGTTTAGCGGTCGTGTTTCTGCACGCCTTGCGGAACTGGAAGAACGAGTGTTTGAGCTGGAGAAGCGCATTGATGCGCAAGCTACCGCCATAGCAAATCTGGGTGCGACAGTAGGCATGGGGAAGGTGCGTGATTCCGTCGCCTCTCGTGTGTTGCGTGAATCCCAGGCACACAAGGACAGTTCTTATGGAAAATTTTCAACGAAATCGACTGAAGCCAATGGCCTACGGAGTAATTTTAGCAACCCTGGCAGCGGTAGCCGTACCAACCGGTCAGAGTCTGTTGATGACGGACACAACTACTTCCACCACAACCTTGCAGACGACACCCCTGCCAGAACGACCTCCTGTCTCTCTGGATGGGATGCTGCTGGACACGATTCCAGCTCGACCTGCAACTCCGGATCTTCCTTCTGCTGTGACTGAGGCTATTGCATGAAATGGAGCTTCCAGAAAGTCACCGCGATGATTGTTGGCCTCGCCATTTTTCTGATTGGCGGCTGGATCATGAATCTGGTGAAACTCGTGAACAGTGGCGATCTTCAGTTTGATGCCGGAATGACACTTGCGCGTGTCGTGGGCATTTTCGTTGTTCCGGTGGGCAGCATTCTCTGGTTCTTTTGATGCCAAATCTCTTTTCGGCACTGTTAAAACAAATTGTTTAGCCAATCAACCAATGAGAGTTAACAACAAGGGCCACTGACGGCCCTTTTTACACTGAATGGAGAATGTATGTTTGAGGCAACTGCACACACTCCCACCACTACAGGCTTACACGCCAAACCATCGATGACCAGTCAGGAGATCGCCGAAATGGTCGGCAGTCGCCATGACAGCGTAAAACGCACCATTGAAAGACTCGCTAAATCCGGCGTTATTACTTTTCCACCATTGGTGGAAAAGCCCACTGCCGGGCGTCCGGCTACGTTTTACTTGTTCGAAGCCGAACAGGGTAAACGCGACAGCATCGTTGTCGTGGCGCAGCTTTCTCCTGAATTTACCGCACGCCTTGTTGATCGGTGGAGAGAGCTTGAGTCCATGTTTGCCGACCGCGGAACGCCTGCTATTCCACGTACCTATAAAGAAGCTCTGGTTCATTTGTTACACCAGGTCGAGGAAAACGAGCGTCTGGAGAAAGAGAACGAGGCGTTAGGCGTTGCACTATCTAACGCAAAACCAAAAGCCATTCTCATGGACACCATTTGCGGCACTGCTGATGAGCTTTATGGGCTGAATGAAGCTGGTCGCATTCTCGGAACGTCCGGGGCTGTTCTGGGTGCGCTGATGGACTCGCTGGGTGATGTGTACGTTAAGCGCAAATACATCACTGTTAACCGCCAGTTCCTCAAGATCTTCATTGACCGCGGATATGGCAAAAACGTTGTCATCGGAAACGGACGCAACCAGGCCAAGTTCACCTTTAAAGGACTTTGCTTTGCTGCCGTGAAGCTAATTTCTGCCGGGAAAATTACCGCCAGCGCCATTGAGTATGAGCCGTGTCGTGAGCATGTCGAACGTGAAATGAAGGAATCCAAACGTCTTCATTAACCGTCAGTGTGGGTGTCCGCCTTTACGTAGCGTTTGCCCACCTTTTCAGTCACGCCACAATAACGCAATCTAGAAAACAACTTGTTTAAAAACATAAGGAAAAAACACATGTGCGAAAAATGCAAAAAAACTAATGCCAAAGTTGAAAGCGTGATTAAAAAAGTTGGTGCGGCCGAACTGGTTGAGATCATGGGTCTTGTGGTTGGTCACGAAGACGACGCCTCCCCTATCGACCGCCTTTTCAGCGTTCTCAAGTTCTCAAGCATGATTGATGATCCGATTGAAATTGTGATGCTGGCGCGTCATTTCGGCGAAGCGTATCTGGAAGAGAAAGAACGCGCCGACAAACTTCAGGCAACGCTGGAAATGGTAAGCAAGCCGAAGTGCTCACCGGATTCAGTCAAGGCAGATGAAACCAACGCCAGCAAAGATCGCGAAATCGCCGGACTGAAGTCTTCTCTGGCGATGTTGCTGGCCGCCTTCAAACTGATGTCTTCCCAGGCTGGGTTCAAAATGCCTGATCTGAACAGCGACGATCCGATGGCCGTTCGCCAGCTGCTGGGGGCAATGGCCGACCAGCTTGACGACACCAAGAGCCGTCTTGAAGACATGATGCGCGAGCTGACCCATCGCCACGACCTGAACAAACAGCCGCACAAAACGCAGCACGTACACCACTAATTTCTCACCTGCCGACAGGGGGCGAAAGCCCCCTTTTTTACGCCTTAAATCAGCTGCAACGCCTGTGAATGCTGCTTTTACGCCTTTTCAACTTTGGGAAAATAACACCAACAAGAAAACAATTTGTTTAATGGTGCAATCATGAATACAGCCCTTTCCATCATTGACGCTATCACCCCAAACACTGATATCGACTACCGGCAGGAAATGAACGTCATCCACGAAATTGTGGCCGAGTGCGAGAAAGAGATCGCATTCATGCATCAGGTTCACGACTTCGTTTATGGCGACGAACGCCACAACATGATTAACCGCCTGCTGCGACTCAACCACCGGCCGGATGACGAGCGCACACGCTTTAACAGAGCCTGGCTGGATAAGGTCGACCTTGAATGGGTGAAACAGAATATCTGGGCCGAGTACTGGAAGAAGGTCACGGATATGACAAACGTTCTGCTGATCATGCCAGCTTCCCGCCGCGACGAGTGGCGGGAGCAGTTCATCGAGGGCAAGCAGGAGACCATCAGGACTGACAGAACCGGCTACCAGATGAAGGTTAAGGAGTTCGTTGGTGTGCCGGAGTTCAAAGCAGAAACGGTCATCCCCACGATGCTCAATCTGCTGAATGACAGGCACAAATATCTCTCTGAGCGCGTGTATGGCTTGTTTAAAGCGCTGAGTCCTGCCCACAAGACCAATAAGACGAACGGCTTTAGCGAGCGTCTGATCATCGCCAACTGCATTTCCGAGTTCTGGCGGGACAGCGTCAGCGTGAACTACCGGAAAGAGGACTACATCGACGACCTGCGCGTCATGCTTCATTTCTTCGCACACAAAGAGTTCATCACCATCAACCGCACAACTGAGATGCTATCAGCTGCGTACCGGGCAAACGACTGCCAGACCGGTGACTGGATGAATGTCGACGGAAACCTGATGCGCGTGAAGATGTTCAAGAACGGCAACGTTCACTTTGAAATACATCCTGACGTGGCCTGGAAGCTGAATGAGGTGCTGGCTTACAGTATGCCTGCAGCAATCCCGGCGCCATGCCGTACTGCACCCAAAACACGGGCACCAAAAGAGTTCGGGTTAATCCAGAAGACGATCTCCGAGCCGGTTCGTACCGCGCTGCGCGACGGGCGATTCAGCAAAGACAAAGGCGTCTGGTACTTCTCTGATTCCAACCTACAGAAGTCACAGGTGGAAGAGCTTGAGCGCACACTGAACTTCATTGGCGGCGTGCAGGAGAAAAAGCACTGGCAGTTCCCGTATGAGATCGGCCATACGCTCAATACGATTGTGGCCACCGGCTTAATACCGGATACAAAATCACACCAGTTCTACCCTACCCCACGTTTGATAGCGGAGTACGTTGCCAGAGCCATCGAGCTGAAGCTAGGTGAGAAGCTGCTGGAGCCTGAAGCCGGGCGCGGAGATCTGTTGGCCTGCATCGACGCCAATCCGGAAGACGTTACCTGCATAGAAGTCGCACCTCTCTTCGCTGATATCCTGCTTGGCAAGGGGTACACAAATACGGTCTGCTGTGACTTCATGAAGTGGTCTGAGGACAACGCAGGCTATCAGTTCGACAAAATCGTCATGAACCCGCCCTACTCTCTTGGCCGTCACAGAGAGCATACGCTGGCCGCGCTGGAGCATCTTAAAGTCGGCGGGCGACTGGTGGCTGTACTGCCGGGTGATGCGCCAGTTCTGAACTGGATGTCGCTGGATAATTACGTTTATGCCAAAGGGAAGTCGTTTACTGACGAGTTTGAAGACACCGGAATCACTGTCAGCGTATACGTTTTCAAGCGTGTAAAATGATAGGTAAATACTTACCTAATTTGTGTAAGAATAGAGCCACTTTATCAGAGGTAAACACATGAGCGAAAAATCGAGAATTACATTCGCCAGCGTTAATCAGGCGAAGCTGCCATTTAATTTAGTGCTACAGGGGAACGAAGGAACGCCTGCCGGAACCATAAAATCGACAAGGAGCTTGTGACGTTCGAAGGTAACTTTGATGAATCGGCGCAGGTTTTTATCGAACATCTGGCACGCCGTTGGAGCCAGCAGTGGAGAGACCTTGAGAAACGCGCCAATGAGTTCGACCGGTTCATGGACGCAATGGACACAGCAAAAGAGGCTCTGTCTGCCGGCACTCCGTTAGCTCTGGAGTCGCTTTTCAAAGGAGAAATGGCCTCTGCGATGTTCGCCACCATGTTCGCAGGTGAGTTCGTCCGCAGCGGCGCCAGAAACTACCTAGAGCTGGGGTACAACGTTCCTGAAATGGGCGAGTTTACCGTCACCATCCAGCGCAAAGAAGGCAAGACGCCAGGCGAACGTATCGCTGAACTTGAGGCCGTTGTTGATCAGCGTAACGGCGAGTGTGTTCGTTTGATCAACGAACGTGATGCGCTGCGCGAAGAGCAGCTAAACAAAGGCTCGAACACACGCGCGGCCGCAGACATCTACTTCCAGTTAGTTGAGGAATGCCAGATCCCACCAGGCGGCTCTTTGGTCGAGTATGTCCGCGAATTGCAGGATAAAGCAGAGAGGTGCGCGGCATGAATGATCTGCCTGTCGAGCGCGTCTCCGCTTTTGTTAAGTCCCCGCTGGATAATCCCCTCACCCGCGGTGAGCAGATGGAGCTGGCAAGGTGGTTTCTGCATATCCATGAGCAGATGGAAGTTTTTAAACAGTTGCCGGATCTGCCCATTACAGACGGCCATGTTCAGCAGGTGATTAACAGCCACGAAAAAGGCTGGGCGATGATTGTGCCGTGCAAAATTACCTACGAGCTGGCTAAGGAAGTGCAGGCTAACAGAGCAAGGAGCAAGGAAGAGTAACTATGAAGTTGGGTAATGCCGTTTCGCTGTTTTTTACAGCATTACTGGAAGGTTTCAATTATCGCTTTTGTCCGGTCTGGGATAAGGCGCTGGATACGCTTATTGAGGAAGGAACGCTGCTTGAGGTGCGAAATGGGATCGCTCTGTTTGAGCGCGATGCCCAGCTATATGAAGTGTTCGTCGGGGCTGGCTTCAACCACTTCGGGCATCTTATTAGCTTGAATACCAAAGCCATCGACGAGAGCGTCATGCGCCGTCCGTCGTTCCGTGTAATGGATAAGCTGCAACGTCATGTAAATGCCGAATTACTACGCGTAGCCAAAGAAAAAGAACGAGAGCTACAGGCGATGATTGGATCGCTTATCGCTGAGTAAATGAAGGCCACTATTGTGGCCTTTAACAATTTGTTTTCTGGTTGGTGAAATTAGTGGAACCCTAAGCGAACCAAATCCATTGGGCAGAACAGACCCTCCACACCTTCGATAGATACGCAGTCAGAACGGCGTAATTGTTCTTCTGATTTGCCTTCTCCGCAGATTTCCTTGATGACTCCCGTTGCACCATTCGTTGCCACCATCACTCGGCTGCCGGTAGTGATAGCGTTACGGTTGCGATCATAGGTCTTCATCGTTTCCTCCTTTCACATGGGTCAAATCAGGTTTCAATAATTGCCGTTTTCCATGTATGTGCGATTTGCAAAATCTCAAGTGCCGAAACAAATTGTTTTCACCACCTTGTTATTCCCTTAACCAGCAAAGTTGACCGGTACTGCAATAATTATTACTGTTTATTTATACAGTGTTATGAGGCGGGAAAAATGGGCATCAAAAATTCCAAATATGAGATCGTCTATAGAGGCGAAGCACTCAAACACCTGATACCAGGACAGTTCGTTTTCTTCCAACGTGAAAAAGAATACGGTGGGGGATTCTGGCTTGGTAAAACGCATGATGATGGGTTCTAATTTGTGCTGGAGCAACCCACTTCACTTAGTTACGGGCTTGCGTATCTGATCAGATTGTCGAGTGTCGAAGCCAGGTATATGGAGTTTGTTGATGACATAGACGACTTCAAACTCACCTAATCATCCCTTAAACATCTTGTTTTCTGCCTTTTGTTATTTGAGATAATAACACCAACAAGAAGACAAATTGTTTAAGGGGTTAATCATGCTCGGAACCGCAAAAGACATCATCGAAAAGCTGGAGAACTACCCAGAAGACGAGCCGCTGCTGATGGTGATGTGGCACAAGGAAGATGTAGGTGAAGTGCGACCAGACCTGACTGACGAACAGTGCGTTCAGGTTTTGCGAAAAATCAAAGAGTGCCATGACGCCAGCGTCGGCGTGAATTGGGATGTCATTTCTGACACGGCCGACATTCTGTTTCCAAAGGAGAAGGCATGATGCTGAAAATCACCGAATCGTATAAGACGGCGGTGATCAGCACCGCCCACGTAACGGCAGCGGATTCAGAACGGCTACCCATTGCCTGCTTCGACCCACTTTCTGATCGCGGGTTGAATTGGGTACACGGTACACAGTACGGCTGGATTGTTCGTGCTGGAATGCGAGGGAATGACTGGAAAGAAGAGCTGCGTGAGTATGGCATTTCCGAAGAGACGATCTCTAACATACAGACCATAGTGGATGCCGGCTTTGACGCGGTTCACTTCGATTGCGACGCCGAGCTGGTGGACGGATTACCTGGCTGGGACTGGTAAGCCTTTTTTTTTGTCGTGGACAGATCGGCTCTCCATGTGAGATACCAGATATCAGAGCCGATCTCATAAGGGACATTTTCTGCATGGAACTATTCCAGTACCTTCAGTCGCTATACCCGCAGCTGACCCCAAATAACAGCAAAATTCATTTAGCCAGCACCAACGAATATAAAGAAAACCCGATACAGGAGTTCGTGAAAGAGACGTTCGACGACTGGCAATGCCTGCAGAAGCTGAAAAGCTTCAATCGTACTTACGTTGTCTCTCTTATTCAGACTGAAGATAAGGCGCGATTTCTCTATGCTGGCACCTATCTCAACGTTGGGTGTTCTCTGACAGCATCACATGCAGTACCTGGCCGGAACGAAGACTACTATCTCTATCAACTGACACCTGTTCCTGAACTGGATGAATATCGTGGACGTTTGTATGTCAGTGCGGAGCGTCCTCGCAGATCTATTTTGAACGGCGAAACTCTTGCCGGAAAACTGCGAGTCGTTGAGATTGCGCCATCCTGTCTATCATTTGGCGAGTTTCCCGGCTACAAAGACGTAGTTCTGGACAGAGCCAGTCTCGGAACCATCATTCGGCAGGAGTTAAAGTCGTGGAGAACTGCACTGAGTATTGTCAAAGGCATCTACCTGCTGACTGATGTTGATGGCGAGAAGTTGTATGTTGGCCAGGCAAACGGCAAAGGCGGAATATGGGGAAGATGGAAGACCTACTTTAAAACGGGTCACGGCGGGAATGCTGGCCTGATTGAAGCGTTTGGAACCGGCGATGAGGAAAGGCTCAAGAATGTCACGTTCTCTATTCTGGAAATCATGGACATTAACAGTGACGCCTGCGAGATAAACCGACGAGAATCACACTGGAAACGCATACTGCTTTCTCGTTCAGTAGGACACAATAGGAATTGAGTTATTGTCGAAATTGTAGCGTTTATTTGTTTACACATATAAGAAAACAAATAAATAACAAGAGCTATAATATCTTGGCTAAGTAGTTGATCGGCCCCCTTAGTCAACCGATTACTGGAACGAGACATTTAAGAGGACAATATGACGGATACAGCTTTTTCGAAATCGTTACAAAAGGAAGTCGACCCCGAGCAGTACTTGGCACTTAAAAATTTAGATGACAGCTCAGTTCATGCTGTCGCTCGTGAAGACATCATCTGTCCAATTTGCAAAGTCGGAGGTGGCTCGTTTGTTAGAGCCTCTAGGAATGATGGTTATCACAAGAAGGCGCATTTCAGATTTACTGGTGAAGCTGGCCAAGGCCACCATCCATCATGTGACTTCTACGGAGATAGGTTAACATCTGAGGTAAGGCAGCACCTTGTCACATTCACGAAAGATCGAACAAAGTATTCGCAGGTAATACGAAAACTGGTATGCGCCGGCATACAGGAAGGGATTTTTACGCAAGAAAAAATGTGGCAGATGAGGGAATGGTTCTTCAATAAGCGTAAGGACTCCACATTTGAAATATGGCTGGAAAAGGGTCATTTGGATTGGCTTGACTATATTAGCGGGTTACGTGAATCATATTTGGCATGGACAAACCCGGATATTATGCCTTTCTCACCCATTCAGGCTACTGTGCCTGGTTTTTCTTGGTCTCGTGCAATTGACAAAGAGGTGCTAAGAGTTCACATCAAGACTCTCCAGCAATTGCGTAAAATTTCAGTATCCCATAGAGACATTTCGGCAATCTTAGAACACATAGATAATAATCGTGGCCGTGCAATTCTCGACCCATCGCTTTTGGAAGATGAGATAAATAAGACTTACAAGCTTACTGGGTTTGTGATGAGCAATTACATTGAGTTTAAGACAAAAACGGTTAGCGACAGAGCATATGGAGAGGCTAAGTTTCTGGCATTTGCCGCACTGCTGTTATTCGTGTCTGATTGGGATCTCAACATTGCTATTGGTAAGTTTTCCAAGATTGCCAGAGTGAAGGAGGTTGATGACATGCTGGCTGGTAATTTCATTGGTCTTAACCCTTACTTCCGGTACGACGTGGCTAAAGCTGTGAAGAAATTGCAGGATAACTGGCCGATTGAATACCAAGAGTTGGAACATTGGGATGTAGAAAAATCTATGCGTGAGGCATATGAAAAGTGGTGTTCGACAGAGCCAGAATTCGCTCCACCTCTTTTACCCGACCTGTATGTTACCCAACACGAGAAAGAAGTCGCACGAGACGAGGAAATCAGGCAGTGGATTAAGAACGGAGATGTTTGAGCACAACTAGCTTAATCAATCCGTTGACATTGGCGGTCACAAATTGAGGATTTCTATAAGAGTCCGTTGATCGCCACTTTCCCCACCTCTCCAACCTACCCCAACCCAGGCGTGACAAGGCATTTAAGCCAATTACCCCCATAAGAAAACAAATAAATAACACGTCAACGAAAAGTCAACGCTTTCCCCTGATTTGGTCTAAAAAATTGATGTTTTCGCACGCCATCTCTTATACCCAAATTCCTGCGCACCAGAATCCATCTCCCTGCGACCAAAACGTCAAAAACGACTCGTGATACCACCCAAAAGCAGACACGCTCAGAAGCGCTCCCGTTGCGTTATGTTGGACATCTAAACAAGTTGTTTTCAGGCACAAGAAAACAAGTTAACCACACCCACAGGAAACCCAGAGACGCCATTACCCACAATCCCGGAAACACCCACCTCTTCCTGTCAGGCTACCGAAAAGACCCACCTCTTTGCCCCAGGCTACAGAGCACCCACCTAATCTCCCCAGGCAACCGTGAATGCAGCTCGTGCACGCAAACCCCTATATGCCATTACCCAATACACGGAGAAGAACAGCCAGAACGAAACCCCGGACAAACCCAGACCAGAACAGGAACCGTCGCAATCTCCTTTACCCACCATTACCCCGAAAGAGAGCGCAAATCCCTGAATAGCAGGGAACGCCATTACTTCATATGCGGAGAACAACTAAAGCGCCCTACTGCCATTACCCACACTTCCACAATTTCACGTAAACGAAGAGAAAAGCGCACCTGCCATTACTCCATACAGGGAGAAGAACACTCCCCAAAACGACGAGAACACCCCAGACGAAAACACAGAGAAGAACCACCTCAAAAAGAACGAAACCACATACGCCGGTAGAGAGAACAAACCACCCATTTCACCCAAAGGAATACTCGCCGTATAGAGTGTTATCAGGGGGAAGGTTTGCACGTCCACAGGAGAGAAAATCCGTAGAGATTTAACTGGAGGTATAAGTGGGAAGGGGAAGAGGGGTATCGCTACTTTCTTCGTAGAAATTCAAGCCATAGTTTTCATCCCCCGTAACGTCCCTATCCACCCCTTCGGTCAACCTTCGGGCCATCCAGGGAAAAGGCCATGTCCCTTTTCAGGAACGGGGCATCGCCGTAGGGAAAAGGCTGGAGGTTTTCAGGGAAACGGTGGGAATCCCGCTATACGAACCGAGAAAAGGCTGGCTGCCGGTCGGGAAACGGGTACATCCCGGTTCAGAGCGAGGGGCGGCTGCGGGAGTATGCCTTTTCCTCATTCACCTGAAGAGTGCGGGAATTGGTGAATCCCGCAGTTGAGCGTTGAGACCAGATCAGCTTCGCACGCTCATGTCGGGAAGCCAGATCTAGTGTAAAGGGTTACGGGTTTTGGTGGTGAAATCGCCGAGGACGTTTATTCGAAAATCTCACTGCCCTGATTCGCATCGTCTCTGTTGTCCCACAAATCATCGAGCGCCTCTTCTCTTGTCCCGAAGGGGCCGGAGACGACAGGTGCGCTTGAACTGGTATCGTCCAGCTCTGTGTAAATCTGACCGTTAACCAAAATGACGCGTCCGACAGCGATGCCGCCATGTAGCAACTCGCCTCTCTCGGCGTCGATGCTGAAGTACCCGTCTGTGTAGTCTTTAGTGCTCATCACATTCCCTCTGAGTTAGCCAGATACATACATATCAATAAATCGGCACAAGCACATCAGCCTTTAAGGAATTCTTTTTCCCCGTTTTCTTATTGCGATAATAACACACACAAGAAAACAATGTGTTTAGACAAAGGAGAAACACATGTACAAACATCTGAATATCAGCATCACCCTCTGTGGCGAGGAAGCGTCATCCGAGTGTGAGATCTCCCTCGATGACGTTATCCGTTCCCTGGATGTTGCTGGCCGCGTGGCGACGCTCATCTCTGAAGGATACAGAGAAGGGACGTTTGATTTCCATATCGAGGACAACCCAATGTCCGTCGCGTGGAACTGCACGATGTCAGAAACGAAGTGAGGGTGAAGAGATGATTAAGATGCCTGTGATGGTTGAGGTGTGGAGCGTGGATTCCCTGGCTGAATGCCTGGATGCAGTGGGGCCGGAGTTGTACCGCAAGTTGTGGTCGTTCGTACCAGCTGAAGGGGAATCACCCAAAGGGAAGGAGATCTGGCACCTGCTCAGTGAAGATGAACAGCGGGAGCTGGTGGATGCGGTACACATCGAGTTCCCGGACGACGAAGATTAAGCGTGAGGCCACCAGCACGGTGGCTTTTTGCTGTTTGCAACCTCCGGGGCTGCGCAGCGCCGTAACGCTATGCTTTGTAGCCGTTTTCTCGCTGGTATTATTTACACCAACAAGAAAACAAGTTGTTTACGGAGTGAATTATGAAAAACGCGATGATCACCAAACTGAGTGCGGGCCAGCCACGTAAAGAAAAGCCAACCGCAATGAGCCAGCTGACCCTGCTCGATATCATCGCCAACGGCACTGCCATTCGCCTGTTCAAAGAGACGCTGGTCTCATTCGACAATGGTTCCCGCACGCGTTACGTCATGAGTGTGCGTCGCCAGAGTGGAAGAGGGTGGATGGCAAAACAGATTATCTGGCCGGAAGGAGAGCTGGAACAGGCGCTACTGGAGGCGAACAAAGCAGCCCAGCAAGAAATCCAGCGTGCCTCTCTCCTGGCGACAGCCTGACATGTGCAAAAGCGATTAGTCGACCCTACGACAGCCCCGTTCATCCTTCGGGGCTTTTTTAGTCTCCTGTATTGTAAGTACATACCTATGACAATAATATAGGTTAGTCAAATACAGGGAGATAAAGATGACTGTTTTACGCGAAAATCTTGTGCTGGATTTACATTATGCGTCCGAAACCACCTTCGGCGAGAAAGTTGCCAAACTGACCGTCGTTCTGCGTGACAACACTACCGGAACGGAGGTTCACACCAGCACCTTAGTGCGCGAGGGGGAAGGTGAAAGTGCGGTATACACCGTAGGTTATCAGAACATCAGCAACGCAACCGACCCGCTGCTGCTAAAGCTGGAAGCGTACTTCCGCACCGCGGACAAGGCGATGTTCGATAAGCTGATGACCAGAGTCGACACGCTGTTTACCTCTGATTTGAACTCTAACAGCACCTGGATGGGTCAATACGGTCTGCGCATCGTTTCCAGCGCGATGGTAGACGAATTTATTCCCGAAAGCGTGTTTGAATAATCCCTTCCAATGGCGCGTACCCCGCGCCATTTTCTTATCCCCGATAACAAAATGTTTTTTGCCTTATCCACACTGCGATAATTACACCAACTAGAAAACAAGATGTTTACGCATGGAAGATATGCACATGACCGATTTCACTATCTCCCCTAAAGCTGAAAACGTATGGCTGGAATCCTGGCTCGACCTGTCGCCGGAAGAGCAGCAGGAAATGGATCACATTGAACAGGACGAACAATGTGATGCCCGCTTCTTCCGCTTTGAGGACAGCGTTTATGACATTGCCGACTTCATGCGCGATGACCGCTTCCCGGACTGGCACGCAGGATACCCATTAAATGCTTTCGCCATGCTGATGATCCGCGTGGATGGCTCCGGCGATACCATCGACGTCGGTCTGCTCCACTAAGAAAACGAGGCCACCCATGCTGGTGGCCTTAAATGACCATCCTGTTTCCCGCAGGCTAAAAACACCCACCTCTTACCGCCAGGCTACCGAACAACCCTCCGAATCCCTGCCGGCCACCAGTTGCCGAAACAGAACGCTTGGACGCCTTATGCGCGTAGCGATAATTAAACAAACAAGAAAACAAGTTGTTTAAAGGATTATCACCATGAATTTTATCGCTACTGTTAACACCCCTGCGCATGGCCATATTTCTGTGACGTTCTCTGATAACGAGAAAAGCGTGCTGGGCGCCTGGCGTGACAATGTAACCATCGAACTGTCCGGTAAAGAGAAACAGCAGATCACCAATGACATAATCTGCAACCGTCGCCATAAGCGCGTATTTGAGAAAGCGTATGTCTCCACTTCGGGATTTGGCGTATTCATCTTCCCGGTACGCAGCGGTCGCTTCTGCCAGTCAAAACTCATCGAGTTCGCCACGCAGATCGCGCTATGGGTTAAAACAGAATCCGGGTTCGACTTCAGCGAACAGGAAGCAGTGGGGGAGGGGATGCGCATCGCCAACAATGCCATCAAGTGCAAAAACGTCACCTACGAAGCAGGAATCGACTCGTGGAGTGTCTCGTGCGGGGAATACGTGAAAGAGGTGTACGGAAAGAACCGCATTCACATCATGGCTGGCAAGTAAGAGGGGAGGGGCCGGAAACGCCCCTTTCTTTTCGTCCACCAGCTGCCGCAGGGAATTTCAGAAACGGCCAGAGAGCTGTCCGGGGAACCGAAGGGAAACGGTCAGGAAATTTTCGGGAAACGGCTGGGTTTGCCTTTATGTAGAAAACAGAGCGGGAGAAGCCCAGAATCGCGCCAGAAATTGCGTAGCGGCGCTGGGGTAGCGCTGGTGGGGTTTCAGCCCCTGAGCCATCCAGATAGCTTTCGCTATGTGATTATGTGAATCCGTGGGTAAACCACTGCAAGCGCGTACACGTCGCGCCAACGTGCCAATGATACGCGAGCGCCCACGGATAGCGCCAACATTGCCGACACGTCCCGAAGGATAGCGCGGATCACGTCGCCAGCTATCGCCAGACGATCACGCCCACGACACGACAAAATAATCCACGCGCTAAAACGCTGTAAAACGCGCTATAACGTGATTTTTATTGTGGGTAATGGGTATGTACCACCACACATAAAAACGCGTTAAATTGGCGCGTTTATGGCGCTTATTTTTGGTCTGTTTTGGCTGACTTCAGACAATAAAAAACGCGCCAACAATGGCGCGTTATGATGTGCGGATCTTGAAACGAAAAAAGCGCCCATAGTGGGCGCTATTGCTTAAATGCTGTTTTGCAGTTTTCCGATCATTTCAGACAAGCGCAAATATTAACGTTTGCGTTTACAGTCTCTTTTGCTGTTAAGCAAATCAGAAAACGTAAAATTTAATTTGTCACGTTGCGCTTTTAAGTCGTCGATTAATTCAAGTTTATAAGCGCGATATTTTGCGCGATATTCCGCGCGGATCTGGTCATAACTAATCATGATTTTTATCCTTAAAAATAGCGCCCATAGTGGGCGCTATATCCATCTAATTACGCTTTGAAAGCATCAGCCAGATAGTTATAAAAATCATTCTTGATAAAGCGATATTGCTGCGATCCGTTTTTCGCTGCGCCCATTCCTTTGATCTTTTCGACCAGTCCGAGACGTTCACAAAGATTGATCAGCTGGTTGGCTTGCGTATATCCAGCGTCCAATTTAATTTCATTTTCTTTTTTGGCTTCATTCATCAAATCGAAAACAGCGCCATTTGTGAATGTTTCCAGTTCATCATTAATCATTTCGATTAATGCGAATACACGAGATCCGGACATATCAGCGACGGAATAAACGCATTTACCAGACTTGATAGATTTAACCAGATAAACCAATTTTTCGAGTGAATAGCTATTGGTCATAGCTTCGCGGAAAAACACTTCTGGCGCTTGTTTGCTTGCTTTAATCGCGTAGTAAAAGACACCAGCTAATTTCTCATCATTAACAGCGTTTAAAACGTTGTTGGTGAAGTATGCAAGTTTGGTAGTCGCTGCAAGCATGTTAGCTTTATCTGCTTTTGTGTGCGTACCATTCTGATAATGATTGTTATAAGTCTGAGTAGCATTATTGGCTGCAACTTGTAATTCATTAGCGATAACTACAGCAGCGTCGATGATGGATTTTTTAGAGATAGCAACGTTAGACATGATATTAATCCTTATGTAATATTGATAACTTAATTTGTTATTTGTTTATCGTTAGCGTGTTCGCTTTCGATGTGACTAATTATCGATATACAGAAATTAAAATCAAGAGTTTTTTACGCGGGAACGAAAAAATTTTTCTTCAATAAAAATCAAAGTCTTAGAAATAAAACGCGTTTTCTCGAAGGTGTTGCCTAAATAAATTTCCTATTCGGTCAATCACCCTTATATATTTAAAACGGAATCGGGATTAGGGGAAATAAATATAACGGGAAGTGACACATAAAATAATAACCGGACTTAGCCGGTTATTACCCTTATTGATTTAAAACGGTAAAATCCGTTCGACCCAATCGAACATGACGACTGTCTTCCGACCGTCCCCCATGTTGAGCGTGACCTGGCAAGCGTCTACGCCTGAAGACACACCCTCAATTTCACGGCCATCCGCCATGTAGACCCTTATAGACTTCTGCATCTCATGAGCCTGGCGACAAATTTTGAAGAAATCACGGCGAGATGGCCGATTCTCCACATAGTCTGGGTGTACCGTTGTCCGACCCGTGAAATCGTGCGCAATGCCTTCTGTCACACCTGATTCAATCGTGCTGATTCGCTCAAGTGGGAGCCTTATACGATTTTCTTTGTCGAACGGGGCAGGGCAAAGGTCGACTTTGTTGCGCGACGACATGAGACCCTGAACGTACATGCAGAACACCTGACCATCTTCCATCGTGACCCTTACAGGAATGAGAGACTTACGCCAGAACATCAGCGCCTTCTCCACGTTGGTGTAATCTCGCGGCCAGACTTCTGCAGGAATCCCGTAGGTGATGTCAGTAATATTCGTCATATCGTCACAGTGTCGTTGGTAGGATATCGATGTCACCTGCGTTGCTGGTGAACACCCGGAAGACTTTCGTCTCGCCAGCTTTGGTGATCGTCTCGCGTTCCTGACGAGCAGGGTTCAGTGCGCACAGCCCGGCGCCTTCCAGTGAAGCGCCAACAATCCATTCTCCGGCATCCAGATGAAAAGTGACTTTTTCACCTGTCTCAAGTTTGGCAACGGTTTCGCCATTGATGAAGATCGATGCGTCGCAACCTGCGCCCACCATGCTTTTATCCCTCAGTACCACCAGCGTAGATGCCGCTGGAGATTGGTATTTGAATATTCTGGCCTGCGGTGCTGGCTTTGCATCAGAGACAGAAACAGGACGAGATTGACATGCAGTGATAAGTAACGCGGAGGTAGCAATCAGAGGAAGTAATGCGTGTTTCATTGTACCGAACAAAATCCTTATCTTTACGAAAAATCATGGCGCCTCAAGGCGCCATGATACTCAATCGAGGCGTTTTAGAATATCGGCCAGATCTTCTTTGGTCATACCCGAGTTTTCGTAAATCTTCATGACCTTTTCGCGAGCTTTGGCTGAAGCCTCTAATGATGTAGCTGCCTTATCAAAATCAGCCATCGTCATGTTGGACAGCACCAGATTAATGATGTCTGCCTTTGACAGTTTTATGTTGCGTTCACGCAGTCGATTCTGAAAGGTTTCCAGCTTGTCGTTTGCTTTTTCGGTTAACTGAACCTGGCAGTGTATAGCGCGTTTCTCGCTCATGCTTACTCTCTATTCAAAACAGTGAAATCGAATGTGCTACCCACCGGCAATACTCCCTCGGCAAATCCAGGCGTCGTGTCGATAATGTGCTTCCGCTCATATGAATGCGACATGAGGTATTTATTGCTCACGTCAATGAAGTCGGTAATAAAGCACACGTTAGCCTGATTCTTTTTGGCTCGAAGACCGCGACCAACACGTTGGCGCATCTCAACTTCGGCTTTGCCGCCGCCACCCAGAATCACCGCCCCTACGCTTGGAACGTCGACACCAACATCCAGAATGGTTGAACCAATCAGAACATCTATCTTGCCTGCCGCCAGACTGTTGAGCTTTGCTTGTCGGGTAGTCTGGTTTGATTCTCCGTAGATGAAATCGACCTTCAGGCCGCTCTCTTTCATCATTTCCATCAAGATCTGACCATGACGCTTCAGGCGAACCAACGTCATACAGTTCAGACCGTGGCTCTTGTACATTAACGCTTCACGCACAATAGCTTCGTTGCGTCCCAGATTATAAACGATGCCTAACTGATAGGCTTTCTGGTAAGCCGTACTCATTCCAACCCGAAAATTCAGGTGTTTTGAAGCAAGTTCGGCTCTAATCCGCACCTCGTCTGGAGTGTACGCGATTTTATGATATAGAAAGTAGGGTTTGGCTAAAATACCTCGATCGATCAAATATTTCTCCGTGACCTTTATCTCAATGCGACCAGCAACGGCCATGAGACGCATATTTGCTTCAGTCGAGTCCTTCATGAACGGCGTTGCTGTCAGCGCCAGACGGTAGTCAGCATTGATGCACAACCGGGCGATGTCGTAGAAGTTAGAACCAGATGATTCGTGTGCCTCTTCCAGAATCAGCAGAGAAACGCTGGACAGAAAGCGCTTAACCAGTTCCCGGCGCTTCAGGTGGTACTGTTTTTTCTCCGGTGATGCGTCGCGCGGTGGCTCTTCGAGAAAACTGGCCAGGGTCTGCACCGTGGCAACGTTGATATGGCGCGAGACCTGGAACTCACCCGATCCAATCACCCCAACTTTCTGACCTTTCAGCCACGGCTCGCCATTCTCCGCGCGGTAGTCGATGGATTTCTGGAAGTTCTCTGCCATCTGGAACATCAGAACCGATCGCGTGGTTAAAAACAGCGTCATACGACCAATGCGAGCAGCTGCCTTACACGCTACGTTCGATTTACCGCCACCCGTCGCAATCTGGGCAATCATCATCCCTTCGCGCACCAGTGTTTCCACTGTCTGATCCTGATACGCATAGTCCGGGTTATACGGGAATGGGTTAACTACCGGGTTCGGCTTGCCCAGCGCGGGGGCTTTTTCCTTGCGCACATGCACGCATTTGATGCCAGCTTTCAGAAGGTTGGCTGCAACTGGTTTCGCAAACCCAGCCGGGAACGCGTTTTTGCTCCAGTTGAACATCGTGCTGGTTCCTTTCCAGTCACCAGCCTCCACTTCATAGCTCAACATCTCCTGAACGAGCCGTTTCACGTTGTCATCAGCGCCAGAAATCAGCGCATTGACTGCATTCGATACAATCCGAACTGTCATAAACCTCTTTCCTTCGTGCCTTTTGTATGGTAATTGGCTATTATAGTAAGTAAGTACTTATACAATGGATTGTATCAGAATTATGGATGTGAAAATTACGATTCTGCAGGTGGAAGTCGCGAACCTGCGTCCGAATCCCTGGAATACCAACTCCGTTGGAGCGCAAAACTTCGAAAAACTGAAAGGCTCTATCGAAAAATTGGGCTTTTTTAAGCCAATTCTGGCGCGGGAGCTGGACGGGGGCATTTTTGAGATCCTCGGTGGCGAACACCGCTGGCGTGCCGCGATGGAGCAGGGCATTTCAACGGTTCCCGTCATCTCCGTGGGCAAAATTAACGACCTGGTGGCCAAGCAGATGTCCCTCGTCGATAACGAGCGCTACGGCGAAGACGATCAGGTCGCTTTGCAGCGCTTAATCGAAGAAATCCAGTCTGAAATCGACTACCGGTTGTCCGATATCGCCCCGTATGACGACGAGATGGCGGCAACACTCGCCAAAGCGTCCGTTATCGATCTTGAGGCGCTGGAAGCACTCTCCCGTGGCGATGACGAGCCGGTCGATGATGACAAACGCGAGAAAACCGAGCGAGTCGGCGCTGAACACCAGACGATGCGCTTTAAGGTGACGTTTGATGCGTCAGATCGCGTCGCCGACACCATCAAAACCATCATCAAAGAGCAGGGGATCAATACCGGTAACGAAATTGAGAACGCCGGGGAAGCCCTAGTGTGGCTGGTCGACTACTACAAGGAGCGTATGTAATGACCAAAAACTTTGAAATCGTCTATCGAAACCCGGCAGAACTTATCCCGTATGAGATGAACGCCAAAAAACATGACGAACAGCAGATCCGCGACCTGGCGGCCGCCATCAAAAAGCGCGGTTTTGACCAGCCGATCACGGTCGACAAGCACGACGTCATCATTACTGGCCACGGTCGTCGCGAGGCGGCACTTCTGGCTGGTCTGGAGCGTGTGCCGGTCATCGTTCGCGACGATCTGAGCGAAGAAGAAGTGAAGGCGAAGCGTCTGGAAGACAACCGCCTGGCCAGTATTGACTACGACGCCATCAAATTGCAGCAGGAACTGGAATCCCTGGTGCTGGGCGACGTCGAGGTCTTCGGTTTTGAAGAGCGCGAGCTGAACGTGCTTGTCGGCAGCATGACCGAAGAGATGGAAACCGGCTCTCTGGTGCTCGATCTGGGCGAAGAGACGGAACGCCAGAAAGAAGAGCACACCGAGATCAGTCGCGAAGTGGCCGCTGAAGAAGTCCGCGTCATCGACGTATTGGGTTTTAAAACGCTCCCTGCTGGCTCTGCCATTGTGGTTGGGGATTTGCTTGCCCACATGGAAGAAATCACGGGAGAGAGCGGGGTAGACGCTTTCGTGGCGTATGCGGAGAAAGTTTCTTCTGGGGAGCTGGCCGCATGAGCAAATACACCATCAACGTATCGTTTCAGACCCGCGTGAACAAAACCACGCGCACGCTGGAGATTGCCGAATCGTTCGGTCTTGGTCTGGACGAAAAAGAGTGGACGCTTTACGACAATCTGGAGCTGGAAGTGAAGCAGGGCGACGTGGTGTACATCACCGGCCAATCCGGTTCCGGTAAATCCGTTGTGCTGCGCGAGCTGCAACGCCAGATGAAGGATGAAGGGCTTTCTGTAGCCTCCATCGATGACTTTGCCTTCGACAATGAGGTTAACGTCATTGACCAGCTGGGCAAAACCACCAGCGAAGCGCTGGGGCTGCTGTCTATGGCCGGATTGAACGACGCCTATCTCTTTGTGCGTAAGCCATCCGAGATGTCTGACGGCCAGAAATACCGTCTCAAGATCGCCAAGCTGATCGAGTCCGGCGCGAAAGTCTGGGCTGCCGACGAATTTGGCGCTGTTCTCGACCGTGTAACCGCCCAGGTTGTGGCGTCGAACCTCCAGCGTGCCGCCCGTAAGGTTGGTGCGACGGTAATGGTGGCGACGACCCACGAAGACCTGAAGAACGCGCTGCGCCCGGATATGCAGATCACCAAGCACTACAAAGAACGCGTGAAGGTGGAATATGCCTGATTTGAAGATCGTAGAGCTGAAGCCATCGAAAGAGGCTGACAACAACAACGTTGAAGTCATCCGCCTGCTGGAAGAAGCACTCCAGTACGCCAGAGAAGGCAAAAGCCAGAGCCTGGCACTGCTGATGATCAACAACGACGGCAGTGTGCTGGATTGCTGGCATAACGGTGGGCGTCCATACGTCATGGTTGGGGCGATGGAATCGCTTCGCCTGGACTTCATCAATGCCAATATCGAGCGTAGGTGATCGACATGACAGGCATCATCATCAAACGCTACCGCCCGGAAGAGTTCCCGCGTCATCTGGACTTTCTGGAGCGTATGACCGTTACCAAAGGCACGGTTGAAGACTGGCACGCGCTGAAGTCGCTGCACTACAAGACGGATGGTAAGCCGTTCGCGCCAACGTATTATCGCTGCGAACTGGACGACCGGCTGGTGGGCGTCGTGGTTATGGCTTACCCGAAACTGCTGCTGGCGCCTCGCCATCGCATGTTTCCTAAGCTGAAGCCAACCACCAATACCACCGTGGCCAACCAGTATTGGGGCCGGTACGTGAACAACAACTTTGCCGTGATCAGCCGTTCCGTTGTTGACACTCAGTACCGCGGTGTCGGCGTCTCCTATCGAATGATTAACCTGGTTAGCAGGATGCACGACCGGCCAATCATCGAGATCCAGTCGTCGATGAGCAAATACAACCCGTTCGCCATGAAAGCAGGGTTCCAGTTCATCCGTCCGGAGCGTCCGAAGAGCTATGAGAGTGCGTTGCGCGTCTTCCAGCGTCATTTCCGTTCTGACCCTGGCGACAACGAAGCGATCGTCAAAGAGCTGTTCGCCATGAGTGAGTCTCGCCGTCGTCGTGCGCTGCGTGATCTGGTCGCTGACTACCACAAGAACAGTTCCCTGGCCAAAGCCGGGCGTAATCGTGGCACGACGATTCAGGACATTGCCGACAGCCTGGTGGACGAGGCCAGCATCGTGAAGCTGCTCAAGGACATTCACAACCTGAGCTTCACGTCTCCGCTGTATGGCGTGTACCGAAACCCGGACTTTGGTCGTCAGCTGCCGGACACGCTGCCACTGCTGGCATTCGACAAACAGCCTTTGAATAAACCTCTTGAAATTGCATTACCGGCATAAGGATTTGCCATGACGTTGACCGACAAACAAAAAGACATCATCAAAACCATCAATTTAGGCCATGAGCGTGGGCATCTGCTCGATCTGGACGAGCTGCTTGAAGTGCTGCCGTACAAAACGACCAAACAGAGTATGCAGTTCTCTATCCGCGCACTGGTGAAAAAGGGGCTGGTGGAGAAAGGAATGTGCCGCCAGCGCGGTGATTCCGGCTACCACCGTCGCACGCTGGGACTGACCACGTTAGGTCGTGCCAGAGCCAAATTACTGGTGATGTAAGTCGGTCTGGGAGCCAGTTTGAGAGCCTGCTTCCGTATATATAAATACTAAGTGACTTATTAAATATATACGGAAGCAGGTTCTGAATACTTCCCAGCCCGGTTTTAAACACCCAGAAAACAAATTGGTTAGGCACTGAATTAAACAAGTTGTTTAGGAGCGCAAGGATGCGCTCTGAGTGTTTTAGAGGGATCTATGACTGTAGAAAAAGACGAGAGCAAAACTCGCCTGACACCAGCTGAGTGGGCAGAAGCCGAAGCGAAGTGGACTTCCGGCGAATACACACTCTCCAAGCTGGAGGAAGAGTACGGCATTCGTCGTGAAACGCTCTCCAGACATTTCAAAAAGCGTGGATTAGAGAAAGGCGCGGACTCCGTTGGGAAGATGGTGCGCGAGTCGCTCAAATCCGACGCAGAGCTGCGTGCGAAGGCGCGTGCAGAGAAAATCGAAGAGCGCCGGACTCGTTACGACGATTGGGCGTTCGCACTCGGTCGTATGGTGATGCATGAGGTGGCCACAGCCAAGAAGGACGGCAGGCCACTGGCAGCCATCGAAGATGACCTGAAGAGTCTCCAGCGTGCCAGCGGCACACTCGCTAAGTGCTTCGAAATATCGTCGAAAGCGCTCGGTATGGATCGCGTGGAGAACGAGGACGACGAAATCCCGAACCTGGTATTTGGCGAACTTACGCCTTCCCAGGTGGCGCAGCTGCGTAAGGAAGATGATGAGCCGGATCTGATTGATGACGATCTGCTTGAGTCACTCGAAGAGGAAGCACTGAGCGAAGCTGAGGGCGATTCTGACGCGTCTGGTGATGAAAGTGATGGGAGCGTCTAACTATGGCCATCCCGTCGTCTCTGAGTCTCGTACAGCTGCATTCTGGGCAGATGCAAGTCTTCCAGTCGCCACATCGTTTCAAAGTGGTGTGTGCGGGTCGACGCTGGGGTAAATCCCGGTTGTCGATCTCCACCATCATCCGCGCGGCAGCCAAAGAGAAGAAGCAACGTGTCTGGTACGTCGCACCGACTTACCAGATGGCTCGCCAGATCTTGTGGGATGACCTGCAGGAAGTTCTGCCGCGTAAATGGGTTCGTAAGAAAAACGACACCACGATGACCATCGTGCTGAAGAACGGCTCTGAAATCGCGCTGAAAGGTGCGGATAAGCCCGATACGCTTCGTGGTGTGGCACTGCACTTTGTGGTGCTCGATGAATTTCAGGATATGAAGCCTGACACCTGGTACAAGGTACTGCGTCCGACACTGTCCTCCACCCGTGGCGGTGCGCTGATCATCGGTACGCCAAAAGGCTTCTCCGAGTTCCACAAGCTGTGGACTATCGGTCAGAACAAAGATTTGCAACGCAAGGGGCAGTGGAAGAGCTGGCAGTTCGTTACGGCCGATTCTCCGTTCGTACCGAGCGCGGAAATCGAAGCAGCGAAGAACGATATGGACCCTAAATCGTTCGCACAGGAATACCTGGCCAGCTTCGAAAACATGTCCGGACGCGTTTACTACCCGTTCGACCGCAATGTGCATGTGAAGCCACTCCAGTTCAATCCGAAACTGCCGATCTGGGTTGGTCAGGACTTCAACATCGACCCTATGTCATCGGTCATCCTGCAGCCGCAGCCAAATGGCGAGTTGTGGGCCGTGGACGAGGTTGTGCTGTTCTCTTCCAACACGGCTGAAGTGTGTGATGAGCTGGAGCGCCGTTTCTGGCGTTGGAAGTCTCAGGTCACTATCTTCCCTGACCCGGCAGGTGCGTATCGCCAGCACGCACGCGGCGAATCGGACGTCGATATCTTCAAGGAAAAAGGTTTCCTTCGAGTCGATTATCCGAAGAAGCACCCGCCGATCGCAGACCGTGTTAACGCAGTGAACCGCATGTTGATGAGTGCCTCGGGCGAAACCCGGTTGTACATCGATCCGAAGTGCAAACACCTCATCGACTCGCTGGAGAAGGTGATCTACAAGCCAGGCTCACGCGATATGGATAAGACTGGCGGCATCGAACACAGTGCGGATGCGTTGGGTTATCCGGTTCATCGTAGGTATCCGGTGAAAAATCGTGTTATTCTTGGTGGATCTAGATAGGTAAGTACTTACCTAAGTGGAAAGGGAAATCAAATGGAATTGACTGACAAGCAAATCAAAGACCTTGTGGCACGACGCCACCCTGAATATGAGAAGAAAAAAGAACATTGGGACTTCCTCGCCAGCACCTACGCTGGCGGGCGTGCCTGGTTCAACGACAATATCTTCCGTTACTTCAAAGAGGGCGATCAGGAGTTCAAAGAGCGCCTGGAACGCGCTTATCGCTTCAACCATACGCGCGAAGTGGTAAACCTCATCAACAAATACCTCTTCAAAGAGGTCATTCACCGCAACACTGATGAAGCACCGGAGCAGATCCGCAATTTCTGGAAGCGAGCCACGCGCCAGAACGCCTCCATCGATGCGTTTATGGCGGCTATCGATCTGCAATCATCCATTTATGGCCGTATCTGGGTTGTCGTGGATAGCACGATGAACGTCGATGTTGAGTCTGTTGCAGACGAGAAGAAAAATGATGCGCGTGCCTACGCTTACTGGATTTCGCCGCAGCAGCTGCTTGATGTTGCCTGGGATGAAGACGGCAATATGTTGTGGGCGCTGATTGTTGAAATCGCGCGCGACGACGAAGATCCGTTCACTTCAACCGGGCAGGAATACCAGCGTTACCGTCTGTGGACGCAAAACGAGTGGTATCTGTTCCGTGAAGAAGTGAAGAAGGGTTCCGGAAATAGCGGTCGCCGTCAGGCCAAAGTCGTTCTGGAGGATAGCGGCCAGCATAATCTGGGCGTGGTGCCGGTGTTCCCGGTGGATTGCATTGGTGAAAGCGAGTCTCCGTATTTCAGCCCGTCGTTGATTGACGATATTGCCTATCTTGATCGCGCCGTGGCCAACTACCTGTCGAACCTTGACGCGATTATTCAGGATCAGACATTCAGCCAGCTGGCGATCCCGGTTCAGTCATTGCTGCCGGGCGATGAAAACCACACCAAAGTGCTTGAAATGGGGACAAAGCGCGTCTTCACCTTCGACTCTGAGAGCGGTAATCAGCCATTCTACCTGTCTCCGGACCCGAAACAGGCCCAGATGATTATCACCACGATTAAGACGGTGATTAACGAGATCTACCATTCCGTTGGTGTGGCAGGTGAGCGAACCAAGCAGGATAACGCACAGGGCATCGATAACTCTTCGGGCGCAGCGAAGATGTACGACTTCCAGCGCGTTAACAGTCTGCTGGTGACAAAAGCAGAGCGCCTCGAAAGGGCAGAGCGCCAGATGATGCAGCTGGCAGCGAAATGGATGGGTGTCGAACTGGATGAAGACCACTCTCTGATCGCGTACCCGGAAAGTTTCGACATTCGCGGTCTGACTGACGAGTTTGCCGTTGCTGAGAAACTGTCGCTGCTCCAGGCGCCTGATTCTGTTCGTCGTCATCAGATGGAAATGCTCATCGAGAAGGTCTTCCCGAACATTTCCGAGGTGATGCAAAAGGAATTTCAAAAAGATCTCTTGAAATTTCCTCCAAAAAATGATCTTAACACCCTTGAAAATAAGTCAGTACTTACTTATGATCGAGATGCAGCCCAAGAAAGCGGGCAAGATCAACCCCGAGGGAATGGGGACTCATCTACTCAAGAGACCGAGTGATAAGTAACGAAAAGGAATTTCTATGAATCTGTGGCAAATGCTTATGGCCCGTCGTGGCCTGATGGATGTAGCCGAAGCGCATGAGCGCGGAGGCGCTGGTGGCGGTGCTCCTGCTGGAGACAATGAGCAGGGCAATCAAGACCCAGGCAAACAGGGCGAGCAAAAAGAGCAACCGAAGGGTGACGACGACGAGTATGCCGGTATGACTCAGGAAGAATTGCTGGCAGAACTGCGTAAGTCCAAGAAAGCCGGTGCAGACCTGCTGAAAGAGAACATGAAGCGCAAGGAGAAAGAGCGCACATTGGCCGATCAGCTGGCTCAGTACGGTGATATTGACCCGGCGCGTGCTCGCCAGCTTCTCGAAGCTGAACAAGCCGCAGAAACCGCACGTCGGGAGGCGGAGCAGGCTGAACTGGAACGCCGTGGTGAGTTCGATGCTGTGAAAAAGCAGATGATCGAAGCGCACCAGGCTGAACTGGCACAGCGCGACGAACGCTACTCCGCTCTGGAGAGCGAGAACGCCGCACTGAAGGCTCAACTGGTCGAAATGACTGTTGGCGCTTCCTTCAGCGGCTCTGCCTTCCTGCGTGACAAAGTTCTGATGACTCCGGCTAAGGCTCGCGTTATCTACGGATCTCATTTCGAAGTGGGTGAAGACGGTAGTGTTGTGGGCTTTGATAAGCCAGCCGGTCAGAAAGAACGTGCAGTTCTGGTTGACGGTGAAGGCAAACCGTTACCGTTCGAATCCGCGATTGAGCGTATTCTGCGTGCAGATCCGGAAGCTGACGCACTGTTGCGCAGCGAAGCCAAGCAGGGTGCTGGTTCCAATAGCAAACCGACCCACAAAGTAAACCAGCCGAAGAGCAAGTCGACTATGGATAAGTTGACCTCCGGTCTGGGGAAAATCGGACTCAAGTAACATCTTAAATCATAGGGAAATGAAAGATGCCATTACTGCGTGATGAAGCTGAAAAGCTGTCTAACAACGAACTTGAGCAGGGTGTGATCGAGACCATCATCGATCGCGATGACCTGTTCGCTGTTCTGCCTTTCATGAAGATTAATTCTAAGGCATACCTCTACAACCGTGAAGCTACCCTGAGCGAAGCAACCTTTATTGATGTGAACGACACCATCACCGAAGGCGCTGCAACCTTCACCGAACACGTTGCGAAACTGCGTATCCTGGCAGGCGACGTAGACGTCGACAAATTCCTGGCGACCACTATGTCTGACACCAACAGCCAGCTGGCAATCCAGGTTCGTCAGAAGGTGAAAGGTCTGGCGCGTGCATTCCGTCGCAACCTGATTCTGGGTAACTCCACCGAGAACACCAAAGCATTCGACGGTATTCCGAAGCTGATGCACAACGATCAGAAGATCGACATCGCTAAGGCTTCCATGACGTTCTCCATGTTCGACGAGCTGGTGGACGCGGTGAAAGACCTAGGCGCTGACTGCATCATGATGCGTTCCGAACACCTGCGTGCGTACCGCGCTCTGCTGCGTACCGTCAACGTAGGCCCGTCCGAAATCATGATGGAGAACTTCGGTCGTCCGATGCTGTGCCATAACGGTGTTCCGTTCATCATCAACGACTTCATTCCGAAGAGCGAAGACAACACCGCTGCGGACATCTACTGTCTGCACCTGTCCGAAGAGAACGGCGTGACCGGTCTGTACGGTGGCGAAAACGCCGGTATCGTTGTTGAGAACATCGGTACTGTACAGAACAAAGACGCAGTACGTACCCGCGTTAAGTGGTACTGCTCTCTGGCGAACAAGCACGACAAGGCTATCGCCGCACTGACCAACGTAAAAATTTGATCAGTATAGTAGGTAAGTAATTATCTACCGTTTAAGGGTGGGCTATACGCCCACCCTTTTTGTAGGAGCGAGAAATGCCAGAACAAAAGATGAAGATCACTGAAGAGGTGTTTGCGGATTTCACGGGTCATGTATGCGGCACCGGATTCACTCATTCCATCTCTGACGAGCCTTTGGGTGAGCGCCAGCAGAGACGTCTTGCTGCTTGCCTCCAGGCGGTTCCATTCGTCCCGTCCGTTTCCACTACTCCGGCTGAGCCGACTGTACCGGACGACGAATCTGCGAAATTACTTGCGAAGACGGAACCTACGAAGCGACAGCAACGGTCAAAGTGACCGAAGCACCTGCCGCGTAACTAACACATGGGCGATATCGATCGCCCATTAAGTGAGAATAACCATGAAACCAGCAAAAATTCAATTATTGGAGCCTCAGTTTTTGGGTTATACGGGCATCCTCTGTGGCATTCAGTTTGTGGATGGAGTCTCGGTTGCCGAATTGCCATTCATCGACCAGCAGCGAATTTGCGCCTCCATGCGTGCCACTACAGTTGAAGGCAAAAATGTATCTCCTTCTGCCGCGTACAGCAGCCGCAATGATTTGACTGCGGACGACATTGTCGAGACGGCGGCCCCGGATATTGTGCCAATGAAACGTGGTACGGCTGAAGTCGAAGCCAAACCGGTACAGCGCTTTACTCGTGAAGAGCTGGAGTCGATTGCGGACTGTGAGGGTATTGCGGGTCTGCGTCAGATTGGCAACCAGATTGGCGTTAAAGCCAAAGGCATCGTTGAAATGATCGAAGGCATCCTGAAAGCACAGGGCGGTGAGTGATGGCGCAGATCGACACGTACCGTAGCGGGGAAGCTGTTTCCCTGTCGTTTGCATTTAACGTTCTGGATATTGCGTCGGCCACATACACCGTCAGAGATGGCGCTGGTGCGATCATCGTTGATAACGAACCTCTCGACATTACTGAGGGGCAGATGTCCATTCCGGTTGTCGTGTCGGCCGAACACAACCTGCTTTCAGATAAAGAGCGCGATCTGCGACACGTCATTGTCAAAGCGGTGGCATCCGGGCTGACGCATGAAGAGCGCAAGATGTACGTTCTGCTGAATAGCTTCGAGCTGTCAATTCCAGGCCAGTCATTCGCAACGGTCGCAGACGCCCAGATGCAAGCTATCGATATGCTGAACGGCGACACCCTGTTAGCTGATGGAGAAGGGCTGATGCGCAAACGTCTCATTGAGGCCACCAGACGCGTCAAAACGCTGCCGTTCTCAATCCGCAAAGTCCTGCGTATCGACTTCGACCGTTACGACCGCCCGCAAAACATGCTGAACGTCTATGACATTCCGTGGGGCGCTGACGGGGCATATCGTCACGATCTGATTGATTGGGAGCAGATAACGCCGGAGAAATTCGACGAGTTCCCGGACTACTTCAAACAGGCATTAATGCTGGCCGTGGTTAATGAAGCCTGCGAAATCGCTAACGGTAATGACGTAGCGGCAGCCCGCGAGGACGGCATTCTGTCTGAGTCCATTGGTGAAACGACTAATATGTACCGCACCGGCAAAGCGGCAAATGTGCATGTGGCTCGCAGTACCTGGCGACTGCTGGTCAGTTACATCAATAACCGCATGATTGTTCGCCGTGCGTAACGCCAGTCGCATTATTTACTTCTGGTCGAAAGGCTCAAGACGAGCAATCGCGCCTTCGCCTGGTAATGAGTGCGGCGGCCAACCACAGGGAGAGTGCATGAACATTTCATGGCAAGCAGAGATAGCGATTTACCGTCTGGGTTCGAAGAACGTCTACGGTGAAGCGCAATTGCAGTTCGTCAGGAAGACGAACGTCGGCGTCGTTAAGTTTGAGCAAAGTAACGAGAAATCATCGGTACGTGCGGACAGCTCCGGCAGTCGCGGTAAAGCGGATCTGGAATTGTTCGATGCTGTTCTGGTGATCCCACTTGAGGCCGCAGTACAGCTTGATGACGTTCTCATTCTGGAGGGGCAAAAGCTGAAGGTATCCAGCGTGCATCGTCGCTGGGGACTGCGTGGGCGCCCTGGGCATCTGGAAGTAGGGGCAAACATATGGGTCTGAAGTACGACGCGCATCAGTTTAAGCGTGCTGGCGACAGGCTCAATAACAGCCAGAAAGCCTTTAAGCGTTATCTCATCCGTGACATGGAGAAGCTGGCGCGTCTGGTTGAGCGTCTTGCGCGGGCAATGGCCCCGCTGGAGACTGGCTCACTCGAAAGCGCGATCTTCGCGAGAGTGGTCAAAGAAGGTTATACCGGGCTTCGTATTGAGTTATCGGTATCTGGAGCCAAACCACGCGAAGGGCATCCGGGCGTTGAGGTTGGCGATTATGCGGAGTACATGGAGTTGGGCAAGTATCGTCTCGGCTATCTCTCTCGCATGAAGAGCGTCACCAACCCGCCAGTCGCTGGTGTGAAGCCACGAGTTGGGCCTTTGTTCCTTGAGAGAGCCGTACAGATCAGTGAAAAACAGTTCACTCAGACGATAGCAGAAGCGGCAAGGAAAGCAGGTTTTACGAGAGGTTGATGTGTTTATTGAAGCATTTGCGAGCCTGATGCAGAAGGCGAAGATCGGTACAGTCGGCGCTGACATTTTCTGTCACTACATGCCAGCCAATGTGAAGTCCGGTGTTCTGTTGGTTAATCCCAATACGGGGATCGCTATTGACCATGAGTTGAAAGGCTTTTATCACGACTCTTTTACCGTCATCGTGCGTAATGCGACGATCACAAAGGCGGTGGCGAAAGCCAATAAGATCATGGATATGTTCCCGGTCGAAGAAACCGTGTCAGAGGGCGTTTACTTCCGGTTGGTTCGGCCAATGTCTATGCCGATCACTTATCCCAAAAACGAAGGCTCATTAATTGAAGCGGGTATCCCGATTGAATTTGCGGGCTATTTGTTGAATTAATAAAATAAGTAAGTATATACTTACCATTGGCGCCATGAAGGTGCTGATTTAACGGAAAAAGGAGTTTTCCAACAATGTCCAATACCCATGTAAAAAACATCAAACTTGGCGCCTGCAAAGTGTCGTTTGGTGGCGTTGATCTGGGTTACACCAAAGGCGGTGTTCAGGTTGAGGTTGCGACCGAAACTCTGAAAGTCACCGTAGACCAGCTGGGGCAGACCACCATCTCCGAGCTGGTGCAGGGTCGTAACATCACTATCACTGCGCCGCTGGCCGAGTCTGTGTTGAAGAATATGGTCGATCTGATGCCGGGTTCTACCCTGAGCGAAGAAGATAACGCTGTAACCATCACCTCCGCACAGGGCGTCAACCTGATCGACGTAGCCAAAGAGCTGGTTCTGACCCCGCAGGATACCACCGACTACGTTCTGACCATCCCGAAAGCGGCGACCGCAGGTAACTTCACCATGACTTACCAGTCTGATGATGTTCGCGTGTTCTCCGTTCAATTCACCGCTTACCCGGATGATAGCGGCGTGCTGGGGAAAATGAGTGGCCCAAAGCCGGTTAAAACCGTCTCTATCTCTCCGGAATCTCCGGAAGTTAAAGCTGGTGAGACCGTGCAGCTGACTGCCCAGATCACCCCAGAAGATGCCGGCGACAAAACTGGTGTGTGGGAATCCGACAATCAGGAGAAGGCAACCGTTGACCAGACTGGTCTGGTTCGCGGAGTAGCTGAAGGTTCGGCAAATATCTCCTTCACCAGCAATAGCGGCGGCAAGAAAGCGACCAAAGCAGTAACGGTTAATTCTGCCCAATAATCGCGATGTAACTAAGCAGAGGCTCAGGAAGAGCCTCTCTTTTAAAAGGACTTTAACCAATGACCAAATTACTCGATCTCGACTCCATTCTGCCTCCGAAGAAAAGCATCAAGTTCGGCGGTCAGGAATATCCCATCGTTGAAATGACTGTTGGCCTGTTCGTCTCCATCAAGCAGATGGAAGGCAAAGACCTTCAGAACATGTCGCCTGTTGAGCAGGTTACTGCTTACGCCGACCTGGTTCGCAAGGTCATCCCATCCGTGCCGGACGCTGTACTGGAAAAACTGACTGTTCCGCAGCTCCAGCAGATCTTCACCTTCGCTATGGAAGTGATTGATGAAGAGAACGAAAAAGCGGCTGGTGAAGGGGCAAAGTAATTTCCCGCGATGAATCCGGGGTAAAGACCGTATCGATAGATCTCGGATTCTATTTCAGTCGTGTAGTTGCTCACTACGCCGTGTCGCCATTAGAGCTGCTGGGCGTCCCTCTAACGATGTTCTGGATGCTCAGTCGCAACATCGACCGCCTGCGCGCGGAAGAGGATGTCCGCAACCTGCAAGTCGCTCGCGCTGCCCAGGCAGATGGCGAGGGCGTGAAGGCGTTCATGGAGGGTTTGCAACTCAGGATTGGAAGACCAGTCGTAACCGATAAAGTCTACGATCCGCGCAAGGATAAGGCAGACCCTGACGCCAAAGAGCAACTGATGCAAATTTTTGGCAGAGGATGACAAGGGAATGTCACAAAACGTAGAGTTTATCCTGTCGCTGGAAGACAAGCAGTTTACAGCGTCAATCGACCGGGCGGGTAAGCTACTTACCAGATTCGGGGAGCAGGCCACAAAGCCCGCTCAGAAAATTAACAATCTGGAACGCTCGTTGGGTTCGGTCTCCCGCATCATCGGCGTTCTGGAGTCCAAGCTCGATGCCACGGCAGACAAACTACAGGATGTAGCTGCCGGCTTCGAGCTTGTGTCTGATGTTTCGCGCAAGACGCGAGGCAACATTACCAGCCTCAACTCAGGTCTCAAAACTCTGATTGAGCGCGTCGACACAACCACCTCATCCGTTAATAAACTCACCACATCGCTGCGCAAGGTTCAGTCTGAACTCAATGAGTTTTCCGATTGGGCAACGTTCGCTGGTAAGAGCGCCAGCCGCTTCGGTACGGAGGTAAAAGAAGCCTCTGCATCCGTGAGTGGCATGAATACGCGCCTTAACACCACGACGAAGCGTCTCAGCAATTGGGGCGTCACAACGAGCCAGGCTGCCGAGGGGCTGAAGAAAGTCCGCGATCAGATGGATGCGGTGATTGGCCGCCAGCAGCTGATCAGCAAGCCGGTGCGTGTGCGCACCAGCGGCTACGGTGAGGGCGGTGGTAATGGCGGTGGCGGTCGACACAGCGGTTCCTATGGCCACGGCGGGCGCGGTGCTGAAAATGGCGTGTTCTCTGGTCTGCGAGGCAATATTTTCCTGCTGGGCGAGATTGGTGATGCGGCAAGAACGGTAACTGACATCCTGTTCGGCTGGCAGAAGCCAATCGTCGAAGCTGCCTCCGAAATGGAGCGTATGCGCGTCATGTTGCGCGGGCTGAACAAGGACAAGGCCAACCCTGGCAAAGCAGCCGCAGAGGATATGCAGTACATCGTGGATATGGCGCAAAACGCCCCGTTTGCGATGCAGGCGCTGACCGATTCCTTCGTTAAATTCCGCTCGGCAGGTCTCGATCCTACTGACGGATCGCTGAAAGCACTGGTGGACTCCGTTGCACGCTTCGGCGGCGATAGCGAGCTGCTTAAACGTGCTGCCGTGGCTGTTCAGCAGATGTCCGGTAAGGGCGTCGTGTCGATGGAAGAACTGCGTCAGCAATTAGGTGAAGCCGTTCCTAACGCGATGAAGGCGATGGCAGACGCTGCCGGTATCACTATGGGGGAACTGACCAAAGCAGTCTCCACCGGCACTGTGGAAGCGAAGCAGGCGCTATCGCTGATGTTCGTTGGTCTGCGTGCAGAGAACGAAAACGCCGCCAAAGACATGATGCAGACCTACACCGGTGCGCTGGCGCAACTGCAAACCTCATTTACGCTGTTTGCCGATCGCGTCGGTCAGGCGGGCTATCTGGATTCTTTCTCAAAGGGAATGAAAGAGCTGGCCTCCATTATGAACAGCGCTGAAGGCATTTCGTTCGCTAACTCATTAGGTTCCGGACTTACCACCGCAATCGACAGCTTACGTGAGCTGGCGCAGTGGCTGGCGAAAAACCAGGAGTTGATTGTCAACCTGGGCAAAGTAGTGGCCGCTATGGTGGCGTTCAAACTGATGCGTGCGGGTATCATGGGCGTGATTGGCACTGCCGGGCAGATTGTTAACACGTTTGCGACGATGTCGACTGTCATCCAGGCGCCGTTCAATCTGGGCGCGACAGCTGTCACCCGCTTTAATCGTGCGGCTCGTATGGGGCTGGCTCCAATCCCATCGCTGATCTTCGCTATCCGTGGCGCGATTACGGGGCTACAGGGGGCATTCGCTGGGCTAACTGCGTTCATCGCAGCAAACCCCATTGGTGCAGCGTTCACCGTCGCTACCGTGGCTGTGGCTGGGCTGATCACGTATATGACCATGCTCCGCAGCGAAACGTCAAAAGTCGTTGACGAGATCCGCAAAATCCCGGAAGCGATGACGGCGGCCAAACGTGCGCAGATGGCAGAGCGTGCGGAAAAGCTCGAAAAAGAGATCATCGCAGACCAGCGAGCGCTCAAAACAGGCGAAAGCGTGAGCTATGTGTCCAACTCTGTTGGCGCTGTCACTCACAAAGAGTCAAAAGCCGATATCGAGGCTCGCCTGAAGAAGAATCAGGAAGAGTACCAGAAGATTACCGGCACCATTGCGCTGGGTGACGGGGCTGTAGCCAAACGTCTGGCTAAAGAGGCAGCAGAATCCCAGATTGAGAAAATCCGGGCCGACAATCAGGTCTTCTCTGCGACATTTGTGAAAGCACGTCAGGAGGCTCTGGACAAGATCCAGAAAATCAATGACGACAAATCACTGTCCGACGATGAGAAGAACAAACTTCTCGCACCGCTCCGTGAAACGGTGAACAAGTCATACCTGGAACCGGCGCAAAAACTGGTCGATTCCCTGTCCTCCCGTAAAAACGCGACCGAGAAGCAGATTGCCCACTACAACGATCTGCTCGAAAAAGCGAAGAAAGAGGGCAATACCGAGCAGATTCAGAAGCTACAAGGCAGTATTCGGGGCTATCAGGAGCATCTGGAAGCTGTCGCTCAGGAGTTGACTCAGGCCGAGTTTGAGCGTGATAACGCTGCCAAAACTGGTAAGGGCGTCATGTCCAACCAGGGAACCGTTTTGGGGCTTGGTACGAGTGACAAGGCGGCCCAGAAAGCTTTGGCGCAGTACATGCGCAACCAAATGGACTCCGCAACCTATCAGCGCACGTTGCCAGACGGTACGGCGATGCTGGACTTCGAAGGTAAGCCGATCATTGGGCCGAAGCAGCTCAAAACCCAGCTGAACCTGCAGAAAGCCTCCAGCGCCAGCTCTCTGGAGAAAATGAGCGACGAGGAACGTGCAGCAGCGATCGCCGCACTAACCAAAGCGCGTGAGCAGGATGCAGCAGCAGCGGAAAAAGCCGGCCAGCGCACTGCCAATGCTTCTCAGCGTGCCGCGAGGAAGGAAGAAAATGCGCAGCGTAAGCTGGCGGCCGGCTACCAGAAAGCGCTGGATAAAGCCGATCAGCTTATGGGGCAGATGGGTGAAAGCTCTAAAGCGACCGTGTCGTTTGACCAGTCTCTCCGCGATACCACCAAATCGCTGACCGAACTGGCCAACGCCGTACCGAATGAGTTCATCACTCAGGAGATGATCGACAAAGCCAAGTCACGCCTTGCTGATCTGGCTAACGCGAGCGACGACTACCGCGAGATGTTCAACCGCCGCAACGTCGAGCAGATGATCTCCACCTGGGCGCCGGAATCTGATTCCATCATTAGCGCGGGTTACAAGCCGTCTCGTGAAGAGAAGGTGGCCGATTTCAACGACACCTACAACCGTAACCTGAAAGCGTTGATGGATCTGCGTGACCAGGCTTCTGATCCGAAAATTGTGGCGCTGTACACCAAGCAGATCAATCAGCTTGTTGCCGCTGGCAATACCGCGCTCATCAAAGAGACCGGCACGGCCACGCAGAAGCTGGCGCTTGAGTATGAAAATCTGGCCGAGCAACTGGAAAACAGCTGGAGCAATCTGTTCAGCAGTCTTACCGATACGCTCACCGACTTCGTCATGAAGGGGAAAATGGACTTCTCCAGCCTGGCAGAATCCATTCTCCGCGACATCACCAACATGGTTGTGAAGACGCAGATCACCCTGCCTCTCATGAACATGCTGGGGATGGGAACGACGGCAGCGGGAAGCTCTCAGAGTGGCAATCTGCTTTCTGGTGTCGCGTCAGCGGTTGCTAATCAAGGCGTCCGTATGAATTCGGTCAACGGTGACAAGTCAGTAGGTGAAGCGACGAAAGAGACCTCCAGTTCTGTGTCCGGATTGGGTCAGACGACTCAGCAAACGACCAGCGCTATCGGTACGGCAACCAACGCGATTGGGAGTTGGGTGTCGGGGCTGTTCAGTAGTACCGAGGCCAAAGACGCTGAAACTAAAGCAGTGAAGACCTCCATCTTCTCAATGCAGAACCTCAGCTCTGTTACTGGCGCACTCTCCGCTGCGTTCGCCATGTTGGGGGCAAATGCTTCCGGATCAGGCAACAAGTGGTTGAGTTTCGGTTCGACAGTGGTTTCCGGACTGGTATCAGCCTGGGCTGGTGGCGGGTTTGATAGTCTGATGTCGGGTTCTTCTGGCAGCTCCGGGTTTAACAATCTGACTGGTTCCGCGGCAGATGGTACGAATGGCATTCCTTCAATTCCTAAGTTCGCTAAAGGCGGAATTTTCGGGAAAGACGGAGTGGTTCCGCTGCGGGCGTACCAGAAAGGTGGCATCGCGGATTCCCCACAGCTGGCGTTGTTTGGCGAGGGAGACATGAACGAAGCCTACGTTCCGCTTCCGGATGGTCGTTCCATCCCGGTCACGCTCAATGCAGAGGGTATTAAAGGCGGTGGTGGTGGCGTGTTCTCCCCCGTCAGCATTGAGATCAACGTCAACAGCGACGGCAGTGTCACGGAGAACAGCAATTCCGAAGGCGCATGGAGTCAGGCCGCACAGCGCATGAAGGCGATCGCGCTTGAAACCATCGCTCAGGAGAAGCGACCAGGCGGTTCGCTCAACCCTAACTCTCAACGTAACTAACCACGGCTGCCCCGGAAGGGGCAGTCTCACAAGGATGTGAGATGGAAAGACTGACTTTTAACTGGTATCCCGACTACGAGTCGGAAAAGACCGTGAAGCCTAACGTGACGGTTCTGAATTTCGGTGACGATTACGAACAGCGCCAGGCCAAAGGTCTCAATCGCATCAAAGAAGAGTGGAGCCTGACATTTACGCGCTCTTACGACGTCATCAATGCTGTCGATGACTTTCTGACGGCACGCGCAGCCGTTGAGTCGTTCTACTGGACGAACCCTCGTGGCAAAAAGATTGTTGTGGTGTGCGACAGCCATACAGTCAAACGTTACCAGGGCTATCAGGTTCTCACTGCGACCTTCAGACAAATTTATGAAGGATAATTTAACCTACTAGATAAGTAAGCACTTATTTACTATTATCTATAGGCGCTGACAGGATGTTGGCGCCTCTTTATTTCAAGGAAGAAACGATGGGTATTAAAACTGATATTCAGAGCTTGTCGCCCTCCGCGCTCATTGAGCTGTTCGAACTTGATATGTCGAACACCACCTCTGGGGGCAAGCTGTTTTTCCACGCCGGCACAAACGAACTGATGGAGCCAGTCGTTTGGCAGGGCGTGTCCTACGAACCGTGGCCAATCAAAGCGTCAGGCTTTGATAAGACTGGTCAGGGTACTTTGCCGCGTCCAAAAATCCAGGTCTCCAACTTTGCAGGAACTGTCTCCGCTGAAGTTCAGGCAAACGACGATCTGGTGGGTTGCCGCATCATCCGCAAGATGACGCTGGCGCGTTTTCTCGACGCTGCCAACTTCAAAGACGGGAATCCAACCGCAGATCCAAATCAGCACTTCCCGGATGAGATGTGGTTCATCGAACAGAAGACTCTCGAAACCCATGAGGTCGTCGAGTTTGAGCTGTCGAGTGTGTTCGATCTGATGGGCGTGCAGCTGCCGTACCGCCAGATCATCAAAAACACCTGCCCGTGGAAATACCGCGGCCCAGAGTGTGGCTACACCGGCCCATATTTCGACAAAAACAACCAGCAAACCACCATGTCAGGCGCGGATTACTGCACGAAACGCTACGACTCATGCAACGCTCGCCGTAACTACTTTGCCAATGGCGTAATCCACTTTGGCGGGTTCATCGGAGCAACGCGTTATGGGTAATAAAGCGCTCCCTGAGCTTGGCTCGGACGTTATGCAACAAATCTATCTGACAGCCATCAAACGCTACCCGAACGAAGCGTGTGGCTTTCTGGTGCGTACCTCTGGCGAGAAATATCGCTTCATTGAAGCCCGGAACGTGTCGGAGTACCCGGAAAACACGTTTGTTATGCACGCTGACGACATTATCGCTGCGGAAGATGCGGGAGACGTGGTTGCCATCTGGCACTCCCACACTGACGAATCAGCGGATGCGTCAGACGCCGATCGCGCCGGATGCGAGGCAACGGAAGTTCCGTGGCTGATTCTGGCTGTACGCAAGAACGTCGAGGGCGATGCGCCATTTCACTTCAGTGAGATGAATGTGATCACCCCAGACGGCTTTGAGATGCCTTATCTGGGGAGACCCTATGTGTTCGGTGTCTTCGACTGCTGGATGCTTTGCCGCGACTATCTCAAACGCGAGTTTGGTGTTGAGCTGAATCCGAATGCGCACCTGCATATCCCGTCATGGTACACGGGCGACAACGACATTCTCGACCAGAACTATCGAAATGAAGGGCTTGTGCGTCTTGCGCCAGGGACGGAACCGCAGCGCGGCGATGTCTTCTTCATCCAGTACGGAAAAATGCCTGACCACTGCGCGGTGTATATCGGAGACGGCATGATCCTGCATCACCAGATAGACCGCCTGAGTTGTCGCGCTTATTACGGTGGCATGTACCAGAAACACACGACGCACCACCTGCGTCACAGAGACTTACTCAAGGGAGATGAGACGTGTCTGAGTTAGTTCATGTGCAACTTGGTGGCCCTATGGCCAAACACTTCGGTCGTCACTGGCATTTGAAGGTTCGCAACACCAAGCAGGCTCTGGATTTGATTGAGGCTAATCGCCCCGGATTCAAAGCCTGGATGAAGCGAAACCTTAAAACCTACGACAAATACCACATCCAGATCACCAATAAGCAGGGCCACAAATGGTCGGTCGACGAAGGTGAGTACCAGATGATGGGGCAGTCCGACAACATCGCGAAGATCCGAATTACGCCAGTTCCTCGCGGTAGTGGCGGCTCTGCGTTTGGTTGGTTTCAGACGGTGGTGGGCGCTGTTTTGATGGTCGCCTCCATCTGGGTTCCAGCCCTGGCTCCGCTCGGTTTGTCATTAATGATGGGCGGCGTCGCGCAACTCATTTCACCACAGGCGACGAACGACAGTGTAAGGCAGGCGGATAACTCTGACTCGTTCTATTTCGATGGGCCGCAGAACACCACTAACCAGGGAAACCCGGTGCAGCTCATCTATGGAGAGGAAATTTTGGTTGGCTCGCAGGTTGTGAGTTCTTCTATCACCATCGACCAGCTTATGTAATAAGGGATTTTTTTGAACATGGAACAGTTCAAGAAGAAAAGGCTGCCTCTCCTGATCGCAGGTGCAGGCGGCAAGAAAAGCAGCAGCTCCAGCCGCACGCCGGTTGAAGCTGATGATACCGTTAACTCGCGTGCTATGGCGTCTATCCTCGACTTGCTCGGGGAAGGCGTTATTGGCGGTCTTGTAAACGGAGCAAAGTCGATTTTCATCGACGATCTGCCGATTCTCAATGAAGACGGCTCTGCAAACTACAGCGGTATTACTTGGGACTTTCGTGACGGCTCGCAAGACCAGACGCCGATGGACGGTTTCGATTTTGTTGAAACGCCCAAATCCATCAACATTCAGCTGAAAAAGACACATGAGGTGACAGTCTCCATCGATAACGATGAAGCTGACCGCGTTCGCGTCATCCTCAAATTTCCCTCTCTGCGTAGCGTGGATAAGAAATCGGGTGACACCAACGGCACAACAGTCAAATACAAGTTTCAGATCGCCAATGGCGATGGAACATTTGCTGATGTAGTTGCTGAAGGCGAGAAAAGTGTTGAAGTTGCCCTGACAGCGAAGAAGACAGGTGTTTACTATCGCAGCTACGAACTCAAACTGCCGAAACCTGGCCGCGCATATAAGGTTCGTGTCATACGCCTAACCGACGACAGCAAAACTCAGTATCTCTATAACGATACGTGGGTGGACTCCATCGGTGAGATCGTCGATACGCCAATGAACTATCCGAACTCTGCGCTTGTTGGACTCAAGGTTAACTCAGAGCAGTTCGGCAGCTCTATGCCTTCTCGTTCGTATCTGGTGCGTGGTTTGAAAATCCGCGTGCCGTCAAACTACAACGAGAACACCAATACCTATGTTGGTGTTTGGGACGGTACGTTTAAGCTGCTGTCTTCTTCTAACCCAGCCTGGATTCTCTTCGACGTTCTGACCAACGCCCGATATGGCCTTGGGCAGTTTGTCTCTGAGTCCATGATTGATCTTGGACAGATGTATCAGATCGGTCGCTATTGCGACGAAGAGGTCGACGATGGTTTCGGCGGCAAGGAGAAGCGTTTCGCCATCAACACCCAGATAACCAGCCGGCAGGATGCTTATCGACTGATTCAGGATATCGCTGGCGCCTTCCGCGGTATGGTCTTCTGGGCTGGTGGAATGGTCAACGTCATGCAGGACAGCCCGTCAGACCCGGTCATGATGTTTACCAACGCAAACGTCAAAGATGGCCTGTTCAGCTATAAAGGTTCAGCTCGCAAAGATCGTCCTTCCGTTGCCCTTGTCACCTACAACAACAAAGAAGACGGCTACAAACAGAACATCGAGTACGTCGAAGACCAGGAGGCGATGCGTCGTTATGGCGAGCGCAAAACCGAAGTGGTTGCGTTCGGTTGTACCAGCCGTGGCCAGGCGCATCGTGTCGGTTTGTGGTTGCTGTATACCGCTCGCATGGAGTCTGACGTTATCACCTTTACTGCAGGTCTTGATGCTTCGTTCTTGATGCCAGGTGAAACCGTGCTGATCCAGAACAAGTACCGTTCGGGCAAACGCAACTCCGGTCGCATTATGTCCTTTAACAAGAACAGCATCACATTAGACGCACCAGTATCGTTGAAGAAAAGCGGCAGCTACATTCGCATCTTGAACCAGGAAGGCAAGATCGTCGAACGCGACATTCTGGAGACGGGGGAGAATATCACTAAAGTGACGTTCTCGAAGTCTCTGGCATCCGGCGAAATGCCAGTAATGAATGGCATCTGGACTATCACCGAACCAGACCTGGAGCCAATGCGAGTACGCGTTATCAACGTTGCACAGGGTGATGCGCAAGGGTCTTTCGATGTGACGGTCGTCCAGAATAACCCTTCGAAGTACGAAGCGATAGACAATGGGGCGACGCTGATTCCGGAGAACAACACCGTTCTCGATCCAACATACTCGAAGCCGACAAACCTGCAGGTGACGGAAGGAACGTATATTTCCAGCCCAGGCAACCTTTCCATCAAGCTTATTGCGACCTGGGAAGGTAAGTCTGCTGAGTATTGGATCAGTTGGCGTCGCTCGGACGAGAACAACGTTTCTAACTGGCAGTCCGCGCGTGTCACTGAAGAGCAGTACGAAATCATCAATATTGCCGAGAACGGCCAATATGATATCCAGCTTTATGCTGTGTCATTCAGCGGCAAAAAGACTGAGATCATCAGTACAGTCTATAAAGTTCAGGGAACGATGACACCGCCAGGCGCACCGACTGCGTTGACGGCCGTGGGTGACTATCGCAACGTGATTCTGAATTGGGTTAACCCTGATTCAATCGATCTCGACCACATCAACGTGTATGCGTCACAGACCAACGACCTGGACACCGCAAAACTGATTGCCGAGGCCGCCAGTACTACTTTCACCCATGCAGGTTTGGGGGATAGCGAAACGTGGTTCTATTGGGTTCGCGCGGCAAATAAGAGAGGCATGTTGAGTCCGCCGAACTCCAATTTGGGTACCGAGGCGATGACAAAGGATGTTCTCTCATTCCTGACAGGGAAAATCACATCTTCTGAGTTGGGACAGGAGTTGCTTGAGGAAATCGACTCTAAGGTTTCTCAGGAGGCTGTTGATTCTATCTATCAGCAGATGGAGGAAAGCCTCAAAGATCTCGATGACAAGTTGACGGCGGCAGATCAGAGACTAGAAGAAGCGCAAAACGGGCTTAAAACGGAAGTGTCCGGCACTTTGGATAAGGTCAATGACGCTCTGCAACAGGTTGAAGATTCCAATGCGGCTTTAGTTGAGTTACAGGAAACTGTATCCGAGCAGGGCAAAGCCGTAGCTGGCGCGGTCGAAGCAGCTCATGCAGCACTCGATAATGCTTCTGCATTGATTGCCGAAGAACGTGAGGCCCGAGTAGAAGGCGATATGGCGAACGCCAAACAGATTGAGGCGATGAAGTCTTCTGTTGACGATAGCGTTGCTGCTGTTGAAGAGATGAAGAAAACTGTGGCCGAAGTCGAGCGAGCCAGCGCGGAAGTAACCACCAATATTGAGGCATTGGCCAAAACCAATATCGATCTCGCTCTGCGTCAGGATGAAGACCAGCACAAGCAGATGGTCAATAACGCGAAGATCGCAACCACTCAGAAGACGTTTGCCGACGATATGTCTGCAATGGCCTCGAAAGTGGAAGAGATCCGCGCAGAAATTGGTGAAGATATTCGCGCTTCTATCACTGAAGAAACGACGGCTCGTGTTGAGGCTGATAAGGCTATTGCGACCCAAATAACCAAGCTTGAAGCTCAGATTAACGACGATATCGCTGCGGCAATTGTGACCGAACAAGAGGCTCGTGCAACGGCGGATGAGTCGTTGTCGAAGCAGATCACAACATTGCAAGCGAAGGTTGAGGGAGATATCAGCGCGGCGCTAGCCGAAGAGCAGATTGCAAGAGCGACCGCCGACGAATCGTTGGCACAACAAATCACAACACTAAAGGCCCAAACAGGTGCCGACATTAAGGCGGCTGTTGCGGAAGAAACGAAAGCCAGAACCGATGCCGACTCTGCGCTGGCAGGGCAAATCACCAATTTGCAGGCTCAGACAGGAAAAGATATCAGTGCCGCTATTACTTCTGAAGCAACCGCACGCGCGGAAGCCGATAAAGCACTAGGTGGTCGTATTGATACGATTAAGGCTGAAGTAGATGGCAACTCGGCCACTATCCAGCAGCAGGCCCAGGCAATTGCCGATACCAACAAAAAGGTTTCGACAGCGTGGACGCTTAAAATGGAGACCTCCACGAGCGGTGGCCAGAAATATGTTGCCGGTATCGCGCTGGGCATTGATAGCACAGGTCTTTCTCAGTTCCTTGTTCAAGCAGACCGCTTTGGTCTTGTGAACTCGGTTAACGGGAAAATCACCACACCGTTTGTGGTCGAAAACAGCGTTGCTTACATGAACGGCGCTTTTATCAAGGATGGAACAATCACCAACGCCAAAGTTGGCGACCTACAGTCCACCAACTTTATCTCTGGCCGTTCAGGATGGCGCTTTGGGAAAAATGGCGTGCTGGAGATCAACGGCAATAGTGGCGGTAACGGTCGTCTGGTCATCAACGGCCAGCGTATCGATGTCTATGACGACAACAACGTTCTCCGGGTGAGGATTGGGCTTCTTTGACAGTAGAAATATTTCTTCATATCGGTAAAAATAAGTAGGTACTTACTTAATGACGGGCGAGGATGCCCGTCTTATCAAGGAGCGAATATGTGGTACAGGGAAGGTACTATCACATTTACACAGGGGAGTGACACACTCACCGGCACCGGTACGTTCTGGAACGTTACCGTGAATGGTGTGCTGCCGGGCATGATTGTCATTGGCCCTGATAACAAACTGCACGAAATTAAGCGCGTACTCAATGACACCATCCTGCTGCTGGTGGAGCCGTATTCAGGCGAAACCCAGACGGAAGTTCCGTGCCGCATCATTACAACCTATGAGGGCGATTTAACGCAGTTCAGCGCACGTTTTACCGCGCTAATGACCCGTATGTCAGCCGACTCGAAGACGATGCGCAGCTGGTTGACAGCTGTTGATGAGGTCACGCTTGAGCGTGAAGACGGTACGGAAGTGACCGTGAAGTCGCTGACGCAGATCGTCAATGAGCACAATGCCAATCAGCAATGGTACAAAGACAATACCGACGCTATCGATGCCGCTGGTGAAAAGGCCAAAGCAGCCGCTGCCAGTGCTGCGGCCGCTGCGGAAAGCGCCAATACAGCGACGACCAAAGCCACCGAAGCAAGCCAGAGTGCTACCGCCGCAGCTGCATCAGAAAGCGCTGCCGGTGTAAGTGCATCCGCTGCCAAAACGTCTGAAACCAATGCTGAAAGCCTCAAGGTCGATGCTGCTGCGTCTGCCGCGACAGCGTCTGCCAAAGCGACTGAAGCTGGTGAATCAGCCACGAGTGCCGCGGCATCCAAAGATGCGGCTAAAGCATCTGAAGCTCAGGCTGCGACCAGTGCATCCGAAGCCTCTGCTTCAGCGTCTGCTGCGTCTGACTCTGCTGCTGCTGCAAAAACCTCTGAAACCAATGCCTCTGCCTCAGAGCAGGCCGCCGCTGGTAGTGCAGCTGATGCGCTGGCCTCGAAAAATGCGGCTAAGGAGTCAGAAACTCATGCTGCTTCGAGCGCCGGGGAGTCGGTGGCCAGTGCTGCTGCGGCCAAAGTTTCAGAAACCAACGCCGACGCATCGCAGAAGGCTGCTGCTGAGAGTGAATCTGCCGCAGGTCTGAGTGCCGAGGCTGCGGCTAATAGTGCTTCGGCATCTGGCGAATACGCTGATGCTGCGTTAGCCAGCAAAGAAGCCGCTGCATTGAGCGCAGGTGAAGCTAAGAAGTCAGAGACGAGTGCAGCTGCGTCGGCAACAACAGCGGCAGATTCTCTGGCTGGGATAGAAGTCAAAGCGAATGAGGCGGCTGAGTCCGCTGTGCTCGCATCGAAGAAGGCAACCGAGGCGTCAACCTCCGCGGGTGAAGCAAAAATATCCCAAACAAAAGCGAAAGAGTCTGAGGATAAGGCGTATGAGTATGCTCAGAATGCCCAATCAAGTGTAGCGAGCGTGAAGTGGAAAGGGACTTCCGCAGAGATGGACCTAACTACCGATTCGCCTAAATGGGTGAAGATTTCGCGCGCACGTATGCCGCAGTCGACCAGCACCGTTTATATCGAGATCATTGGCGGTGCGGGATATGAAGTCAACAGCCCTTATCAGGCGGCAATGGCCGACATAGTGCTTCGAACAGCTAGTGGCGATCCGCGTGGCCTGAATGTAGTTACCTATCGCACAATGGATTCTGCCGTGCAGAACGTAGCCACTGTGAACACCGATGAGGACAACTACGATATCTATCTGAATGCCGGTGCGGGTGCTCAGAAGCTGATTGTTAACCTTCAGTTCTCTGGCGCAGCGGTAGAGACCCTGGAAGTTTTTGAGGTTCTGGATACGCTACCGGAAAACGCCGTTGTGGGAGTTGTTTATCATCGTGTGCTTTCCGATGCAGATGGCTCTATTACCGGATCGCTCATGGGTAACGCAAGTTCAGCGACTGTACTGCAGACCGCTCGCAGCATCGGTGGCGTATTGTTCGATGGCAGCAAAGATATCGTGCTTCCGGGGGTGAATGCTCAGGGCAACCAGAGTACTTCCGGTAACGCTGCAACGGCGAGCAAGCTCCAGATCGCTCGTAGTATCGGAGGTGTGTCTTTCGATGGCTCCGCAGATATCAATCTACCAGGCGTAAATACATCGGGTAATCAGAATACTTCCGGTAATGCAGCCACAGCGACGAAGCTGCAGGCGGCCCGAAAAATTGGTGGGGTTTCTTTTGATGGGTCAGCCGATATCAACTTACCTGGCGTAAACACAGCAGGCAATCAGAGCACTACGGGCAATGCTGGTACGGCGACAAAACTGCAAACAGCGCGAAAAATTGGCGGAGTTTCTTTTGATGGGTCAACTGATATCAATTTGCCGGGCGTAAATACTGCGGGTAATCAGAGTACAACAGGCAATGCAGCAACAGCGACTAAGCTACAGACCCCAAGAACGATTAATAACGTGTCTTTTGACGGGTCAGCAAATATCTCCATTCCCACACTTGTGTCACGCGGGAGAGTCGCAGCGCTGGAAGCTAACTCCCAGGGGGCAATGCCCGGCATACAAATGTATGAAGCCTACAGCAACAATTACCCAACGACTTATGGCAACGTCATTCATCTTAAAGGTGCGGCGTCTTCAGGTGAAGGTGAACTATTGATTGGCTGGAGCGGAACGAGCGGTACTCATGCGCCAGTTTACGTTCGTTCTCGCCGTGATGCTAGTGATGCAAATTGGTCGGCGTGGGCACAGCTCTACACCACACTCAACAAGCCGAGCGCCGCAGATGTGGGGGCTTTGCCTTTGTCCGGTGGCACGCTTTCAGGTGGTCTGACTGCAGCAGGGGATATCATTTCCAGATCGGCCAACGCCTACCGCGCGGCATATGGCAACTATGGTTTCTTTATCAGAAATGATGGGGGGAACACCTATTTCCTTTTGACCGCATCTGGAGATCCGCTTGGAAGTTGGAATGCTTTACGACCGATTACTATTGCAAACGCAAGCGGTGCAGTTTCAATGGGGAATGGCTTGAGCGTTGGGGGAGGGGTGGATGTCACGAGCGGAAATATCCGAATCCCGACGTCGAGCACATCGTGGATCGACATGAGGACTAACGCTGCGCTTTCAAACAGCTCCGCTGTAAATACCTCCTCCGCATCAGCAATTGTTCGTCAGGAGCACGCCGATCGTTACTTTATGGTCGGTGGGTTGGGGAACTCGCAGTTCGGGTTCTACATGATTAACAAATCGCGTACTGCTAACGGAACGGATGCACAGGCTTTTCTGCAGAACGATGGCGTGTGGTATTGCGGTGGCAATGGTAGTTTTAACGACGTTTATATCCGCTCTGACCGTCGTAGCAAACGTAATATTCGCAAGATTGAACGGGCGCTCGACAAGTTAGAGCGGATTGAAGGCGTTCTATATGAAATTCAGGTCTATGACCGTTACGAACAGTCTGGCGGGCTTATCGCGCAGGACGTTCAGAAGGTCCAGCCTGAGCTGGTAACTGTCGACCACAATGATCAGTCCGGCCAAGCGCGTTTACGTCTGAACTATAACGGTGTGATCGGCATGTTGGTCGAGGCTGTGAAGGAGTTACGTGAAGAAGTGCGCGAACTCCGTGGAGAAATGTCTGTTTTAAAGGGAGGTAATTGATGGCTATTGGCTCCGGATGGGTCGGGTCGTCAGCCGTCGCAACAACTGGTCAGCGGTGGATGTCCGCCGCTGGCTCGGCTGTTAAGGTCGGCACACCGTTCTGGATGAGTGGCTTGGTTGGTAAATCTACTGCCGACTTTACCATCACAACTGGACGCAGTACTTATGATGCCCGCGTGCAGGTAACAAACATGCAGTGGGTCATTGTGTCCACTAACTACACCGGTTTTGCAACCGCTACAGGCAGTATCCAGAATGTACTCAGTAACGTTCTAACCGTGCGCCCTACTGGTTCTCTAAGCGGTAGCTTGTTTGGTTGTGAAATCCGACATTTTTATCAACCAAGCGGTTATCAAAATCTCTATTTGGGATTGGTTAATGGGCCTGCACAAAACTTTAATCTATCTCTTAATGGTACTGTGCTGTCGTTTGTCAATTATATGTACCTGAATGGGGTGCGGACTTATTACGCATTAACTGCACAAAACTGGTTTTTCAATCAGGTAGGAGCGACGTTTACCGTCTCCAGAGTCTGATTTTAAGAGGTACGTTAGTGCCTCTTTTCACGGAGGGAAAATAATGAGTTATGGAGCAAAAATCTGGTCGCCTAGCCGTCAGGAAATGGTTGACGCATTAGCGCCAATTTATTATCTGGATTATTTTCTACCGACAGGTAGTGGCAGCAGAAGTTATGCAATTGAGCCAGGTATGTCAATTGATTACTACATAATGGAAACAATCAATGGATATATTGGAAGTGTTTCGGTATCGGGCAACTCGATTAACTGGTCTGATGCTCGCGGTACAATTTATATATTGGTGTTTCAGAAATAATGTACGGAAGCAAAATTGTTCGTTCTGATGGGAAGGTCTGGATGTCTCCAAGTCTTACCCCGATGGTGTTCCAAAGTAAGCATGTGGTGTCGTTGCGAGGCGGAAGTGAGTTCAATACTGGCCTGTCTCCAGATCGGTCGCCTATTGTTTTCGTTGCTTATTCAAAGGCAGTATCGCTACTGGCAAGCCGATTAGTTCGCAATAACCAGGTTATTTACAGCTTCGGCGGGGTAGGCAGCGACTCCAGTGTAACGGTGTATGTGTTCGCAACTGGCATTTCAAAAAAAGAGAAGTGGGGGATGAGTTTCTTTAATTCATCGGGAGTGGAGATCTATAACACGGCAAATATTCCATTGTCATTTACGTTTCTTGATAATAAGAGCTGGAACAGCGGAGATAAACACAACTTTGATTATCCAGTAGCTATTGTGCCTACATATGCTAACGCATTCGCCATACCGATGCCGGGTGGTGCGAAGACCCTAGTATACGGTTACACATGTTATGGGAACACCGTGAGTTCGATTCTCGTTAATGAAATTAACGGTGGGGCTACATTAGCTATCAATAACCGAGTTCCAGTTTTGAACAGAAACCTCTACGGATAACGGAGAATAGAATGAAAAAGATGATATTAATTTTAGGTATGGCTTTAACTTTGACTGCGTGCCAGAAACTACCAGAGCCGGTTTGCTATGGGCGAGCAATGGTAGGCGGCGTTGACACTGGTGTGCCAATCTATGCGATTAAGAAAGAAGGGCATTACACATTATACCGTGCAGGTAGTGTCTTTAACTGGCGTTGGGTCGGCTCTGGTGCTTTCACCTCACTAAGCTCATGCCCAAAAATTTAAAACTCATTTTGTAGGTAAGTGCTTACCTACAAAATACAGTTATATTGTGATATAAAACTGCCATCCCGATTTGACTTTTCATGGAGGAAATCATGTCGAACGAGATGGCAGGCGTAACGCCTGAGCAGGTTGAACGCATTGCCGCAATCGTTGCGCGTGAAGTCGTTGGCAAATTAGGTAAGGAGTTGCGTGAAGAAATTGGCCAGGAGGTCAATGACCAGCTCAAAACCTACTTTGGCGATATGACGCCTGCACAACACAGCATTCAGCACTCCAACCTGGACAAACTTCTTAACCGGCTCGACACCATCTCCAGCGGGTTCTTTGGCGGCATTATCTCAAAGATTACGTCGTTCCTGATTACCGCGCTGCTGCTGGGGTTAGCCGCCTACGGCGTCAAGAATGGACTGCAATAAAGGAGATCAAGGATGAAAACTCCAAGAGGTATTCGTAACAACAACCCAGGCAATCTCGATAAGGGGTCGCCGTGGCAGGGGCTTATTAGCAACCCTTCCGAACCACGTTTCTGCACGTTCAAAGATCCTGTATGGGGGATTCGAGCGCTGGCGGTAACGCTCATCACTTACCACGACAAGCGCCGGGCGAAGGACGGCTCAAGCATCGATACCATTCGCGAGGTCATCGAGCGCTGGGCGCCGCCAAACGAAAACAACACCAGTGCCTACGTGAACGAGGTATCTAAAGCCGTTGGTGTCACCCCGGACATGATCATCGATCTACACGACTACGACACTCTGCGTCCGCTGGTAGAGGCGATCATTCGGCACGAGAACGGCCGTGGCCCACTGAAAACGCCAAACACCTGGTATGCGGCAGAAGTTATTGAGGAAGGTCTGCGTCGCGCTGGCGTCGTTAAGCCGATCAAGACGGTTAAAGCGGTTCCTGTGACCAAAGAAACGGCTGGCGCAACTGTCACGGCAGGTATTGGGCTGGCGCAGCTGGCCGACGTAATGCCCCAAGTGTCTGTGGCGATGGATAAGGCACAAGGTCATATCACCAGCGGTGATACGGTTCGTATCATTTTTGGCGTAGCCACCATCATTGTGGCCGGCTTTATTGCCTGGTCTCAGGTACGCAAACACCAGAAAGGGATGGTTTAAAATGTTCGGCAGCCTGGTTTCGAAGTTGAAAATTGCTCTGATTACCCTGGCTGCCGTTCTTTTCGTGCTTGTCGGTGCTTATGCGATGGGTGGTCGTGCGGCTCGGCAAGCGATCGAAGAGAAGGCAAGGCAGGAAGACAGGAAAAGGCTTCAAAGTACAGTGGACGTCAAAAATGAGACATTTAATGAAGTGCGGCGGAAAGGCTCTTCTGCTGTTCATCGTGAGCTGCATGGTAAGTGGGTGCGTGATTAAGACACAGACTTCCGGCGTGCTCTTCTGCGATACAGCCAACCCTATCTATGTGAGTAATGAGGATTTAATGACCGAAGAGACAGAGCGGCAGATCTTGACTCACAATATGGTGGGCGAGCGTTTGTGCCAATGGAGCGGCAAAAAAGCAGACGAAAGCGCGTAAGCGCCCGTGATTAGCGGGGTTTTGGGGATTGGTCAGGTTGCAATTAGTTTGTGACTGATGTAGATTTAATCAACGAGTGTCAAGACATTCATACATTATTTCAAAGAAGCGCTGCATTCTCGTAGCCTCTAAACCCCGATGGGGTCGCCGCACGACATCAATGTCTTAACGGCTAAGGTGGAAACATGCTCAACTATCATGACAAAACACGTACTATGCAAACGATCCGCACGAACACTGCGGTAGTCGATAGCTTCCCTATGCGTTTTCACAACAGTGAAGACTCAGTGGAAGTGCGCCGCATGTTATGTCGCGAAACAGCAGACCGCCAGCACTTCATTGTCACATTCAAAAGTGATGTTGCTCGCGCAGAGAACATCTCCAACAGCACCTCAACTGTAACTCCGTTGGCAGAGGTCGTTGTGCGCAATAACAAATTGCGCTTTGTCCTCAAGCCGCAGGAACAGTACCCCGAAATTGTTGATGTTAAAGAATCCATTGTTCCAAAAATTGAGAAAGCCGTTGTACAATTCATGAAGAATAAGTTCAACGACCTCAAGGAAAGCGTTTTACCAGAACGCAAAAAAGAACAATGGCACCTTCTTTAATTGATGAACGCTACAACAAGCAGTTGAACAAAATGCCGCTCTCTATGGGCGGCTATACTATTTTAGAGACCTTTCATTTCGCGACACCAGAAGGCGATGTTGTTCGTCTGGTGGAGATGCGTGCCGATAAAGGCGAGTTCGACAACTTTCTCGTTGTGTATCTTTTGCCCTCCTATAACTCAGATTATCAATTTGACGAAATCACGCGGGTTATGGATGACGAGGGGATGAGTGCGTTTGAGGCTGCCGAACACATCATCAAAATTGAGATCGTGGATGCGACTCTTAGCCCAGAAGAGCTGAAGGTTGTGGGTCGGTTTGCCTATAACGATTTTTCGTTTATTGGCGTCGATGGGAATGAATACCTCGGTAAGCAAATCAAAGGCGCTTATCTCGAACCGCCTTTTGACTCAGCCCGCATAGGCTCTACAGCATATCGCTTCATACTGGACAAATACCGCCACCTCGTTTGCGACAATTTGCAAACCATTCTGGGTGCGTCCATGTGGTCAGGTACTATGCGGAGATATGGCGAGGTTATGATCTACGATACCGTGAAAAAATGTTGTCTTGACCAGCTCGGCGACAAGGCAAAGGGTTCTACCACCGGCTTCCTGCCGTGGGATATTGGCAGTTTGCCTTTAAGTCGCGTAACAGACGAGTGGGGAGACCGCGAGCTGCGACTTGATAAAGGCTCTTGTACGCACATCGTCAACATCATCTCTCTCCCATAAACCCGCTACGGCGGGTTTTTTGATCCCACGCTCCACATTCCCCAAGTACCTATCATTTAACCTTTACACCGCAGCCGTAGGCATTTAGGCTATATCACATATAAGAAAACAAGTTGTTTCATACGACAATAATTCACGCAAAGGGAACTCACCAATGACCAAGATCATTGTGGTTGGCGGCACAAAAGGCGGCCCAGGCAAATCTACCGTTGCCCAGCAAATTGCGGTATGCCTCAAAGTTAAAAAGAAAAAGAAGGTTCACGTCACCGATATCGATATCCAGCGTACCACGACGAGCTGGTGTGAAGACCGTCGCCAGAATGATGATCTTGAGCTGATTCCCTTCGCATATGTTCAGGATGATATCGTCAAACATCTTAAATCGCTTCAGGGGCGCACCGATTATGTAGTGGTAGATGCTGGTGGCTTTGACTCCGAAATTCAGCGTCTGGCGATGCTTATGGCTGACGTGATTATCATCCCGCTGCGTCCTAAACGTCGTGATTTGAAATCTCTGCGTGATATCGACCCGATCATCGACAACGTTCGCAATGTGAACGAGACAGTGAAGATCCGCGCGGTAGTGAACCAGTGTCCGTCACTGCCTTCCCAGGCATCACGTATTCTGGCGGCGAAAGAAATTGTCGAGACATTTGGCATCGAGGCTGCGCCGGTTAACCTGTACAACCGTAACGTTTATGACGACGCGGAAGAGGCAGGTCGTTCTATCTTTGAAATGACTGGCGCCGAACGCGATAAGAAGGCAGAAGCCGAGTTCGAAGAGTTTGTAGATTACATCATGAGTCTGGAGGAAGAATAATGTCCATGAGAATGGGAGACCTTGCAAAGCGCAAAGAGCCGGAAGAGCAGCCAAAAAGCAGCACCCCAATGCGCCAGCCAGTCAGACCGCAGGGGCGTCCGACTCGTGGGAAAGAGAAAATTAAGAGCCGCACAATGTCGCTGGAAGACGAGTACTTCGATCTGCTGGAGATGATGAAGTTCATCCCTCGTTTCGAGAAGTTCACCCGTTCTGACGTGATTCGTGCAGCCATTTTCCATCTGGCAGAGAAGTCGCCGCAGGAAATCGAGGACATCGTGAAACTGAACGAGGCGATCACCGCTGCCGACGTCACGATGCGCACCGATGAAATCAAGCGTGAGCTGATGAAGAAAGGCTAAGAATAAGGCGCCAAACGGCGCCTTTATTTTATTAAAGTGGTTTATTTATTGCCGGATGGTAAAACGTGGTAGCGGATTGTAGTGCCATCCATATCAACAACCTTGAATGCCAGATTTCTATATTCAACTCTTGTTTTCGCGTCGGAAAGAGGCACAGAAAACTCGGTCTTAGTCTCATCTAAGCCTGGGTAGCTTTCGGAATAAATAAATTTAAGATCGTCGCCACTTTTACCATTATATGAAATAGACTGTAGGTGATGCTGCCAACTTACTGATTTAGTGTATGATGGTGTTTTTGAGGTGCTCCAGTGGCTTCTGTTTCTATCAGCTGTCCCTCCTGTTCAGC
>NZ_JABBJF010000020.1 GCF_014218705.1 Kluyvera sichuanensis | reverse complement strand
CAGTCCAGGGCATAGCGAGTCTCCTCTTCTATGCCTGTTATAACTGTTACCCATGTATCCGGTCTAAAGTGTTACCTATGTTTCCGGTTTGTACCGGCAGCGACCCCGGGGATAGCGCCGATGTTCCAAAAAAACCAGCAAATTGCAGGCATAAAAAACCCGGCGTCACTATCGCTCGGCCGGGCTACAAGGGGGGTTAGGCTTTTCGCATCATTAGCCAGAGGCTTATGAGGAAGAAGCTGGCGCTTGGCAGCAGCGCCCCGATAATCGGCGGGATACCGTAGACCAGCGTCAGCGGGCCGAAGATCTGGTCAAGGACGTAGAACACAAAGCCGAAGCTAATCCCCGTCACCACGCGCACCCCCATCGGCACGCTACGCAGCGGGCCAAAGATAAACGACAGCGCCATCAGCATCATTACCGCCACGGAGAGCGGCTGGAAGATTTTGCTCCACATATTGAGCTGATAGCGACCGGGATCCTGGCCACTGGCCTGTAGATACTTCACGTAGTTGTGCAGGCCGCTGATAGACAGCGCATCCGGGTCCAGCGCCACCACGCCGAGCTTATCCGGCGTCAGCGTGGTTTTCCAGGTACCGCTCACCGTTTGCGAACCGGTAATCTGTTTCGGGTCGGTCAGGTTAGATTCATCCACTTGCGACAGGCGCCACTCTTTCTGCTCCTGATCGAACTTCGCGCTGGCCGCGTAGCGTACGGATTGCAGACGACGCTCGCTATTGAAGGAGTAGATGCTCACACCGCCCAGCTCATCGGTGCCCTTCACGCGCTCGATATAGACAAAGTTGTGGCCGTCTTTCGCCCACATGCCCTGCTGGGTAGAGAGTAACGAACCGCCGTACATCTGCTGAGCGCGGTAGTTACGCGCCATCTGCTCGCCCTGCGGAGCAACCCACTCGCCCATTGCCATGGTCAACAGCACCAGCGGGATCGCGGTTTTCATCACCGACAGCGCCACCTGCAGACGGGTAAAGCCGGAAGCCTGCATCACCACCAGTTCACTGCGCTGAGCCAGCATCCCCAGGCCAAGCAGCGCGCCGAGCAGCGCCGCCATCGGGAAGAAGATCTGCACGTCTTTTGGAACGCTGAGAAGGGTATAAATGCCCGCGCCCAGAGCGTCATAGCTCCCCTGCCCGGCTTTCTTCAACTGGTCAACAAACTTAATAATGCCGGACAGCGACACCAGCATGAACAGCGTCATCATGATGGTGGTGAAAATGGTTTTACCGATATAGCGGTCAAGTACACCAAATGGCTGCATTATACCGCTCCTTTATGCGTAAAACGGGCGCGAACGCGGCGCATCGGGACGGTATCCCAGAGGTTCAGCACCACGGCCAACGCGATGTACGCCAGGTTGACCGCCCACATCCATATTGCCGGGTCGATTTTGCCTTTGCCCGCATTCGACTTCAGCGAAGTCTGCAGCAGGAAGAACACCAGATACAGCAGCATAGCTGGCAGCATAGAGAGTACACGGCCCTGACGCGGATTCACCACGCTGAGCGGCACCACCATCAGCGCCATGATAAAGACCGTCAGCACCAGCGTGAAACGCCAGTGCAACTCCGCGCGAGCACGGTCGGTATCCGTATTCCACAGCGTGCTCATGTTCATCTGTTCGGTATCGGTCGGGTCGGCGGCTACGGCCTGGTGGCCAATAATGGCCTGATAGTTTTTAAAATCGGTAATGCGGAAATCACGCAGCATCGCGGTGCCTTCAAAGCGCGTACCCTGATTTAAGGTCACCACCTGAGAACCGTCTTTGCGCTGCGAGAGCTGGCCGGTGTCGGCCACCACCACAGAAGGGCGCGCGGTGCCTTTCGGCCGGAGCTGCGCCAGGAAGACGTCATGGAAGCTTGCGCCATTCACGCCTTCAATAAATAACACCGCGTTACCATCGGTAGACTGCTGGAACTGGCCCTGTGCCAGCGCCGCCATGCCGGGGTTCGCTTTGGCTTCGGCGAGCACTTCATCCTGATGGCGAGACGACCACGGCCCCGCCCACATCACGTTGACGGCGGCAACAATACCGGTAAACAGCGCGAGGACCATCGCCGCTTTCACCAGCACGGCTTTACTCAGGCCGCAGGCGTGCATCACCGTGATTTCACTTTCGGTATACAGTTTACCCAGGGTCATCAGAAGACCGAGGAACAGACTCAGCGGTAGGATAAGCTGCGCCATTTCAGGCACGCCGAGCCCGAGCAATGAGAGCACGAGGTTTGTCGGGATATCACCATCGACCGCCGCGCCGAGGATCCTCACCAGTTTCTGACAGAAAAAGATCAAAAGCAGGATGAAGAGGATGGCAAGCTGGCTTTTTAGCGTCTCCCGCACCAGATATCGTATGATTATCACTATAAATACGCCCGTAAAAACCCGTCTTATTGCAGGAAAATAGCTTGTTTCATGGCTTAAACGTCATTTATTCTCTTGAGTCGTCGAAAACATCGCTAAGATTAAATGACTCAGCGGCTTCACGTTTCAGGACTTGTTCTGACGTGCCAGGACCGTAATAACGTTAAGATTAACACGAAGTCACCGCAACAGCGGAAATGAGTTACGTAAGCTTGCAATTCTATCCGTAGCCACCGCCGTTGTCTTTAAGATTCAGGAGCGTAGTGCATGGAGTTCAGTGTAAAAAGTGGTAGCCCGGAGAAGCAGCGGAGTGCCTGTATCGTCGTGGGCGTATTCGAACCACGCCGCCTTTCTCCCATCGCCGAACAGCTCGATAAAATCAGCGACGGCTATATCAGTGCGCTGCTGCGTCGCGGCGAACTGGAAGGCAAACCGGGACAGACCTTATTGCTGCACCACGTACCAAACGTGCTGTCAGAACGCATTCTGCTGATTGGCTGCGGTAAAGAGCGCGAGCTCGATGAGCGCCAGTACAAGCAGGTCATTCAGAAAACCATCAACACCCTGAATGATACCGGTTCAATGGAAGCCGTCTGCTTCCTGACCGAACTGCACGTCAAAGGCCGCAATAACTACTGGAAAGTACGCCAGGCGGTTGAGACGGCAAAAGAGACGCTGTACAGCTTCGATCAGCTCAAAACCAACAAAAGCGAGCCGCGTCGCCCGCTGCGTAAAATGGTCTTCAACGTGCCAACCCGCCGTGAACTGACCAGCGGCGAACGTGCTATCCAGCACGGTCTGGCCATTGCTGCCGGTATCAAAGCAGCGAAAGACCTCGGCAACATGCCGCCAAACATCTGTAATGCGGCTTACCTGGCCTCTCAGGCGCGTCAGCTTGCCGACAGCTACAGCAAAAACGTCATCACCCGCGTCATCGGCGAACAGCAGATGAAAGAGCTGGGTATGCACTCCTACCTCGCGGTCGGCAACGGTTCGCAGAACGAATCCCTGATGTCGGTCATCGAGTATAAGGGCGTGGCTTCCGAAGACGTTCGCCCAATCGTGCTGGTGGGTAAAGGCCTGACCTTCGACTCCGGCGGTATCTCCATCAAGCCTGCCGAAGGCATGGACGAGATGAAGTACGACATGTGCGGCGCAGCGGCGGTGTACGGCGTGATGCGGATGGTCGCGGAACTGCAATTGCCAATCAACGTGATCGGCGTGCTGGCAGGCTGCGAAAACATGCCTGGCGGGCGCGCGTATCGCCCAGGCGACGTGCTGACCACCATGTCCGGCCAGACCGTTGAAGTGCTGAACACCGATGCCGAAGGCCGTCTGGTGCTGTGCGACGTTCTGACCTACGTTGAACGCTTCGAGCCAGAAGCGGTTATCGACGTGGCAACGCTGACCGGTGCCTGCGTGATTGCACTGGGCCATCACATCACCGGCCTGATGTCGAACCACAACCCGCTGGCGCACGAGCTGATTGGCGCGTCCGAGCAGGCTGGTGACCGCGCGTGGCGTCTGCCGCTGGGCGATGAGTATCAGGAACAGCTGGAGTCTAACTTCGCGGATATGGCGAACATCGGCGGCCGTCCTGGTGGTGCTATCACCGCGGGCTGCTTCCTGGCGCGCTTTACCCGTAAGTACAACTGGGCGCACCTGGACATCGCCGGCACCGCATGGCGTTCCGGCAAAGCCAAAGGCGCAACCGGTCGTCCGGTGGCGCTGCTGTCGCAGTTCCTGCTGAACCGCGCTGGTTTTAACGGCGAAGAGTAAGGCACAACCCCCTCACCCTAACCCTCTCCTCGCTGGGGAGAGGGGACCGCCCTTTCCCACGTTCGGGAAGGGCGTCAGGGGGCGATTTAAAACCATCACAAGAAGCCCCATATATGAAGAATGCGACGTTCTATCTTCTGGACAATGACACCACCGTCGACGACCTCAGCGCCGTCGAGCAACTGGTGTGTGAAATTGCCGCAGAACGTTGGCGCGCGGGCAAGCGCGTGCTGATCGCCTGCGAAGACGAGCAGCAGGCCATTCGCCTGGATGAAGCCCTGTGGAGCCGTCCTCCGGACAGTTTTGTGCCGCATAATCTGGCGGGCGAAGGCCCAAGAGGCGGTGCGCCGGTGGAGATAGCCTGGCCTGCCAAGCGCAACAGCAGCCCACGGGATATACTGATAAGTCTGCGGGTAAACTTTGCAGATTTTGCCACCGCTTTCACAGAAGTGGTAGACTTCGTCCCTTACGAAGAAACTCTGAAACAACTCGCACGCGATCGCTACAAAGCCTACCGCGTGGCTGGTTTTAACCTGAATACGGCAACCTGGAAATAATGGAAAAGACATATAACCCGCAAGATATCGAACAGCCGCTTTACGAGCACTGGGAACAGCAGGGCTATTTCAAGCCTAACGGCGACGAAAGCAAAGAGTCCTTCTGCATCATGATCCCGCCGCCGAACGTCACCGGCAGTTTGCATATGGGTCATGCTTTCCAGCAAACCATCATGGACACCATGATTCGCTACCAGCGCATGCAGGGCAAAAATACCCTGTGGCAGGCGGGTACCGACCACGCGGGTATCGCTACCCAGATGGTGGTTGAGCGTAAGATTGCCGCGGAAGAAGGTAAAACTCGTCACGACTACGGTCGCGATGCCTTCATCGACAAAATCTGGCAGTGGAAAGCGGAATCCGGCGGCACCATTACCCGTCAGATGCGCCGTCTCGGCAACTCTGTTGACTGGGAGCGCGAGCGCTTCACCATGGACGAAGGCCTTTCCAATGCCGTGAAAGAAGTCTTTGTCCGCCTGTACAAAGAAGACCTGATTTACCGTGGCAAACGCCTGGTAAACTGGGACCCGAAACTGCGCACCGCCATCTCTGACCTGGAAGTGGAAAACCGCGAGTCTAAAGGCTCCATGTGGCACATCCGCTATCCGCTGGCCGACGGCGCGAAAACCGCAGACGGTAAAGATTACCTGGTCGTCGCGACTACCCGTCCGGAAACCATTCTGGGCGATACCGGCGTGGCCGTGAACCCGGAAGATCCACGCTATAAAGATCTGATCGGCAAGTTCGTTGTTCTGCCGCTGGTTGACCGCCGTATTCCTATCGTGGGCGACGAACACGCCGATATGGAAAAAGGCACCGGCTGCGTGAAAATCACCCCGGCGCACGACTTCAACGACTATGAAGTTGGTCGTCGCCACGCGCTGCCAATGATCAACATTCTGACCTTTGATGGCGACATCCGCGAAACCGCAGAAGTGTACGACACCAAAGGCGAAGAGTCTGACGTTTACTCCAACGCTATCCCGGCTGAATTCCAGAAGCTGGAACGCTTTGCCGCGCGTAAAGCGATCGTGGCTGCCATCGATGCGATGGGCCTGCTGGAAGAGATCAAACCTCACGATCTGACCGTTCCTTACGGCGACCGTGGCGGCGTGGTTATCGAGCCAATGCTGACCGACCAGTGGTACGTCCGTGCCGACGTGCTGGCGAAACCGGCGGTTGAAGCGGTTGAGAACGGCGACATTCAGTTCGTACCGAAGCAGTACGAAAACATGTACTTCTCCTGGATGCGTGATATTCAGGACTGGTGTATCTCCCGTCAGCTGTGGTGGGGTCACCGTATCCCGGCATGGTATGACAACGACGGCAACGTCTACGTTGGCCGCACCGAAGATGAAGTGCGTCAGGAAAACAACCTCAGCGCGGACGTTGCCCTGCGTCAGGACGAAGACGTTCTGGATACCTGGTTCTCCTCCGCGCTGTGGACCTTCTCTACCCTGGGCTGGCCGGAAAACACCGACGCGCTGCGTCAGTTCCACCCAACCAGCGTGATGGTTTCCGGCTTCGACATCATCTTCTTCTGGATTGCCCGCATGATCATGATGACCATGCACTTCATCAAAGATGAAAACGGCAAGCCACAGGTTCCGTTCAAGACCGTCTACATGACCGGTCTGATTCGTGACGACGAAGGCCAGAAGATGTCCAAGTCCAAAGGTAACGTTATCGACCCGCTGGATATGGTCGACGGTATCTCCCTGGCAGACCTGCTGGAAAAACGTACCGGCAACATGATGCAGCCGCAGCTGGCTGAGAAAATTGCTAAACGTACCGAGAAACAGTTCCCGGACGGCATCGAGCCGCACGGCACCGACGCCCTGCGCTTCACCCTGGCGGCGCTGGCCTCTACCGGCCGCGACATCAACTGGGATATGAAGCGTCTGGAAGGTTACCGTAACTTCTGTAACAAGCTGTGGAACGCCAGCCGCTTCGTGCTGATGAACACCGAAGATCAGGATTGCGGCTTCAACGGCGGCGAAATGACCCTGTCTCTGGCTGACCGCTGGATCCTGGCTGAATTCAACCAGACCGTGAAAGCGTACCGCGAAGCACTGGATAACTTCCGCTTCGACATCGCCGCGGGCATTCTGTACGAGTTCACCTGGAACCAGTTCTGTGACTGGTATCTGGAGCTGACTAAGCCGGTAATGACCGGGGGTTCCGAGTCTGAACTGCGCGGCACCCGCAATACGCTGGTCACCGTGCTGGAAGGTCTGCTGCGCCTGGCGCACCCGATCATTCCATTCATCACCGAGACCATCTGGCAGCGCGTGAAAGTCATTTGCGGCAACACCGCAGACACCATCATGCTGCAGCCGTTCCCGGAATATAACGCCGCACAGGTTGATGAAGCAGCACTGGCCGATACCGAGTGGCTGAAGCAGGCAATTGTTGCCGTACGTAACATCCGTGCGGAAATGAACATCGCCCCAGGCAAACCGCTGGAGCTGCTGCTGCGTGGTTGCAGCGCTGACGCAATGCGTCGCGTGAACGACAACCGTAGCTTCCTGCTGAACCTGGCCCGTCTGGAAAGCATCACCGTGCTGCCAGCCGATGACAAAGGTCCGGTTTCCGTGACCAAAATCATCGACGGCGCCGAGCTGCTGATCCCGATGGCTGGCCTCATCAACAAAGAAGATGAGCTGGCGCGTCTGGCAAAAGAAGTAGCGAAAATCGAAGGTGAGATTGCCCGTATCGAAGGCAAGCTCTCCAACGAAGGTTTCGTTGCTCGTGCACCGGAAGCGGTGATTGCTAAAGAGCGTGAGAAGCTGGACGGTTACGCGGAAGCGAAAGCGAAGCTGATTGAGCAGCAGGCGGTCATCGCCGCGCTGTAAAAATCGTGCCTGTACGTTTGCCGGGCGAGCCGGCAAACGGTCAAGTAGCCCGGACGAGGTGCATTAGCGCCGACTCCGGGTTATCCACGGTACGGTTCCAACCTCCTGAATTATCCTCGCTTGCACTCCCCCTCCCCGCAGTGTTATTAACTGCATATGTTCCACGTTTACGTCATGAGTTCGCTATGAGTGTCATTACCCCTGTCTCTGCAACGCTGCGTCGCCTTACGGCTGACGACAACGCCGCCATTGCCAACGTTATCCGCCAGGTCTCTGCCGAACACGGCCTGACCGCCGATAAAGGCTACACGGTGGCCGACCCCAATCTGGACGAGCTGTTTCAGGTTTACAGCCAGCCGGGTGCGGCCTACTGGGTGGTTGAGCAGAATGGTCAGGTGGTAGGTGGCGGCGGCGTCGCGCCGTTAGGCTGTAGCGAGCCGGATATTTGCGAACTGCAAAAGATGTATTTCCTGCCGAGCGTACGCGGTCAGGGGCTGGCGAAAAAGCTGGCGCTGATGGCGCTTGAGCATGCCCGCGAACAGGGGTTTAAGCAGTGCTACCTTGAGACCACCGCGTTTCTGACAGAAGCTATTCGTCTTTATGAACATCTGGGATTCGAACATATCGCCGAGCCGCTGGGCTGCACCGGGCATGTCGATTGTGAAGTGCGGATGTTAAAGCCCCTCTGAGAGGAATCAGAAGGGCTCGGTCTACCTTATTGCATCTCGGCAGAGAGCGTGAAACGAATCACGCCGGCGGCACGCGCGGTCGGCAGCTTGAGAACCTGAGTCCAGAGCTCCTGTACCATTTCACAAGCCATTTTCTCTTTACCCACGCCTTTGCTCGGGTCAGCCATAATCTGAATGTCCGGTCCGTAGCGCTGTACCAGCCCCGGGCTAATAGCTTGCAGATCTTCCAGCGCTAACTGTTTTTCCTCCGCCGTGACCGTATGCTTGCCAGGGCCATAGGCGGCGTTCATCATTGCTATATCGCTCGCCATACGCCGCGCCATAATCTCGTTCGGAATAAGGCGAACCGGGTTAATTCCCCCTTTCACCGCAGGGAACAGAAAACGAAAACATTCGTCATCTCCCACATTCTTGACCGCAGCAATCTGTTCGAGGTTAATCTTCATATACTCGATAACATTGGCATCAGGTGCCTGCTGCAAACGCGCCATCTGTAGTTGAAGAATCTGTGGTTGTATAGCATCGATGATCTGCTGCTCGCTTTTCCCCGCCTCTTTCATCTGTGCAGCCTGATTACGAATATGCTCCCAAAGCGCGGGTTCCTGCGCTTTAAGCACCTGGTAAACCGGCATGGTCAGCATCGCATTTTCAAACTTCTGCGCTTCGCTTAGACCATAGTCCGGGTTTTCACGCGGGATCAGGTAGTGCACGTCGAACAGGTTCCAGCCAACAACTGCAACGACAAAAATCACACCACCTGCGACCTTGCCAATCCAACCTTTTTTGCGAAATACGCCAACGATGATGGCGATAACCGCCCCGATATACCCTGCCAGTAATACGTGTGCCCAGTTCATTGATTATCCTTAGCCAAATCGACAAATATGCCGGGAATTATGCTTTCCTGTTCTGTGTGTCGATTATTGCGGCAAAGGTGAGGCATTTCCAGCCACCAGATTTTTCTGCCGGGAAGCTGAGAACAACTATGCAGGCACGCCGCTGTGGAAGCGGAACTCTTCATCCAGAGCGGTGATAAGCGACGCTTCCACTTCACCGAAGAAACGCACCCGCTCGCTGATATCGCCGTCAGCGATTTGCTGCGCCAGCGTCAGGTAGTCCTGATAGTGCCGCGCTTCTGAACGCAGCAGCGACAGGTAAAACGCCTGCAGATCATCATCCAGATACGGCGCCAGCGCGGCAAAGCGTTCGCAGGAGCGGGCTTCGATGTACGCCCCGCAAATCAGCTTATCAATCAGGGTAAGCGGTTCATGCGTGCGCACCACTTTGAGCATCCCTTTAGCGTAGCGACTGGCGGTGATTTTCACGTATGGGATATTGCGCTTCAGCATCGCCTCACGCACCTGTGTGAAGTGGTGCAACTCCTCTTTTATCAGTAGCACCATGCTGTCGATAAGCTGCCTTCCCCACGGGTCGTCGGTCTGCGGCATCGCGCTTTTACCCATCTGTTTATGCAGCGCGGTAAAGTCTGGCTCAACGCCGTCGCGAAAGGTAAAGGCTTCATAAGGTTTCAGCCAGTCGAGCAGCGCCTGCGCGCCCTCTTTATCCGCGACATATTTACGCACCAGCAGCATCGCGGTTTGCGCCGCTTTTAGCTCACAGACTAGATGGTCGGTCAGCAACAGAGGAAGATTGGCCGGATCGCGGGCTTTATCGAGCCACGCCTGAGGCGTTTCGCAGTGCAGGAAGTTGAGAACCGGGGAGAGTATTTGCGGGTAATCCATACCAAAATCCTTGCCCTACGGCAGCGGGCGCTGCCGTAGGTAATGTGATGACTTAGTGACGTACGCCGTCGTCTTCTTCGTCGACGAAATCTTCGTCGTCGTCATCACCCTCTTCGCCGTTCGGGTCTTCGTAGTAGGTTCCCCAACCGTCGTATTCCACTTCAAATTTCTCAGCCAGGTTCATCAGTTGCTCAACCTGCGCGTCGATAAGCTCTGCGTTCAGCGCGCTTTCGCTCAGGATATCGCAGCAGATCACGGTGTCGCCTTCTTCCACTTCCAGCTCTTCCGGCTCCGTCACTTCGTAGCCCAGCTTGAACGCTTCTACCGCCGCTTTCTCCAGACTTTCGAAATCGTCTGCGGAAAGGTGATGTTCGATGGTGTACAGCGCATCAGGATCGCTGCCGTCTTCCAGCAGTTCTTCAATGATCAGACGGGTCTCTTCGCGCTGTTCTTCCAGATGTTCAGGGTTTGCCATGGCTCGTTCCTCATAATGTGGCTGATACTCTTATTGTCACATACCGTTGCCATTGCCTCCACCTTTCCGATAAAGATTTGTTATTGGGGTTGCAAATGAATATTCATCCATATAAAGTGAATTTTAATTCAATAAGTGGCTTGAGCCAGGTGAGGGAATTATGTCTACTCTGTATAAAAAGAACTTCTTAAAATTACTCGATTTTACCCCTGCAGAAATCACCACCCTGCTGCAGCTCGCAGCAAAACTAAAAGCGGATAAAAAAAGCGGCACGGAGTCGCCGAACCTGACCGGTAAAAACATCGCGCTCATCTTCGAAAAAGACTCAACCCGTACACGATGCTCTTTCGAAGTTGCCGCATACGATCAGGGCGCTCGCGTCACCTATCTTGGATCCAGCGGCAGCCAGATTGGCCACAAAGAATCGATTAAAGACACCGCGCGTGTGCTGGGCCGCATGTACGACGGTATCCAGTACCGTGGCTACGGCCAGGAAGTGGTGGAAACGCTGGCCGAGTACTCCGGAGTGCCGGTATGGAACGGCCTGACCGATGAGTTCCACCCAACCCAACTGCTGGCGGACCTGCTGACCATGCAGGAACACCTACCGGGCAAAGCGTTCAACGAAATGACGCTGGTTTATGCCGGCGATGCGCGTAACAACATGGGCAACTCGATGCTGGAAGCCGCAGCGTTAACCGGTCTCGATCTGCGTCTGGTGGCACCACAGGAATGCTGGCCAGAAGCGAGCCTGGTCGCAGAGTGCAAAGCGCTGGCGCAGAAGAACGGCGGTAACGTAATCCTGACGGAAGATATTGCCGCAGGCGTGAAGGACGCGGACTTTATCTACACCGACGTGTGGGTATCGATGGGCGAAGCCAAAGAGAAGTGGGCGGAGCGTATTGCGCTGCTGCGCGGCTATCAGGTGAATAGCGCCATGATGAAGCTGACCGGCAATCCGCAGGTGAAATTCCTGCACTGCCTGCCTGCGTTCCATGATGACCAGACGACCGTAGGTAAGAAAATGGCCGCTGAGTACGGCATGCACGGCGGGATGGAAGTGACCGATGAGGTCTTTGAATCTCCGGCCAGCATCGTGTTCGATCAGGCGGAAAACCGGATGCACACCATCAAAGCGGTGATGGTCGCAACGCTAAGCAAATAAACTCACAATGTTGCCCGGCCGAGCGCAGCGACGCCGGGAAAACCCCGGAGTCGCTGCTATCGCACCTCGTCCGGGCTACCGTTCGTCATTCGACCAGAAGTTTCACAACCGCTTTACGCACTTTCGCAGGCTGTCCCACCGCGCACAGCGGCTTGTGGACTTCACCTGGGTAGAAGACCACGAAGTCACCTTCGCTCATCACCACCATCTTTTCCTGCACGCCTTCCGGCAGAAACGCGATATCTTTGTCCGCCAGCCAATCGGTGTCTGGCTCACCCGCAGGCTGGGTGCTGAACGCCATTCCTTCCTGGCCTTTCAGTACCACCTGGATATCCAGATAACGTGCATGATACTCCGCACGACGATCGGCAAACGGTTCGGTCATGTTCTCAGAGATCATATAGAACAGGCGGTTACCGTCGATGTCATATTTCCCTTCAGGGGTAGCATCGGTAACGTTCGCCATAAGGTGGATAATAGCCTGACGCAGCTCTTCCGGCAGCCAGGACTGAAGGTGATGGATGTTGCCAATAATCATGATGACTCCACAAATAAAACAATGTTTCAATTTTCAGTTGTTATACGTAAATTCGCGATACCATACCAGTACTTTTTATCATGACTCTGCCATCCTGCTGGTTTAGCGCACACTTTTGCTGCCCTGCATAAAAATTGAATTTATACGCATGCAAAATGAATTTTTATTGTATGAGAATCGTTTTCGTTGATTAAAATGTGAATCAGACGCTTGATTGCCAGATAAAGCTGCGTATAATGCCACCCGTTTTGCCGGGAGGAATTATGGTTCAGTGTGTACGACATCGCGTCTTACCGCGTCTGAAAACAGACGCTGGCCTGCCGTTTTTCCTTTCCGTAGCATCCGTATTCGTAAAGCCCCTTATTTAAGGGGCTTTTTTTTTGCGCCGTCGTCAGGAGATAACCATGGCTAATCCGCTGTATCAAAAACACATCATTTCCATAAACGATCTCAGCCGCGAAGACCTTGAACTGGTTTTGGCGACCGCCGCCAGCCTGAAAGCGAACCCACAGCCGGAGCTGCTGAAGCACAAAGTGATCGCCAGCTGTTTCTTCGAGGCCTCGACGCGCACCCGTCTCTCTTTTGAAACCTCCATGCACCGTCTGGGGGCCAGCGTGGTCGGTTTCTCCGACAGCGCCAACACCTCGCTCGGTAAGAAAGGCGAAACCCTGGCCGACACCATCTCGGTGATTAGCACCTACGTTGATGCCATCGTCATGCGCCACCCGCAGGAAGGCGCGGCGCGTCTGGCCACCGAGTTCTCCGGCAACATTCCGGTACTGAATGCCGGCGATGGCGCGAACCAGCACCCAACCCAGACGCTGCTGGATCTGTTCACCATTCAGGAAACCCAGGGCCGCCTGGAGAACCTGAACATCGCTATGGTCGGCGACCTGAAGTACGGCCGCACCGTCCATTCGCTGACCCAGGCGCTGGCGAAGTTTAACGGTAACCGCTTCTACTTTATCGCTCCGGACGCGCTGGCGATGCCGCAGTACATCCTCGATATGCTGGACGAGAAAGATATCGTCTGGAGCCTGCATAGCTCCATCGACGAGGTGATGGCGGAAGTCGATATTCTCTATATGACCCGCGTACAGAAAGAGCGCCTCGACCCGTCCGAATACGCCAACGTCAAGGCACAGTTCATCCTGCGCGCGGCGGATCTGGTCGGCGCACGCGATAACATGAAGGTGCTGCACCCGCTGCCGCGCATTGATGAGATCACCACCGATGTCGATAAAACGCCGCACGCCTGGTACTTCCAGCAGGCCGGCAACGGCATCTTCGCCCGCCAGGCGTTACTGGCACTGGTACTGAATAGCGAACTGGCTCTGTAAGGGGGAAACGACGATGACACACGATAACAAATTACAAGTAGAAGCCATCAAACGCGGCACCGTAATTGACCATATCCCGGCCCAGGTTGGCTTTAAGCTGCTGACCCTGTTCAAGCTGACCGAAACCGACCAGCGCATCACCATCGGCCTGAACCTGCCATCCGGCGAGATGGGGCGTAAAGACCTGATTAAAATCGAAAATACCTTCCTGACCGATGAGCAGGTCAACCAGCTGTCGCTGTACGCGCCAGAGGCGACCGTTAACCGCATCGATAACTATGAAGTGGTGGGCAAATCGCGCCCGAGCCTGCCGGAGCGCATCGAGAGCGTGCTGGTGTGCCCGAACAGCAACTGTATTAGCCATGCCGAACCGGTTTCCTCTAGCTTTGCAGTGAAAAAACGTGCCGATGACGTTGCACTCAAATGCAAATACTGTGAAAAAGAGTTTTCTCATTATGTGGTGCTGGCCAACTAATTGCGGTTGGTATTGAAATGTTGCCTCTCTATAATGGCTAACACCTTAATACTGCAGTTCATCTGGAGATATCATGAGCAAAACTATTGCGACGGAAAATGCACCAGCAGCGATCGGCCCATACGTTCAGGGCGTTGACCTGGGCAGCATGATCATCACTTCCGGTCAGATCCCGGTAGACCCGAAAACCGGCAGCGTGCCGGAAGACGTATCTGCTCAGGCGCGTCAGTCGCTAGAAAACGTGAAAGCTATCGTTGAGGCCGCTGGCCTGAAAGTGGGCGATATCGTGAAAACTACCGTATTCGTTAAAGATCTCAACGATTTCGCGACCGTTAACGCCACTTACGAAGCCTTCTTCACCGAGCACAATGCCACCTTCCCAGCGCGTTCTTGCGTAGAAGTGGCCCGTCTGCCGAAAGACGTGAAGATTGAGATCGAAGCGATCGCCGTGCGTCGCTAAGTCTCGATAACAATAAACCCCGGCTAACTAAACTTACCGGGGTTTATTGTTTTTAAACCGCTTTTCAACGACTAATGCGTGCGACTTAAAGGTTCATCAGCGAACCGACTGACGAACGTGCGGTACTCAGTGATGGAATCATGCTGACTACGCTGTCATCATCGCCATCACAGCCAGCAGCAAACATCGCCATATCTTCCCGTATCCGTTGTAGGGAAACAGGGGCATCGGCAGGCTGCGCCAGCGGTAAAGGAATATCATCCTCTGTGTGATTAAGAACATCTTCAATCAGCCAGTCGGTACCGTCAGCAAAGGCAATATGCTCTACCCGATACTTTTCTGAAGAGAAATAATCCTTCACCGTGACGCTATCTTCGCTGTCTTTAAAGGCAATCACTAAATCATTACCGCTGCGCTGAACGATGGCACTTGCAGCCATCATTCCCTCGCCAAAACGCAGGGTGTCGCTGTCGCCGCTGACGCTGCTGTTTTCAGCGATCGTGTCCTGGCCGTCTCCAGCGTTAAACAGGTAGGTATCACTACCAGAACCGCCGTTAAGCGTGTCGTTACCCACGCCACCCGACAGCCGATCGTTGCCAGTTCCGCCGTTTAGAATATCATCGCCCTGGCCGCCGCTGAGCCAGTCATTACCGGCTCCACCGTGAAGTTCATCCGCGCCGTCATCGCCGTAAAGCATATCCCGGCCATCGTCACCGCGCAGGATATCGTTACCTGCGCCGCCGGCCAGCAAGTCATCGCCGGAGTCGCCCGACAACGTATCATGACCATTTCCGCCGTATAACGTGTCGTCTCCCAACATGCCATAAAGCTCATCGTCACCGTCATCACCGTACAGCGCATCATTGTCGCTATCGCCATACACGATATCATCCCCACCCGCGGCGTGGATTTCACTGCCCGTGTCATAAGCTTGCAGCAACTGCGCCTCCTCCGTGCCGGTATATAACGCATTCCTTATGACGACATCATCCCAAATTGTACCGTCGGCAAAGATAATGCTGCTGATTGGCTTCGCATTCCCAAAGTAATCATTTATTGTCACGCTGTCGGTACCGTCACGGAAGCTGATAACCAGGTTATCGCCGTTGCGCTGGACAAGGGTATCCTGTGCCAGAATGCCATCACCAAAACGCAGCGTATCAACCCCTGTGTCATACCTGTCGCCGTTGACCTGATCCTGTCCGTCGCCTGCGTTAAACAGGTAGACATCATCGCCCTCTCCGCCACAAAGCAGGTCATTGCCGCCCCCCCCCAACCAGCAGATCGTCACCATTGTCGCCATCCAGGGCATCATCACCCTCATCACCGTACAGCGCATCATTGCCATAGCTCCCTCGCAGAGTATCGTTGCCGCCTGCGGCATGAATCTCACAGCCTTCGCGATAAGCTTCCAGCGTCTGCGCATCGTCGCTGCCTTTCAGTGTTAATGCCTGTATGGCGGCATAATCCCATTCCGTGCCATCCGCAAACACGATGCTATATTTCGGGCGAATAAACGAAGAAAAATAGCCCTCGAGGGTAATACTGTCACCGCTATCCAGAAACGTGATAATAAGCGAATCATACATACGGGTAACGGTGGCCGATTCTACCAACAGCCCAGTGCCGAAACGGATTGTCTCGGTGTCGCTGAGGCTGGAACCCTCAGACATAGACACCCCATTCACCGTATCCTGCCCATCCCCGGCGTTAAAGAGATAGGTATCACTACCGCCGCCGCCGCTTAACCAGTCGTTTCCCGCACCGCCCGCTAGCGTATCATTACCATTCCCGCCCAACAGGTTGTCATCACCTTCACCGCCGGACAGGCCGTCGTCGCCATCCGCGCCTTCAAGCCAGTCATCACCGCGGCCAGCGTAAATCTCACTGCCCTCCGGATACGCAACCAGATAATCGTCACCATCGGTTCCGACCAGCGTTAGAGCTTTGATTGTGGCAGGATCCCACTCGGTACCATCGGCAAACACAAATCGTTCCAGCGTAGGAATGCTGGTCATGAAATAATTGCTGACGATAATACTGTCATCGCTGTTTTTGAAGGTCACACAGAGATCGTCACCGTCACGTCGCACGACCATATTTTCTGCCAGCACCCCTTCGCCAAAACGCAGAATGTTAGTGTCTCGTTGGTCAGCATAGCCCTGATCGACTATCACATCCTGGCCATCGCCAGCGTTAAACACATAGGTATCGCTGCCTTCGCCGCCCGCCAGAATATCGTTACCTGCACCACCGGTTAGCCAGTCATCCCCGCTTTTTCCAAAGAGTTCGTCATCACCGGATAAACCTCTCAGCGAGTCATCATTATCACCCGCCTCAACAGTGCCGCCTTCTTCCGCGGCTGTGAGGGTCTGCACGGTGTCATTTACAACTCTCAATGCAGCATTTATGGCAATCGCATTCCAGACGGTGCCATCAGCAAAGACAATCTGTGACAGCAGAGGAGAAGCAGCAACAAAATAGTCATCAATGGTGATGCTATCCTGACCGTCGCTAAGTGAGATAACAAGGTTATCTCCATCCCGCCGCAGCTGTACCTCTTCAGGCAGGATACCCTCGCCAAAACGCAGAATGTCCTGGCTGTTATCCTCTGGTTGTCCCCATCCAGAGTAACTGCGATAGATACGGTCGTTGCCATCACCTTTACTGAACAGATAGGTATCACTGCCATTGCCACCAGAGAGTATGTCATCCCCTGTACCGCCGGAAAGGATATCATCCCCGGCTCCGCCGGTTAGCGTGTCATCCCCGTCATCGCCATAGAGCGCATCATCACCCCGCCCACCTTCAAGGACATCATCTCCGCCAGCCGCGTGAATTTCGCTGCCGTTTTCCCATGCGTCGAGATATTGATCGGCCTGCGTTCCTGACAGGAGTCGTGCTTCAATATCGTCAAGGCTCCAGACGGTACCGTCAGCAAACACCAGGGATTCAACTTTGTGCTCATCCGCATAGAAAAAGTTACTTATCGTCACACGGTCACTGCTGTCCCGAAAAGCCACAACCAAATCGAATCCTTCCCGACTGACTATCACCTGGTCAGGCGATAGCCCCTCGCCGAAGCAGATACGATCCTGACCAGCACGTTCAGCCCTGGCGCGTTTTTCATTTTCGCCTTCAAGCATGCGGGACATATCTTCAATATCGCCGCCAAATTCAAGGATTTCATCCTGACCATCACCAACGTTGAATAGATACGTATCGTTCCCGTCGCCACCGCTCAGAGTGTCGCTCCCTTTACCGCCGCTTAACGTGTTAACTAGTGAATCTCCGAACAACGATTCACCGTCATCACCGCCGGTCAAAAAGCGGTTGCTGCTACCACCAATCGATCCCGCAAACGCGTCATCATTCGCCAGATAATCGGCCATTTTCGGTTCACGAATGATTAAACGATAACGAAGATCGGCCAGTTCCTGGCGGGAACGATCGGAATAAACGGAGAGATTGACTAACACCGTGCTGACTTCGTTGAGCAGGCTGTATTCACCGGCCTTGTAGAGTTGAGTAAATAATGATTCTGCTGCTTCAAGGTTTATTACCGTACCTAAAGTCGCAAAATTGAAGCCCGACAACACGACATCCTTTAGATACTCATATAAGGTGGTTTGTGTCAGCAACTGTGCCTTTGTGAAATTTCTGAACTGCAGATATTCCTTCAGCAACAGCGTTGAAGGTTTCTCCAGAATATTGGAACCATGATTCCAATGGTTAAAGGATACAGAGGTGAGCTGCTCAAGCAGCGCTACCTGCTGATAGGTCACCGAGTACCGCTGATTGGTTGAAACATCTTGCACCCCCGCCCACCGATAAATGAGCTGATCCAGCAGTGCTTCTTTACGAGTACTATCCTTTTCCTCAATATAGCTTTTGACCAACGCCATTAACTGACTGTCACGGGCCATCGCCTCACGCAGGTCCGACACATTACCAAAACCCTTCGCGTTAGGAAGCTTAATCACATCCGGCGTCAGCGTAAAATCCTGGACGTGAACGCGCCCCTTCTGACTTGTCTGAAACCAGATATCAGCACTAGATGTTGTCCTGCCATCCGCCCAACTGATCTTGCCGGTTTGTCGGTACTCCTGACCATTGGTATCCCGATACGTCGAAGAGGTGTATTGGATGTCGATGGCCTCAATTCCCACATCATCAAGCGTAAATAGCTCACCAGCATCCGTTTCACCGTTGCTGTTTTTATCCTGCCAGATTTTCAGCGAAGACCAGGCTTTGTCGTGACGGTCAAGCATACCGTCCAGGTTATCGTCAAGATCGTGTAGCGCCTGGTAGCCATTACTAGCGGTACTGCCATCCTGCAGTTGTGTGTGGTTGCCAAATAATTCCCGGCCAGTACTGATTTTGCCATCACCATTGAGATCCCGGACCAGAAAGCCATCACTCGATGCTGCCCAGGCGCTTAATTCTTTGACGCCATCACCACCATGGTCAAAATTAACGCCCCGCCCAGACAGTGTTTCCACACCATTGCCGTCCAGATCGATCACCACCGGGTCTATTTTTTCAGCCCCTCGCATATCCGGTGCCTTATCGCCCTCTTCATCATTCCGGATAGTAATGCCTAAAGCCGACCAGACTTCACTTCCATTCGAGTCAGTCTTAACGTTCGCCCATTTTTTAAAATCGGTAATTCTTAGGCCATCGTTGATAACCAGCGTGTCACCCTCAAAGGTATATTTATTACCCATATCATCGGTATAAGTACCTTCAGGATCGCCCTGGTAATGACGGGCTTCCTTCAATTCCTGGACGCTACCGTTCCCATCTGCTAAATACACGGAACCATAAATATCAGTTTTATCCGTCAGTAAGATCGTATCGTAACGATCAGCAATAAAGTAATTATTGCCTTTGCCGCCATAGAGAATATCGGCTTCACCATCATCGATATCATCCTTACTCCCCCCTAGCAATACATCATCGCCATCACCACCTTCAATATAATCTTCGCCAGCTCCCCCAGTGAGCATATCGTTGCCGCCACCACCATAAAGGCGATCGCGGTCTCCCGCGCCAATAATTTTCTCACCACGATTACTGCCAAATATTATTTTTCGATCGTTTTCAGTAATCCCTACGCCATCAATACTAAGCTGCATAAAATCACTACCGGCAAGCGGTGTGCTCATATCAATAAAATCATAGTTTCCGCTGACGGCGGAGGTATTTAATTCATCACCAACATCAAGCCCCTGCAACTGGTACTGAATACGCCAGTATGCCATTTGCGCTCGATCCTGCCAGAACTGCTGCGAATAGCTGTCATATTGATATTTAGGGTCAGAAGCATAAGCCTTATAGTCAAAATCGGTAATCACAAAGGGGTTTAGATTGATCAGCGCATAACGGTATGCAAGGCTGTTTTTTGCCCGTTCCGCCATTTCTGCCGCGCTGGAGCGCGTATCCAGCGTATAGCGATGCCCTGGAGTAAATCCTGGCGGCAGGCGGTCAGGAACCTGCCCGTTAACGCCGTAAAAGAGATTTTTCATGCGATCCAGAACGTCCATGATGCCGTTGGCATCTTTATCCCGGATTAAATCCACATACTGGTCGATCGTCTCTTCGGTGACATACCCGCCCAGTACGGCCGCACCCAGACCTAAGGCCGCAGCAACGCCCGCCGTCGCGCCAGCGGTAACCGCCAGTGCGCCAACCGCAATGCCAGACAGTATACCGACCACCTCGCTGCCGAACTCCTTCGCAGCAAATTCGATCCAGACCGCCAGAGCTTCATCTTTATCGCCTCGATCCATCGCCGCGGACGACTCAGCCGCCACCATCGCCAACGATGTTGCCAGGAGCAATTTACCTGCCAAAGGAACATGTTTAACTAATTTAGTTCCTGATTCTGCGAGGAAATCAGCTGTCTTTTTAAAACTACGCCGCTCTTCATCGCTTAGTCCGGACAGGTTTCGTTTGAGATTATCAATATAATCATGGCCTTTAAAAGTATCAGCGTCATAATCAAGCCAGTCGTTAATATTATTGCCGTTGGCTACCCCCGTACCGAACATATGCATTCGCGCGTTATTTTGTATATGCTCAAACGCTTCGTTAAGACTCAGTTTTTCCAGCGCCTCACGGGGAATACCCTCTATAAAAGTGACGTTCGGGTTTTTAAGAAGAGCAGGAAGTTCAGTTTGATAGAAAATACTAAATTCTGAAGCATTGGTGGCCAGAATGCGGAAACTACCGGTAGCTTCCTCAAGGTAGCGTTTTGAGGCTTGATCCCAGAGGGAGTCGCTGGCGACTCTTTTTCCAGAGGCGTCAGTCCCACTAAAAGCTAAATTATGATCTCTAGTTAGAATATCACTCTGTTCTATTATAGATAAATCTTTAAAACCGGGAATGGTCGCTCTGTATTCATCCCGCCGGGCTAAAAAATATGCCTTCTTAAAATCATAGTTATTAAGAAGTCTACCCGCAGGAGTATCAGCGATTACAAAAACATTTATTTTTTTATTATTTATATTGGTAGCAGTATCACTACCTTTAACATCATCAGTATTTCCACTATAAAGAAGGTATATGCTGTCCGGATCCGCCTGCAGGACCTTTGCTGAGGTGTCCGCAATTAGTTTTTCAAGAGTTGCGACGGTTACCTTGCCATCACGAAGCAATAAATTCAACTGTTCGAGTGCTTCAGAATAAGTATAAGCCATGTTACCCCCCTATCTTCTGAGAAAACTCAAAAGCGGGATCGAGCACAAGGTCAACAGTATCTGTAATACCCACCCCCCAGTAACCAATAGAATTTAACCCTGCTAAAATCAAATATTTCACCCTGTAAAGATCATTATCTAGCAAAGGACTACCGTGAATAAACTTTACAGTTGTGAAACCGACTAATTGGAAAATGATATAGTATTTATTTATTCTTAAAATATATAGATGCCTTGGATCAGACATAGGGCTATCACCCATACAAAGCATGCAAAAACTGGCATCCTCTTCCTCATTAACGTACCAGCGAGCGGGAAAATCCCAAGCAGCTGCGGTAATCTGCCCCCCCCCCGTAGCCTGGTAGACCCGATTCAGTTCTTCATCCCGTAACAGCAGGATTTCACTTTCTTCCTGTGTAACTTCGACCTTAACAAATGGCATAATCATGTCCTCTCAGTGTTAAACATAAATTGTTACACTGAGACTATGCCCTGGTTTTTTATACACAAACAATCGTCAATAAATAGCTAATAGGAATAACGTTGATTAAGCTCAAATATTCGAGAAAGCCAATAATAAATTATCAATATAAACTATTAGAGAGATTTAAATATATCAAAAATATATAATTATAATGATATAGCTGTACTAGAAATACATGCCAGCAAATATACATAAAATCAATAAAAACCATTAATCCATTAATCCATTAATCCATTAATCCATTAATCCATTAATCCATTAATCCATTAATCCATTAATCCATTAAAATAAATATTAATTTAATTGAGATATTGTCATCATGACGATATTTATAGAGAGTTACATATGAATATCACATATAAATTCAGCATTTATTATTACACAGCCATTATTTTTATGAATATCGCGTTCAGCGAAGAGGCAATCCCGGTTTGGATTTTAGAGAAGAGCAGGAAGTTCAGTTTGATAGAAAATACTAAATTCTGAAGCGTTGGTGGCGAGAATGCGGAAACTACCGGAGGCTTCCTCAACGTAGCGTTTTGAGGCTTGATCCCAGAGGGAGTCGCTGGCGACTCTTTTTCCTGTAGCGTCAGTACCATTAAAAGCTAAGCTATTAGCTCTTTTTAGAATTTCCCATTGCTCATTCTTGGATAATTCGGCGAAGCCGGGGATAGTTGCTCTGTATTCATCACGCCGAGCAATAAATTATGCTAGCTTAAAATCCTCATTATTAAGGAGCATCCCCACAGGACTGTCAGCAATTACCAGAACATTCCGTTTCTTGTTGCTGATATCAGTAGCAGTAATCACTGAGCCAACACCTTGAGTCTCACCACTGTAAAGAAGATATATACTGTTTGGGTCAGATTGCGGTACCTTTGCTGATGTATCTGCAACCAGTTGTTCAAGCTTAGCAACGGTTACATTACCATCACGTAGCAAGACATTCAGTTCCTCAAGTGATTCAGAATAGGTATGAGCCATATTAAGACCTCAACTCTGGGGCAAACTCAAAAGTAGGGTCAAACACAGCCTCAGCGAAAATATCGCTAATACCCAGGCCCCAGTAACCAACAGAATCAAGCCCTGCCAATATTAAATACTTCACCCTATAAAGATCATTATCCAGCAAGTGACTATTATGAATGAATCTTACAGTATGATTTTCAATCAACTGGAAGATTATATAATCCATACTTATCCTTAATATATATAAGTGTTTTGGGTTATGTCCCGGTGTATCACCCATACATAGCAAGCAAAAACTGGCATCCTCTTCCTCATTGACGTACCAATAACGAGGAGGATGTGGGTTAGCACCTGTAATTCTTCCTCCTCCAATCAGCTGGTAAACCCGACTAAGTTCCTCATCCCGCAAAAGCAGAGCCCAACTTTCTTCCGGTGTCACTTCGACCTTAAAAAATGGCATAATCATATCCTCTCAGCGTTAAACACAAATTGTCACACTGAGACTATGCCCTGATTTTTTATCCACAAACAACCTTCAACAAATAATGAATAGGGCAAAGTGTGACCAACCGCAGAAAGAAACCACAACCAGCAATTAACTATTCGTACAAAAATAAAATTCAATGATACGCATCACTCCAGTGAATAAAATGAAGTATATCCTTATCCAGGTCAGGACTCGAGATTTCACAACCGTATCAATAATCAATTTGTCAATTGATGAAACCGTTACACCACCACCTGGCAACCTACCAAAAGTGATTCATCGATAAACATATATTTTAATGATGTTTAGATATAAAACCTAAGACACCAGAATATATTTATATAATCCTATAAATAGGTTACGAACTTACTTTTCTACAAAATTAACCCTAAACTTCCTTGTTCTTATTATTAGTACTAACAAGGATTAGTTATGAATTTCAAAAAGACATTCTTACCCGTTATTATTCTTTCTGCATTTACCCTGGCGGGCTGTCAGTCCAACGCCGATGAGCATGCGGCTGATGTTTATCAAACCAACCAGCTGAATTCCAAACAAGAGACAAAGACCGTCAATATTATCTCCGTTCTGCCAGCCAAAGTGGCCGTTGATAACACAGCGAATAAACGCGCCGCACAGGGCGCTGGTGCCGTGTTAGGGGCCATCGCGGGCGGGGTCGTTGGTCATAACGTGGGGTCACGTAGTAATCTCAACACGACTGCGGGCGCAGTCGCAGGCGGCGCGGCCGGCGCGGCGGCAGGCTCTATGGTGAGCGATAAAACGTTAGTCGAAGGCGTATCCTTAACGTACAAAGAAGGCACCAAAGTTTACACCTCCACCCAGGTTGGCAAAGCCTGTCAGTTTACGAACGGCCTTGCGGTGGTTATCTCCACCAACTACAACGAGACCCGAATTCAGCCAAACGCAACCTGCCCTGATAAACGCTAAACGTCAGGAGGCGTTATGAAGAAAACGTGGCTATACGCCCTGCTGATGATGCTCAGTAGCTCAGCGCTCGCCTCTTCACTCCAGGATCAGCTTTCTGCTGTTGCACAAGCCGAGCAGCAGGGTCAAGCCGAAGAAAAAAAGCAGCATGATGACTGGGTTGCTGAGCGTGAGAAAGCCGCCCAGAAAGAGAAACAGCGGCGCGCTAACGCAACGGCGGCGGCCAATAAAAAAGCGGCCGCTGCCGCCGCTGAACGCCAGGCCCGGCAGGATAAAAAAGATGCTGAGGCGGCTAAAGATAAATCTCGCGATCAAGGCTATGAAGATGAATTGCGAAGTTTAGAGATCCAGAAACAAAAATTAGCGCTGGCAAAAGAAGAGGCTCGGGTAAAAAGAGAGAACGAATATATCGATCAGGAACTCAAGCATAAGGCGGCACAAACAGACGTGGTGCAATCAGAAGCCGATGCAAACAGAAATATTTCTGAGGGTGGACGTGACCTGATGAAAAGCAAAGGCAAAGCGGAAGAGAATAAATCAGACAGCTGGTTTAATTAATGACTTCGCAGCAATAAGAAAATAAAGTCCTGCCCAAAAGGTCAGGACTTTATTTTAGTTACCCTATCGTCAATTACTGCCAGCCATAACGACGGGTGAAGAACCCTTTCACCATCTGCGTGAACGTCATATAACCCACCAGAATCGCTACCAGCCATGGGAAGTAGCTCAGCGGCAATGCTTCCAGTTGCAGATAGCTTGCCAGCGGTGAGAACGGCAGTGCGATACCAATCGCCATCACCAGCAGCGTCATGGCGAACAGCGGCCACGCGGCGCGGCTCTGCACGAACGGAATACGGCGGGTACGAATCATATGCACAATCAGCGTCTGCGACAGCAGCCCTTCAATAAACCAGCCGGACTGGAACAGAGTCTGCATTTCTGGCGTGTTGGCTTTAAACACCCACCACATCAGGCAGAAGGTCAGAATGTCAAAGATCGAGCTGATTGGCCCGAAGAACACCATAAAGCGGCCCAGATCGGCCGGGTTCCAGCGCTGCGGTTTACGAATCTGCTCGTCATCGACGTTATCAAACGGCAGCGCCACCTGGGATACATCGTACAGCAGGTTCTGAATCAGTAAGTGTAACGGCAGCATTGGCAGAAACGGCAGGAAGGCGCTGGCCACCAGCACGCTGAAGACGTTACCGAAGTTGGAGCTGGCGGTCATCTTGATGTACTTCAGCATGTTCGAGAAGGTGCGGCGACCTTCGATCACCCCCTCTTCCAGCACCATCAGGCTCTTTTCCAGCAGGATGATATCTGCCGCTTCACGGGCGATATCCACCGCGCCGTCCACGGAAATACCGATATCCGCCGCACGCAGCGCTGGCGCATCGTTGATGCCGTCGCCCATAAAGCCCACCACATGCCCTTCGCGTTTCAGCAGCGTCACGATGCGCTCTTTATGCATCGGCGTCAGGCAAGCAAACAGCGTGGTACGCTGGGCAAGCTTCGCCAGCTCGTCATCGCTCAGGTGCTCAATCTCGCTGCCGACAATCACGTCACCCGCATCCAGCCCCACTTCGTGGCACACTTTCGCCGCCACCAGCTCGCTGTCGCCGGTGAGGATTTTCACGGTGATGCCGCTCGCTTTCAGCGCTTTCAGCGCCGGTGCGGTGGTCTCTTTCGGTGGATCAAGGAAGGCGATATAGCCTTCGAGGATCAGATCGGACTCATCAATACGCTGATAGTCGCCTTCACGCGCTGGCAGGAACTTGCTCGCCACCGCCACCACGCGCAGCCCTTGACGGTTCAGGGTATCGGTCACGCGTTTGATGCGGCGCAGCATAGTCTCGTCCAGCGGCACGATTTCACCGTTATGGTAGACCTGCGTACAGACGTTGAGGATCTCCTGCAGCGCCCCTTTGCAAATCAGCTTATGCACATCTGGCTTTTCGCTGACCACCACCGACATGCGGCGGCGTTCGAAATCAAACGGGATCTCATCCACTTTCTGCCAGGCGGTCGACAGCTCGCGGGCCGCCACTTCATCCACCCCTTCCAGCACCGCGGTATCCAGCAGGTTTTTCAGCCCGGTCTGGTAGTGGCTGTTAAGCCACGCGGTTTGCAGCACGCGCTCGCTCACCTTGCCGGAGATATCGGTGTGGTTCTCCAGCACGATTTTATCCTGGGTCAGCGTACCAGTTTTGTCGGTGCAGAGAATGTCCATCGCGCCAAAGTTCTGAATCGCGTCGAGGTGCTTAACGATAACCTTCTGTTTTGACAGCTTCACCGCCCCGCGCGCCAGCGTCGAAGTGACGATCATTGGCAGCATTTCTGGGGTCAGGCCCACCGCGACGGAAAGCGCAAACAGCGCCGCTTCCCACCAGTCGCCTTTGGTATAGCCGTTGATAACTAACACAATTGGCGCCATCACCAGCATAAAGCGGATCAGCAGCATGCTGACGCGGCTGATGCCTTTCTGGAACGCATTCGGCTCGCTTTCCTGCTCGCTCACGCGACCAGCCAGTTGCCCAAACCAGGTGTTGGCCCCGGTAGCAATCACCATCGCCTGCGCGGTGCCGCTCACCACGTTGGTGCCCATAAAGCACAGGGTGTCGCACTCGAGCGGGTTGGTCTGATCCGGCTCGCGGGTATGTGCCACTTTCTCAACCGGCAAGGATTCGCCGGTCAGCGATGCCTGCGCCACGAACAGATCGCGCGCCTGAATCACGCGCAGGTCGGCCGGGATCATGTCCCCCGCCGCCAGTTTGATGATATCGCCCGGCACCAGCTGGTCGATAGGCAGTTCCACCCAGCTGCTCTCGCCCTTGTCATTGATAACGCGCAGCACCGTCGCGGTGTTGCTCACCATCGCTTTCAGGGTGTCTGCCGCTTTGGTCGAGCGGGCTTCCTGGACAAAATTCAGCAGCGTGGAAATGCCCACCATCAGCACGATGACCACCGCCGCGAACAGATCTTCCGTCGCGTAAGAGACGGCGGCCAGCACAGTCAGCAGGATGTTGAACGGGTTACGGTAGCAGAGCCACAGATGCACCCACCACGGCTGCGGCTGCTGCGCTGGCAGCTTGTTTTCGCCGTGCGCGACACGCGCCTGCTCGACTTCCGCGGCGTTCAGCCCTTCCGGATGGGTGTTAAAGGTTTCCCACAGCGCCTGTTCGCTGAGGTGCGCCATTTTCAGGCACTGTTCACTAAGCGATGGCGGAATAGGCGTGTGAGCAACGCTCTGCTGAGAAGGCATAGGATCGCGCTGTACCAGACGGCGCGGCAAATGGCGGCCAAGCTGCGCGAACAGCTGCCGGGTTAAATTTTTCAGCATACAAAAGTCCTCCGCAGTCGCCGGGGCAACCGCAGACAGGCCTACGGGCACAGTGAATCTGTACCGTAAAGGCACTTCATTTTTATTGCAGGGACATTAAGACGTGTCACTGCCTCACATCATCGGCAAGGCAGCGAAAAGCTGGCTTACCGGAAAGTTACTCTCCAGATGGAGAGACGGGTGGGATCGGGATCCATACAGCCTCCGGTAAGATTGATAATAGAAAACGCCGCGGATTATACGCAGAAATTCATAAGGTTTGTGACAATTAGAGCGATATAATAACGTCAGGCAATTCAACGGTACGTCAACCATCAGGTAGACGGCATAAAATATTCACGCGGGGCAACTATTATGGAAAATCGGCTGACTATTAAAGATATCGCTCGCCTGAGCGGTGTCGGGAAATCAACCGTCTCCCGCGTGCTGAATAATGAAAGCGGCGTCAGCGACCGCACCCGCGAACGTGTCGAAGCGGTGATGGCGCAGCACGGCTTCTCCCCTTCCCGCTCCGCACGCGCCATGCGTGGGCAGAGCGATAAGGTGGTGGCGATTATCGTCACCCGTCTGGACTCGCTGTCGGAAAACCTGGCGGTACAGACCATGCTGCCCGCCTTCTACGAGCAGGGCTATGACCCCATCATGATGGAAAGCCAGTTCTCACCGGAGAAAGTGGTCGAACATCTGGCGATGCTTAAACGCCGCAATATTGACGGCGTGATCCTGTTCGGCTTTACCGGCGTAACCGAAGCGGTTCTGGGCGACTGGCACTCGACGTTGGTGCTGATGGCTCGTGATGCCAACGGTTTTGCCTCCGTCTGTTATGACGACACCGGGGCGATTACGCAGCTGATGCAGCGCCTGTTCGAACTGGGCCATCGCCATATTAGTTTCCTCGGCGTTCCTCCTGCCGACGTCACCACCGGGCAGCGGCGTCACGATGCCTATCAGGCATTCTGCAAGCGCCACAAGCTCACACCAGTTGCCGCCCTGCCGGGCCTGGCGATGAAGCAGGGTTACGACTTCGCAAGCCAGGTTATCACCCCAGAGACCACCGCGCTTATCTGCGCGACAGACACCCTCGCCCTCGGCGTGAGCAAGTATCTTCAGGAACAACGCATCGATAACGTGCAGTTGGCGAGCGTCGGTAACACGCCGCTGACCAAGTTCCTGCACCCGGAAATTATCACCGTCGATCCCGGCTACGCCGAGGCCGGACACCGCGCCGCAGAGCAACTTATCGCCCAGATCAGTGGTAAGGGCGAACCGCATCAGATCGTGATCCCCGCCATTCTGTCCTAAGCTTAACAACAGCTTTAATGTGATCGCCGCAGCGTTTCGGGAACGTTCCCATTTTCCCGAAACCGCAAACCCGTTACGCTAATATTCAGCGTATTAATAACGGTTCGATCCTGAGTCCGTCAGATGTCTCGCTAACAAGAGCGTCTGAAGTGGCGGTATCGGGGAGATCTCACCTCTGTTTTAAGGCCCTATCATGAGCAAAAAAATAGACCAAAAGAACATCGATAAACTTATCGAGCTGGTTGGCGGGCGCGAGAACATCGCCACCGTCAGCCACTGCATCACGCGCCTGCGCTTTGTGCTTAACGATCCGGCCAAGGCCTCCCCGAAAGCTATCGAAGAGTTGCCGATGGTCAAAGGCTGTTTCACCAACGCCGGGCAGTTCCAGGTGGTTATCGGCACGGAAGTGGGCGACTACTACCAGGCGCTGCTTGCCACCACCGGCCAGACCGGTGCAGATAAAGAGCAGGCCAAAACGGCTGCTCGCCAGAATATGAAATGGCACGAGCAGATGATTTCTCACTTCGCTGAGATCTTCTTCCCGCTGCTGCCAGCGCTTATCAGCGGGGGTTTGATCTTAGGCTTCCGTAACGTGATCGGCGACCTGCCGATGAGCAACGGCCAGACGCTGGCGCAGATGCACCCGTCGCTGCAAACCATCTATGACTTCCTGTGGTTGATTGGTGAGGCGATCTTCTTCTATCTGCCGGTTGGTATCTGCTGGTCTGCGGTGAAGAAAATGGGCGGTACGCCGATCCTCGGTATCGTGCTCGGCGTCACGCTGGTTTCTCCGCAGCTGATGAACGCCTACCTGTTAGGTCAGCAGGTGCCTGAAGTGTGGAACTTCGGCCTGTTTACCATCGCCAAAGTCGGCTACCAGGCGCAGGTTATCCCAGCGCTGCTGGCGGGTCTGACCCTTGGCTTCATTGAGACGCGCCTTAAGCGCATCGTGCCGGACTACCTCTACCTGGTCATCGTGCCGGTATGCTCGCTGATTCTGGCGGTATTCCTTGCTCACGCGATTATCGGGCCATTCGGTCGCCTGATTGGCGACGGCGTTGCCTTCGCCGTGCGTCACCTGCTGACCGGCAGCTTCGCACCGATTGGCGCCGCGCTGTTCGGCTTCCTGTATGCGCCGCTGGTGATTACCGGTGTGCACCAGACCACGCTGGCTATTGATATGCAGATGATTCAGAGCATGGGCGGCACCCCGGTGTGGCCGATGATTGCCCTGTCGAACATCGCGCAGGCTTCTGCCGTCGTCGGCATCATCATTTGCAGCCGTAAGGCCAAAGAGCGTGAAATCTCCGTTCCGGCGGCTATCTCCGCCTACCTCGGCGTGACCGAACCAGCCATGTACGGGATCAACCTGAAGTACCGCTTCCCGATGCTCTGCGCGATGATCGGTTCCGGCATCGCGGGCCTGCTGTGCGGCCTGTACGGCGTGCTGGCGAACGGTATCGGCGTCGGTGGCCTGCCGGGCATCCTGTCGATTAAGCCAACCTTCTGGGGCGTCTACAGCATCGCGATGATTATCACCATCGTGGTACCGATTCTCCTGACGGTGATGGTCTACAAACGCAAAGAGCGTCAGGGCACGCTGCCCGTCATGTAATACACCTTCTTCGGGGCGCACTTGCGCCCCTGATTCTTATTAGAGGACAACCGAATGAATACACTACCTCACTGGTGGCAAAACGGCGTGATTTACCAGATCTACCCGAAAAGCTTCCAGGACACGACCGGCAGCGGAACGGGAGATCTGCGCGGCGTCACCTCACGTCTCGACTATCTGCAAAAGCTCGGCGTTGATGCCATCTGGATAACGCCGTTCTACGTTTCACCGCAGGTTGATAACGGCTACGACATTGCCAATTACACCGAGATCGACCCCTCTTACGGCACGATCGACGATTTCGACAAACTGGTTGCCGAGGCGCATCAGCGCGGCATTCGCATTGTGCTCGATATGGTGTTGAACCACACCTCCACTCACCACGCGTGGTTTAAAGCGTCGCTGAACAAAGAGAGCCCCTATCGCCAGTTCTATATCTGGCGCGACGGCACGCCGGACACCCCGCCGAATAACTGGCGCTCGAAGTTTGGCGGCAACGCCTGGCAGTGGGACGCGGCTAGCGGCCAGTACTATCTGCATCTGTACGCTACCGAACAGGCGGATCTCAACTGGGAAAACGAGACGGTACGCGCCGAGCTGAAAAAGGTCTGTGAGTTCTGGGCCGATCGCGGCGTTGATGGTCTGCGCCTCGACGTTATCAACGTCATTTCCAAAGACCAGAGCTTCCCGGATGACCATCAGGGCGACGGCCGCCGTTTCTATACCGATGGCCCGCGCGCCCACGAGTTCCTGCAGGAGTTCAGCCGCGATGTCTTTACGCCGCGCGGCCTGATGACCGTCGGCGAGATGTCCTCGACCACGCTTGAAAACTGCCAGCAGTACGCCTCTCTCGACGGCAAAGAGCTGTCGATGACCTTTAACTTCCACCACCTGAAGGTGGACTACCCTGGCGGCGAGAAGTGGACGCTGGCGCGCCCGGACTTCGTGGCGCTGAAATCACTGTTTAACCATTGGCAGCAGGGAATGCACAACCGGGCGTGGAACGCGCTGTTCTGGTGTAACCACGACCAGCCACGCATTGTTTCGCGCTTTGGCGACGAAGGTGAACACCGCGTCACCGCAGCGAAGATGCTGGCAATGGTGCTGCATGGGATGCAGGGCACGCCGTACATCTATCAGGGCGAAGAGATTGGCATGACCAACCCGCACTTCACGACGATTGAGCAGTACCGCGACGTGGAGAGCCACAACATGTATAACGAACTGCTGGCGCAGGGGCGTGATGCCGACGAACTACTGGCGATTCTTGCCAGCAAATCCCGCGACAACAGCCGTACACCAATGCAGTGGGACGCTAGCCCTAACGCTGGTTTTACCGAAGGCAAACCGTGGATTGGCGTCAGCCACAATTATGCTGAGATCAACGCCGAACGCGCGCTGGCAGAGCCGGATTCGGTGTTTTACGCCTACCAACAGCTGATTGCGCTGCGTAAATCCGAACCGGTGCTGACGTGGGGCGACTACCAGGATCTGCTGCCTGAGCACCCGTCGCTGTGGTGCTACCGACGTCAGTGGCAGGGGCAAACGCTGTTGGTCGCCGCCAACCTCAGCGGCGAGCCGCAGGCCTGGGAGCCACCGGCTGGCTCCACCGATGGCGAGGTGCTGATGAGCAACTACGACACCCCTGCTGGCATGACGCTACGTCCGTTTGAAGCTATCTGGTGGCTTCAACGTTAACCCCCGGCCCGGTAGCGCCCTGCTGCCGGGCTTCTTCGCATCACGCTGTTTTTCGGTCCTTTTTTGGACACTTATTGAGCAGCAAAATTTACATTACCCTCAACGCTTGCCATCTGTACTCTTGCATTTTTACTTTGTTCTGAATCAATAAAAGCGCAAACATCTTTGATGCAAATCACTACATATAGAACTTAAAATGCGTCCCGGCCCAACATATGGTATTTATCGACTATCATTGCAACAATGATAATCACCAAAAAGATAGTCGGTATGTGGATAACCTGGGCCGCACACGAGGGAAAGTATTGGTTAATGGAGTGATTACGCCAATCGTCGTTTTCCCGCCTCTGTGGATAACCTGTTCTTATAACGTACTTATAAAATTGGAGTGATCATGACACCGCATGTGATGAAACGAGATGGCTGTAAAGTGCCGTTCAAATCAGAGCGCATCAAAGAAGCAATTCTGCGTGCAGCTAAAGCAGCGGGAGTCGATGACGCAGACTATTGCGCCACCGTCGCAGCAATCGTTAGCCAACAAATGCAGGGCCAGGCGCAGGTTGATATCAACGTGATTCAGACCGCCGTTGAGAACCAGCTGATGTCCGGGCCGTACAAGCAGCTCGCGCGTGCCTATATTGAATATCGCCACGACCGCGACAGCCAGCGCGAAAAACGCGGTCGTCTGAACCAGGAAATTCGCGGCCTGGTTGAGCAGACCAACTCGGCGCTGCTGAACGAGAACGCCAACAAAGACAGTAAAGTGATCCCAACCCAGCGCGACCTGCTGGCCGGTATCGTCGCTAAGCACTACGCTCGCCAGCACCTGCTGCCGCACGACGTGGTGATGGCGCACGAGCGCGGTGTTATCCACTACCACGACCTCGACTACTCGCCGTTCTTCCCGATGTTCAACTGTATGCTGATTGACCTGAAAGGCATGCTGACGCAGGGCTTTAAGATGGGCAACGCGGAGATCGAGCCGCCAAAATCCATCTCTACCGCGACTGCGGTGACCGCGCAGATCATCGCACAGGTGGCTAGCCACATTTACGGCGGCACTACCATCAACCGTATCGATGAAGTGCTGGCACCGTTTGTCACCGCCAGCTTCAACAAACATCGCCAAACCGCTGAAGAGTGGCAGATTCCGAACGCGGAAGAGTATGCTCGTTCTCGTACCGAGAAAGAGTGCTACGACGCCTTCCAGTCGCTGGAGTATGAAGTGAACACGCTGCATACCGCCAACGGCCAGACCCCGTTCGTCACCTTTGGCTTCGGCCTCGGCACCACTTGGGAATCTCGCCTGATTCAGCAGTCCATTCTGCGTAATCGTATCGCGGGCCTCGGCAAAAACCGCAAAACCGCGGTGTTCCCGAAACTGGTCTTCGCCATTCGCGATGGTTTGAACCACAAGCCGGGCGATGCCAACTACGACATCAAACAGCTGGCGCTGGAGTGCGCGAGCAAGCGCATGTATCCGGACATCCTCAACTACGATCAGGTAGTGAAAGTCACCGGTTCGTTTAAAACCCCAATGGGCTGCCGCAGCTTCCTTGGCGTGTGGGAAAACGAAGACGGCGAACAGGTTCACGATGGCCGTAACAACCTCGGCGTAATCAGCCTCAACCTGCCGCGCATCGCGCTGGAAGCCAAAGGCGACGAAGCCACGTTCTGGTCACTGCTGGACGAACGTCTGGTGCTGGCGCGTAAAGCGCTGATGACCCGTATCGCTCGTCTGGAAGGTGTGAAAGCTCGCGTGGCGCCAATTCTCTATATGGAAGGTGCCTGCGGCGTGCGTCTGAAAGCGGACGACGACGTTTCCGAAATCTTCAAAAACGGTCGTGCGTCTATCTCCCTGGGCTACATCGGTATCCACGAGACCATCAACGCGCTGTTCGGCAACCAGCATATGTACGACAGCGAGATGCTGCGTGAGAAAGGCGTGGCGATTGTTCAGCGTCTGCGCGACGCCGTTGACCAGTGGAAAGACGAAACCGGCTACGGCTTCAGCCTGTACAGCACGCCAAGCGAAAACCTGTGCGACCGTTTCTGCCGTCTGGACACCGCCGAGTTTGGCCTCGTTGAGGGCGTGACCGACAAAGGCTACTACACCAACAGCTTCCACCTCGACGTGGAGAAGAAGGTGAACCCGTACGACAAGATTGATTTTGAAGCGGCCTACCCGCCAATCGCCAACGGCGGCTTCATTTGCTACGGCGAGTACCCGAACATTCAGCACAACCTGAAGGCGCTGGAAGACGTGTGGGATTACAGCTATCAGCACGTGCCGTATTACGGCACCAACACGCCAATCGACGAATGTTATGAGTGCGGCTTTACCGGTGAATTCGAGTGCACCAGCAAAGGCTTCACCTGCCCGAAATGCGGTAACCACGACGCTGCGCGCGTCTCCGTGACTCGCCGTGTGTGCGGCTACCTCGGCAGCCCGGACGCCCGTCCGTTCAACGCCGGTAAGCAGGAAGAAGTGAAACGCCGCGTTAAGCACCTGGGTAACGGGCAGCTCGGTTAAGTTCGAGCGGTTTGTCCCCTCACCCTAACCCTCTCCCCTCAGGGGAGAGGGAACCGTTTTACCGCACGCTGCACGACCGTATACCGGCCGAAAATCTGGAACGCGAACATGAATTACCATCAATACTATCCCGTCGACATCGTTAACGGGCCGGGTACACGCTGCACGCTGTTTGTTTCCGGCTGCGTTCACGAATGCCCCGGCTGCTACAACAAGAGCACCTGGCGCGTGAACTCCGGCCAGCCGTTTACCGCCGAGATGGCCGACCGCATCATCGCCGACCTGAACGACACCCGCGTCAAGCGCCAGGGAATTTCCCTCTCCGGCGGCGACCCGCTGCACCCGCAAAACGTACCGGAAATTCTCAAACTGGTTCAGCGCATTCACGCCGAATGCCCCGGCAAAGATATCTGGGTCTGGACCGGCTACAAGATTGACGAACTGAACGCTGCGCAGAGGGAGGTCGTCGACCTTATCAACGTGCTGGTTGACGGTAAGTTTGTGCAGGACTTAAAAGACCCGGCGCTTATCTGGCGCGGTAGCAGTAATCAGGTGGTGCACCACCTGCGTTAACGCCCTACGTCAGCCTCTCAAAACCGGCTGACGCACTCCATCGCCACCACCTTAAACTCATCAAAGCTGCGGGTCGCCGACAGGCGTGCCATGGCGCGTTCGCGCAGGAAAGTGACGAAGATATCGTAGATAGCCATCGCCTCTTCATACTCGCTTTTGCTGATCGCCAGCAGGAAGATGATGTGGGCGGTTTCGTCGCCCCAGGCGATGCCCTGCGGGGCAATGACGGTGTAGACCACAGTTTTTTGCGCCAGCAGCCCCAGGGCGTGCGGCAGCGCGATGCCATCGCCGAGCATGGTGCTGACAATCGCTTCACGCTCCACCACCGAAGCGTGGAATGCCTCGTCGACAAACCCTTCCTGCTCAAGCTGCTGGCAGAGTTCGGCAAACAGCGTCTGCTGGTCCATCGGGCCATCGATAACCCGAAAATGAGCGGCGTCGAAGAACTTGTTCAGCATCCACGGGCGTGTGCGGTCGACCAGCACCAGCTTACCAATCTGGTCCAACTGGTAATCGGTGGGGAACGGTGAAATGGTGACGACCGGCTTCTCTTTTTCGCTGATACGCACCGTGGAAATGACAAAATCTTCGCTCACGCTTTCCAGCTGTTCGTACTCGCGCTGGGACAGCGTAGCGGCAATCTCCACCTGCGGATATTTACGCTGCAAAATGGCTTCAATCACCCGCACCATGGCGTTACCGGCATCGCACACCAGCAGCACCTTCGGCTGGCGCTGGTAGCCGATATTGTAGTGGCGCTCTAACCCCACGCCGATGTGCAGCACCAGAAAACCGATTTCGTTTTCGCTGATGGTATACGGCGTATATTTCCCCCAGCTCGAGACCGCCGCCAGCGTCATATCCCACGCCATCGGGTAGTGCTGCTTGATGTTATCGAGCAGCGGATTGGGGATCATAATCTGGTAGCGCACGCGGGTGATCATGGTCTTAATGTGGGTCAGCAGGTCCGCGTGGAGCTGCGCGTCCTCCAGCAGGTTGTAGTTATACTGCTGATTGATATAGCGCAGGATGTAGTTCACCAGCGCTTCGTCGTCGTCGGCGCTGATGGTTTCCGGGTCGACGTCCTGTACCTGGCGGGCGGCAAGATGCACGCACAGCCAGGCTTCTTCGGCCTGAGAGAACGGTTTCCCGGTGAGCTTTTGCAGCGCGCTGGCCACGTCATGGGCGACATCGCGCACGTTTTGCGCGACCTCTTCGGCGCTGAAATCGGCCAGCGGGTAACCGTCGCTGACACGGCGCGCAACGACCGCACCGTACAGACAAATAAAGCGCTCCCCTACGTCGGTGAGACGGACATGATGGCGCATCAGCGTCTCCTCCAACACGGCTTCCAGCATGGCTGGCACGCTATCATCAAACGCCTCCTGGCGGATCATCGGGTTCAGCGGCCCCTGCTGGCTTAGCTCCCACAGCAGGTCGGTCAGACAGGCGCGAATCGACACCTCGCTGCCAAACAGCTTCATACCGTGACGCGGGCGGGTCTCCAGCGTCAGCTGATAGCGCTGAAAGCGCTCGCGTACCTCTACCATATCGCCCTGCAGCGTCGCACGGCTGACAAACCACTCGTCGGCGAGATCCTCAAGCTTGATGGAGAACGCCGACGTCAGAAAACGCACCAGCAGGAAGTGAATGCGATCCTGGGCGGTGCGGGGAATATGCTGCGGCTTAGGCGCAGTTGCTTCCAGCTGCTGATAGCGCGACGGATCGTCAATCTTCAGTTGGTAACCGCTGCCGCGGGCCAACACAAACTGCGCGCCGTAATGCATCAGCAGCTCGTTTAACGCGGTGATATCGGCGCGTACGGTGCGGGTCGAAACCGACAAGCGCTGCGCCAGTTCATCCTGTGGCAGCGTTTCGTTTTGCAGCAGAGTAAAGAGTTGCGCTAAACGTTGATTGGGAAATCTCATGTCGGTTCCTTCCTGTTACGGCTTAAGGGGTGGCAGAAATCACCATCTGGGATGGGCTGCCAACCGGGGTGTAGTCCGGGGAGAACGTCAGTTTTCCGTCCTTCGGCGCTACGCTAAAGCGGGTGATATTGTCGCTACGCTGATTCATCACATAGAGCCAGTGCCCTTGCTTATCCAGCGTTAACGTTCGCGGATAGTCGCCACGCGTCCAGATATCATCCTGATGTTTCAGGGTGCCATCGGCCATCACGGTAAAGTGGGCGATACTGTTGTGTAAGCGGTTAGCGACGTACAGCTGTTTGCCGTCCTGGCTTAATACCAGACCGGCGGCAAAGCTGGTGCCTTTATACTCTTTCGGTAAGGCAGAGACCGTTTTCCCTTCGCGCAGCAGTCCGCTCTGTTTATCGAGGTGATAAAACGTCAGCGTGGAAGCTTCTTCGTTAATCAACCATAGTCCATTTCCGGCAGGCGTGAAGACAAAATGTCGCGGCCCCGCCCCGGCGGACGATGCGGCGATAAACGGCGGGTCGTTCGGCGTCAGCTTGCCGCTGGCGCTGTCCATACGGTACTGGTAGATCCTGTCCAGCCCCAGATCGGTCGAGAAGACAAACTTCCCGCTCGGATCGGCCGAGATCATATGGGCATGCGGGCCGTTATGATCGCTGACGGCAAAGCTGCCTTCAACCGCCGCAGCCGGTCGCGCTGCGCCCGCAGGACCTTGATCCTGATGCGCATCCACCGCCTCACCCAGGCTGCCATCTTCTTTCACCGGCAATACGGCAATCGAGCCGCTCACGTAGTTCGCCACCAGCAGGTGGCGGCCATCTGGTGTCAGCGAGAGATAGACCGGGCCCGCGCCGCCGGAAGCCACCTGATTCAGCTCGCTCAGCTCGCCGCTCGCGGCAATGCGCCACGCCTGCACTACACCTTTTTCTACTTCGCTGGCGGCGTACAGGGTTTTGCCATCCTGGCTGACGGTCAGTTGCGCGACGTTCGGCAGCGAACTGACGAGCGCTTTATCGCGCAGCTCGCCGGTTTTGCCATCGACGGTAAAGCGATACAGACCTTCGCCGTTAGGGTTGTAGGTACCCACCCAAGCGTACTGGGTTTGCGCGACGGCGCTGGCGGCAAGCAGAGAGAGTGAAGCAACAAGCAGGTGACGAGCGGTTGGCATGGTGACTCCTTGATGGTTCGGTGGGGGTTTTCCCCCTCACCCTAACCCTCTCCCCAGAGGGGAGAGGGGACCGTTCAGTGCGTTTACGTACGATCGGCGCAAAAAAGTACGGTCGGTTTTCTCCCTCTCCCCTGTGGGGAGAGGGCCGGGGTGAGGGGGACAATCGCACTACTTAACAAGCTGTTTCGTCATATCCAGCAGCTGACGCACATCCGCCGGACGCGTATTTCCGCTCGCCTTATCAATAATCGAGCTATAGATATGGGGGATAATTTTGCTAACGCCAGCATCCAGCGCAATTTTCAGGATTTCGCCGTAGTTGTCGAGGTCAATGCCGCCGGTCGGTTCCAGCCAGAAATCATGGCGCGCGCAGGCTTCAGCCACCGCCACAAACTCATCGCGATGCTTCAGGCCACCCATCGGGAAGTATTTAATCGAGCTGCCGCCCATATCTTTCAGCAGGGCAATCGCCGTTTCCAGCGGCACAATGCCGTCCGGCGCGTTGCTGGAGAGCGGGCCGGTGGAGATTTTCACCCTGCCGACGGTGCCGGTTGGCGATACCAGGCCGTTGACCACAGTCTCGTTCTGCCCCAACAGCGCGCGGCTGGTGCCAACGCCGGTGAAGACCTGGTTAACGTGCTGCGGCTGCACCTGGCGGGAAATTTCGCTGACCATCGCCGACTGATTCGGGTCGCCTGCGCCCAGCCCGACAGACAGTGCGTTATCAATCAGCTTTGCGTATTCACGCATATCGGCCACCGCGCTGGCGATATCCGGATAGTTTTTGGAGAGCACGCCCACCAGCACATGACCTTCCGCCGCTTCGTAAATCTCACTGGCGTTTTGCTTGCTGCCTGCCAGAACGTTCAGGCAGACGCGGTCACGGTAAAAGTTTGGGGTCAGTTTCATGCTTTTTTCTCCTGGTTTAAGACTTCAGCAATACGGCGGGAGACAATCTCCAGCTGCTGCGCATCCACGCTGCGGACATCGGCTTCGATAATGCCTTCGTTGGCCTTGTAGCCGCGGAAGTAAATGGCGTATTCGCCCTGCTTCAGCGCCGCCACCAGGTCGCCGGTGTGGACACCGGTCACGGCTTCATCAAATTTAATCTCGGCGCGCGCAATATCGCGGCCTGCGCTGTCCCACACCACGCGGGCGGTCACGCCGTTGAGCGTATTAAGCGCGTCGATGAATGGGGTCATTTTCGCCACCATCTCTTCGCCGCTCTCTTTGGTCGCCGTCAGGTAATGTTCGATGGCGCAGGTCAGGCCAAGAATGCCCTCTTTGCCCACTTTCATCGCACGACCAATGCCGTTCGACTGGCGTTTGACCCACTCCACATACTGGGTTTTACCGATAACCAGCCCGCTGGTTGGCCCTTCAATGGCCTTCGCGCCGCTGTAAATAACCAGATCCGCACCCGCACGGTAGTAGGCCTGTAAATCTTCTTCCGCCGCCGCATCGACAATCAGCGGCAGATTGTGGCTGCGCGCGACCGCCGCGGCCTGCGCCACGTTGAGCATGCTTTTCTGCACGCAGTGGTGAGATTTAATGTACAGAATGGCCGCTGTACGCGGGGTGATAGCTGCCGCCAACTGGTCGGCAGAACATTCGTTGGCGTAGCCCGCTTCCACCAGCTTGCCGCCGCCCAGCGCCACCATGGTGCCGACCGGTGCGCCAAAGTTGACGTTGTGGCCTTTCGGCAGCACGATTTCGTTGTTTTCAATCGGGGTAACGTGCAGGTTTTCCAGCAGCCAGTCGCTCTCTTTTACCAGCACCGCCGCCACCGACTGCGCAATCCCGGCGGAGGCACAGGAGACGACGGTCGCCCCTTCTACATCCAGCAGCTTCGCAATGTAGGTGCCGGTTTTATTCACCAGGTCTTTCATTTCGAAGTACTGGTTCATACCCGCCATCGCGGCTTCTACCACTTCCGGACGTGGCGTAGAGACGCCGAGGATCGTCATACGGCCGGAGGTGTTAATCACCTGTTTTAAATCGTATTTCTCAAAAATCGAAGGCATTTTCCGCACTCCCTTGTTCGGTCAGATAGCCCTTGCCCGCGCGAATCGCGGCAAGCGGCAGCAAAATCTTGTCAGCCTGAAGGCTCTCTTTTTCCGCATCCACCAGCACCGTTGGGGTCTGGGCAACGGTAAACAGCGTCAGGTCCGCGTCATACCCCACCGCCAGTTGCCCTTTACGGCTCAGGCGCAGGCCATCGGCGGCATGGGCGGTGACGCAGTCAATGACCTGCGGCAGCGACATACCGATGGCGAGGAACTTCGACATCACCAGCGCCAGCGAGCGTACCGGGCCGTCGATGCGGTTACGGCAGTAGATATCGGAGCTGATGGTGTGCGGCAGAATGCCCATCGCAATCGCCCGGCGGGCCACTTCAAAGCTGAAGCTGGCGGTGCCGTGGCCGACGTCGAGACGCACGCCGCGCTTTAAGGCGCGCACGATAGAGCCGCGCAGTTCGCCTTCCGGCGTCAGGATGCGGTTCGGTTTGCCGTTGTAGCAGTGGGTGATGATGTCGCCGGAACTCAGCAGTTCGGCAATCTCATCAAGGTTCGGCGGGTTGTTGCCAATGTGCACCATCAGCGGCAGGTCGCCGTTTTCTTTCTGGATGGCTTTGCCACGCAACAGCGGCGTAATACCGTTTTCGCCGACCACGCTGCTGCTCATGCGCGCTTTCAGGCCGACGATAAAGTCCGGGTGGCGCGCCACCGCCTGCTTCACCGCTTCCGCATCGATATTGGCCATATTGGCCAGTTCGTTCTGGGCAATCAGCCCCACGCGGGAGATGTTGAGCAGCGCATAGACGTCGGTCGCGGCTTTGCGGGTCAACTGGTAGAAATCATCTACGTCATCGGCCCCGGTACTGCCAGCATCAATCACGGTGGTGACACCGGTGGCGATACCGACGCTGTCCGGTTCATCGTGATAAATCGGTGAGTTCGGGTAGCAGTGGACGTGGGAGTCAATCCAGCCGGCGCTGGCGTAGTATTTGCCGTCCAGCTCAATGGTTTTCAGGGCAGGCGCGCTAATCTCGCCCAGCGCCGCGATTGAACCGTCCTTGATGGCGATATCAGTCAGGGTATCGTCGACGAGGCGCGCACGGCGCAGGAGTAAATCAAACATATCTCTCTCCTGTTAAGACGGGCGCCAGAGCGCCCGCAGGGTTTAACTAATCGCTACCGGGAAGATGGAACCCAGCAGCATCGCGCCGAGAATAGCGCCGCCGGTAATCGGCTTTTGCCAGACATAGAAAATCAGCGCGCCAATCAGCGAGCCCACACCGATAGGAATCGAAGCGGTCATGGCGCTAAGGATAATCAACGGGCCAAGGAAGCGGCCGGAGGCGTTACCCGCGCCCATCATCACGTCGGCCCCGTAGGTGGAGTCACTCTGGTTGATGGTGAACTTACGCGCCAGGATGATGATGTAGCCAATCGCCAGACCAATCACCAGCCCGGTAATCAGGGAGGCGATAAAGTTGGTCACCGGGAACATGATGCCCGCGCCCAGCAGCAGCGCTGGAACCCCAAGGCCCACGCCGGTTTGGATCGCGCCACCGATGTCCAGAATGCCCACCAGCGAACCTTCGATGATACGGGCGAACAGGAAGCTCGCGCCGAACGCGGCAACGGCACCGTAAGCCCCGGTATCAATCCCGGCTTTCAGCATCGCCACGAAGGCCACTTCGTTGAAAGCACCAATGCCGTAGAGGTAGTACATATGCGTCCCGGCGAACACGCCGGAGGAGAGCAGGCCAACGAAGATCGGGAACGACCAGTCGGCATACCAAAAACCTTTATTTTGTTCCATGTCAGGCTCCCGTTATTTGCCGCTGATTGAGCTGTGGATCAGATCCAGCCAGTTCGGTACGGTCAGGTGGAAGGATTCAATCATCTTCATGTCGAAGCCGCGGAAGAAGGCGCTCAGGACGAACAGCGCAATAATCGCACCCATCATCACTTTGGTGACGCGATGCCAGCCGCTCTCTTCAACACCCTTACCAATCAGAATACCCAGCACCAGGCCCGGCACGGCGTTACCCATAATCAGCTGCGCTGCGCCGCCGAAGATGGTGGCCCAGAAGCCTGATTTCTTACCGGCATCAATCGCTGCCAGCCAGAAGATAACCGGCATCACGGTGTTCACCAGCAGGTTGGCTGCCGGAACCAGTACCTTAACGGCGGTGACCTGCAGCGCCTGTGGTACGGAAGAGGCCGTCAGGTTGAGGAAGGCCACCACAATCATGCCGATGATGCCGCAGGCAATCGCCATTTTGCGTGGGTTATGCAGCGTCTCGCCGACGTTGCGATTTTTCACCATCAGTGCCGCCGCGCCCCAGTTCGGGATAATGCGGTGGTCAACGTCCTGGGTGAAGGAACCTGCTGCGACGGAAGAAGCCCAGGCGTTAAAGAAGAAGCCGAGGCCAAAGGAGAAGTGGGAAGCCGGATCGCCTTCGCAGGAGTTCAGCTCGCCCAACGTACGAAACGCCCCCATCCCCTGCGTGGTGGGCGCGTGAAACATGCGTGCCGCTCCGGCGCCCACGCCGACGCCAACCAGGCCGCCGATAATGAGCGATTTTATTAAAATTATCAGGAACATAGTCTGACCCTTTGGTGAAAATCAGGTTTGCGTGACGAAATCCACTTTATCGATATCAATGGCGGTCACGTTGACGGTCACGTCCAGCTCCACGCTGTACGCTCGTCGTTCACGGCGTAAAAAGAAGAATAAGAACGCCTCTTTTCGTACCGCTTCGCGCGCATGAACAACCTGCACATCCTGTGGCTCAATACGCAGTAAGATGCGCGATGATGTTTTCATCACCGCTGCCTGCACGTGGTTCAGGGCATCGGCGAACGCCCGTGTTTTGCTCTCGCCTTTGCCCGTGACCCTCACCGTGGTGGTGAATTGCTCTTTCATACTCAAGCGCCGTACTTCTTCTTCCAGGCCTCTACCAGGCGTTCGCCCAGCTCTTCTTTGTCCATAAAGCCAAAGCCCAGCACGTTGCAGCCTTCGTTAATGGCGGTGACGCCCTCTTCCACTGAACGCATGCCGTATTTCGCTTTGTAGCCATATTTGGTCTGCGCGGTGATAGCACCCGCACCGCCGCTACCGCAGAAGGAGATACCGAAGGTCGCGTTTTCGGCCTTCATCATGTCGCCCAACTTCATGTCGGCGGCTACGCCCGGTACCACAACTGCACGAGCACCGGCTTTTTCCGCGCCAGCGGCAACTTTTTGTCCTTTACCCAGGCGGTCGCCAATTACTACGGTGATCTGTTCCATTTGTTGCTCCTTACAGGTTGTCTTTTGCTACTTCGAAGTGAACGGAGAGCAGCCAGGCCTCTTCATCAGGCAGGTTGCCGAACTCCGCGACCACTTCGCGGGCAAGCATCATTGAATCGTCAGAAATCTCTTCAAACAGGCTTTCATCCACTTCCGGCAGCGGCTCGCCGCTGATGGACCGGTGGGCCATGGCCCGCACGTGGGAGGTCAGCATTTGCTCCTGCACGTCGTTAGGGGTGATATCGCGGCGGCGTAACAGTGCGAACACCTGCTGCAACATCTTGTCGGCCAGCCGTTCGGTCTGTAGCGCCTGCTCCCCTGCGTCGTGTATTACCGCTCCGTTATTCACTCGTGTTACCCCGCTAATGTCTCTGGGGATAAACCTAACGCCGGGGGATGGGAGTTTGTAGCGAGTTGTTTTCCACTTCGAAGTGGAAAGGTAGACGGCTTGAGTGATCGGATTCACACATTCGCCACGAAAGTAACGATTTCGATATATTCGCGTGATGAATGTCACGTCTGTGGGACAAGGTCATTGGAAAGGCGAATGGCAAAACGAAGGTGAAAAGTGTGATATCGGTGAAGTTTTTCGGGGAATTTTCGGGGAGCGAAGACGGAAGGCGTCAGGGCGACGCCTTCCGGAGATAGGATTAGCGGAACTTCTTGTGGTTCTCGTTGCGGGTGGTTTTGAAATCTTCCGCGGCGGCCTGGGCTTCTTTCACTTTGCCCTCGTTCGCCAGCTTCAGCGCACCGTCAATCTGACCAATCAGCGTATCCATCCCATGGTGATAGTCTTTCATTTCCGCGCTGTCTGCCGCTTTGCCTTCCAGCTTCGGCGGGGTCTCTTTTTTAGCGTCTTCTGCGGCGGTACGCATCTTCGTCAGCGCCGCTTTCAGTTCACCCACGTCGGTGGTCTTCTGCACGACCTGCAGATTTTCCGCCAGGGTGTCCATATCTTCGCCCAGGTCAGCAAAGGCAGAAGCCGAACCCAGCGCCAGCGCGGAGACCGCCAGCATCGCAACCAGTTTTTTACGCATTGCTCACTTCCTTTTTATTATTTAAGCGAACGGGCGCAGCAGGATGCGCCCAATACGTGATTACTGTCCGGCGATTTTCATCTCCGGTAACAGTACGGAACCACATTGAATGTTACTGCGTGTCTCAATATCGTCGGCGATAGTGACCATATTGCGCCACATGTCTTTCAGGTTGCCAGCGATGGTGATTTCACTCACCGGATACTGAATTTCGCCGTTCTCAACCCAGAAGCCGGATGCACCGCGAGAGTAGTCGCCGGTGATGCCGCTAACACCCTGCCCCATCAGTTCAGTCACGACAAGACCCGTGCCCATCTCTTTAAGCAACTTTTCAAAACTCAGGCCGCAACCGGCAATACGCCAGTTGTGGATACCGCCCGCGTGGCCGGTGCTCTTCAGGCCCAGCTTACGCGCGGAGTAGTTGGTCAGCAGCCACTGGGTCAGCACGCCGTCTTTGATGATGTCGCGACGCTCGGTGCGCACGCCTTCGCCGTCGAACGGCGTCGACGCCAGCCCTTTCAGCAGATGCGGATGCTCTTCAATGGTCAGCCATTCCGGCAGAATTTGCTTACCGAGAGAGTCCAGCAGGAAGGTCGATTTACGGTAAACCGAGCCGCCAGCAATCGCGCCCACCAGGTGGCCAAACAGCCCGGTTGCCACTTCGTTGGCGAAAATCACCGGCGCCTTCATGGTGGAGAGCTTGCGCGGCTCCAGGCGAGACAGGGTGCGACGCGCGCACTCTTCACCAACCCATTCAGGGGACTGCAGGTCGCTCAGCGCGCGGCCGATGGTATAGGCATAGTCACGCTCCATGTCGCCGTTCACTTCGGCAATCACGCAGCTGGACAGGGAATGGCGGGTTGAGCAGTAGCTTTGCAGCATGCCGTGGCTGTTGCCGAAGACTTTAATGCCGTAGTGGCTGTTAAAGCTGCCGCCTTCGGTGTTGGTAATGCGTTTATCAGCCTTCAGCGAAGCCTGCTCTGCGCGAGCCGCCATTTCGATGGCTTCATCCGGGGAGACTTCCGCCGGGTGGAACAGGTCAAGATCCGGGGCTTCAAAGGCCAGCAGTTCTTTGTCTGCCACGCCTGCACATGGGTCCGGCGAGGTGTAGCGCGCGATGTCTAACGCCGCCTGCACGGTACGGGCGATAGCATCCGGGCTCAGGTCGGTGGACGATGCGCTGCCTTTACGGTTCTGGTGATAGACGGTAATCCCCAGCGCCCCGTCGCTATTAAATTCGACGTTTTCGACTTCACCATAACGGGTGCTTACGCCGATGCCGGTGGTTTTACTGACCGCCACTTCCGCGCCGTCTGATTGAGTGGCTGCCAGTTCCAGCGCCATAGAGACCGCTTTTTCCAGCGCAATACGTTGTTGTGCAACTTGTGTGATCACTTTCATCGTCTAAGCCATAATCTGAGGTAAAGTTAAATGAAGTCTAACAGAGAACCCTTTCTCAGTATGCGCTCAAGCTGTTAGTATTAGCCTCTTTTTTAAGGAGCCTGAAATGACAAAGCAGCCCGAAGACTGGCTCGACGACGTCCCCGGTGATGATATCGAAGACGAAGATGATGAAATTATCTGGGTCAGCAAGAGTGAAATTAAACGTGATGCCGAAGAGCTGAAAAAGCTTGGGGTAGAACTGGTTGAGCTCGGTAAGAACGCGCTGGATAAAATCCCGCTGGACGCCGATCTGCGCGCAGCCATTGAACTGGCGCAGCGTATTAAGATGGAAGGCCGCCGCCGCCAGCTGCAGCTGATTGGTAAAATGCTGCGTCAGCGTGACGTAGAACCTTTCCGTCAGGCGCTGGATAAGCTGAAAAACCGCCACAACCAGCAGGTTGTTGTGTTCCATAAACTGGAACAGCTGCGTGACCGTATGGTTGACGGTAGCGATGAAGCCATCGAAGAAGTGATGAACCTGTGGCCTGACGCCGACCGTCAGCAGCTGCGTTCGCTGGTGCGTAACGCCAGGAAAGAAAAAGCCGGCAATAAGCCGCCAAAATCTTCCCGCCAGATCTTCCAGTATCTGCGCGAGCTGTCCGAACACCAGGACTAAGCGTCAAGAAAATGCCCTCTTCGTGAGGGTATTTTTTTGCCCGTCTTGTGCAACATCCCGGCGTCGCGCTGCTCGGCCGGGCGACTTTCATGCCATCACAATCTGGCACAAATCATGGTTGAAGCGCTGGTACTGCCCTTCGTCAATCGGCTGCGGGTAGCTCAGCACAATCAGTTCGTGATCGGCGATGCCGGCATGATAGGTCGGGTGCGCGTGCGGCCACGGGTTGGCGAAGAATCCCATGCTTTCATAGAAACGCAGGCGCTTGTGGGCTATCTCGGTGGTCAGCGGGTCGATTTCCAGAATGGTTTTCGGCGCGCGCTCGAGGATCTGCCCCAGCAGACGTTTGCCGTAACCCTGGGAACGTAGGCTGCTGTCGACCGCCAGATGTTCAATATAGACGTAGCCGTCGAACGCCCAGCATCCACTCATGCCAATAAACTGTTCACCATCGAACCACGCTTCCAGCGCGTAGTGCGGGGAGTTAAGTGCGCGTTGTTTAGCGGGGAGTTCGCGCTGTTCGTGCCAGGGGAAGGCGTGAGTGTAAAGGGTGTCTAGTGGGGGGAATAAGACAGAGTCGGTTGAGGTGATTTTTTTGGCGGTGAGCATTTTTGGTTTCCGGGGAAAGGGCTATATCGAGCGAGCCCCCTCACCCCGGCCCTCTCCCCAAAGGGGCGAGGGAGAAAACCGGGCGGTCCCCTCTCCCCTTTGGGGAGAGGGTTAGGTTGAGGGGGCAACCCGCTCAGCGCAACATCAGCGAATTACTCCTGCTGCGCTTTCTTCGCCAGCCCGTCGAGCAGTTTCTGATGAATGCCGCCGAAGCCGCCGTTACTCATCACCAGAATATGGTCGCCAGGCTCGGCGCTCTTCACAATCATATCGGCCAGCGCGTCTACGTCAGCGCTCCAGTGCGCAGGCTGCACACAGGCTTCTGCCACCTCCGCGACCTGCCACGGAATGTGCTGCGGCTGCAGCAGGAACACTTCATCCGCGCGGCCCAGAGACGGCGCCAGGTCGTCTTTGCAGACGCCCATTTTCATGGTGTTCGAGCGCGGTTCCAGTACGGCGATGATTTTCGCGGTACCGCCCACTTTGCCGCGCAGCGCTTGCAGCGTCGCGAGGATAGCCGTTGGGTGGTGCGCGAAGTCGTCATAAACGCAAACGCCGTTGGCTTCACCGCGAAGCTCCAGACGACGACGGGCGTTGATAAAGCTGCCCAGCGCGTTGGCGGCATCAGCTGGCGTCACACCAACATGACGCGCGGCGGCAATCGCCATCAGGCCGTTATGCATATTGTGTTCGCCGACCAGGCCCCACTTCACTTCACCGACTTTTTCACCGTCGAGCAGTACTTCCCACTCGGAGGCGTCGGTATTGAGTTTTTTCGCCTGCCAGTGGCCCTGCTCGCCCACCAGCTCCTGCTCGCTCCAGCAGCCCATTGCCATCACCTGTTTCAGGTTGGCGTCGTTTTCCGGCAGGATGATACGGCCCTGGCCCGGAACGATGCGCACCAGATGGTGGAATTGTTTCTGGATAGCTTTCAGGTCGTCGAAGATATCCGCGTGATCGAACTCAAGGTTGTTGAGGATCAGCGTACGCGGGCAGTAATGCACGAATTTGGAGCGCTTATCGAAGAAGGCGCAGTCGTATTCATCGGCTTCAATCACGAAGAACGGGCTGTCGCCCAGACGCGCGGAAACCTCGAAGTTCCCCGGTACGCCGCCGATCACGAAGCCCGGCTTGTAGCCGCACTCTTCAAGGATCCAGGTCGCCATACCGGCAGTGGTGGTTTTGCCGTGGGTACCGGCAACCGCCACAACCCAGCGATCGCGCAGCACGAAGTCGTGCAGCCACTGCGGGCCGGACATATACGGAATGTTCTTTTCCAGCACCGCTTCTACGCACGGGTTACCGCGCGTCATGGCGTTGCCGATGATCACCAGATCCGGCTGCGGGTCGAGCTGACTTGCGTCATAACCCTGAATTAAATCAATGCCTTGCTTTTCAAGCAGCGTGCTCATCGGGGGATACACATTGGCATCCGAACCCGTGACTTCATGACCCAGCGAGCGAGCCAGCATTGCCAGACCGCCCATGAAGGTGCCACAAATACCCAAAATATGAATGCGCATACGTCACTATCCTTTTTTTATCTGCTCCGCATTTTACCCATATGTTTGCCAGCAGAGAAACGCATTTAAGGATATTCCGTAGTTTGCTGGCGCGATTCACCAGTGCGAATTTTTTTTATTCTTTGTTAATATTGTTGCAGTCGTTTTACTCAACATCCACTGTCAGGGAAAGTGTTATGAAAACGTTAGGTGAATTTATTGTCGAAAAGCAGCACGAGTTCTCTCATGCTACCGGTGAGCTCACTGCTTTGCTGTCGGCAATAAAGCTAGGTGCCAAGATCATCCACCGCGATATCAATAAGGCCGGTCTGGTCGATATCCTGGGTGCCAGCGGCGCAGAAAACGTACAGGGAGAAGTACAACAAAAGCTCGATTTGTTCGCAAACGAGAAGCTGAAAGCCGCGCTGCGCGCCCGTGACATCGTCGCTGGTATCGCCTCCGAAGAAGAAGACGAAATTGTCGTATTCGACGGCTGCGAACACGCGAAGTATGTGGTCCTGATGGACCCGCTGGATGGCTCATCTAATATCGACGTTAACGTCTCTGTCGGTACCATCTTCTCTATCTATCGTCGCGTAACCCCAGTGGGTACGCCGGTCACCGAAGAAGATTTCCTGCAGCCGGGTAACCGCCAGGTCGCTGCGGGCTATGTGGTTTACGGCTCCTCCACCATGTTGGTGTACACCACCGGCTGTGGCGTGCACGCCTTTACTTACGATCCGTCGCTGGGTGTGTTCTGCCTGTGCCAGGAGCGTATGCGCTTCCCTCAGCGCGGTAGCACCTACTCCATCAACGAAGGCAACTACATCAAGTTCCCGAACGGGGTGAAGAAGTACATCAAGTTCTGCCAGGAAGAAGATAAGTCCACGCAGCGCCCGTACACCTCACGCTACATCGGTTCTCTGGTGGCCGATTTCCACCGCAACCTGCTGAAAGGCGGGATCTACCTGTACCCAAGCACCGCCAGCCACCCGGATGGGAAACTGCGTCTGCTGTATGAGTGCAACCCAATGGCGTTCCTCGCGGAACAGGCCGGCGGCAAGGCCAGCGATGGGAAAGAGCGTATTCTGGATATCGTGCCGGAAACCCTGCACCAGCGTCGTTCGTTCTTCGTGGGTAATGACCATATGGTGGAAGACGTTGAGCGTTTGATTCGCGAGTTCCCGGACGCGTAATCTTATTGAGGATGCCCCCTCACCCCGGCCCTCTCCCCACAGGGGCGAGGGAGAAAACCGGACGGTTCCCTCTCCCCCGTGGGGAGAGGGTTAGGGTGAGGGGGCAACCTCGCTACGACACCTGCAACCGGAACGACGACATCGCCGCCACCAGCGCCTGCGACTGCTCCTCCAGCGAACGGGTTGCCGCCGACGACTGCTGTACCAGCGCCGCGTTCTGCTGCGCCGTTTCATCCATCTGGCTTACCGCAATATTCACCTGCTCAATGCCGCGACTCTGCTCCTGCGACGCGCTGGCAATCTCGCGCATCAGTTTGGTCATGCGCATCACTTCACTGGCAATCTCATCCATAGTTTCCCCCGCCTGCTGCGCCAGGTCACTGCCTTCGCTGACGTGGGTTTGTGAGGCAGAGATCAGCTGACGAATCTCTTTGGCGGCATCCGCGCTGCGGCTTGCCAGGTTACGCACTTCACCTGCTACCACCGCGAATCCGCGCCCCTGCTCACCCGCGCGCGCCGCTTCTACCGAGGCGTTCAGCGCCAGAATGTTGGTCTGGAAGGCAATCCCGTCAATCACGCTGAGGATATCGGCGATACGGTTGGCGCTGCCGGCAATATCCTGCATTTTTTCAATCACGTAGCAGACCATTTCGCTACCACGGTCGGCAGTATCGGACACTTCCTGCGCCAGCTTGTGCGCCTGGTCGGCGTTATCGGCGTTCTGCTTCACGGTGGCAGTGATCTCTTCCATGCTGGCCGCCGTTTGCTCAAGCGACGTCGCCGTCGACTCGGTGCGCTGCGCCAGATGGTTGTTGCCCGCCGTCAGCTCACGGCTGCCAACATCAATCTGCGAACTGGCATCGCGCACGCGCATCACCGAGTTCATCATCGACTCGCGCATACCGGCAATCGCCACGTTCAGACGCTTAATCTCCGCACTGCTCGCCTTCAGCGGCGAATCGGTTAAATCTCCTGCCGCCACCTGCTCCAGTTGGCCAATCGCCGCCGCCAGCGGTTTAAGCAGCAGATGACGCAGCTGCAGCCAGCCCAGCGCCATCACGCCTGCGGTCAGCAGAATGGCGATAACCATCAGTACCAGCACACGGTTTTTGGTACTGTGCACCGCGGCGACTTCAATTTGACCGCGAGACTCGCCCCAGTCCTGGAACGCGTGGATCGCATCGTCAAACTGGCGAGAGACCGGGATCATGGTCTTTTCCAGCAGATCGTAATAGCCGTCAACGTTTTGCTGATTCAGCGCCGCCAGCATCGGCACGATCCCTTGCGTGTTGTAGGCTTCGAAGCTTTTCATGACGTTCGCCAGTAGCTGCGCGCCGTCGGCATCATCCATCGAGGACTGGCCCACATCGGCAATAATCTTCTGCCCCTGGGCCACTTCACCATTGAGGGCTTTTACTGCTTTCGTCGCATCATCGAGCATGCCGATTTCCATCAGCCGGACCGCCTGACTGGCTTCGTTACGCGCACGCAATATCAACGTATAACCTTCGTTCAGCTGGGTCATTTGGTCGCTTTGCAGATGGTCAATGCGTTGTAGAGAGGTGGAGCTTTTGGTGAGGGCATAAATGCCGATACCGCTGACTAAAACCAGCAGCAGGGTCATCACGGCGAGCAGGGACAGCAAGCCGGTACGGATAGAGAGCGTTTTTAGCATCATAGTGTTGTCCGGTAGCAGGGGTACTGTTTGGCGTAAAAAGACAGTATCGGCCGCTACCGGAAAAACATTAGTGTTTCAGTGTGTTAGTCCTTTGTTACTGCCGCGCTAACGCGAGTCACCGCCGCATTCTGGCGGTTCTCCCACAGCACCGTCAGCGCACGCTGGAGCGCAATGAAAATAAACAGCAAAATGCCGATGGCGATCTTCGTCCACCAGGAGCTGAGCGTGCCGTCAAAGTTGATATAGGTCTGAATCAGCCCCTGAATGCCGACACCGAACAGCGTGCCGAGCACCGTACCCACCCCGCCGCTCAGCAGCGTTCCGCCAATCACCACCGAGGCAATGGCATCCAGTTCTACCCCGACGCCTGCCAGCGCGTAGCCTGCCTGGGTATAGATGGAGAAGACGATACCGGCAAGCGTCGCCAGCCCCGTCGACAGCATATAGATGCGCACGATGGTGCTGCGGGTCGGAATCCCCATCAGATTCGCTGAGGTGGCGCTGCCGCCGATGGCGTACACCTGATTGCCAAAGCGGGTACGGTGAGCCAGGAAGATCCCCAGAATCACCACCAGCAGCATCAGCAGCCCCATCGCGCTCAGGCGACCGCCGCCGGGAATGGTCCACGCCAGCCCGGAGAGAGTGTCATAGAGCGGATGATCGATAGGAATCGACTCTTCGGAGACCAGATAGCTGACGCCGCGCAAAAAGAACATTCCGGCAAGAGTGATGATAAACGCCGGGATCTTCAGCGCATCAATCAGCCAGCCCATAAACGCCCCGAAGGCGCAGCCCATCACCAGCACCAGCGGGAAGGCTACCAGCGGCGACAGCCCCCATACGCCAATGGCCTTGGCTAAGAACACGCCGGTAAAGGCGATCACCGAGCCGACGGAGAGATCGATACCGCCGGAGAGGATCACAAAGGTCATCCCTACCGCCACGATGCCCAGAAAGGCGTTGTCGGTCAGAATGTTGCAAATCACCCGCGTAGACGCAAAACCGGGAAACTGGGTCAGGCAGTAGAGATAGCCGAGGATGAACACGCCCAGGGTGATCATCAGCGGTAAATTACGTTTTATCATCGCGGCGAACCCTCTTCAGCATCTGAATAAAGCGCGGCGACTGGACGATCAGCACGCACATCACCACCACCGCCTTCACCACCTGGTTAAGCTCGGGCGGGAAACCGGAGAGTAAAATGCCGGTGTTCATGCCCTGAATAATCAGCGCGCCGACCACCGACAGCAGCAGGTTAAAGCGCCCGCCCATCAGCGAGCCGCCGCCAATCACCACCGCCAGAATGGCATCCAGCTCCAGCCACAGCCCGGCGTTGTTGGCATCGGCTCCGCGAATGTCCGCCGCCACAATGGTGCCGGCAATGGCGGCGCAGACACCGCTCAGCACGTAAGCCAGCATCACCACGATGCGGGTGTTTACCCCGGCGTTTTTCGCCGCGCGGATGTTGATCCCCACCGCTTCAATAAACATGCCGAGGGCCGTTTTACGCGCCAGCAGCCAGAAGAGGACCAGCGTCACCAGCGCGATAATCACCGGCGTCGGGAACAGCAGAAACTTACCGCTGCCGATCCACGCCAGCGACGGCGAGTCGAAGGTGACGATCTGCCCGGAAGTGATCAGCTGCGCCACGCCGCGTCCGGCCACCATCAGGATGAGCGTTGCCACAAAGGGCTGTATCTTGAGGATGGCAACCAGGATGCCGTTCCACAGCCCCGCCAGCACGCCGGAACCCAGCGCCGCCAACAGCACCACCGGCAGGCTGTGCCCGGCCACGGTCATTGAGGCGGCGGTGGCCCCGGCAATCGCCATCACCGCGCCCACGGAAAGATCGATGCCGCCGGTGGCAATCACCAGCGTCATACCAATCGCCAGTAGCGCCACGGGGGCGGCGCGGTTGAGGATATCAATCGGGCTGCCGAACAGGCGGCCATCCTGCAGCGTTATCTGGAAAAAGTGCGGCGCGACAAGGCTATCCACCAGCAGCACCAGAATCAGCGCCGTAATCTGCGGCATGCCCGGCGGCCAGCGAAAACGTCGCGCGGGCTGGCCGGGTTGAGGAACGGATCGAGGCATCACGGTGTACTCCTTAGGCCGCAATAGCGTTCATGATGGCGGGAACGGAAAGCTTATCGAGCGGGATCTCCGCTACCTGTTGGCGATCGCGCATGATGATCACCCGGTCGGCGTAGCCCACCAGCTCTTCCAGCTCGGACGAAATCACCAGCAACGCCAGGCCATCGGCGCAGAGGGTTTCGATCAGGCGAATGATCTCTGCGTGGGCGCCCACGTCGATCCCACGGGTCGGTTCGTCGAGGATCAGGAACTGGGGACGCGTCAGCAGCCAGCGGGAGAGCAGCACCTTCTGCTGGTTGCCGCCGGAGAGAAACTCTACCGGCTGCTCGGCGCTGGGAGTGCGGATTGCCAGCTGGCGGATAAAGCGTTCGGCAATGTCGTTCTGCTCTTTGCGCGGAATCGGCCGCAGCCAGCCGCGCTGGGCCTGCAGGGCGAGGATAATATTTTCCCGCACCGAGGCGGCGGCAATAATGCCGTCGGTTTTACGATCTTCAGGGCAGAAGCCGATGCCCAGACAGGAGGCCTGATGCGGCGATCGTAGGGTTTGCGGTTTGCCTTTGATCGTTGCCTGGCCGCTGTCGGCAGGATGGATGCCGAAGATCACCTCGGCGGTTTCGGTACGCCCCGATCCCAGCAGCCCCGCCAGGCCGACGATCTCGCCGGGGCGAACGTGCAGATCGAACGGCGCGATGGTGCCTTTTTTGCCGTAGCCCTCAAACGAGGCGATCGGCTTGTCGCTGAGCAGCGTGCGCCCAGCGCGCTGTAGCGCCTGATGCTCCAGCTCGCGGCCAAGCATCATTTTGACCAGCTCAATCTGCGGCAGCTCGCGGGTTTCCCGACAGCCAACGAACGATCCGTTGCGCAGCACGGTGATCCGATCGCTGACCGTATAGACCTGATCGAGGAAGTGGGTGACGAAGATCAGGCTGACGCCGCGATCGCGCAGCTGGCGCATCAGGGTGAAAAGCATCTCCACTTCTTTGGTATCGAGACTGGCGGTCGGTTCATCGAGGATCAGCACTTTTGCCGAGAGATCGATGGCCCGGCAGATGGCGACAATCTGCTGCATCGCCACGGAAAAGCGGTTTAGCGGTTCGCGCACGTCGAGGGAAAAGCCGTAGGAGGCCATCAGCGCGGTGGCGCGCTTTTCCATCTCTTTGCGCTGGATAAAGCCAAAGCGTTTGGGTTCACGGCCAATAAACAGGTTGTCCGCCACCGACATGTTCGGCAGCAGGTTCACTTCCTGGTAGACGGTGCCAATCCCCAGCTGTTGGGCATGGGCGGTATTTTTCGGGTTAATTTGCTGGCCTTCCAGCCAGATGCTGCCGCTGTTGGCGTGGTAGACGCCGGTCAGCGCCTTGATAAGCGTCGATTTCCCCGCACCGTTTTCACCGAGCAGCGCCATAATTTCACCGCGCCGCAGGCTGAAGTTGACGTTATCCAGCGCTTTGACGCCGGGGAAGTACTGGCAGAGCCCCTCGGTGCGGAGGATTTCCGGGTTGGTTTCAGTGGTCATTGTGTGCTCTCCCCCCTCACCCAATACATTGTGCCTGACTTGCAGCCCGCACCGCTCAGCTCCCTCTCCCTTTCAGGGAGAGGGTTGGGGTGAGGGTACAACTCGCTTAATAGCCCATATTTTTCTTCTTCTCTAACTCCTCTTTCGCCGTATCCGGCAGATACAGCGTGGACTTGGTCAGCGTCACTTTTTCCGGCATGGTGCCGTCTTTCTTGAATTTCTCCAGCGCATCAAACGCCGGGCCAGCCATATTCGGGGTCAACTCGACGCTGGCGTTGGCTTCACCGGCAATCATCGCTTTGTAGATATCCGGCACGCCGTCAATAGAGCCGGTCAGGATATCTTTGCCCGGCTTCAGCCCGGCCTCTTTGATGGCCTGAATAGCGCCGATCACCATGTCGTCGTTATGGGCGTAAACCATGCAGATGTTCTTGCCGTTGTTCTCCGCCTTGATAAAGCTCTCCATCACCTCTTTACCCTTACTACGGGTAAAGTCACCGGACTGAGAGCGGATAATCTTGATGTTGGAGGCTTTCGAAATCGCATCGGCGAAGCCTTTCTTACGGTCAATCGCCACGCTCGCGCCGACGGTGCCCTGCAGCTCGACGACGTTACACGGCTTGCCGTCGACGGTCTTAATCAGCCACTCGCCAATCAGCTGGCCTTCCAGCACGTTGTTGGCGGTCACCGTAGTCATGTAGAGGGATTTGTCTTTGACATCAATGGAGCGGTCGAGCAGGAAGACCGGGATTTTGGCCTCTTTGGCTTCCTTCAGCACCGGTTCCCAGCCGGTGGCGACCACCGGGGCGATAAAGATGGCGTCGACGCCCTGAGCGATAAACGAGCGAACCGCTTTAATCTGGTTTTCCTGTTTTTGTTGCCCGTCGGCAATCTTCAGGGTGATACCGCGTTTCTCCGCTTCCTGCTTCGCGACGTTGGTTTCCGCCGCGCGCCAGCCGGATTCAGATCCGACCTGCGAAAATCCCACCGTTAAAGGAGCAGCCATGACCATAGACGACATGGCTGCGGAAACTGCTGTGACAAGAAGTAAGCGCTTCCACATAGAGTTATCCTCGTAGGGTTATTGTTGGTCAAATATTCATCTGCGGGAAAACTATAGACAATGGGATATGTAACGGAATGCGTTACATCACAATTCAAAAAAGTAAATTATTTGTTAATTAGCAGCGAACATCAGAGTTCAGGAAGGAGTAGGTGTCGCGCACCCATTGATGGCTATCGTTTTTGTGTTTTTTTTGACCACGACGCGGCCATTTTTTACCGTGTTGTAAACGGTTTCATGATTTTATTCATGATGCGGCTACGTTTATGGATTTTTCTGCCGTAAGAAGGCACTGAAAAGGCCGGGTTCCAGGGGGAGAGGCGTAAAACAGGTCAAGACTTTCCCAGCGAGTTGGCTATAATACCGGGCACTAGTTTGCCATACATTCTAAAGGAAACAGACATGAGCTTACTCAACGTCCCTGCGGGTAAAGATCTGCCGGAAGATATCTACGTAGTCATCGAAATCCCGGCTAACGCAGATCCTATCAAATACGAAGTCGACAAAGAGAGCGGCGCGCTGTTCGTTGACCGTTTCATGTCCACCGCGATGTTCTATCCGTGCAACTACGGTTACATCAACCACACCCTGTCTCTGGACGGTGACCCGGTAGACGTTCTGGTCCCAACGCCATACCCACTGGAGCCAGGTTCCGTCATTCGCTGCCGTCCAGTTGGCGTGCTGAAAATGACCGACGAATCCGGTGAAGATGCGAAGCTGGTTGCGGTACCGCACACCAAGCTGAGCAAAGAATACGATCACATCAAAGATGTGAACGACCTGCCAGACCTGCTGAAAGCGCAGATCACCCACTTCTTCGAGCACTACAAAGACCTCGAAGCGGGCAAATGGGTTAAGGTTGACGGTTGGGACAACGCTGAAGCGGCTAAAGCTGAAATCGTTGCTTCCTTCGAGCGCGCGAAGAAATAATATTTTTCGAGCGTGACAAAACACCGCCTTCGGGCGGTGTTTTTGTTTGTGCCATCAGGTAACCGGCGGCACGGCGAAAAAACAACGCCACCCGAAGGTGGCGTTGTCATATTCAATACTGGTCTTTGTCCAACCAGTTTCCACTTTCTATCAGCTTCAGCCCATCGACCGGGCGCTGATAGACGTACATCCAGGCACTGCCATAGGGCGTCTGGATGAGATGACGTGCATATTCACCTGCTTTGGTGCGCAGCGCATCCAGTTCGGCCAGCGTCGATGCGTCGATCCGATAAACCTCACCGTGTACCGTGCCTTCACCTGGCACCGCGCCTGGATAGTGGCCCAGGCTGTACAGTTGATAATCGAAAACGCTGTGATCGCCCAGCCACTGGGCGTTGGTCATCCAGTGGCTGTTACCTTGTTTGCGCCGTAAACTGCCGTACACAAATATTCGCATTGCTAAAACTCAAACTGATAGAGCAAATCGAGCGCCTGGTCTACGCCAGACACCGCTTCCAGATACAGCTTAGGCATCAGGCGATAGCGTAACGTGAGCGTCGCTAAAGAGTCAAAGATCCCCACGCCATATTTCACCTGCAGACCCGGCAATACGTAACCACTGACCACCACCTGGGAGGAATCACCCACCCCTTGCGTATCCAGAGCCAGATTACTTACGCCAAACGTCTCGCCGATTTTACCCACAACCTGACCACTTTGTGCAACCCCCATACCAATAAGCATAGATGTCATGGCCGCACTGTCACTCTGACCGCTGTCCAGCCCCTGCCCACGCACGAGGTAGGAGAGCGCTTCCTGCTGCGACATCGCCGGGTCGGAGAAGACTTCCGCCTTAGGCTGATCGGCTGAGCCAGTGACGCGAACGCCGGCGATCACATCATTTTCGGTAGAGTCTGGATTACGAATGGCTTCGATATTCAGCAGCGGCTGATCCGGCGGGCCGGAGAACAGCAGTTCGCCTTTACGCACGATCAAATCCTGGCCGTAAGCGTGGAAGCGCCCTTCCGGAATATTGATCTGCCCGTTCAGCCCCAGCCCCTGTTTATCCTGCGCCACCTTCAGGTCACCGGTCAGGCGCGCCTTCAGGCCGAATGCATCCAGACGGACGTTGTTGCCGACATGGATATTCAGGTTGCTGTTGATAGGGATCGACGCGGACTGCGTTTTCTCCGGCTGAAGGTTGCTGTTGAGCATCACTTCATCGCGGGAGACACCGACGGCGCTTTCCGGCACGTCTTTCACCACAATACGCGCCCATGGAATATCGACGTTACCATCCAGCGTGAACAGGCTTGGCGTGGCTTTAAATTCAACGTCCGGCGACACATCCAAGCGCACCATCGGCGGCACGGTAATACGAACCCGGCTACCTTTCGCGGCAATACGCGCGCGCCAGTTGTCTATCTGCCGCCAGTCCGCGTCGCCGTCCAGGCTAATTTGCCCCTGCTGGGTACGGATATCGCCCTGCAGCGTTGAGCTCGCGCCGTTGAAGTTCATGGTTATCTGACTTGGCTGCATGTCGAACGGCATAAAGTTGCCATCCACGTCGATACCGTTCAACTGCATCTGCCCATAGAGCAGCGGGCTTTGCACGTTGCCCCCCAAACGCAGGTTCGCGTTGAGCTTACCGTCCGCCTTTTCGCCACGGGAGAAAATCGGGTTAATCATCGCCAGCGAGAAGTTACGGATATTGACGTTACCGCCCAGGTTACGCCGCCCTTGCGGGTCGGTGACCTGTACCTGCCCGTCCAGTTGGCCGTTGTTGGTCAGGCGGATAAGCCAGCCCAGCTCGGCGCGGTTGTTGTGCAGGTCGGCGTTCAGATTCAGCGTATCGAAAGCCACCGGCAGCGGCGCATCGTTGACGATTTGCGTGACCTTCACGTTGCGCCCGGAGAGCGTCACTTTGCCCTGCGGCAACCCCTCTTTGGTGGTGTCCCAGGTGACATCGGCGTTGCCGCTGAACACGCCGCTCGCCTGCGTTGCTTCCGGCATAAACGGTTTGAGCATCGCTAAGTCGAAGCGGTTGAGGTTCACTATCGCGTGGCCTGCCGCCCCGGCATCAATCGTCTGCGGCACGCACAGCTCGGCGTTCGGGTTCACCCAGCAGTGCGGCCCGATGCTGATTTTCTGTTCGAGATTGCGGTAGTCCAGCGCGATATCGCGGTTGATGGACCACGGGCCAACCGGGGTCTGGAAGCGCGTATTGCTGAGTGCTCCCTTCCAGCGCTCTTCTTTGCGGTCGAAGCTGCCCGATAGCGCTAATTGGCCGGAGACCGGTTCACCCTGAATCTGCAGCTGCAACGCGTGCTGCTTCTCGTTGCCTTTGGCTGCCAGATGCACAAGGCCAATATTTACCCCCGGCTGGACGATGCGCTCTACGCGCACGTCAAGGTTACCGGCAATCTGGTCGGTGGAATTAACGTCGCCATCCACACGCACCTGAGCAATCGACAGCGCCTGCCAGCGTAGGCCGCGCGCGGTGATATCCGCCAGCAGCTGCGGTGCTTCCACCGTGCCGCGGATTTTCACCAGCCCTTTCGCCGTGCCGCCAAGGCCCGGCAGCATGTTGTCGAGCTTCGGCGCATCAATGTTGGCATCCAGGTTGAGGTCTTTCACCCCCAGCTCGCCCTTCACGTCGGCCGTGTTGTTACCCAGCGCCACGTGCAACCCAGGAATGGTCCACTGCATGTAGCTGTTGCCGCGCAGCGAACCATCGACGTTCACCTTGTTCTGTTTCACGTTGCCGGTGATTTTCACCTCCGGGACGTTCATCTGCCAGGTGCCGCCGTAGAGACTGCCGTTAGTTTTAATCAGACCATCCAGCTTCGATGGCCAATCCGGCGCCACCTTCGCGGTATTGATGCCACGGAGCGCCAGTTCGCCGCGCCAGCTGATCGCCTGCTGCCAGTCAAGCAGCGCGGTCAGTTCGGTTTTTCCCTCCAGCGCCGCTACGGTGAGCTTATCGAGACTCACCTGCCGCTCGTTACCTTTCGCGTCGATCGTGATATCCGCTGGCGGCACGCCCTGCCCTTTCACCGCAGTGCGGAATGAGAGCGTATAGTCGGTCATCTTGCCGCCGAGCTTCAGCTTCAGATCGTCGGCCTGATACTGCTTCTCACCGGTAAACGGCCAGTAAAGCTGTTTGCTGTTGATCTCAAGGTTGAACGGCAGCCCGGCTTCCGCCAACTGCGTCTGGGCGCGGAGGCTCATATCCACCGGGCCTGACAAATTTACGCCCAGCTCCAGCTGTTTGCGCACCTCGCCGCCCACTTTCAGCTTCACTTTCTCGCCCTTCAGCGGGTCGATGTTCAGCGTACTGTTGAGCGTGATGTCTACCGGCCAGTCGTTGATCAACTGCGCGGTCCCGCTGGCGTTTACTGTGCCCTGACTCGAGTCAACGTCCAGCGCATCGAGTTTCATATTGCCGTCGATGCTGCTCACCTTCAGCAGCATTTTGTAGACCGTCAGGTCAGTGTCGCCGGTAATGCGCAACTGCTCGCCGCTAAAGGACTCAATATTCAGGTTCAGCGGCAGATGAACATCGGTCATCTCCGGCAGCACCGGTTTGGAGAACAGCTCGGTCATGGTCTCGCCGAGCGGTTTTTCCTGCGGCTGCGGGTTGTCGATCTTCGGTTCAACCACCTCTTTTTGCGCCACGTCAGCGACCTTCGGCAGGGCAATCAGCAGCCCTTGCAGCGTGGTTGGCGTTAGGGTCAGGTTTTTATCCTGCCATGTCAGTCCGCTGGTAAAATCCATCACCGACACCGTGGTGTCATCAATCTTGATATTGACGCTGTTAAGCGCGAACCGCTTGAGGGTAATCGGGTACGGCGTGGAGAGGTTCAGCGGGCCGCTGTCCTCCTCTTTCACCGGCGCGGCGGGCGGCATTTTACTGCTGTCGATAGCCACGTTAATGTTGCTGAGCGCAATATCGTTCACGCACACGCTGCTATGCCACAGGCAGTTGAGATCCACCGCCAGGTGGAATTCTCCGGCATCTACCGCTACGCCCGGCTGGGTGTAGCGGACATTTTTCAGCGTCAGATCGCGCCAGCCGCCGGTCACTTTGCCAATTTCCAGCCCCGGTACCCAGCGGTTTGCCGCGTTAAACAGCAGATGTAACCCTGTCGTCGTGCCGACCAGAAACCCAACGATCCCCACCAGCAGTACGAGAAAAATCAGCACACCGAGGCTTATCTTCTTCCATAACGTCATAGTTCAGGCCCCAGTCCGATATAAAACTGCAATCCATGTTCATCTTTGTCGCCCACCGGAACGGCGAAATCGAGCTTAATAGGCCCAACCGGCGACTGCCAGCGTACGCCGACGCCCGCGCCTTTTTTCCAGTCGCTCTGGCGGATATCACTGACCGCTTCACCGCCGTCAACAAACACCGCGCCCCACCACTTCCCGGTCACGTTGTACTGATACTCCAGCGAGCCGGTAGCCAGTTTGGAAGCACCGATCAGCTTGCCGTTACCGTCACGCGGGGCGATCGATTTGTACTTATAGCCGCGAATACTGCGGTCGCCACCGGCGAAGAAGCGCAGGTCCGGCGGTACGCGGTCGAAGTCGCCGGTTTCAATCCAGCCCAGATTGCCGCGCATCACGAAGCGATGGCGGTCATAGAGCGTACGGATCCAGACGTTTTGTGCCTGAATCACCGAGAAGTCGACGTCCGAACCCCAGGCGGTGTTGGAGTAGTCGATGGAGTAACGCTGTGAGTCACCCCAGGTTGGCATCAGGCCGCCGCGCGAGCGGGTACGGCTGATGGAGACGCCAGGGTAGAACAGCATGGTGGTGTTGGTGACATCGGCCTGGGTAAAGTGGTCGAGGCTCCAGCGCAGGTTGATAGCGCGCTGCCAGCCGCTCGACAGATCCCAGAAGCGCGAGACGGCAAGCGTGGTGGAGTCCGCTTTGGTGTCGTTAAGGTCGGTACTTTTGAAACCGCCCTGCACCAGGTAATACTGCTCCAGCGGGTTCTTCAGCAGCGGCATTTTGTAGCTGAAATCCAACTGCTGTTCTGGCGCGGAGACGCTGACGCTGGTCGTCAGGCTGTGGCCGTAGGAGTTAACCCACGGTTTTCGCCACGAGGCTTTCACCCGCGGCCCCACGTCGGTGGAGTAGCCGCCACCCAGTTCAACGGTGTTTTCGCTGCGCGGCGAGACAACGCCATGCAGCGGTAGCACCTTCGTTTCCCGGGATTTATCAAATTCAGGGGCCACCACCACCGAGTTAAACCAACCGGTAGCAGAGAGGCGGCGGTTCAGTTCAGCGAGATCGCTGGACTGGTAATAATCGCCTTTTTTAAATGGCACCAGATGCTGCAAATACTCTTCGCGGATCTGCGAGCCTTCAAAGGTGACGTCACCAAAGCGATAGCGTTCACCGCTATCGTAGTCGATATCCCAGAACGCCTGATGACGCTCAAGCGACACGCCGAGCTGGCTCTTTTTAAATTCGCTATCAAAGTAACCTTTGCGAAGCGCCACGCTGGTTAGCGAGCTTTTAAAGTGGTCATAATCGCCGTGATCCAGAACGGATCCAATTTTCGGCCGGGTTTTCAGCAGCGCCAGATAATCGCTGTCGGTCCGCGCGCCGCCGCGCAGGATAACGTCGGTGCCGCCAATGAGCACCGGTTCACCGGGCGTGACTTTTGCCAGCAGCACCTGGCGGCCTTTGGCCGGCGGCGGCTTGAGTTCGAAATCGATGGTCGGCTCATAGTAGCCGAGGGCCTTCAGCCCTTCACGAATAGCATCATCGACGCGCGCGCGAAAACGACGATCGGCGGTGACTTCATCGCTGTCGATCGTCGAAAGCTGCGCACGCACGTTTTTTTGTAGCTCGCCTGTGAGCCCTTCAACCTGCAGACGGACGTTTGCTGCACTGGCAACACCGCTGGTCAGCAGCAAGCTCACCAAACATAACTGGCGGATTTGTCGCACATTTTCTCCTGAATATCCTTGTTCCCACCCCAACGGGAAACGAAAGCCCGCTCCGCGGCCACAACTGCGTTTTCACCATGACTGCGCTCTGAGGGCGCACGGTATTCAACGTCAGCGCAAAAAACCCACTCTTTGTCGGGTTGAAATAAAGACAGTACCCCAAATTATTCTTATGTTTAAATCTAGACGTATTCGGCGTGTTTATTGTGTTAAAAGACACGCCCGGTTACAACCTTAACGGAAATTACCGTACACCGGAGGCCTATCCCATGAGTCTAGCTGATAAAAAACACCTTGTATCTCAATCGGATGCATTACCCGGAAGAAATACGCCGATGCCGGTCGCCACGCTCAATGTTGTGACAGAACACTCAATGACGCACGTTCCGGAGGGGATGGAGGTCGCCTTATTCGCCATGGGCTGCTTCTGGGGCGTCGAACGTCTGTACTGGCAGATCCCTAGGGTTTACAGCACCGCAGCGGGTTACACCGGCGGCTATACGCCAAATCCAACCTACCGCGAAGTGTGCAGCGGCCAGACCGGGCACGCCGAAGCCGTACGCGTGGTGTATGACCCGACTGTCGTCAGTTATGGCGAGCTGCTGAAAGTGTTCTGGGAGAACCATGACCCGGCGCAGGGGATGAGACAGGGCAACGATCAGGGTACGCAGTACCGTTCGGCAATTTACCCGGTCACGCCGGAGCAAGAACAGGAGGCGCATGCCAGCCTCAAACAGTTCCAGGAGGCGATGCGCCTCTCGGGCGATGCACGCACCATCACCACCGAAATCGCCAACGCGAAGCCGTTCTACTATGCCGAGGATGAGCATCAGCAGTACCTGTACAAAAATCCGCACGGCTACTGCGGCATCGGAGGTATTGGCGTGTGCCTGCCGCCACAGCTACAGGGTTAACCGTCTAATGCCACGCGCGCCGCATGGCGCGTGGCGTTCGCCACTGTCCCGTAGTCCATGACTTTCCCCTGCAGTAAAAGGTTATAAACCGGTGCCTGCGGCCGGTTAAGCCGGGTTTGCAGCAGATGCACAGCCTCAATGCCGAGATCGCGGCACGGAACGCGAATACCGGTCACCGGCGTGATCAGGCTATTTTCCAGATTCCACGTAAAATCGGTGGTGATAAGAGAGATATCCTCGGGCACGCGCAGCCCATGACGCTGCAACGCCTTCATTGCCCCATCGGTCATGCTCGTACTATTGGGGAAAATAACATCCGGCCACAGGGTGCGATCGTGCGTCGTCAGCCACGTATCCAGCGCCCGCTCCGCTTCTTCCGCCGTGAACCACTCGGTGACCAGCAGGTCGTGCTGGGGGTTGAAAGGCACGTGGTGATAGCGATAGGCCTCTTTAATCCCATCCAGCCGAGCATAGAGCGTCTCCCTGCGCAGGCAGGTCATCGTTAGCACGCGCCGATGCCCTTGTTCAAAGAGATAGCGCATCGCGGTAAAGCCGATAGCCCGGTGGTCAGGCGAGACGCAATCCAGCGCCATTTCCCGGTCAATCGAGTTAATCAGCACACAGGGCTTATTCAGCGTGCTGGCCAGTTTGAGAATCGTGGGGTCATCCGTACCGATGATGACCACGGCATTGATGCTCTTCTGGCTGGCTTTTTCGAGGAATAATTTCACGTCTGCATGCTGTTCTTCCAGCGCACAGTGGCTGATCCAGACATCATGCGGTGCGCTGGCTTCAGCAATCCCTTTGGTGACTTCCAGATAAAAGCTATCGCCCCGTCCCTGGAATGTGCGCTCTGGCGCAAACACGGCAATACCATTAATCAGCAGCCTTCCATTGGCCAGCGAGTCCAGCACGCCCAACTGGCGGGCGCATTTCACTATCGCCTCCCGCGCCTTTTCGCTGGTATAGGATTTGCCGCTCAGCACCCGGGAAACGGTGCTGATGGAGTAACCGGTTTGGGCGGCAATTTCATCCATTTTTAGCTTGCCTGGCATTGTGTGACCTCGCTCGCAATCATATTTTGCAAATTTTTGCAGATGCAGTTTGCTGATTTTAAAACCCATTTTCAGTTTCCCGCGCAGATTCCTGCCCGGCCTGCGAGCATTCTCACAAATTCCGTTTGTCCGCTTTCCCCGCCTTCCCTATTTTCAGACTTCAGTCATTCCTATCACGGTTAAGGTGCAACATGGATAAGGTGCGTTTTGGCATTATCGGCGTGGGTAACATTGGTACCCTTCACGCCCGTTACCTGATGGCAGGTACGGTGAAAGAGGCCTGCCTGACGGCAGTGTGCGATAACGATCTCAGCAAGCATCCGGCTATTCGCCAGCTTGTTGGCGACGGCATTACGCTATTCGACGATGCCGAAACCATGCTGAAAAGCGGGCTGATCGACGCGGTTATCGTCTCCACCCCGCACTACGACCATCCTGGCCTGTCGATGATGGCCATGCGCCACGGTATCCATACCCTTTGCGAGAAACCGGCCGGAGTCTACACCGCCCAGGTGCGCGAAATGAACGAATACGCCCGCGGCTGCAACGTGGTGTTCGGCATGATGTTCAACCAGCGCCCTAACCCGCTGTATCAGAAAGTGAAAGATCTGATCGACAGCGGCGAACTGGGCGAACTGCGCCGCTCCAACTGGATAATTACCAACTGGTATCGCTCCCAGAGTTACTACAACTCCGGCGGCTGGCGCGCCACCTGGAAGGGCGAAGGCGGCGGCGTGCTGCTGAATCAAGACCCGCATCAGCTCGACCTCTGGCAGTGGCTGGTCGGTATGCCGGTGCGCATGCGCGCGTTCTGCCAGTTCGGCAAACACCGCGATATTGAAGTGGAAAACGACGTCACCGCCTATGCCGAGTACGCCAACGGCGCAACCGGGGTCTTTATTACCACCACCGCAGAAGCGCCGGGCACCAACCGTCTGGAAATCACCGGCGATCGCGGCAAAGTGGTGGTGGAAGAAGGTCGCCTGCGCTTCTGGCGTCTACGCGAGTCCGAACCGGAATTCAACGCCCGCTGGCAGAACGGCTTTGGCGAGCCGGAGTGCTGGGAGGTCATTATCCCGACTCCGCCTGAGAGCAGCGAGCACCACGTAGTCACCGCCAACTTCTGCGATGCCGTACTGCACGGTAAACCGCTGATTGCCCCCGGCACCGACGGCATCCGCGGCCTGACGCTCTCTAATGCTATGCACCTTTCCACCTGGACCGACGACTGGGTCAATCTGCCGTTTGACGAGGCGCTGTTCAAAAAGCTGCTGGATGAGCGCATTGCCACCTCCGTTGAAAAACAGGTCGAAAGTAAAACGCTGGATGCCTCCGGCACCTGGTAATCCGCCTCAGGAGAGACACATGTTACGCATTGCGATAGTGGGAACCGGGAACATCTCCCACAACCATATTCAGGGATATCAGGAATTTGCCGACCGCTGTCAGATAGTCGCGCTGGTCGATATCTACCCGGAAAAAGCGCAGGAGAAGAAAGCGCGCTACGAGCTGACGGACGCTACGGTGTTCAGCAGCCATCAGGCGCTGCTGGAGTCTGGCCTTGAGGTCGATATTGTCGATGTCTGCACCCCGCCGTACGTGCATGCGGAAATCAGCATCGATGCCCTAAACGCCGGTAAACACGTACTGTGCGAGAAGCCAATGGCGGCGTCGCTGGAAGAGTGCGACGCGATGATCGCCGCCCAGCGCGCCAGCGGCAAAATCCTCTCGATCATCGCCCAGAACCGCTTCACCGACGCCTTCTGGCGCTTAAAGCAGGTGGTGGACTCCGGCGAGCTGGGGAAAATCTGCCACGCGCAGGTGGACTCGTTCTGGTGGCGCGGTCACTGCTACTACGACCTGTGGTGGCGCGGTACCTGGGAAAAAGAGGGCGGCGGCTGCACCCTGAACCATGCGGTGCACCATATCGACGCCATTCAGTGGATGCTGGGCTTCCCAACGGAAGTGGTGGCGATGATGACCAACGTTGCCCACGATAACGCTGAAGTGGAAGACCTTTCCGCCGCCATCTTCCGCTACAGCAGCGGCGCGCTGACACAGTTGACCGCCTCGGTGGTACATCACGGTGAAGACCAGAAAATCGTGATTCAGGGCGACAAAGCGCGTATCTCCGCCCCGTGGGACGTGTGGGCCAGCGTCTCCGCCGATAACGGCTTCCCGCAGGAGCAGCATAACGACGAGCTGGAAGCGCGGCTGGACTCACTCTTTCGCAATACGCCAAAGCTCACATACACGCTGCACACCGGGCAGATTAACGACCTGCTGAACGCGGTGGAACAGCATGGTGAACCGCTGATTGACGGCGTACAGGGTAAACGCTCGCTCAAGCTGATTACCGCCATCTATCAATCTTCCATTACCGGGCGCGTCGTGACGCTGCCCGTCAGCCCGGATGAGCCCTGGTATAAAACCGGCGGCCTGGTTTCCCTCGCCCCACACTTCTACGAGAAGGCGGCATCGGTCGAAAACTTCAGCGAAGTGGGCGCGATCCCGTTGGGTAAAGATCTGGACAAAGGAGCATAAACATGAGCATCAAAGACGGTATGAACTACGCCCCGGTGGGCAAACCACAGCCGGTTGTTGGCGAGGGCGAGTTTATTATTGCGGCGGCGGCGTTAGACCACGGCCATATCTACGGGATGTGTAACGGTCTGATTGAAGCCGGTGCGACGCTGAAATGGGTTTATGATCCGGACCCGGCAAAGGTTGATAAGTTTGTGCAGCAGTACCCGCAGGCGCAGGTTGCGCCGACGCTGGAAACGATTTTAAACGACAGCAACGTCCAGCTCGTTGCCGGAGCGGCGATTCCGTCCGAGCGCTGTGCGCTGGGGCTGAAGGTGATGGACGCTGGGAAAGACTACTTCACCGATAAAGCCCCGCTGACCACGCTGGCGCAGCTTGAAGCCGCGAAGCGCAAAGTGGCAGAAACCGGGCGTAAATACGCGGTGTACTACAGCGAGCGCCTGCACGTGGAAAGCGCGGTCTTTGCCGGGCAGTTGGTTGCCGAGGGCGCGATTGGCCGCGTGATGCAGACGCTGGGCGTCGGCCCACACCGTGAAGGCACCGGTCGCCCGGACTGGTTCTACGAAAAAGAATTCTTCGGCGGCATTCTGTGTGACATCGGTAGTCACCAGATTGAGCAGTTCCTGTTTTATACCGGCAACAGCGATGCGCGCATCGTGGCAAGCCAGGTTCGCAACGTGAACCATCCGCAGTATCCGCAATTTGAAGATTTCGGCGATGCCATGCTGGCGGGCGACAACGGCGCCACCGGCTACTTCCGCTGCGACTGGTTCACGCCGGATGGCCTCACCAGTTGGGGCGATGGCCGCTTAACGCTGCTCGGCACCGAGGGTTATATCGAAATCCGTAAGTACGTCGATATCACTCACGGCGAGCAGGACGTGGTTTATCTGGTCAACAAAGAGGGCGAGTTCCGCTATCCGGTGGCGGGCAAAGTAGGTTTCCCTTATTTCGGCGAGCTGATTCGGGACTGCCTGAACCGCACCGAAAACGCCATGACCCAGGCGCACACCTTTAAAGCGGCCGAGCTTTGCGTGAAGGCGCAAATGCTGGCGAACGCGGTGGAATAACAGGAGGCCGAAATGAAAACACGTCATGCGGCCATTATCGGCTGCGGCGCCATCCATACCTGCCACGTAGACGCGCTGCGCCATGTGCCGGGCGTTGTCCTGCGCGCGATTGTTGATATTGATAGCGCCAAAGGAAGCGAGCTTGCGGCCGATTATGGCTGTCATTTTTATCAGGACTATCGCGAGATGCTGCTGGATGACGCCATTGACGTGGTGCATATCTGCACGCCGCACTACCTGCATAAACCGATGATCCTTGCCGCGCTGGCGGCAGGGAAACAGGTTTTCTGCGAAAAACCGGTAGTGATGAACCCGCAGGAGGTCAACGAGATTCAGGCGGCAGCGACGCGCCACCAGCGTCGCGTGGGCGTCTGCTACCAGAACCGCCTGAACCCCACCAGCTTAGCCATTCAGCGCTGTATCACCGACGGTACGTTGGGCAGCCTGCGTGCCATCAAAGCGGTGCTCACCTGGTCGCGCTCCGGGGAGTACTATGCCGCCAGCCCGTGGCGCGGTAGCTTTGCCACCGAAGGCGGCAGCTTGTTGATTAATCAGGCGATTCACACACTGGATTTGATGCAATGGTTTGGCGAGGGGATCAAGAGCCTGAAGGGGGTCGTCGACAGTGCCTGGCTTGCCGACGAGATTGAAACGGAAGATAGCGCGATGGTCACCCTGCGCTTTCACAGCGGCGCACGCGGGCTGTTTTACGCCAGCAACAGTCATATCAGCGACTCGCCGCTGCTGCTGGAACTGGAGTTTGAACGGGGAATGCTGCGCCTGACGGACAACGTGTTGTGGCAGTTCAGCGACGACAAACGTACGCAGCTTGCCAGCGATGCCGCGCCCGATGGCATCGGCAAAAGCTACTGGGGAATCGGCCACCGACTGGCCATTCTCCACTTTTATCAGGCATTAAACGATCCCGCCTCTGCAGACTTCTGCGATATTGCTGAGGCGGCCAAATCATTACAGATGGTTAATGCTATTTACCACTCGTCACTATTGAGGAAATGGGTGAATATAAACTAGCGATCGTCATCCGATTTTTCCTGCTGTCAATAATATAAGGTGCAGGGGTAACTCTGCACTGACACCCTACCAGTACAGGAATAATAATATTATGGTTAAACCAACCGAACGCCGCGTTGGCTATGGCACCGCTATCGGCTACGGCGTAACAGATTTATTTGGCGGCGGCGCATTTGCCGTTATAGGAACCTGGCTTTTATTCTTTTACACCACCTATTGTGGCCTGAGCGTTTTAGAAGCCGGGTCAATATTTGCCATTGCTCGTATTATTGATGCGATTTTAAGTCCGGTAATGGGCTATATCACGGATAACTTTGGTAATACCTGGCTTGGCCGCAGATTTGGCCGTCGCCGCTTCTTCCTGTTGATAAGCTCCCCGCTGATGTTTCTCTACGCGCTGGTGTGGATTACCGACATGAACTACTGGTACTACCTGGGTACCTACCTCTCTATTGAACTGCTTTCCGCGATGGTTCTGGTGCCGTGGGAAACCCTGTCCGCCGAAATGACCAACCGCTTCAGCGAGCGTACGCGTCTCTCTGGCGTGCGCATGATGTGCTCTGCCCTTGGCGGTTTCCTGGCGGTATCCGTACCGGGTATTATTATGCAGTACACCGGAAAAGATAATTCATTAACCTACACGTTAACCGGGATTGTTTTTGCGACCATTTATTGCATCGCCGTATTTACCACCTGGGCTTGTACCTGGGAAGCGAAAGATGTTCGCGAAGAGTATGAATTTCAGCCGGATAATCACCGCAGCAGTGGTCTTTTAAACCATTTAAAGTATCTGGTTATCGATCTTATTTCCTCATTCAAAATCAGAATATTTCGCCAGCATATTATCATTTACATCTGCTCATTTACCGCGATGGATATTTTTGGTTCGGTATTCACCTATTACGTGGTTTACGCCTTGCATCACGATACCGAAATGGTTTCCGGGCTATTAAGCATTGCCGCTTTTGTTTCGATTCCCGGCACCTTCGGCTTTATGATGCTGATGAATAAATTTAACCTCACGCCTTCGGCAGCGCTGAGGCTCTCGTACGGCAGCATCATGGTGGTGCTGGCGTTTCTGTTTATCGTTTATATCGGTAATTTGCAGGTACCGACGCTGCTGTTTTCCGCCGTGTTTGTGCTGCTGGGGCTGGCGAAGGCCGGGCTATATTACATTCCCTGGAACATCTATAGCTTTATTCCTGACGTCGATGAAATTGTCACCCGCCAGCGCCGTGAAGGGATCTTCGCAGGCGTGATGGTACTAACGCGTAAAAGCACCGTGGCGCTGGCGATTATGCTGATTGGCATCGTGCTGGAAGAGAGCGGCTTCGTGAAAGGCGGCGGCGCACAGCCTGCCAGCGCCCTGCACGCCATCATCGGCCTGATGGTGTTCGCCACCGCCGGGATGCTGGCCATCAGCTTCTACATGACTTACCGCTTTAAGCTGACGCAAAAGACGCACAGCCTGCTGATCAAAGAGGTGGCGCGACGGAAGTTAGGGGGGAATGCGGAGGACTGCGACCAGGAGACGCGCGAGGTGATTATGGCGCTGACGGGGTATGGCTATAACGAGGTGTGGGACGCAAAGCAGCAAGGGCACGAGAAAGGTAAATCGCTCGCGACCAGCGGATAATCTCAGTCACACCGTAGGCCGGATAAGCAAAGCGCCATCCGGCAAAACCCGCGTATATCGCCGGATGGTGGCGTCAAAGCCTTATCCGGCCTACCGTTCAAGTCCCCCAACCTCAATCACATAAAATGTGACCTCTGGCGGCTTTACAGTGCTTTACGCTATACTAACCGCTGAAATTGTCGCCCCATCACCTACGGGGCGGTTTTCAATGTGTATTCCACACGGATTTATAAACTTCCCCTTCCGAGGATCTGGCCCGACGGGCTGGATAAGATATGTTAAACAGTATATTAATCATACTCTGTCTGATCGCTGTAAGTGCGTTCTTCTCAATCTCTGAGATCTCACTTGCGGCATCACGCAAGATCAAACTGAAACTGCTTTCTGATGAAGGCAATACCAACGCCCTACGTGTTATAAAAATGCAGGAAAACCCCGGTATGTTCTTTACCGTGGTGCAAATCGGCCTTAACGCCGTTGCCATTCTCGGCGGTATCGTCGGCGACGCAGCTTTCTCCCCCGCGTTCAACTCCTTGTTCTCCCAATATATGTCAGCGGAACTCTCCGAGCAGTTGAGCTTTATTCTCTCCTTCTCGCTGGTGACCGGGATGTTTATCCTGTTCGCGGATTTAACCCCGAAACGCATCGGTATGATTGCGCCTGAAGCCGTGGCTCTGCGTATCATCAACCCGATGCGCTTCTGCCTGGCGGTCTTCCGGCCGCTGGTGTGGTTCTTCAACGGCATGGCCAACATCATCTTCCGCATCTTCAAGCTGCCGATGGTGCGTAAAGATGACATTACTTCCGACGATATCTACGCGGTGGTGGAAGCCGGTGCGCTGGCTGGCGTACTGCGTAAGCAGGAGCACGAGCTGATTGAAAACGTGTTCGAGCTGGAATCTCGTACCGTGCCGTCGTCGATGACCCCGCGCGAAAACGTTATCTGGTTCGATCTGCACGAAGACGAACAGAGTCTGAAAAACAAAGTCGCCGAACACCCGCACTCCAAGTTCCTGGTGTGTAACGAAGACATTGACCACATCATTGGCTACGTCGACTCTAAAGACCTGCTGAACCGCGTGCTGGCTAACCAGAGCATGGCGCTGAACAGCGGCGTGCAGATCCGCAATACGCTGATCGTGCCGGACACCCTCACCCTCTCTGAAGCGCTGGAAAGCTTCAAAACCGCCGGCGAAGACTTCGCGGTTATCATGAACGAATACGCGCTGGTCGTGGGGATCATCACCCTTAACGACGTGATGACCACGCTGATGGGCGACCTGGTCGGCCAGGGGCTTGAAGAGCAGATCGTCGCCCGTGACGAAAACTCCTGGCTGATTGATGGCGGTACGCCAATTGATGACGTGATGCGCGTGCTGGATATCGACGATTTCCCGCAGTCGGACAACTACGAAACCATCGGCGGCTTCATGATGTTTATGCTGCGCAAAATCCCGAAACGCACCGATGCGGTGAAGTTCTCCGGCTACAAGTTCGAGGTAGTGGATATTGATAACTACCGCATCGACCAGCTGCTGGTGACGCGCATTGATAACAAGCCGACGGTGCTGGTGCCGAAACAGGCCGATATCATTGAAAGCGAACAGCGCACCGCATAAAACGCGAGTGCCAGAAACATCAACGGCTCCCATTGGGAGCCGTTTTTAATTCTGCCGCATCGTGTTCTGATTACGCCATGTCTGTCTGTAGGCGTAACACGTGGCGGTTAACTTCAGACATCACAGAAAGGTGCTGAATGTCTCTGACTTTTGGGATAAGAATTTTGCCCTTATCAAATTCAAAAGCGCCAACGTCCTTGATGTACAACCGTCCACGGAACAGGGTCTTAACGTATTTGGCTACCTGAAACGGGTTGTAGCGTTGGAAAATTTTCATTCTAATCTCCTGCAAGTACTACGCCCTTGTTGTCCACATTTGGCTCAACGCTCCGGGGCGCAAAGTGAAGTACTTGTTAACTATAGTCCATAACAACAGAGGTCCTCTATCTTAGAGGACCTTATTTACCTTTTTATTACAATAATTCAGAACTTTCTTTTCAGCTATACGACGAACACAGTATAAGCCTTCGATTTCGTGAGATTGTGTGCGTTCCTCCACAAACTGGCACCACCTTTGCGGGAAAAAACCATAGATCGCACATATGATTAAAGCTATCGGCCAAGTGGTCGGATCACCTGCATATAAAAAGGAAAAACCATGACCCTACGTACCCTGCTGGCGGTTTCATGCCTGTTAATGCCGTTAATGGCTGCCGCGCATAACTTTACAAATGGACAACGTGTTTCGCCGGTTGGCGTGGCGGATCGCGGCGAACTGATTCTCGATAACGATAAGTTTAGTTATAAAAACTGGAATAGCGCGCAGCTGCCTGGAAAAGTGAGAGTGGTGCAACATATTGCCGGGCGTTCATCGGCAAAAGAGAAAAATGCGACACTCGTCGAGGCGATTAAAGCGGCGAATTTACCGCACGACCGTTACCAGACCACCACAATTGTGAATACGGACGACGCGATCCCTGGCTCGTCGATGTTCGTGCGCAGCAGTATTGAGAGCAATAAAAAGCTCTATCCGTGGTCACAGTTTATCGTCGACAGCGATGGAGTGGTGCGCAAAGCCTGGCAACTGGATGAAGGCAGTTCTGCCATTGTGGTGCTGGACAAAGAGGGGCGGGTTCAGTGGGCCAAAGATGGGGCGCTGACGCAGGAAGAAGTGCAGCAGGTGGTTGCCCTGCTGCATAAGCTACTCAATTAAAAAATAGAGACCCGGAAGCCGGGGTTCAGGAACGATTCACGCGGGGTGTAATCCAGCGTTTTCCCCTGCCAGTCGTTGACGTGAGCACCGGCTGCAGCGGCCACCGCGTGCCCTGCGGCGGTATCCCAGATGTTGGTTGGCCCGAAGCGCGGGTAAAGCTGCGCTTCGCCTTCCGCCACCAGGCAGAACTTCAGCGATGAGCCGATAGATGCGGTATCGTGCTCGCCCAACTGCTGCAGATACTCTTTCAGCTCGTCATCGTTGGCATAGTGAGAACGGCTCACCACGACCTTCGGCGGGTTCGCGTCGCGCACCTGAATCGGCTTACGCACGCCGCACTCTTCTTTCCACGCCTTGCCGTTTTCCGCGCTGTACATCACCTTGAGTACCGGTGCGAACACCACGCCCAGCACCGCCTTGCCGTTTTCAATCAGCGCGATATTGACCGTGAACTCGCCGTTGCGCTTGATGAACTCTTTGGTGCCGTCAAGCGGATCCACCAGCCAGTAACGCTGCCAGTGCTGGCGTACGTCCCAGCCCGGTGGGTCCTCTTCTGAGAGAATGGGCACGTCCGGCGTCAGTGCCTTCAGCCCTTTGATAATCACATGGTGCGCGGCGATATCGGCGGCCGTAACCGGCGAATCATCCTGCTTGCTGGTGACGTCCAACGGCAGCTTCCCGTCGTACACCTGCATAATGGCATCGCCTGCGTCACGCGCAAGCTGACAGACTTGTTCTAACATTCTCCACCTCGTTGAGATTACAGTGGCGTTAACTTATTGTTTTATTTATATCGCATCGCCGTTAATTCTGCTATTCCCATCATCGTCCCGGATATCTGTGAACCGCTGCCGATTTCCTGTCACGCATTTCTGGCATGATTCACATCCTCGTAAGTAACAGAATACAAATACATTTAAATCTGTGTCTCAGATCTAAAAAAAGGATGCCTCTGATGATCAAGTTTAGCGCAACGCTTCTGGCGACGTTGATTGCTGCCAGCGTAAATGCCGCAACGGTGGATCTCCGCATTATGGAAACCACTGATTTGCACAGCAATATGATGGATTTTGATTACTACAAAGATACCGCCACCGAAAAATTCGGGCTGGTGCGCACCGCGAGCCTGATTAACGCTGCTCGTGATGAAGTAAAAAACAGCGTACTGGTCGATAACGGTGACGTTATCCAGGGCAGCCCGATGGGCGATTACATGGCGGCCAAAGGGCTGAAACAGGGTGATGTGCACCCGGTTTATAAAGCCATGAACCTGCTCGATTACAGCGTCGGTAACCTCGGTAACCACGAATTCAACTACGGTCTGGATTACCTGCATAAAGCGCTGGCAGGCGCTAAATTCCCGTACGTTAATGCCAATATCATCGACGTTAAGACCAAAAAGCCGCTGTTTACGCCGTATCTGATTAAAGAAACTGAGGTGGTCGATAAAGACGGTCACAAGCAGACGCTGAAGATTGGCTACATCGGCTTTGTGCCACCGCAGATCATGACCTGGGATAAAGCCAACCTGAGCGGCAAAGTGACGGTGAACGACATCACCGAAACCGCGCGTCAATACGTGCCCGAGATGCGCGCCAACGGCGCAGACGTGGTGGTGGTAATTGCCCACTCCGGCCTCTCCGCTGACCCGTATCAGGCGATGGCGGAGAACTCCGTCTATTACTTAAGCCAGGTGCCGGGCGTCGATGCCATTATGTTTGGCCACGCGCACGCGGTGTTCCCGAGCAAAGACTTCGCCAGCATCAAAGGGGCGGATATTGCCAAAGGCACGCTTAACGGCATTCCCGCGGTAATGCCGGGAATGTGGGGCGACCATCTGGGCGTAGTTGACCTGGTGCTGAACAACGACAGCGGCAAATGGCAGGTAGCTTCCGCACAGGCGCAGGCACGCCCGATTTACGATGCGGCAGCGAAGAAATCGCTGGCGGCAGAAGACCACAAGTTGGTTGATGCACTGAAGGCCGATCACGATGCCACCCGCGAGTTTGTCAGCAAGCCTATCGGCAAGTCTTCCGACAATATGTACAGCTACCTGTCGCTGGTGCAGGACGACCCGACCGTGCAGGTGGTGAACATGGCGCAAAAAGCCTACGTTGAGCACTTTATTCAGGGCGACCCGGATCTGGCAAAACTGCCGGTGCTTTCTGCTGCCGCGCCGTTCAAAGTCGGTGGACGTAAGAACGATCCGGCAAGCTACGTCGAAGTAGAAAAAGGCCAGCTCACCTTCCGTAATGCCGCCGACCTCTATCTCTACCCGAACACCCTGGTGGTGGTGAAAGCCAGCGGCAAAGAGGTGAAAGAGTGGCTGGAGTGCTCCGCCGGGCAGTTCAACCAGATTGACCCGCACAGCAGCAAGCCGCAGTCGTTGATTAACTGGGACGGTTTCCGTACCTACAACTTCGACGTTATCGACGGTGTCGATTATCAGGTTGATGTGACCCAACCGGCACGCTACGACGGCGAATGCCAGAGCATCAACCCGACATCCGAGCGCATCAAGAACCTGACCTTTAACGGCAAGCCGATTGACCCGAACGCCACGTTCCTCGTCGCGACCAACAACTACCGCGCCTACGGCGGCAAGTTCGCCGGCACCGGCGACAGCCATATCGCTTTCGCTTCACCGGATGAAAACCGTTCAGTGCTGGCGGCGTGGATTAGCGAACAGTCGAAGAACCACGGGGAAATTCACCCGGCGGCGGACAACAACTGGCGCCTGGCCCCGATTCACAGCGACACCAAACTTGATATCCGCTTTGAAACCTCGCCGTCAGAAAAAGCGGCGGCGTTTATCAAAGAGAAAGCGCAGTATCCGATGAAGCAGGTGGCGACGGATGAGATTGGGTTTGCGATTTATCAGTTGGATTTGAGTAAGTAAGTCCTGTGCACTTCCCGGCGTCGCTGCGCTCGGCCGGGCTACGATGGCATGTAGCCCGGCCGAGGCGTTTACGCCGACGTCGGGATCTGCTGCGCCATCACCGTCGGCAAATTCACCTCAATCCAATCCGCCAGTGCCGCCACCTTCTCACTCACCTCTTCACCCAGCGGCGTCAGGCTATACTCAACGTGCGGCGGCACCACCGGGTAGGAGATACGGTTGATAAAACCGTCCTGCTCCAGCGCCTGCAGCGACTGGGCGAGCATTTTTTCGCTGACCCCACCCATCTTGCGGCGCAGGTCGCTAAAGCGATGCGTGCCTTCACGCAGCGCCACCAGAATCAGCACACCCCAACGGCTGGTCACGTGTTTGAGCACGTCCCGTGATGGGCAGCTTTCGGCAAACAGATTGCCGTTACGCAACTTTTGCGTCAGCGTTGGATTTATTTCTTTCATACTTACCTTTTTGTACGTACTTACTAAAAGTTAGTTATGGTGATAGCTTACCACAACACCATACGAACACGAAGGAGAAGACCCATGATCGCCATTACCGGAGCCACCGGCCAGCTTGGCCAGCACGTCATTGCTAACCTGCTCAACACCACTGCCGCCAGCCAACTGGTTGCCGTCGTCCGCAACCCGGCGAAAGCCGAAGCGCTGAGCCAGAAAGGTATCGTCGTTCGTCAGGCCGATTACGGCGACGAAGCGGCGCTGACCAAAGCCCTTCAGGGCGTGGATAAGCTGCTGATTATCTCCTCCAGCGAAGTCGGCCAGCGCGCGCCGCAGCACCGCAATATCATCAACGCCGCCAAAGCGGCGGGCGTGAAGTTCATCGCCTACACCAGCCTGCTGCACGCCGATAAATCGCCGCTGGGCCTGCACGTTGAACACGTCGAAACCGAGAAAATGCTGGCCGACTCCGGCATTCCTTATGCGCTGCTGCGTAACGGCTGGTATACCGAAAACTATCTGGCGAGCGCACCGCCTGCGCTGGAGCACGGCGTGTTTATTGGCGCCGCCGGTGAAGGCAAGATCGCATCGGCAACTCGTGAAGACTACGCCGCTGCTGCCGCGCGCGTCATTGCTGAAGAAGGCCACGCGGGGAAAGTGTACGAACTAGCCGGGGACCACGGCTGGACGCTGAGTGAACTGGCCGCCGAACTGGCAAAACAGAGCGGTAAAAAAGTGGTGTATCAGAACCTGAGCCAGGCCGATTTCGCCGCCGCGCTCAAAAGCGTGGGCCTGCCTGATGGTTTGGCTGACATGCTGGCGGACTCTGACGTTGGGGCCTCCAAAGGCGGCCTGTTCGACGACAGCCACACCCTGAGCAAACTGATTGGTCGCCCAACCACACCGCTTGCACAGAGCGTCAAAGGCATCCTGTAATCGTTAAAAATCGGTTAAATGTGGTAGCGCCCCCGCGGGCCATCTCTGATAATAAAAGAATGGTCCAGGGGGAAATATCACGTGCAAGGCGTACCAGAACAGTTCAGCGATGAGAAAGACAGCGCCCGCTTTCGCCATCTGGCGCAGGTGCCGGGCGTTGAGCTTTATCATGCCCATATCTCCCGCTACGCCTTTGAACCCCACACCCACGAAGCCTTTGGTATTGGCGTGATTGAAGCCGGTGCCGAGCGCTTTCGCTATCGCGGTACCCAGCACGTTGCACCGGTCCACTCGGTAGTCACCATGAATCCGGACGAACTGCACACCGGCGAGGCAGAAACCGCCGACGGCTGGCGCTACCGGATGATTTACCTCCAGCCCGATCTGCTTGAAGAGGTCACCGGCGTTCGCCACTGGTGGTTTGATGATGTCACCCGCCACGACCCGCAGCGCTCGCTGTTGATTGGCCGTCAGATCCACGCCCTCTGGCATACCGACGACCCGCTCGCGCAAAAAGGGCTGCTGCTGGATATGATCGACACCTTCCAGCCGCTGGCCTGCCATGCGCCGGTGCTGGCTGAAGGGGCGCACCGCTTTGCCCACGTGCGCGACTATCTCTACGACAACTACATGCACCCGATTACCCTCGACGAGCTGGCGAACGTCGCGGCGCTGAGTCCGTGGCACTTCCAGCGCCAGTTCAAAGCCCACTTCCACGTCACACCGCACCAGATGCTGATGGCCGTACGTTTATGGCGCGCCAAAGAGTTTCTCACCCACGGCATGCCCGCCGCTGAGGTTGCCGCCGCCACCGGGCTGACCGACCAGTCGCACCTGACCCGCGCGTTTACTCAGCGCTACGGCATTACGCCGGTGCGCTACCAAAAACAGGTTGTCCGTCGCTAATCAGCAATCTCATACAATACGGCGCTGCTTTCCCCTCCTACACTTTTCAGCATGTTCAACAGAAGTGGAAATCATGATGATTAGCGGTGTGCTGTATGCCCTGTTAGCGGGTTTGATGTGGGGGCTTATTTTTGTCGGGCCGTTAATCGTGCCGGATTACCCGGCGGTATTGCAGTCAATGGGGCGCTATCTGGCGCTGGGGCTGATTGCCCTGCCGCTGGCGTGGCTCGGCCGGGCGCGTCTGCGTCAGCTTACGCGTCAGGACTGGTGGACAGCGCTGGGGCTGACGATGGTCGGCAACCTTATCTATTACGTCTGCCTTGCCAGCGCCATTCAGCGCACCGGGGCGCCGGTTTCAACGATGATCATCGCTACCCTGCCGGTGGTAATCCCGATTTTCGCCAACCTGCTCTATAGTCAGCGCGACGGTAAGCTGTCGTGGATGCGGCTGATGCCCGCGCTGGTGCTGATTGGCATCGGCCTGCTGTGCGTGAATATCGCCGAGCTGCGTCAGGGGCTGCCGGATTTCAGCGGCTGGCGCTACGGCTCCGGGATTGCGCTGGCGAGCGTGTCGGTGGTGTGCTGGGCGTGGTATGCCCTGCGTAACGCCCGCTGGCTGCGGGAGAATCCGCACCAGCCGCCGCTGATGTGGGCCACCGCGCAGGCGCTGGTCACGCTGCCGGTTTCCGTTATCGGATACGTCGCGGCCTGTCTGTGGTTGAACGCCCAGACGCCGGAGTTTGCGCTGCCTTTCGGCCCACGGCCAACGGTGTTTATTGGGTTGATGATTGCCATCGCCGTGCTCTGTTCGTGGGTGGGAGCGCTGTGCTGGAACGTCGCGAGCCAACGGCTGCCGACGGTGATCCTTGGGCCGTTGATTGTCTTTGAAACGCTGGCGGGGCTGCTGTACACCTTCCTGCTGCGCCAGGAAATGCCACCGATGCTGACGCTGAGCGGGATTGCGCTGCTGGTGATAGGCGTGGTGATTGCGGTGCGATCAAAACCGCAGAAACCGGCGGTGGTGCCGGTCTCTGAGGTCTGAGGCTTAGAAGGTTTCCCAGTTCGCTTCGTTGAGCGGCGCAGCTTTCGCCGTTGGCACGAAGGCTTTTTTCATCGGCGCTTTCTGCATCGACTGCTGGCGGGAGATTTTAAAGACCGCCACCGTCTCATTCAGGCGCGCCGCCTGCTCTTCCAGCGCTGATGCGGCGCTGGCGGACTCTTCCACCAGCGAGGCGTTCTGCTGAGTAACGCGGTCCATCTCAGCAACGGCCTGGCCGACCTGGTCAATACCGCGGCTTTGCTCATCAGAGGCGGAAGCGATTTCACCCATGATGTCGCTGACGCGAGTGACGGCGTTGACGATCTCCGCCATCGTTTCACCCGCTTCGTGCACCAGCGCAGAGCCGGCGCTGACGCGGTTGCCCGAGTCATCAATCAGCCCTTTAATCTCTTTCGCGGCCTGCGCGCTGCGCTGGGCCAGCGTACGCACTTCACCGGCAACCACGGCAAAGCCGCGACCCTGCTCTCCAGCTCGCGCCGCTTCTACCGCCGCGTTCAGCGCCAGAATGTTGGTCTGGAAGGCAATGCCATCAATGACGTTGGTGATCTGAGCGATTTTGCTGGAGCTGGCGGCAATCTCGTCCATCGTACGCACCACGCCGTCGACGACGTTACCGCCCTTCTGCGCGGTTTCAGACGCGTTCTGCGCCAGTTGGGTGGCCTGACGCGCGTTGTCGGCGTTCTGCTTCACCGTCGCGGTCAGCTGTTCCATGCTGGCAGCGGTCTGTTCCAGCGAGGCCGCCTGCTGTTCGGTACGGGAAGAGAGATCGTTACTGCCAGCAGAGATTTCACCTGCGCCGGTGTAGATGGTGTCAGCGCCTTCACGCACCACGCCGACGGTCTTCGCCAGCGACTGCTGCATGTCGTTGACGTTACGCGCCAGCAGCGCCATTTCGTTGCTGCCTTCGGTATTAATATCGTTGGTCAGGTCGCCTTCGGCAATGTGACGAATGTGATCCATCACTTTATGCAGCGGCTTGAGCAGCACGCGCTGCATCGCCACCCAGCTCACCACAATAACCGCCAGCGCCACTGCCAGCATGACCCCAAGGCTCCACAAAATCCGCACGTAGTCGCTCTCATTTTGTTTCACCCCGGCGCTGGTCAGCGTTGCCTGCGCCGCACGCCAGTCCTGATACACCGCCTGCATCGCCTGCTGTTTTTGCTCAGCGTTTTGCTTGAACATCTCTTCCAGCTTGCCTTCCGCCAGCAGTTCATTCATGCGGGCGAGCGTTGCGGAGTAGATGCCGTACTGTTTCTCAAGGCTGTCTGACAGGTGGCCGTCCATGCCCGGTGTTTCCGGTAAAGCGTAATAGGTGTCGTAATGACGTTTCGCATCGGCCAGCAAATTGTTGGCCGTATCCACCAGCGTTTTCAGTTCGCCGCCGTTAACGCTGCTCGCCATGGTACCCTGCAGACGCAGCATGCCGCGGTTAAGGGTCACGCGCGCCTGGTTGAGGCTAATCCATGCATCGGTAAACTCCGCCACGTTCTGGCTGGAGAGCTGTGAGACGGTAAAATTCTGCTTGTCGTTATTCAGCGCGCGTACAAACACGCCCGCCGAAATCAGCTGCATCGCGCCCAGCGCGACCAGTACGACAATCAGGACGGTAATCACTTTTATTCTTTTAAACATCTTTTGCCTTTAAGTGCAGGTGGTCTGAAGTCTCACTATCGGCAGCGCCACGCGCTTGTTTAATCGATTCAGGTCTTACCAGCGTCATTATCAATAAGATTCAGCACGTTAAAGCGTAATAAATTTTTGTGACAACCATCACTGAATTCCCCCTCCCTACAAAGGGGTATATCCTCAACTTAAAGATGCATTTAAAATACATCTTATATTATTGATGACGAGGTAACTGCAATGGCCTTTCGCGACCAACCATTAGGCGAGCTGGCGCTCTCCATCCCACGCGCATCCGCGCTGTTCCGTAAATACGATATGGATTACTGCTGCGGCGGTAAGCAGACGCTGGCCCGTGCGGCGGACCGCAAAGAGCTCGACGTTGCCGTGATTGAAGCTGAGCTGGCAAAACTGGCCGAGCAGCCGGTGGAAAAAGATTGGCGCGTAGCACCGCTGGCCGAAATCATCGACCACATCATCGTGCGTTACCACGACCGTCACCGCGAACAGCTGCCAGAGCTGATTCTACAAGCCACAAAAGTCGAACGTGTGCATGCCGACAAACCGAACGTGCCAAAAGGCCTGGCGAAATACCTGACCATGCTGCATCAGGAGCTTTCCAGCCACATGATGAAAGAGGAGCAGATTCTGTTCCCGATGATCAAACAAGGCATGGGCAGCCAGGCGATGGGGCCAATCAGCGTGATGGAAAGCGAGCATGACGAGGCAGGTGAACTGCTGGAAGTGATCAAGCACACCACCCAGAACGTCACTATTCCACCGGAAGCCTGCACCACCTGGAAGGCGATGTACAACGGCATCAACGAGATGATCGATGACCTGATGGAGCACATCAGCCTCGAGAATAACGTGCTGTTCCCGCGCGCGCTCAAAGGCGAATAAGATGACTACGCGCCTCCCCTTGCGGGAGGCGTTTTCTATTACAGCAGTCCTTTCTGGCGGAAGGTTTCCCGCGTCGCCACGTTAAGGTCCATACTGGCCAGCGCTTCGGGTTTCACCCACGCGACCGCCTGAAACTCCTCGTTGAAAGTAATATCCCGGTTGGCGCTCACGCAGTCGAAGATGAGATAAATCATGTAGATCTGCTCGGTCGTTCCATCGGCGTAGGTTTTTACCCGCACGTCATCACGGAAGGTCCACGGCTTCACCTCAGTAATCTCCAGCGCCTCTCCCAGCTCTTCACCAATCTCGCGTCTCAGCGCTTCTTCCATGGTTTCGCCTGGCTCCATACCACCGCCGGAAATCGCCCACTGCCCGGGGAAAACACCACGGTCATCGGCCATTTTACACAGCAGGTATTCGCCCTCGTTTTGAATCACCGGGCAGACAATCGTTCTCTGACGCATTTCATCTCCATACGCTTTTCGTTTGTGGCGGGGAAAGTAGCACGTTAAGAAAAGGGGGACTACGAGGCGGGGCTCAAAAACAAAGAAAGCGCCACGATGGGCGCTTTGTGTTGCTTCCCCCTCACCCTAACCCTCTCCCCAAAGGGGAGAGGGGACCGTTCGGTGCGGTTTTTCCCCTCGACCCTCTGGGGAGAGGGTCGGGGTGAGGGGCGAAATTCGCTTACTTAGCCAGCTTGTTCTTACGCAGGAACATCCAACCCAGCCCCAGCACGATGAACCAGATTGGCGTCACCATCAGCGCTTCACGGGTGTCCGCTTCCAGGGTCAGCAGTACCAGAACGAAGGCGAAGAACGCCATGCAGACCCAGCACATCACTTTGCCCAGCGGCATTTTGTAGATGGATTTTTCATGCAGGTGTGGACGCTGCTTACGGTATACCAGGTAAGAGCACAGGATAATCGTCCAGACGAACATAAACAGAATCGCCGACACGGTGGTGATCATGGTGAAGGCCGCGATCACGCTTGGGTTCACCATCAGCATCACCACGCCGCCCAGCAGGCAGATACAGGAGAAGGTCAGCCCTTTTGCCGGTACCGCACGCTTAGAGAGCTTGGCGAACAGGCTTGGTGCCACGCCGTCCTGCGCCAGGCCGAACAGCATACGGCTGGTAGAGAACACGCCGCTGTTGGCAGAAGAGGTCGCAGAGGTCAGCACCACGAAGTTGATGATGCTCGCCGCCGCCGGCAGCCCGACCAGCATGAACAGCTCAACGAACGGGCTCTTGTTTGGTACAACCGAGCTCCACGGGGTCACGGACATAATCACAATCAGCGCAAACACGTAGAACATGATGATACGGATTGGAATGGAGTTAATCGCGCGTGGCAGGGATTTCTCAGGATCTTTGGTTTCCGCCGCGGTGGTACCGACCAGCTCAATCCCCACGAAAGCGAAGACGGCTATCTGGAAGCCCGCAAAGAAGCCGCTGATGCCTTTCGGGAACCAGCCACCGTCGTTCCACAGGTGAGCGAACGACGCTTCTACGCCGGTCGGTGATTTGAAGTGCATCAGCACCATCACCAGGCCGACGATAATCAGCGCCACGATGGCGACGATTTTGATCATCGCAAACCAGAACTCCATCTCACCGAACATCTTCACGGTGGCGAGGTTCAGGCTCAGCAGCAGGACTACCACCGCCAGCGAGGCCACCCAGTCAGAGAGTCCGGGGAACCAGAACTGCGCGTAGGCGGTGATGGCGACGACGTCCGCCATCCCGGTCACCACCCAGCAGAACCAGTAGGTCCAGCCGGTAAAATACCCAGCCCATGGGCCAAGCAGGTCTGCGGCAAAGTCGCTGAACGATTTGTACTCGAGGTTGGAGAGCAGCAGCTCACCCATCGCACGCATCACGAAGAAAAGCATAAAGCCGATGATCATATAAACGAAGATGATCGATGGCCCAGCGAGACTGATAGTTTTGCCCGATCCCATAAACAGCCCGGTACCGATGGCGCCGCCGATGGCAATTAGCTGAATATGTCGGTTTGTGAGGTTTCGCCGTAGCGATTGTTCAGCCGGCTCCTGCTCAGCGGCAGCAGCGACTTTGATCTGATCAACCATGTATTTTTCTTCCTGTTGTTTCTGTCTGTGTTGTGCGGGCTCTACTGGCCCTTTATGTCGTCATGCAAGACGATCCTATCTATAGGATGTCTCGATATTAGGTAAGAATCGGAGGGATGAATACTATGATTTAAATATAATGTTAATTTTATGTTTAAAGTGAGTGTTATATCACCTCACCTATGGGAAACAGCTCACAAAAATACACGCAATTGCTGTATTTGCAAGATTAAATCCCAACATATATCTAACTTCAGGAGTTTGTATCCCCTCCCCGGACGGAGAGAGGATAAGTGCGAGGATTACAGGATTTCCAGTAACTCGACTTCGAAGACCAGGGTGCTGAACGGAGGGATGGAAGCACCCGCGCCACGCTCGCCGTAGGCCAGGCTATGAGGGATAGTCAGTTCCCACTTAGAGCCAACCGGCATCAGGGTCAGTGCTTCAATCCAGCCAGCGATAACGCCGTTAACCGGGAATTCAGCTGGCTCGCCGCGCGCGACGGAGCTGTCGAATACGGTGCCGTCAATCAGCTTACCGGTGTAGTGCACGCGAACGTGATCGGTACGCGCTGGGATTGCGCCTTCGCCTTGGGTCAGAACGCGGAACTGCAGGCCGGATTCGGTGCTGTTTACGCCTTCTTTCTCACGGTTTTCTTCCAGATATTTCACGCCGTCTTCGGCCATCGCCGCAAAACGTTCACGACGCACGGCATCAGCACGTTCGTGGATTTCACGCAGCGCACGATGAACAACGTCTACCGGCACGGCAGGCTGTTTGCCTTCCAGCGCATCAGCGATACCGGCAACCAGTGCTTCCGGCAGTAAACCCTGCAAACCGGACTCGCTCAGCTGCTGCCCTACCTGCAGGCCGATACCGTAGCTTGCCTGTGCTTCAATAGTGTCAAAAGTCGGGGTGGCCATCGTCTTTCCTTTCTTCGGGTATAAAGTAGCGGGCAGCATAGCAGCCACGCCGCACAGGGTAAAACTTTGTGTCAGGAAAGATGACAAATTCCCGGGAAAAAGAAACCATTCAGATGCCCTATAGGATATGATGAAAATGCGCTTTGCCACGTTCATCAGGCAGTTAGCCATCTATACTGGATAGCATCGACACGGAGCAGGAGGAGAGCCATGCCCGGGAGATTTGAAATAAAACCTTTGCTGGTGAAAATCTGGCACGCGCCGGACGATCTTCGCATCCTGGACCCGCTGCCGCCTGCCCACCGTCGCGGCGTGATTGTTGCTGCACTGGCTATTATTGTCGGCTTCCTGCTGCCTTCCGCTGACGACAGCCCACCGGCGCAGGTCACGCGTTCCGCTCAGCTGGATTTCCAGTCGCAGTCGCAAACGCCGCAGCCGGACGCCCAGCCGCTTCACGCCCAGTTGGTGACGCCATCTAACGATCTCGATCAGGTTGCCCCTGTCGCGCCGGAACCGGTGCAGGAAGAGCAGCCGAGCGAACAGCAGGCTGCGCCGTCGCGCACTCAGCCGTATCAGGAGAGCCGCAGCAGCAACGAATGGCATACCTATCAGGTAGAAGCCGGTAAAACGCTGGCGCAGCTGTTCCGTGACAACAATCTGCCGCCAACGGACGTATATGCCATGGCGCAGGTCGAAGGTACGGGTAAACCGCTTAGCAATTTAAAGAATGGTCAGAAGGTACAGATTCGTAAGAACGCCAACGGCGTGGTAACCGGGTTAACCATTGAGTCCGACAACGGCCAGGTGCTGTTTACCCGCCAGCCGGACGGCAGCTTTATTCGCGCGCGTTAACACATCTTGATCGCGACGCCGAGTCTCCCCGGCGTCGCTTCGCCCGGCCGGGCTACTTTTTAACTTTATTGACCCACCAAATCCCCGAACAGACCAGCACCAGCGCCAGCGCGTATTTCCACTCGAGAATATTTTCCCCGAGGAAAATCGCCGACAGCACCGAGCCCGATACCGGGATCAGGAAGTTAAACGGCGCAATCATTCCCACGCGGTTGTACTTGAGCAGAATGCTCCACAGCGCAAAGGCGACCGACGAGAGCAGCGTCAGATAGCCAAGAATCGCCACCGATGAGAAACCGTGGAAGGTCAGCGTGCCGCCGCTCAGATAGCCGCCGACCACCAGCGCCAGGCCACCCAACGCCAGCTGGTAGCCGGTCATCACCGTCGGGTCTACCGTTTGGGAGATGCGTTTTCCGTACAGCGACGCTGCCGACAGGATAAACGCCGCCAGCACCACCGAGCCATCGCCCAGGCTAAAGTTGAAGTCCAGCAGCCCGCTATTGAAGTTCACCGCCATCACCCCGGCAAAGCCGAGAATACAGCCCAGCGTCTTGTTATAGCTCAGTCGGTCGTTCTGGTAGATAAAGTGCGCCAGCAGCACGCTAAAGAAGGTGCCGGTAGCGTTCATGATTGACCCTTTCACCCCGGTGGTGAAGGCAAGGCCAATGTAAAAGAAGATGTACTGCAGCGAAGTCTGCGTCAGCCCTAGCAGGGTCAGCTGACCGAACTGCCGTGCGCTCAGGCGCGCCACCGGCTTGCGCTGCGCCATCGCCAGCAGCAGCAGTATCAGCCCGGCAAACAGGAAGCGGTAGCCGGCAAAGACGATTTTAGTCGGGATATCATCGGCGGCGATCTGAAACAGCTCATACCCGCTCTTAATCGCCGGGTAGGCGCTTCCCCACAGCAGACAGCAGAATGCGGCACAGAGATAGACGATGTTTTTACGGGAAAACAGAGGATGCTGGCGCAGAGTTTCCATTCTTTCACCAAAAATTAAAATATTGTTTTAATTTTTTGATTATCGCGAAAAGGATGAAAGATAGCCAGTCGAAAAGTGGGGAGGTCTAAAAAGCAAAACGCCGGCACAAGGCCGGCGGTTTGTTGTTACCAAAACGTGGGTTGCTGATTAAGCAGCAACAACGTTGATGATAACTTTAGCGAATACTTCGCTGTGAACCTGGAAGTCCACTTCGTGCTCGCCAACAGTACGCAGAACGCCGTTCGGCAGGCGAACTTCGCTCTTCGCAACTTTAACGCCAGCTGCAGTAACTGCATCAGCGATGTCGCGAGTACCGATGGAACCGAACAGTTTACCTTCGTCGCCTGCTTTAGACGCGATGGTTACTGATTCCAGTGCTACGATCTGTGCAGCACGAGCTTCTGCAGCGCCCAGAACGTCAGCCAGTTTGGCTTCCAGTTCTGCACGACGTGCTTCGAAGAATTCAACGTTTTTCTTGGTAGCAGGAACAGCTTTGCCCTGTGGTACCAGGAAGTTACGAGCGTAGCCCGCTTTAACGTTAACTTGATCACCCAGGGTGCCCAGGTTTGCTACTTTATCAAGCAGAATAACTTGCATTACCTTATCCTCTTAAAGTCGTTAATAGACGGCGGCCGATTACTGATGACGATCGGTATACGGCAGCAGGGACAGGTAGCGAGCGCGCTTGATGCAGCGAGCCAGCTGACGCTGGTATTTTGCACGAGTACCGGTGATACGGCTCGGGACAATTTTACCGCTTTCGGTAATGTAGTTTTTCAACGTTGCGATGTCTTTGTAATCGATCTCAACAACGCCTTCCGCGGTGAAACGGCAGAACTTGCGACGACGGAAATAACGTGCCATATGGCTAGTCTCCAGAATCTATCAATTCAATCTGCTCGGCATGCAGAACCATTTTGCTCAGGCCATTCTTTGCTTTGTGGCAACAGATAAAACCCTGAACAGTGACTGCACTGCCGACCGTTATACTGTGAGTAATGGCCTGGTTTTCGTGTCCGCTAATAATAACGGGCATTTGGCACCACGCCTGCCGGTGAAAACCGGCTTCCTCCTGCACAGAACGATGCTCAAGCACGAACTGGCAATGAGGAATTCCTGATGGGCTGACCTTGCGAAGCGGTGTTCTGCACACTGTGCCGGATAACACCAGACGATTGGTCATCAGAAATTACTCTTCAGAATCCCCAGCTTCAGCATCATCTGAGGTTTCGTTTGCGAAATCATCGCGACGTTCACGACGCTCGTCTTTCGCTTTAACCATCGGAGACGCTTCGGTAACAGCGTGCTTAGTACGCATAACCATGCTGCGGATAACGGCATCGTTGAAGCGGAAGTTAGTTTCCAGCTCATCGATCACTTCCTGCGGCGCTTCAACGTTCAGCAGAACGTAGTGAGCTTTGTGCAGTTTGTTGATCGGGTAAGCCAGCTGACGGCGGCCCCAGTCTTCCAGACGGTGGATCGTGCCTTCTGCTGCAGTGATTGCACCAGTGTAGCGCTCGATCATACCCGGAACCTGTTCGCTCTGGTCAGGATGGACCATAAAAACGATTTCGTAATGACGCATCGAATTGCTCCTTACGGATTATTCAGCCTCCTGTCTGGGTCAGCCGAGGCCCATGGAGGCAAGGAACGTGTTAAAGGTCGGCTGAAAAATGACGCGTAATAATACTTGCCAGCCCCGGGAAACTCAAGCTGATTGCGCAAAAAATTCACACAAAACGCAAAGTCGACCTAAGTCAGTGATTTAAAATTAAACAGCCCCGAATGCGGCAATTTTTTGAACAACAGCATCAGAAAAGGTCGCCATACACTTGCCAAAGACCGATTACAATTAAGTCAGTAGTCAACCACAGCAAGAGGAGAGCCCCCGCGTTATCGCCAGGACTGTCAGTAAGGAGTCGAGTATGAAATCTATCGTCATTGCCGCAATGGCTGTGTTACTGGCAAGCGCCAGCGCACAGGCTGCCATTAAGATCGATGGCCATCAGGCACGTAACATGGACGATGTTCAGAGCCTGGGGGTTATCTATATCAACCATAATATCGCCACTGAGCAAGAGGCCGACCAGGCGCTCAGTCAGGAGAGCGATGCTCAGGGGGCGAAATATTTTCAGCCCATCCTGATACATGAGCCCGGAAGCAACGGTTTGATCCACGCGAGCGCTGCGCTGTATCGCTAATCCCGTGCTTCGTTCTTCGCCCCCGCACTGAGGGCGAAGAACGCCTGCCGTAAAAAGGCCCCGGAATCAGACCAGTAACATCCCGAAGGCGTACAAATCCCGGAGCACAATTTTTAGGTTAACGATCACTGCCCGTAATAAGCGTTCGGGCCATGCTTACGCATAAAGTGTTTGTTCATCAGGTAGCGGTCGATCGGGCTAAGCGCCGGGTTGATACCGCGCGCGATCCACGCCATTCTTGCCACCTCTTCCATCACCACCGCGTTATGCACCGCGTCGTGCGCGTCTTTCCCCCAGGCAAACGGGCCATGCTGATACACCACAATTCCCGGCGTATGCAATGGCTCAACGTCACCCAGCGTCTCGATGATCACCTTGCCGGTGTTCAGCTCATATTCGCCCTGCACTTCAGCTTCGGTTAACGCCCGGGTACAGGGAATATCGCCAAAGAAATAGTCCGCATGGGTCGTGCCGAGCGCGGGGATCGCCAGGCCAGCCTGCGCCCACGCGGTCGCATGCGTAGAATGGGTATGCACTACGCCGCCAAGAGACGGGTAGCGGCGATACATGGCCAGGTGCGTCGCGGTGTCGGAAGAAGGGCGATAGCGCCCTTCAACCACGTTGCCGTCCATATCCACAACGACCATGTCATCCACGGTCATGGTCTCATACGCCACCCCGCTGGGCTTAATCACCACCCGGCCGCGTTCGCGGTCGATAGCGCTGACGTTGCCCCAGGTAAAGGTCACCAGACCATAGCGCGGCAAATCCATATTGGCATCAAACACCTGCTGTTTTAGCTTTTGCATTATGCCGCCTCCACCAGCCCGGCGCGGGCCATTCTGGCCTTCACCCAATCGCGCGCTTTTGCCACTTCACCCGCCGGGTCGTCCGAGGTTTCACTCCACATCTCAATCAGATATGGGCCGCAGTAGCCGCTCTCGCGCAGCGTTTCAAAGCAACGTTCGAAATCGACAACGCCTTCACCAAAGGGAACGTTTTTAAAGACGCCGGGTTTGGTGTCTTTCACGTGCACGGCGACGATATGCCCTATCCCGGCCTGCAGTTCCATCTGCACGTCGTTATCCCACGCCGACAGGTTGCCGATGTCCGGATAAAGCTGGAACCACGGGTTATTCAGGTAGTGCGCATAACCGAGCGCCTTACTGATGGAGTTCATCAGTGGGTAATCCATGATCTCCATCGCCAGCGTGACCTGCGCGCGGCTGGCCATTTCAACGCTCTCCTTCAGGCCGTCGCGAAAACGCCGACGCGTTTCGTCATTCGCCTGTTGGTAATAGACGTCGTACCCCGCCAGTTGAATCACCCGAATGCCGATATCCTGCGCGAAGCGGATAGCTTTACGCATAATCTCCAGCCCCTGGTTGCGAACGTCGTCATCTTCACAGCCCAGCGGGAAGCGACGATGGGCGCTCAGGCACATCGACGGCACCCGCACGCCGGTTTCCGCAATTGCGCTTACCAATGCCAGGCGCTGCTCGCGGCTCCAGTCGAGGCGCGACAGGCGCTCGTCGGTTTCATCCACCGACATTTCAACGAAATCAAAGCCCAGCGCTTTTGCCAGACGCAGGCGCTCCAGCCAGCACTCCCCGGCAGGGAGCGCTTTTTCATAGATGCCAAGCGGTGTCTGTTTCGACAACATAACCGCTCCTTAGCCCCAAAGCTGCGCAATAGAGCGCTTGAACTGACGCGCTGCTTCCACCGGGGACGCGGCATCACGAATGCTACGACCGGCAATAAAGACGTGAATAGGTATGCCCGCGAATAGCGGCAGATCTTCCAGCGCCAGCCCACCGGTGACGGTCACTTTAAAGCCCATCTCTGCCAGACGTTTTATAGCGCTGATATCCGCCTCGCCCCACGCCACACCGGCTGCCTGCGCATCGCGGCTGCGGTGATAGACCACCTGCTGAATGCCCGCATCACGCCACTCTTTGGCCTGCTCCCAGGTCCAGTAGCCGGTCAGTTCAATCTGCACGTCGCCGTTAAACTCTTTTGCCACGTCCAGCGCGCCCTTGGCGGTGTTGATATCCGCACAGCAGATGACGGTGACCCAGTCAGCATTAGCTTCAAAACACATACGGGAGAGGATTTTGCCCGCATCGGCAATTTTGGCGTCGGCCAGCACGATTTTATGCGGGTACAGCGCCTTAAGGTCGCGCACCGCGCGCACCCCTTCGCCAACGCAAAGAATGGTGCCGACTTCAATGATATCAACCTCTTCCGCAATCAGACGGGTGGTTTCGTAGGCGTGGGACAGCGTCTGGTTATCCAGCGCAACCTGCAACATCGGTAATGACATATTCAATTCCTTCTTAAGCTGTCGCCGCCAGGGTGGCGCTATCGATTAAATCCAGCACTTCCTGCTCGGTGCGGCAGGCGCGTAAACGGTCGAAATTGGCTTCATCTTCAAACAGATTGACGATCTGCATGATGCCCTCTTCCTGATGGGTGCGAGCATCGACCGCCGCCAGGGTGATGAGAATATCGACCGGGTCGTTGTCTTCGTGGTTAAACACCATCGGGGTTTTCAGGGTGACTAATGCAAAACCGTTTTTCTTCACCCCTTCTTCAGGGCGGCCATGCGGCATCGCCAGACCTGGGGCAATAACGAAGTACGGGCCGAAGCGCTCAACGCCATCCAGAATCGCCTGGAAGTAGCGCGGCTCTACCACACCAGCCTCCACCAGCAGATCCACGCCCACTTTGACCGCCTCCTGCCAGCTATTGGCTTCCGCCTGCAGGCGGATGGATTTATTCTCCGCCAATGAATCACGTAGCTTCATAGGTTGTCCTTACTTCACGTCTTTCGGGAAATGCGCGCTGATGACTTCCATCAGCTTCGGACCAAAATCGGCCGCCGAGAGCATATTGCGTACGCCCACCACGTATTTGTTGCCGGAGACGGTGATTTCGCTCGCCACGTGGGTGGAGGCGATAATGATGTCGGCCCCGCTCAGCTCGCTTTTGTACTCGCCTACCGCACAACTGTTCACCGTGTGATCAACACCCTGCTCTTTGAGGAACTGGTCGACTTTCATCTTCATAATCATGGAGCTGCCTTGCCCACAACCACATACAGCCAGGATACGTACGGTCATAATCAACACTCCTTAGTGAGCAGAAACTTCTGCCATTTGTTTTTCCGCATCTTCTTCGGCACGCAGGGTGCGGCCAGCGAAGAACATATAAGCCAGGGCAATCACGATAATGACGGCCATGAAAATCAGCCCGATGGAGGCAAAGCCCTGCATCATCGGCGGTGCCAGAATTGACCAGTCGGCCATCCCCATCCAGGCGCTCATACCGGTCAGTTTCACCGCCCATACGCAGCCGAAGATTTCGATCATCCCCATCACCAGACAAATCTTGAGCGCCGCGCGCCAGCCGCCGAAGTGGTTGGCAAAGACGCCGATGGTGGCGTTGGAGAAGAACATCGGGATAAAGCCAGGAATAATCAGGATGGAAGAGCCGCAGCCGACCAGAATGCCCACGGCAATCAACTGGCCGATGGTGCCCCACATAAAGCCCCATACAACGGCGTTTGGCGCGAAGCTATAGATGGCGGCGCAGTCAATCGCCAGGACGGCACCGGGGATCAGACGCTGAGAGATACCGTTGAAGGCTTCGGACAGCTCGGCGACGAACATACGTACGCCCTGGGTGATGATGAAAATCGCCACCGCAAACGAGAAGCCGGTTTGCAGAATGTAGATGGTCCAGTGGGTTTTACCGGCCATCGCCTGCACCACGTCCAGACCAAACGACAGCAGAATCGCGCCGAAGAAGACCGTCATCACGATGGCGGTGGAGACAATGTTGTCATGGAAGATATTGAGCCAGCCCGGCAGCTTCAGATCCTCCACGCTCTCCTCTTTTTTACCGAGGAACGGCGCAACCTTGTAGGCAATCCATGAAGCAAATTGCTGCTGGTGACCGATGGAGAAGCCGCAGTTATCCGTCACTTCCTGGGTCGGCTTGTACATCATGTTGGAGGTAATGCCCCAGTAGAGCGACACCAGCACCGCGGTGCAGATAATGGTGGTCCACATCGAGTAGCCGCAGATATAGAAGAACACCGCAATCAACCCGGCCTGCTGGAACATGATGTGCCCGGTGAGCATGATGGTGCGGATCCCCGTAATACGCCGCAGCAGTACGTAGCAGATGTTCAGCGCCAACGCTAACAGCACCGCATATCCCACCCAGCTATAGGCATCACCCATGCGTTCGATGGTTGCCATCATTGAGGCGTAGGTATCAGAGATGGCACCGTTGATGCCGTAGACCTCGGACATCTTTGCCACCACCGGTTTGAAGGTGCTGGTCAGGATGCCGGACCCCGCCTGCAGCAGCATAAAACCGATAATCGTTTTGATAGTGCCTTTGATAATCACGCTGACGCTTTTACGCAGCAGGATATAGCCAAGACAGGTCACGATACCCAGCAGCAGCGGGGCGTTGGTCATCACCTGATTAAAAAAGACGGTAAAGATGTTGTAGAGGATCTCCATAACGCTCTCCGATAAATGAAGTGGCTGAACCAGCAACCCTGCTCAGCGGTGGTGTGACACACTCTAATAATCAAAAATAATCACAACAAGATGCAATTTGATTAAATGTGACGCGCACCGCAATAATAAGCACACTTAAAGGATGGAATTAATAACCATTCAAAAAACATTAAATTAATTCAATTAAATCAATTATGTAATAATAAAACATAGGTTAACAATTATTGATTTATGGTTACCAGCCATTGAGATCGCCCTCTCACACGTCAAAAAACATCATTGCAATAATGAAAAAACGGTGACAACATCAATCATAACAAATCACAGTATGATTATTTATGACGATTTAAGAGGAAAACACGATGAGTAAAGTTGAGACCATCTCGCGAGAATCCTGGATCCTGAGCACCTTCCCAGAGTGGGGCAGCTGGCTGAATGAAGAGATCGAGCAGGAGCAGGTCGCGCCGGGCACTTTTGCGATGTGGTGGCTGGGCTGCACCGGTATCTGGCTGAAATCAGAGGGCAGCACCAACGTCTGCGTCGATTTCTGGTGTGGTACGGGGAAACAGAGCCACGGCAACCCGCTAATGAAGCAGGGTCATCAGATGCAGCGCATGGCGGGGGTAAAAAAATTACAGCCGAATCTGCGCACCACGCCGTTTGTGCTGGATCCGTTTGCCATTCGTCAGATCGATGCCGTGCTGGCGACCCACGATCATAACGATCATATCGACGTGAACGTGGCGGCCGCTGTTATGCAGAACTGCGCGGACGACGTGCCATTTATCGGGCCACAAACCTGCGTCGATCTGTGGGTGGGCTGGGGCGTGCCAAAAGAGCGCTGCATCGTGGTGAAACCGGGTGACGTGGTGAAGGTAAAAGATATTGAAATTCATGCGCTTGATGCCTTTGACCGCACTGCGCTGATTACGCTACCTGCCGATCAAAAAGCCGCTGGCGTACTGCCGGACGGTATGGACGCCCGCGCCGTAAACTACCTGTTCAAAACGCCGGGCGGCACCCTGTATCACAGCGGTGACTCCCACTACTCCAACTACTACGCCAAGCACGGTAACGAGCACCATATCGACGTCGCGCTGGGCTCCTACGGCGAGAACCCGCGCGGGATCACCGACAAAATGACCAGCGCCGATATGCTGCGTATGGCCGAAGCGCTGAACACCAAAGTGGTGATCCCTTTCCACCACGATATCTGGTCAAACTTCCAGGCCGATCCGCAGGAAATTCGCGTGCTGTGGGAGATGAAAAAAGACCGTCTGAAATACGGATTTAAGCCGTTTATCTGGCAGGTTGGCGGCAAGTTTACCTGGCCGCTGGATAAAGATAATTTCGAATATCACTATCCGCGTGGCTTCGACGATTGCTTTACCATTGAGCCGGATCTGCCGTTTAAATCGTTCTTATAATTGCACATTCCCGGCGTCGGGGGGGGG
>NZ_JABBJF010000019.1 GCF_014218705.1 Kluyvera sichuanensis | reverse complement strand
AGTCCAGGGCATAGCGAGTCTCCTCTTCTATGCCTGTTATAACTGTTACCCATGTATCCGGTCTAAAGTGTTACCTATGTTTCCGGTTTGTACCGTAGCGACGCCGGGTTTTTCTTGATTCAGAGACAGCCTAAATGACCACCGCTGAAACCATCACCGTCAATGACTCCGTCACCCTCCATGCCGTCAATGAAAGCCATGTCTCGGGGCTGTACCAGTTGGTGCAGCGCAACAAAGTGTGGCTTCAGCAGACGCTGAACTGGCCGCAGTACGTTAACAGTGAACAGGATTCTCGCCAGAACGTGCAGGGCAATATGATGCTGCATCAGCGCGGCATCGCCAAAATGTTCCTGATTTTTGTCGATAACCAGATGGCGGGCGTGCTGTCGTTCAACCAGATCGAGCCCTCGAACAAAACGGGCTATATCGGCTACTGGCTGGATGAAGGTGCACAGGGGAAAGGGACGCTGTCGGCGGCGCTACAGGCATTTATTCGCTACTACGCCGAGCGTGGGGAAATTCGCCGCTTTGTGATCAAGTGTCGGGTAGATAACCTGCGCAGCAATCAGGTGGCGCTGCGCAACGGTTTTCAACTGGAAGGGTGCTTACGCCAGGCGGAGTTCCTTAACGGCGTTTATCACGACCAGAATATCTACGCGCGGATTGTCGACGCCACCACGCTATAGCGCACCAAAGAGCGGGGTGCGGGTAATCCGCTGCGCCCCGGTTATCGCTTTACGCCCGCGGAGATGAATCGCGTCTCCCGGTAGCGCCTCCACCACCACGCTATCGGTGATATCAATGTGATACTCGATCAGCACATCGCCAATGACCCGTGCATCACCTTGAATAAGCACGTGATCGTCGAGCAAAATCGGCCCGCCCTGTAAGTGCGCGTTGCCGCCGACCAGCACGTGGTGCTTCAACACGCAGTTGCCTTCAACCACCGCGTTTTCCGCCACCTGCGAGCTGTAGCGCAAGGTGGGGATCTCATCCTCGCCGCGCCCGGCGATAATGCGTGCATGGCCATAGACTTTGGCGCAGTCGCACACCCAGATATTGTTCTCTTCGTTGCCGTCTAACCGGGCGTTGTCGAAAACCTCCGCCCGATGCTCAACAAAGGCATGCACCAGCAAGGCTTTGCCGTAGATTTGCGCCTGGTGTACAACCCGACAGTGCCGCAACTGGGCGGCATCGTAGATTTGTAGCACCTGTTCGCTATCGGCGGTTAAGCCTCGGGCACCCACGACCTGCGACTGCTCGGCGATATGGGCGTAGCCAAACAGGTGGCAGAAGCCGTGAACCTGCGAATCGTGCACGGTGGCATCGCCGCTCACTCGCGCATGGTGGCTGACCCGGCTGGCCTGAACCCACGCGTTGCCGCCGACCTCGGCCTGATGGCTGATTTCACAAGGCTGCGTCACCCTCGCGTTTTCGGTCACTCTGGCCCCGGCATAGACCAGGCTGTTCTCATCATAAATCCAGCATTCGCCATCGTGACTCAGCGACAGTTCGTTTTCGACCCAGCCACCGAGGCTACCGACGGTCACATCGGCAAAATCCTGCAAAGCAATAATCTGACGCACCACCACGCTCTCTCTGGCGCCGGGTTCGCCAATTTGCACGCTGCGCGTTTCATCGCTGAGACGATATTTTTTCATCATGGCCTCGATGGGTATGCGGATAAAGTAAATGTAGCAAATCATCGCAATACTGGAGGGAATCTGCCCGTGATGGCAACGGTCTGGCTTTATGCGCGACAGAAAAATGAAGTATAACGGGGTATCCGTTTTGACCTTCAATACCAACAGCCTCCAGGGGGAGCGATGCTTTTATCCAGTCTGATAGCGATTGCAGCCGTATTAGTGATGGGCGTCATGAGCCCCGGCCCGAGTTTTATCTACGTGGCGCGAACTGCCGTGGTGCATTCCCGCATGCACGGCCTGGTGACGGCGCTGGGCACCGGCGTTGGCGCGGCGACGTTTGCCATGATGGCGATGCTGGGGCTGCAAAAGGTGCTTAACGCGGTGCCGGAACTGTTTATCGGTCTTAAAATTGCCGGCGGCGCCTACCTTATCTGGGTGGGGATTAAAATTTTCCGCGGCGCGCGTCAGCCAATGGCGATCGCGGTAGGGGGCGAAAAACGGGAACTTTCCCTGTGGAAAGCATTTCGTGACGGCCTGCTCACCCAATTGAGCAACCCCAAAACGGCGATTGTCTTTGCCTCTATTTTCACCGCGCTGCTGCCAGCTAACATTCCGACCGCGTTTTACTACATCGTACCGGTAATGAGCTTCGTGATTGATGCGGGCTGGTATTCGCTGGTGGCGCTGGTACTGTCGGCGGAAAAACCACGTCGCGTTTATCTGCGTATTAAAGGCGCGGTAGACCGTACTTCTGCAACCGTTCTGGGCATCCTTGGCGTGAAGCTTATCTATACTTCCTTTTCGCGCTAGCGCACCAGTAAAGAATCATTTAAAATACAACTTAACAAAATTTGATTAATTAAACTAAATGCATAATAACGAGAATGAAGCTCGGGTACTTAATTTGCCCGTGGGCTACTTTGGGATGGTTCTGGGCACCATTGGAATGGGCTTTGCCTGGCGTTACGCCAGCACCATTCTGCCGGTAAGTCATCGCATTGGCGATGCGCTGGTGGTGCTTGCTATTGTGATGTGGGGGTTGTTAACCCTGGCTTTTCTGACGCGGGCGCTACGCTTTCCGTACAGCGTCTGGCAGGAGATGAATCATCCCATCGCCAGCAGTTTTGTCAGCCTGTTTCCAGCGACGACGATGCTGGTGGCCATTGGCGTGACGCCGTGGGCGAGGCCGTTGGCGCTGGCCCTGTTTTGCGTCGGCGTAGCGTTGCAACTGAGCTATGCCGCCTGGCAAACCGCCGGGCTATGGCGCGGGGAGCATCCGGCAGATGCCACCACGCCGGGGCTCTATTTGCCCACCGTGGCCAACAATTTCATCAGCGCGATGGCCTGCGGAGCGCTGGGCTTTAACGACGCCGGGCTGGTGTTTCTTGGCGCAGGGGTTATTTCATGGATTACGCTCGAGCCTGCCATCGTCCAGCGCTTACGCAGCGGCGGGGTGCTCTCCGTACCGCTACGTACTTCGCTCGGCATTCAACTGGCCCCAGCGTTGGTGGCCTGTAACGCCTGGCTGAGCATCAACGGCGGCCATGCGGATGTGTTTGCCAAAATGCTGTTTGGCTATGGCCTGCTGCAGCTGCTGTTTATGTTGCGCCTGATGCCCTGGTATCTGCGCCAGGCGTTTAACGCCTCGTTCTGGAGCTTCTCGTTCGGTATTTCCGCACTGGCTTCCACCGGACTACATCTTGGCCACGCCAGCGGTTCTGGTTTTTTCCATAACCTGGCGCTACCGCTGTTTATTTTCACCAATATCGTGATCGGCCTGCTGCTGATTAAAACGCTGCTGTTGCTGCTTCAGGGCAAACTTTTGACCCGTGTTGCTCCGTCGACACTGATGAAACCGAAGGATGAACAATGACTACTCGTGACGAAAACTACTTCACCGAAAAATATGGCCTGACCCGCACCCATTCTGACGTGCTGTATGCGGCCACGCAGGTTGCGCCAGGTAAAACGCTGGATCTTGGCTGTGGCAACGGGCGTAACAGCCTCTATCTGGCGGCAAACGGCTACGATGTGACGGCGTGGGATAAGAACCCAATGAGCATCCAGAACCTGCTGTCGATTCGCGAAGCGGAAGGGCTGGAAAACCTGCAAGCGTCGGTGAAAGATCTCAACACGCTGACCATTGACGGTGAATATGATTTTATTCTCTCCACCGTGGTGATGATGTTCCTTGAGTCGAGCACTATCCCACGCCTTATCCCCAACATGCAGCGCTGCACCAAACCGGGTGGCTACAACCTGATTGTCGCCGCGATGGACACCGAGGATTTCCCTTGCACCGTTGGTTTTCCGTTTGCTTTTAAAGCCGGTGAGCTGAAAAACTATTACGAAGGCTGGGATCTGCTGAAATATAACGAGGACGTAGGCGAACTTCACCGTACCGATGAAAACGGTAATCGCATTAAATTACGCTTTGCTACTCTGCTGGCACGCAAGAAATCATAATTGGTATTTATATAACGGGCGCAAGCCCGTTATGCCGTGAATCATTTTTGTGAATAATGAGAGCAGACTCCATTTTTGCCGCGACAAACTCCTGATTCATTTGCTATAACTTACTGGCATTTGTGCATTTATCAGGGATTATTCTCATGCGTACTCAAGCGTTTTTCAAAGCGGCGGCCCTTGTGGGCGTTCTGGCATTAGCGGGCTGTGCATCGAAGACCACCACCCCCGAGCAATATTCAGGATTTTTAAAAGATTATTCTGGCCTGAAGGAAGCCACCACGGCGTCAGGAAAAACGGAACTGCGTTGGATCTCTCCGGACTACAAACCGGCTAACTACGCTAACGTCGTCTACAACCCGGTAACCTACTACCCGGTACCGAAGCCGACGACGCAGGTTGGGCAGAAAGCGCTGACCGACATTCTGAACTACACCAACACCGAGCTGAAAAAAGCCATCAGCGAGCGTAAGCCGCTGGCGACGACGGCTGGCCCGCATAGCCTGATCTTCCGCGGTGCGATTACCGCCGTTGACTCCAGCAAAGAAGGCCTGCAGTTCTACGAAGTGATCCCAATCGCGATGGTGGTTGCGGGTACTGAAGCGGCGACCGGCCACCGTACCATGAATACCAACCTCTACTTTGAAGGCGAACTGATTGACGCGGCGACCAATAAACCGGTCATTAAAGTGGTGCGTAAAGGCGAGGGTAAAGACCTGTCTAACTCCAACTCCCAGCTGACGCTGGATACGTTGAAACAGGTTATCGATGATATGGCCATTGATGCCGTTAAATTCGATCCATCCCAGAAGTAATTTTACTTTAGCGTTCTCGTAAATAAAGGGCGACACGCAGGTGCCGCCCTTATTTTATTTATTCATGCTCTGGCTTCTTTTAATAGTTGCGCAATTGCAGACGCCTGCTCGGCATAATTCCCTTCGCCAAAAAAGATATACCCGAAGTTTCATATGGGTGATGGGGGTTTACATATACTGGGAGATACGGAAGAGGCTGAAGCGTTCATGAATTTCTCCTGGACAGAGGCTTGATATCATCAAATCAAAAACGATAGCGAACGAAGTATAGGCGGCTATCGCGACGAGGATGTGCGGGATTACGGGGATGTTGCCAGCCACGGTATCCAAAGAGAGGCCAGATACAGTGTGATACAGACAAACGCCCGGGCTACATGCGATATCGTAGCCCGGCCGAGCAAAGCGACGCCGGGATCACGCCCGACTTAAAAACGGCACTCGCCACATTTCCGGTTTGGCAAACATCACCAGGTTCCCCAGAAGAATCAGCACCAGCCCGACCACCGCGTTCGCATGCCACTGGTAGCCCTCGTACATTGTCGACAGCGTCAGCGCGACCAGCGGGAACAGCAGCGTACTGTAGGCGGCGTTGCTGGCACCAATACGCCCAACCAGGGTGAAATAGACGCCGAACGCAATCACCGAACCGAAGATCGCCAGATAGAACAGGGCGCCCATATAGCTCACCGTCCACTGTGGGGTGAAATCATCACCGCGCAGCAGGGCGATAACGCCGATGATAATGGTGCCGTAAAGCATCGCCCAGGTGTTGGTGGTCAGCGTCTCCAGGCCACGGCGCTGGTGGCGCATGCTGAGCATATTCCCCAGCGAAAAACCGTAGGTCCCGAGCGCGCTGAGTAAAATCCCGGCCAGCAGCGTGCTGCTCATGCCTACCGCCTGCAGGTCATCCCAGAAGAGGGTGACGATGCCGCATAACCCCAGCAGTGCAGCAAGATAGAAGCGCTTCGGTGGCGTCTGACGGAAAAAGATAAAGCTGTTGATGGCGTTAAACAGCACCGCCATGGAGAAAATCACTGACTCAAGGCCGGTGTTAATCCATTTTGCGGCGGTGTAAAAACAGAGGAAGTTAAAGCCGAACACGCAGCAGCCCTGCACGATGCAGAACAGGTGATCGCGCAGCGCCAACGGGCGTAGACGGCGCAGACTCAGTAAAATGGTCATCATGGTGAGGCTGGCAATGGCAAAACGCCAGAAAATGGAAACCGCCTCAGGAACCGGGCCCTGCTGTAAAAAGATAGCAATCCAGGTGGTTCCCCAGATAACAACGACCAGAGCATAGAGCAGTACGTTCATCATTCCTCGCCAAATCACAATGAAAAACACAGTGTGCGGGGATGTGATGCGCGGCGCTTGCAGAAGGCTGCGGGGGACTTGCATATTCTTGCGGTTTTTTTGCCTGCGACGCGCTGAGAACGCTAGATTCTGCGGGCGACAGTCCCTAGACTGAGACTATCGATAATCGTGATAGATATGTTAATGGCCTACGCAACGTTTGAAAGATTACAGAGTCAGAACGCCCAGCTGCGGGAAACCGTGGCGCTCAACTCTGGGATACAGCTGGCGGCCTGGTATAACAAATGCGACAACCTGACGGTTAAGAGCGATCATCACACCCTGAGCCTGTACGTCGCCGACGGCTACGAAAGCTATCAGAAAACCCCTCATGGCTGGAAAAATGGCGGTGGGCCGGACCGTTTTTGCCTGATGCCGAAGGACAGCGAATCGACGTGGGATATTCGCGGCGATCTGTCGTTCGTGCACCTGTACTGCACCGATGAACACCTGCGGAGGGTAGGTGAGCAGGTGTGGGATCGCAGCCCGGCGACGCTAACCCTCGACGAACAGATTTTTGGCGATGACCCGAAAATTACGCTGCTCTACCGTCAGTTTCTACTCGGCTATGACTGGCAGCAACCGGCAAACCAGTTGACCCTGAGTAGCGCCAGCACCATGCTGCTAACGCACCTGATCCAGCATCACGCCAACGTGCAGTGGCGACTGCCGACGGTGACCGGCGGCCTGGCCCCGGCGGTGTTGCGTAATACGCTCGACTATATCGATGCGAATCTCTCCGCGCCGCTGACGCTCGCCGACCTTGCCGCCCAGGCGGCCTTAAGCGAATACCATTTTGCGCGAATGTTCCGTCAGAGCGTGGGGTTGGCACCGCATCAGTACGTGATGCAGCGCCGGATGGACCGCGCGCAGCAGATGGTGCGCTACACCACGCAATCCCTGACCGACATTGCCCTGTGCTGCGGGTTTAGCTCCGCCAGCCACTTCAGCAACCGCTTTAAAGCAGCGAACGGCGTGACACCGTCACAACTACGTGCGAGCCTTGCGGGATAGCAGTGCAAAGCTGACGCCGCCAATCACTAATCCCCAGAATGCCGACCCTACGCCGGCCAGGCTTACCCCGCTGGCGGTAACCAGGAAGGTGACCATGGCCGCATCGCGTTCTCTATCGTTATTCAGCGCCTGGAACAGGCTTCCTCCCAGCGTACCGAGCAGCGCCAGTCCAGCCAGCATTTGAATCCATGCCGTCGGCAATGCTGACATCAGCGCGGTGATGGAACCACCAAAAATCCCGGCCATCAGATAAAAACCCCCCGCTGCCGCCGCAGCCTGCCAGCGCTTCAACGGGTCGGGATGCGCGTCTGGACTCTGGCAGATAGCGGCGGTAATGGCGGCGATACACACGGAGTAGACCCCGAACGGCGCCAGCACAAGGCCAAAGGCCCCGCTGACCACAATCAGCGGCGAAATTGGAACGCGATAGCCGGAGGCCTGAAGCGTGGCTAGCCCCGGTGCGTTTTGCGACGCCATCGTCACCAGAAAGAAGGGAATACCGATGCTCAACAGCTGGGTAAGGGAGAAATGCGGCGCGATATACTGCGGGGCCACCACTGCCAGGCTTAGCGAATCAGTGACAATGTCACCTTTTAACGCCGCCGCGACAATACCGACCGCCAGCGCCGCCACCACGGCGTAGCGCGGGGCGAGCGCCTTAAACAGCAGCCAGCCGACCAGCATACTGCCGCACAGCACCAGTTGCCCCTGTAGCGTGGCGAAAGCCTGCAGGCCGAAACGCAGCAGGATGCCCGCCAGCATCGCGGCGGCCAGCGAATGCGGAATTAGCTTCATCAGTCGGGCAAACCAGCCGGTGAGACCGCAAATCACAATCAGCGCATTAGCAAAGATAAAAATGCCCACCGCATCGTTCAGCGTCGCCCCCTGCAAGCTGCCAACCAGCAACGCCGCGCCGGGGGTAGACCAGGCGGTTAAGATAGGCACTTTGCGCCATAGCGTCAGCACCAGCGTACTGACGCCCATCGCCAGACCGAGCGCGGTCATCCAGCCGGAGATTTGTACCGCGGTTGCGCCCGCCGCCGCCGCGGCCTGCCAGATGATCGCCGCAGAGCTGGCGTAGCCGACCAGCACGGCAACAAAACCGGCCAGTACGGTAGGGAAAGGAACCAAAGGGGATCGCATAAAAGCCTCTTGTGCGTTATAACGTCCACTCAATGTAGCATTGTGCGCTATAACGTACAATGGAGCCGTCGGATTTGCTAAAACGGCACGGGCAGCGTGGGGTATACTTTGGCGATGGAAGAGAATGGAGGTGGAATGAATATTGCGCAACACCTGGCGGCAACGCTGAAATCCTTACGTCAGCAGCGCGGCTGGAGCCTGTCTAAGCTGGCGGAAGAGACCGCCGTGTCGAAGGCGATGCTAGGGCAAATCGAACGCAACGAGTCCAGCCCGACGGTGGCGACGCTGTGGAAAATAGCCACCGGTCTGAACGTGCCGTTTTCGGTCTTTATTACGCCTGAAATACCGGGCGCAGAGCAGTCGTTTGACCCGCAACAGCAGGCGATGGTGGTGACACCAGTATTCCCCTGGGACCCGGTACTGTGCTTTGATCATTTCTCTATCACCCTTGCGCCTGGCGCATTAAGCGAATCAACGCCGCATGAAAAAGGGGTGATTGAACACGTAGTGGTAATTAGTGGGCAGCTTGATATGTGCGTTGAGGGGGAGTGGCGGACGCTCTATCCCGGGCAGGGATTGCGCTTTGCGGGCGACCTGGCGCATGCCTATCGCAACAGCGGCGAGCAGGTAACCCATTTCCACTCTATCATTCATTATCCCAAAGAAAACGCCGCAGGCAGGCCTGCGGCAAATCATGACAATGAACCATAACGTGGCCGTTACGAGGAAAGTCCGGAATACGAAACCGACTCTAACGGACGGATGTCGAAAGCGGAAATGCCCATTTCGGTAATAGGTTACTGAAATTATGCTAATCGCGGCGCACAAGCGGTGGAAACTGTTTTCGTCCGTCGCGGCTTCTGGCTACAATAGCCGCCATTTTGTGACCCGACTGGATAACCCTGACTGTATGCGCCAGCAGAACACTCTCCTTGAACTCCTTAGCCCGGCTCGCGATACCGCTATTGCTCGCGAAGCGATTCTTCATGGTGCCGATGCGGTGTATATCGGCGGCCCTGGTTTTGGGGCGCGCCATAACGCCAGCAACAGCCTGCAGGACATCGCCGCGCTGGTGCCGTTTGCTCATCGTTACGGCGCGAAAATCTTTATTACCCTCAACACCATTCTGCATGATGACGAGCTGGAGCCAGCGCAGAAGCTGATTACCAGCCTGTACGACGCAGGTGTGGATGCGCTGATCGTGCAGGATATGGGCATTATGCAGCTCGACCTGCCGCCAATTGAGCTGCATGCCAGCACCCAGTGCGATATACGCACCGTTGAGAAAGCTAAGTTCCTGTCGGACGTCGGGTTCAGCCAGATCGTGCTGGCGCGCGAACTGAATCTGCAGCAGATTAAAGCCATTCATGACGTGACCGATGCGACCATCGAGTTCTTTATCCACGGTGCACTGTGCGTGGCCTACTCCGGGCAGTGCAATATTTCGCATGCCCAGACCGGACGTAGCGCCAACCGTGGCGACTGTTCGCAGGCCTGCCGTCTGCCGTACACCCTGAAAGATGATCAGGGTCGCGTGGTGGCGTTCGAAAAACACCTGCTGTCGATGAAAGATAACGATCAGACCGCCAACCTTGGCGCGCTGATTGACGCGGGCGTACGTTCCTTCAAGATTGAAGGGCGCTATAAAGATATGAGCTATGTGAAGAACATCACCGCGCACTATCGCCAGATGCTCGATACGCTGATTGAAGAACGCGGTGATTTAGGCCGTACCTCTGCCGGACGCACTGAACATTTCTTCGTGCCGTCAACGGACAAAACCTTCCATCGCGGCAGCACCGATTACTTTGTTAACCAGCGCCAGATGAACATCGGTGCGTTCGACTCGCCGAAATTTGTTGGCCTGCCGGTCGGTGAAGTGCTGAAGGTCAATAAAGATACCCTCGATGTGGAAGTCAGCGAGCCGCTGGCCAACGGCGATGGCCTGAACGTATTGATTAAACGTGAAGTGGTCGGTTTCCGCGCCAACACGGTAGAGAAAATCGGTGAAAACCGCTATCGCGTGTGGCCGAATGAGATGCCGGCTGACCTGCATAAAGCGCGTCCGCATCAGGTATTGAACCGCAATCTCGATCACAACTGGCAGCAGGCGCTGCTGAAAACCTCCAGCGAACGCCGCATTGAGGTGGATATCGAGCTGTCAGGCTGGCAGGAACAACTGGTGCTGACCATGACCAGCGAAGATGGCGTTAGCGTGACGCATACCCTGGACGGTGAGTTTGCGGCGGCGAACAATGCGGAGAAAGCGCTGAGCCAGCTGCAGGACGGGATCGCCAAGCTGGGCCAGACGATCTACTATCCGCGCGGGGTTGACGTCATGCTGCCGGAGGCACTTTTTGTGCCTAACAGTATGCTGAACCAGCTGCGCCGTGAAACCGTAGAAATGCTCGATGAAGCGCGTCTGGCGGCCTACGTGCGCGGAAGCCGTAAAGCGGTAACCACGCCGCCGCCGGTCTATCCGGAAAGCCATCTTAACTTCCTGGCCAACGTGTATAACCACAAGGCGCGTGAGTTTTATCATCGCTACGGCGTACAGCTGATTGATGCAGCCTATGAGGCGCATGAAGAGAAGGGCGACGTGCCGGTGATGATCACCAAACACTGCCTGCGCTTTGCCTTTAACCTGTGTCCAAAACAGGCGAAGGGGTCGATTAAAAGCTGGAAAGCCACGCCGATGCAGTTGATTAACGGTGACGAAGTGCTGACGCTGAAATTTGACTGCCGCCCGTGTGAAATGCATGTGATTGGCAAAATCAAAAACCACATCCTGAAGATGCCGCTGCCGGGCAGCGTGGTGGCATCGGTCAGCCCGGACGATTTGCTGAAAACCTTACCGCGCCGGAAATAGCGCCGCTTATGTAGCCCGGCCGAGCAACGCGACGCCGGGAAAGGCAACAATGCCAAACAAAAAGGCCGGAATCTCCGGCCTTTTTTACTTAGTTATGCTGCCCGTCTTTCGGTGGCAGCTTGTTGTCGCCGTCGTGTTTTGGCGGCTGGCCTTTGCCATCATGCTGCGGGCCTTTATTGTCGTGCGGCGGCAGGCCTTTGCCATCGTGCTGTGGACCTTTGTTGTCGCGTGGCGGCTGGCCTTTGCCATCGTGCTGTGGACCTTTGTTGTCGCGTGGCGGCTGGCCTTTGCCATCCTGCTGCGGGCCTTTGTTATCGTGCGGCGGCTGGCCATTATGCTGCTGTTCTACAGGCGGCTTTTTCGGCGGCTCCTGATGGTCGGCGGCGAAAGCGGTTGAACACAGACCCATTGCCAGGATTGCAGACAGTGCAATAATTTTCTTCATCATGTACTCCATACATTGCTTTTGTGTATGGGATGTAGTTGACCAATAAAACATGGAGGAAATGTGAAGGCCCGTCCAATTAAGAATAGTCCGGGCACGTAAAGCTTAAAACATTCATCCCGTTGTTATATCAGGATTTAAACCCAGCCGCGGTCATCAGTACACGAAATAGGCTCCCCACCACGGCCAGCGCCAATACGCTGCCGCCCCATAATGCGACCAGCCAGAAAAGGCGTGAAACCCAGCGATTTTTCATCAATGGTAGCCCTCATCCTGCGGCACTTTGCCGCGAAAAACGTAATAGCTCCAGAAGGTGTACACCAGAATAATCGGGATAATAAACAGCGCGCCAATCAGCATAAACTCCTGGCTTTGCACGGGCGCTGCGGCCTGCCAGAGCGTAATGGACGGCGGAATAATGGCGGGCCAGATGCTGATCCCCAGTCCGCTAAAGCCGAGGAACACCAGCACCAGCGTCAGAATAAACGGCTGCGCATGGCTGGTATCTCGTGCCAGGTGCCGCCACAGCAGGGCGCTGGCGGCGATAACCAGCAGCGGCACCGGTAGCAGATAATAGAGATTCGGCAGGCTAAACCAGCGTCGGGCAATGGCCTCATGCTGCATCGGCGTCCAGAGGCTGATAATAGCGATAACCGCCAGTAGCGCCAGCAGCAGCCCGCGCGCGCTGCGCTTCATCGTATGCTGGAGCGAGGCTTCGCTTTTCATCACAAGCCAGGTCGCACCCAGCAGCGCGTAGGCGATAGTCAGCCCCACGCCGCAGAACAGCGTAAACGGCGTGAACCAGTCGAAGGCACCGCCGCTGTAGGCCCGTCCCGTTACCTCAAAGCCGTTAATTACCGCGCCAACGACGATTCCCTGGCAAAAGGTCGCCAGAATCGAACCACCCATGAAGGCCTTGTCCCAGAATGGCCGGTGCGACGGCGTGGCATTGAAACGAAACTCGAAGGCCACGCCGCGAAAGATCAGGCCGACCAGCATCAGCGACAGCGGAATGGTCAAGGCGTCGATAATCACCGCGTAGGCCAGCGGGAACGCGCCAAATAGCCCCGCGCCGCCGAGCACCAGCCAGGTTTCATTGCCGTCCCAGACCGGCGCCACGCTGTTTACCATCACATCGCGCTCCTGCGCGCTGCGGGTGAAGGGGAAGAGAATGCCAATCCCCAAATCAAAACCATCCATGACGATATACATCAGGGTGGCAAACACAATAATCACAAACCAGATAATGGACAGATCGATGTTCATACTCGCTCCTCCTCGTGGGACATCGCCGCAGATAGTGGACGTGCTGGGGTTCCTTGCGGTTCAGGGCTAAACGGCTGCGGGCCTTTGCGGATCAGGCGCACCATATAGCTGTAGCCCACGCCGAAGACCGAGCTGTAGACAACGAAAAAGGTCAGCAGACTGACGCTCATATGCAGGTCACCGTGCGCTGAGACGGCGTCCGCCGTGCGCTGCAGCCCATAAACCACCCACGGCTGGCGGCCCACCTCCGTCGTCACCCATCCGGCAAGGATCGCCACCAGGCCAGAAGGGCCCATCAGCAGCGCGAACCACAGGAACGGGCGCGAGGTGTAAAGGGTTTGCCGCTTGCGCAGCCATAGCGCCATGACGCCCAGCAACAACATCAGCATGCCTAGCCCGGCCATGATGCGGAATGACCAGAAGACGATGGTGGAGTTGGGTCTGTCTTCTTTGGCGAACGCTTTTAGCGCCGGAACCTGTTTATCCAGGCTGTGGGTGAGGATCAGGCTGCCCAACGCCGGGATCTCCAGCCCGAAGCGAGTGCGCTCCTGCTCCATATCCGGCCAGCCAAACAGCAGCAGCGGCGTGGGTTCGCCCGGCGGGTTTTCCCAGTGGCCTTCAATGGCGGCAATTTTCGCTGGCTGATGCTTGAGCGTATTGAGACCGTGCATATCACCGACCATCGCCTGAATTGGGGCGACGATAAGCGTCATCCACAGCGCCATGGAAAACATGGTGCGAATAGCTGGCGTCTGGTTGCCGCGCAGCAGATGCCAGGCCGCCGACGCGCCGACGAACAGCGCACTGCTCAAGAACGCGGCAATGGACATATGCAGCAGTCGGTAAGGGAACGATGGGTTAAACACCACCGCAAACCAGTCGACCGGCACGACCTGCCCGTTGACGATTTCATATCCCTGTGGCGTCTGCATCCAGCTGTTGGAGGCGAGGATCCAGAAGGTGGAGATGATGGTGCCCAACGCGACCATGCAGGTGGCGAAGAAGTGCAGCCCTGGGCCGACGCGGTTCCAGCCGAACAGCATGACGCCGAGAAAACCGGCTTCGAGGAAGAAGGCGGTCAGCACTTCATAGGTTAACAGCGGGCCGGTAATGCTGCCCGCAAACTGCGAAAAACCGCTCCAGTTGGTACCAAACTGATAGGCCATCACCAGCCCGGACACGACGCCCATGCCGAAATTGACGGCGAAGATCTTTGACCAGAACTGATACAGCGAACGCCAGACCGGGTTACGGGTTTTCAACCACAGACCTTCGAGCACCGCCAGATAGCTGGCGAGGCCGATGGTGATGGCGGGAAAAATAATGTGGAACGAAACGGTAAAGGCAAATTGAATTCGCGCGAGGTGAAACGCATCAAGACCGAACATGCAAACTCCGTGGAGAAGAAGACTCGGCTTGATTTTAGAGGGGGGAACGGCATGGGGGCAGAGACAGTCGAGGGGTATTAAATGATAACAGTTTTAACATTCCGGTCATTTTTTGACGGCTGTTATCGCTGTCTCTATCGGTTGGTTACCCGCGGGTGAATCGTGAGGCGAACTTTTTGGTTCGTGGGTAAAGGCAGGCCAGCGCGCTGCCGAGCACCACGATAAACAACAGTGGGTTAACCAGTTCTAACGTTTCGCTGTGTAATTCCTGGGAGGCGATGACCGAGGAGAAACAGAGCGCAGCGGAGTAGCCCAGCAATTCAATACTTGTCATTTTCATGTAATAAGTGATTCGCGTCGTTTTCAGCAAGCTGCACATCATGACGAGCTGACATTTTTTTGCCATGGCTACGTGGCGCGCGCTGATGTATTTCCCACCACATAGGCCAGTTTGATGTTGCAGATCAATCGTTCACGACGTTGAACCCCAGCGCAGGTGAGCGTCAAAATCAACATTCACCCATATCAGTTACATAAAAATGCATATTTTGTAACGCTGATATAATATAGACGCAATCTAAGATTCACCGGGATTCGCCATGAAAAAATACCAGCGCCTCGCCGAGCAGATGATGGAACAGATTGCCCTTGGGGTGTGGCTGCCGGGCGATAAACTGCCGTCGCTGCGTGAGCAGGTGGTGAACAGCGGCATGAGCTTTATGACCGTCAGCCACGCGTACCAGTTGCTGGAAAGCCAGGGGCGCATCGTGGCGCGCCCGCAGTCCGGCTATTATGTCGCCCCGCGTGCGGTGACCACCCGCGCGGTTACGGCGCCTGCGCAGGTCATGCCTGATAACGCCGTTGACATCAACACCTATATCTTTGAAGTGCTGCAGGCCAGCCGGAATGCCTCGGTGCTGCCGTTTGCCTCCGCTTTTCCCGACCCCAAACTGTTCCCGCTGCCGCAGCTTAACCGCTCGCTGGCACAGGTCAGCAAGACCGCAACGGCGATGAGCGTGATTGAAAACCTGCCGCCGGGTAATGACGAACTGCGTCATGCCATCGCAAGGCGCTATGCGCTCCAGGGCATGACCATCTCCCCGGATGAGATTGTGATCACCGCCGGTGCGCTGGAAGCGCTGAACCTCAGCCTGCAGGCGGTCACGGAACCGGGCGATTGGGTGATCGTTGAGAACCCTTGTTTTTACGGCGCACTGCAGGCACTGGAACGTCTACGGCTCAAAGCACTGTCGGTCGCCACCGATGTGCAAGAGGGTATCGACCTCGATGCGCTGGTGCAGGCGCTGCAAACCTACCCGGTGAAAGCCTGCTGGTTGATGACCAACAGCCAGAACCCGCTTGGCTTTACCCTGACGCCGGAAAAGAAAGCGCGCCTGGTGGAGATCCTCAGCGAATACAACGTCACGCTGATTGAAGATGATGTCTACAGCGAGCTCTATTTTGGCCGCGATAAACCGCTGCCAGCAAAGGCGTGGGATAAAAGTGATATGACGCTGCACTGCAGTTCATTTTCAAAATGTCTGGTGCCTGGGTTCCGTATTGGCTGGGTGGCAGCGGGCAAGCACGCCCGGCGTATTCAGCATTTACAGCTGATGAGCACACTGTCGACCAGTTCGCCGATGCAGCTGGCGTTGGTCGATTATCTGGCGACCAAACGCTACGATGCGCACCTGCGACGTCTACGCCGTCAGCTTGCGGAGCGCAAACAGCAGGCCTGGCAGGCGCTGATGCGCGCGCTGCCGCCTGAGGTGCACATCCACCATAATGACAGCGGCTACTTTCTGTGGCTGGAACTACCGACGGGTTTGGATGCCGGTGTGCTGAGCGCAAAAGCGCTGGAACACCATATCAGCATCGCCCCGGGCAAAATGTTCTCCACGACCGATAACTGGGCCTCGTTCTTCCGGTTTAATACCGCCTGGGGATGGAGCGAGCGCGAAGAGCGGGCGGTAGAAACCCTCGGCGCGCTGATTCGCAGAATGATGAAATAACCCCCCGGTTGCACCTGCCATTCCCTGATAGCGCTCCTGATAACACCCGGTCATAGGAAATATGCATAACGCCTTTGGCCGGTAACCCCTTGTCTATAATCCATATTATCTCAGCCCATTTCCCATTTTTGCGGAATGCGCCCTTGGTCACAACCTGTGCAAATATCTCGCCGCTGTACGGGTAGAGCGTCTGGCGCTGTCTATTTTTAGTAAGGGAGATATTTTTAACGGCACGGCTGCCGCTCAAATTCATTGTGACAGGAGTAATAACGTTATGAGCAAGAAATTTGCACGCAGCAGCCTGTGCGCGCTGGTGATGACCGTGGCGACCGCGAATGCCGCCGAACCGCCAACGTCGCTGGGGAAAGCGGAAGGTCGGTTGGATATTATCGCCTGGCCGGGGTATATCGAACGGGGCCAGACCGATAAGGGCTACGACTGGGTGACGCAGTTTGAAAAAGATACCGGCTGCCAGGTCAACGTGAAAACCGCCGCGACTTCCGATGAAATGGTCAGCCTGATGGCGAAGGGGGGCTACGACCTGGTGACCGCCTCGGGCGACGCCTCGCTGCGCTTGATCATGGGTAAACGCGTGCAGCCGATTAACACCGCACTGATTGAGAACTGGAAAACCCTCGACCCACGCCTGGAAAAAGGGGCCTGGTTTAACGTCGACGGTAAAGTTTACGGTACGCCGTATCAGTGGGGCCCGAACCTGCTGATGTACAACACCAAAACCTTCCCAACGCCGCCGGACTCCTGGAACGTTATCTTCGTTAAGCAAAATCTGCCGGATGGCAAAACCAACCAGGGCCGCGTGCAGGCCTATGAGGGCCCAATCTACATCGCCGATGCGGCGCTGTTTGTTAAAGCCACCCAGCCACAGCTGGGCATCAGCGACCCGTACCAGCTTACCGAAGCGCAATATCAAGCCGTGCTGAAGGTGCTGCGCGATCAGCATGAGCTGATCCACCGCTACTGGCACGACACCACCGTACAGATGAGCGATTTCAAAAATGAAGGCGTAGTGGCCTCCAGCGCCTGGCCGTATCAGGCCAACGGGCTGAAAGGTGAAGGGCAGCCGATTGCCACCGTCTTCCCGAAAGAGGGAGTCACCGGTTGGGCGGATACCACCATGCTGCACGCTGAAGCGAAGCACCCGGTCTGTGCCTACAAATGGATGAACTGGTCGTTAACGCCGAAGGTTCAGGGCGATGTGGCGGCGTGGTTTGGTTCGCTGCCGGTAGTGCCTGAAGGCTGTAAAGCCAGCACGCTGCTGGGCGATAAAGGTTGTGAGACCAACGGCTACAGCTTCTTCGACAAAATCGCTTTCTGGAAAACGCCTATCGCCGAAGGCGGTAAATACGTGCCTTACAGCCGCTGGACGCAGGACTATATCGCCATTATGGGCGGTCGCTAATCATCCGGGAGTCCAACATGACGTACGCAGTGGAGTTTCATGACGTCTCGCGGCTTTATGGTGACGTGCGGGCGGTGGATGGCGTCAGCATTGCCATCCACGACGGGGAGTTCTTTTCCATGCTGGGGCCATCTGGCTCCGGCAAAACCACCTGTCTGCGGCTGATCGCCGGGTTTGAGCAACTTTCCGGCGGCGCTATCTCTATCTTTGGTAAACATGCCAGCGAACTGCCACCCTGGGAGCGGGACGTCAATACCGTCTTCCAGGACTACGCGCTGTTCCCACATATGTCGGTGCTCGATAACGTGGCCTACGGCCTGATGGTGAAAGGTGTTGGCAAAAAAGAGCGTCAGGCAAAAGCGGCGCAGGCGTTAGAAAAAGTGGCCCTTGGCTTTGTGGGGGCGCGAAAGCCCTCGCAGCTTTCCGGCGGCCAGCGCCAGCGAGTGGCGATTGCCCGTGCGCTGGTGAACGAACCGCGGGTGCTGCTGCTGGATGAACCGCTCGGGGCGCTGGATCTGAAGCTGCGCGAGCAGATGCAGTTTGAGCTGAAAAAACTCCAGCAGGATCTCGGTATCACCTTTATTTTCGTCACCCACGATCAGGGTGAGGCGCTGTCGATGTCTGACAGGGTGGCGGTGTTCAACAACGGCCGTATTGAGCAGGTGGATACGCCGCGCGAACTGTATCTGCGCCCACGCACGCCGTTTGTGGCGAGCTTTGTCGGCACCTCTAACGTGTTCGCCCCCGCAATGGCGGAAACGCTCTGCGGAATGACGGGAAGCTGGGCGCTGCGCCCGGAACATATTCGCCTTAATGAAGGCGGTGAAGTTCAGGTTCAAGGGCGTATACAGGCAGTGCAGTACCAGGGCGCGGCGACGCGCTATGAACTGCTGCTGGAGGGCGGCGAAAAACTGCTGGTCAGCCAGGCCAACTTCTCTGCTGGGCTAACCGCCGAAGGCCCGACCGTGGGTCACGTGGTGCTGGCGTCATGGGCGCGCGATGCCATGGTGGCGCTGGACGGAGGGAGGTGAATGGAGATGAGTATGACGCCGGTTCCTCCCGCACGCCGTCAGGGGCGCTTATCCAGCCTGTTCTGGCGCAGGCCAACCCTCGGGCTGTTTTTGTTACTGCTCGGTCCGCTGATGTGGTTTGGGATTGTCTATTTTGGATCACTGCTGACGTTGCTGTGGCAAGGGTTCTATACCTTCGACGATTTCACCATGTCCGTTACGCCAACGCTGACGCTGGCAAACCTTTACGCGCTGTTTAACCCCGCCAACTACGACATCATTATCCGTACGCTGGTAATGGCGCTGGCGGTTACCGTGGCGAGCGCGCTGCTGGCGTTTCCGATGGCGTGGTATATGGCGCGTTACACGAGCGGCAAGCAAAAGGCCTTTTTCTATGTCGCGGTGATGCTGCCGATGTGGGCCAGCTATATCGTCAAAGCCTATGCCTGGACGCTGTTGCTGGCAAAGGATGGGGTGGCGCAATGGTTTCTGAATCATCTGGGTCTGGAGACGCTGCTGGCGGCGATTCTGACGATACCGGGCGTCGGCGGTAATACGCTGTCTACCTCGGGGCTCGGTCGTTTTCTGGTCTTCGTCTACATCTGGCTGCCGTTTATGATCCTGCCGGTGCAGGCGGCGCTGGAGCGTATTCCCGGTTCGCTGCTTCAGGCTTCCGCTGACCTCGGCGCCCGCCCACGTCAGACCTTCCGCCACGTGGTGGTGCCGATGGCAATCCCCGGGATTGCTGCGGGTTCCATTTTCACCTTCTCACTGACCTTAGGCGACTTTATCGTGCCGCAGCTGGTGGGGCCGCCGGGCTATTTCATTGGCAACATGGTCTATTCCCAGCAGGGTGCTATCGGCAATATGCCTATGGCAGCGGCGTTTACCCTGGTGCCCATCATGCTGATTGCCCTCTATCTGGCGTTCGTGAAGCGCCTGGGAGCGTTCGATGCACTCTGAAAGGGCACCGCTGTTTCTCAAAATTGCCGCCTGGGGCGGAGTTATCTTCCTGCATTTCCCGCTGGCGATCATCGCCATCTATGCCTTCAACACTGAAGACGCGGCGTTCAGCTTCCCGCCGAAAGGCCTGACGCTGCACTGGTTCAGCGAAGCGGCATCGCGTGGGGATATCTTCGACGCCGTGACACTGTCACTAAAGATTGCGGCACTGTCGACGGCGATTGCATTGGTACTTGGCACGCTTGCTGCAGCAGCGCTGTGGCGGCGTGACTTTTTCGGCAAAAGCGCTATTTCGCTGTTGCTGATGCTGCCGATCGCACTGCCGGGGATCGTGACCGGTCTGGCGCTGCTGACTGCCTTTAAAGCGGTCAACCTGGAACCAGGGTTGATCACCATTGTTATTGGCCACGCCACGTTCTGCGTAGTGGTGGTGTTTAACAACGTGATTGCCCGTTTCCGCCGGACCTCATGGAGCCTGGTGGAAGCGTCGATGGATCTGGGCGCGAACGGCTGGCAAACCTTCCGTCACGTGGTGCTGCCGAATTTAGGCTCGGCGCTGCTGGCCGGGGGCATGCTGGCGTTTGCGCTGTCGTTTGATGAAATTATCGTCACAACCTTTACTGCCGGGCATGAGCGCACGCTGCCACTGTGGCTGTTGAACCAGCTTGGCCGACCTCGCGATGTGCCGGTAACCAACGTGGTGGCGCTGATGGTCATGCTGTTAACGATGATACCGATTTTAGGGGCGTGGTGGCTGACTCGCGAAGACGATGGGGCCGCCAACGGTGGTACGACATTTAAATAAAACAGGATCATGCTATGCAACATAAGTTACTGATTAATGGTGAACTGGTCGCAGGTGAAGGGGAATCCCAACCGGTCTACAACCCCGCGACGGGTGAGATCCTGCTGACGATTGCGGAAGCCTCGGCGGCCCAGGTGGATGCGGCGGTAAATGCCGCAGACCGGGCGTTTGTTCAATGGGGGCAAACCACGCCGAAGCATCGTGCGGAGTGCCTGCTCAAGCTGGCGGATGTCATTGAAGAACATGCCGCTACCTTTGCCCGCCTGGAATCGCTCAACTGCGGCAAACCGCTGCACTGCGTGACCAATGATGAAATTCCGGCGGTGGTGGATGTGTTCCGTTTCTTTGCCGGTGCTGCGCGCTGCCTGAACGGGCTGGCGGCCGGTGAATATCTGGAAGGCCACACCTCGATGATTCGACGCGACCCGGTGGGCGTGGTGGCATCGATTGCGCCGTGGAACTACCCGCTGATGATGGCGGCCTGGAAGCTGGCGCCAGCGCTGGCGGCGGGGAACTGCGTGGTGATCAAACCGTCCGAAATCACGCCGCTCACCGCCTTAACCCTGGCAGAGCTGGCGAAGGATATCTTCCCAGCGGGCGTGCTGAACGTGCTGTTTGGCCGTGGTAAAACGGTGGGTGACCCGCTAACCGGGCACGCTAAAGTACGGATGGTGTCGCTGACCGGTTCGATTGCCACTGGGGAGCACATTATCGCCCATACCGCGTCGTCGATTAAGCGTACGCATATGGAGCTTGGCGGCAAAGCGCCGGTGATTGTGTTTGATGACGCCGATATTGATGCGGTGGTGGAAGGCGTCAGAACCTTTGGTTTCTACAATGCCGGGCAGGACTGTACGGCCGCCTGTCGAATCTACGCGCAGAAAGGCGTTTATGAACGGCTGGTGGAGAAACTCGGTGCGGCAATAGCGAGCCTGAAATCCGGCGCGCCGGAAGATGAAAGTACGGAACTGGGGCCGCTCAGTTCGCAGGCGCATCTGGCGCGGGTGAGCGACGCCGTGTCGCGGGCTAAAGCGTTGCCGCATATTAAAGTGGTGACCGGCGGCGAGAAAGCGGCAGGCGCAGGCTATTACTTCCAGCCAACGCTGCTGGCGGGGGCAAAACAGGACGATGATATCGTCCAGCGTGAAGTGTTCGGCCCGGTGGTGAGCGTTACGGCATTTGATACCGAAGAACAGGTGCTGGGCTGGGCGAACGACTCCCAGTACGGGCTGGCATCCTCGGTGTGGACGCAGGACGTCGGGCGTGCGCATCGTTTGAGCGCCCGCTTACAGTATGGTTGCACCTGGGTGAACACCCACTTTATGCTGGTCAGCGAAATGCCGCACGGCGGTCAGAAACTTTCGGGCTACGGTAAGGATATGTCTGTCTACGGACTGGAAGATTACACCGTGGTTCGCCATGTAATGATAAAACATTGATCGCGCGTTTAGCGCATGATCGGTAGGGAGATGGCGTGAATCAGGATTTTCAGGATATCAAAAATGAGTTTGAGAAATATGGCCCCGAGGCCGGTGAACGTATCGCTCAGGAGATGTATGCGTCGCTGGCAAAGAGGCTGACACCTTATTTCTTTAACCAGGAGAGCATCAATAAGCGAAGGCTAATCATCAAACTTGAGGAGGGGGAGAAAGAGGTTGGCACCCTGACGAGGTACGATTGGCTGGCGGCTTTTGAAAGATATAAACCTGAAGGTCACTAGCGACCTTTCCTCATCATTTACCCCCTTCGCGGTAGGCGCGATGCCTGCCGCTACCCCTCCCTGGTTTTTGACATACCCGGTGCAACGTGCGAGGATCCGCGCCGTTGTAAAACCGGGTATAGCCAGAAAAATGAAAAAAAGTATTGTGTGTACTGCTGCGGTGATTGCCGCGGTAATGGGGATTGGGACCTACTATTCAGCCAGCCGCGTGGCGGCCTGTGAAGGACAAAACCGCGTGAGCGCCGCCTGCGTCGCGCAGGCCTGGGATGCGGAAAAAGTAAACTTAGTACCGCGGTACGATCCCAACCATTATGTGAGCGATCCAACGACGGACAGCATCTTCGCGTCCACCGTGCCAAAGCGCTAATCGTACAGCGTGTCACAGAAATAAAACCCAGCGCGGCGTAACGTAGTGCTGGGTTTTTTCGATTTAGCAGTCAATTCGGCTGGAGCCGGATGTCCTGGTTGCACAATATTTCAGCGATAAGTGGCGAAAAACTTGATGTGCGTCAAGAAACGTAGCATATTGCGCCGCTTTAACGATCAATTACAAGGATTCGATTGGTGACGCTATATCAACATATGCTCATCTTCTACGCCGTGATGGCGGTTATCTGCGCCATTATTACCTGGTTTCTTACCCGCGAAAGCACCTCAATTCGCCTGATTGCGACGCTGTTAATTGGCGCCACCTGGCCGTTTAGCTTTCCCGTGGCGCTGCTGTTGTCGCTGTTCTGACGTTATTTGCTTAAGTCGCTGAGCAGGATAGCAATGCTTTTGCCGCCTTCGGTCTGCTCAAGGGCAATTTTGACGATAATGGTCAGCGGGACGGAGAGCAGCATGCCGACCGGGCCAAGCAGCCAGCCCCAGAAGATTAACGACAGAAACACTACTAGCGTCGAGAGTCCCAGTCCGCGTCCCATGATGCGGGGCTCGAGAATGTTGCCGAACACGAGGTTAATTATCAGATACCCCGCAAGGACGATCAGCGCATCATAAAAGCCGCTGAACACCAGCACCTGAAGGATAGGGGGAATGGCCGCCAGCACCGAACCGATGTTCGGAATATAGTTGAGCGCAAACGCCAGCAGCCCCCAGATAAAGGCAAAACGTACCCCGAGTAACTCCAGCATTGCCCATACCACCAGACCTGTCACCACGCTGATAGCGGTTTTCAGCACCAGATAGTGGCTTACGCTATCCAGCGCCCGCTGTATTGCTGCCATCCCTTCCGTCGGTTTTGCCATAATTTGCTGCAGTTTGGCCGGGAGCTGCGGGACCTCCAGCAGCATAAACACCACCGTCAGCAGCAGTAAAAAGATCGACGACATGGCGTTTGAAAGCTGGGTCAGAAAGCGTGAGACCAGCGTCATAGCGGCATTAGGATCGATATACTTAATCAGCTCATCCGGGCGACGCTGATGCCAAAGCGCTGCAGCCAGGGCTCGAGATTATAGATGGGGACCGCCAGCGACGAACGGTACTGCGGCAGGGTGCGCGTTAGTTCGTTTAGCGAGGTGCCAAGCGTGGCGAGTAACAGCACGGCGGCGAGGATAATCACCCCAATCAGCAGTGAAATTCCCAGCACGCGCGGCACGCGCCAGCGCACCATCAGCTGCACCACCGGGTTCAGCACCACCGCGATAAACAGCGCTAGCACGAACGGTACGATGATATCAGCGGCAAAACGAATGCCGGTGAGAATGATGACCAGCATGCCCAGCATGATGACAATTTTTAATCCATTAAGCGTAATGATCGGCCTGGACATGTTGTTAGCTCCTGCTAAAACCTATGCAGAATATGATAATTGCGAATCAACTAATAATAAATGCATTAACATCAAACAGCCTCAGTAAAGATTTGCAAACATTTTGAGATACTTCGACATCTGTGTTAGAAATTAGCTGTGTTTAACTACCGAGGACAATTTTAATCCGCAACGATGAGAAGCAATACCGCGGATAATTGTAATTTTATGGACAATATGTTCAGGACGTTCAGCTTTACCAAACCTTCTGTTTTACCTTCCTTTTCTGCCTTCTGTGGTGAGCAGCACTGGCGCAACGCGCTATAGTACCCTTCTTCGTTTGAGCTAAATTTTAATCATTTTATTTCAGTTTGCGCATCGCCGCGAACTGCACGGATTATATTCTCATGCAGGAGAAGGACCATGTTTTACTGGATTTTATTAGCCCTGGCCATTGTTGCTGAAATTACTGGTACGCTTTCTATGAAATGGGCGAGCGTATCTGATGGAAACACCGGCTTTATTTTGATGCTCGTGATGATCGCCTTGTCGTATATTTTCCTTTCGTTTGCGGTTAAAAAAATCGCTCTGGGTGTAGCCTATGCGCTGTGGGAAGGCATTGGTATCGTATTGATCACCCTGTTCAGCGTACTGCTGTTTGACGAAAGCCTTACGGTGATGAAGGCCGCAGGTCTGGCAACCTTGATTGCCGGTATCGTACTGATTAAGTCCGGTACTCGTAAGCCCGCGAAGGCGAACAAAACGCTGCACAAAGAGGTGAATCATGCATAACTTTGAGATGATTCACGGCTTATGGCTGGCAGGCTCCATCGTACTGGAAATTGTCGCTAATATTTTCCTCAAGTTCTCGGACGGCTTCCGTCGCAAAAGCTACGGTATCCTGTCGCTGGTCGCCGTATTGGCCGCGTTCAGTGCGCTGTCACAGGCGGTGAAGGGGATTGACCTCTCCGTCGCCTACGCCATCTGGGGTGGTTTCGGCGTCGCCGCGACGCTGGCGGCGGGGTGGATCCTCTTCGGCCAGCGACTGAACAACAAAGGCTGGGTGGGTTTAGGCCTGCTGTTGATCGGTATGGTGATGATTAAGCTCGCCTGATGTGATCGCTGCCTGAGAAATCGGGCAGCGAAATCTTGTGTCTGTATTACGCTTGTAACAAAGGGTTAGCGTATTTGATGCGAGGGTGAACTATGTTCGATCCGTCACGCTGGCGTAATATAGCCACAGCCAGAACGCTGTTCGTGATTATCTTCTTCGCGGGCATTGGCCTGATTTTTTCTATTATTTCGCTTCTCTACCTTTCCCAAAGCCTTATTACCAGCAAAACCAACGATATCGATGCCCGCCGTTCGGCGCTCTCCGTTGACGGCGCGATGCAGACCTCTATCAATCGCGTCCTCTCGCTGGTTATCGATAACGCCATCTGGGATGATGCGGTGCGCGAAGTTTATGCGCCGAAGCTGGATACCACCTGGCTGTACAACACCTGGGGCGCGGGTTTCAAAATCAATAATCTTTATGACGGCACCTTCGTGCTGGACGAAAACTACCATGTGCTGTGGGGCTCGTTTCGCAGTTCGCCGTTTAACGAGCACGATCTCGCGTTTTTTGGTAGTGGGCTAAAAGCGCTGATAGCCCACAATGAAGACCCACTGCGCCGGGGAAAAAATAACTTTGCTGGGATAACCAAAACCCGGGAAGGCCTCGCCTTTATCGGCATTGGTCTGATCCGCCCAATGGTTGGGCGCTTGAAGGTCTATGACGCGACCCGCCGCTATCTGGTGATTACCCGACACATCAACCCATTGCTGCTGAGCACTCTCGGCAATACCTTCCAGATTGAAAATCTGACCCTCACCGATTCGCCGCAAAATAAATACAACATACCGGTGCGGACCTCCAGCGGGGAGGTAGTCGGCTGGCTTGATTGGCAGCTTCGTCAACCTGGTGTCGAGGCCGCGCAGGCGGCTTCGCCGGAAATTCGTGAAATTGTGCTGCTGGCAACCGGGTTAATTCTGCTGTTTATCCTCGTCAGCAGCCTGGGGCTGTGGAAACTGGCGCGCGGCGAGCGGCAGGCGAGGGAGATTGCGTTAACCGATTGGCTGAGCCATCTGCCCAACCGCCGAGCGTTGATTGAGCAGCTTGAGCGAATCAGCCGCCGTGGCGATCGGGATATCAAAACGGTAGTGTTTATCGATCTCGATGGTTTCAAAGATGTTAACGACATTTATGGTCATGATGTCGGCGATATTTTGATTATTCGTATTGCGGATATGCTGCAAACGCTGGTGCCGCACGGCGGTATGCTGGCGCGCATGGGCGGCGACGAATTTGCGATGACCGTAGGCGGCACACACTCTGAAGCCAGCGCCTCAGCGTTTGCCGGGAGCGTGTTGGACTACCTGAGTACGCCGATCCGTATCGGCGAACGAACGCTACATATCAGCGCCAGTCTCGGTATCGCCAGCGGTACGTTGAAGGAGAAAACCAGCTCGGAGCTATTCCGTCAGGCAGATATTGCCATGTACCACTCGAAAATCACCGGCAAAGGGCGTATTACCCATTACGATGCCGAGCTGAGCAGCGCTCGCGAGTATCAACTGTCGCTGGAGGACGATATTCGCCACGGGCTGGAGCATGATGAGTTTGAAGTCTGGTACCAGCCGATCGTCTGTGCGCGCTCGCAGGCAATGGTTGGAGTCGAAGCGCTGGTGCGCTGGCCGCGGCGGCCGAAGGGCGAATTGATGCCGGATGCGTTTATTACCATCGCCGAAACCAGCGGGCTTATCTACTCGCTTGGGCAGTTTGTGCTGGCGCGAGCCTGTCGGGATCTGCTGGCACATAACGATTTGAAGCTGTCGGTGAATATCTCCCCGGCCCAGTTTCGCGACCCGGAGTTTGAGGATAAGGTCTCAAGCGTGCTGAAATCCTCCGGCTTCCCGCCGGCACGACTGCAGCTTGAAGTCACCGAAACTTACGTGCTGGAAAGACCGGAGCGGGCAAGAGCGGCGATTTCTGCGCTGAAAGCGCTGGGCACCGCCGTGGCGCTGGATGACTTCGGCACCGGCTATTCCAGCATTGGTTACCTGCGGCGTTTCAACTTTGACACTATTAAAATCGACAAGTCGCTGGCCGGGCTGGTGGACGATGACGATCAGGCGGCGGCGCTGGTCGGTGGGACCATTCGTATTGCCAGTGCGCTCGGCATGACGGTGATAGCGGAAGGGGTTGAAACGGAGAAACAAATGAAGCTACTGCGGCTCGCAGGTTGTGATCAGCTGCAAGGATTTTACTTCAGCGAGCCGATGCCGCTCTCGTCGCTGCTGGCGTTACGTCACCAGCAACGACAGAGTTAGTTTCCGGCGGCCAGCGCTTCCAGCTTATCGCGAAAACCGGTCACCGAGATGGCGCGGTTGTCGGCACGCTGGCGGTCTTTTGCCGCTGGCGCGGAGCTTTGTACGGCAATCACCTGCCAGCCCGAGTCCGTTTTCAGCAGCAGCGGTGAACCGCTATCGCCCGGTAGCGTATCGCACTGGTGAGAGAGCACCGAGGTCTGCGCCCAGCCCGTTACCGTACAATCCTCATGGCTGTACAGCGAATCAAGATGGTCAAGCGGATAGCCTGACTGGGTGACTTTACGGCCCGTTGCTTTCAGCGCGGCGGTGAGATCGTCTTTATTGCCCGCAAATACCGGCAGCGGCGTGATGCCAGAAGGTGGGTTGCGCAGCACGATAATGCCAAAATCCCACGGTGCGGCGGAAGCAGGAACAATCCAGCCGTCGCCATCCGCTTTCAGGCGTTTGCCTAAAGAAGGATCGACACGGCCTTCAATATCATGAATTTCATAGCGCCAGGTCCCTTTCTGCGAAACAAAGCGCAGCGCAACGGCTTTATCCAGCTTGCCACGCGGTGGCTCAAGCAGGCAGTGCCCGGCGGTTAGCGCCAGGTGAGGAGAAATCAAGGTTGCCGTACACAGATTGCCGCTGGCGGTTTCCAGCTGGCCAATCGCATCCCAGGGGGCCTGGGCGGGATGGCTGACAAGGGTACGATCGTCCTGACCAAAGAACAGGGTTTTAATGTCTTTTGCACTGATGCCAATATCATCGTCATCAGCATGGGAAATCAACGGTAGTACGGATAACGTTCCCAGTAAACAACACACAAAGGCTGTACGCATATCACTCTCTGATGGGGCAATTATGATTATAAAAAATAAACCCAATGAGACTACTATAGACGGGAGAAGCAAAAAGTGGGAGTAAAATCAGCGAACTACGCTCAGTAAAAGAAAAACTGGGTTGCGATCAGCGCGCAGATGATAAGGAATGCCAGGATGAGCTCGAAACGATAGCGCCGCAACATGATTGCTCTCCAGGAAAAAATCGGCGCTATATAAGCGCCGATATGATAATTGATTAACTCAGGTGGCCGCCCGGATTCAGCATTGCTGCTAGCCTCCCGGCGCCACCTGTATCAGCGTATTGCTACGCGGATACGTTATCAAGAATGATTATGCAGCTGGCTGAGCGGCTGGTTTAGCAGCAGTGTGTTTAGCGGCTTTGTGGTGCTTTTTAGCAGCCTGAGCTTTCTGTGCTACAGCTGGTTTAGCAGCGGCTTTGTGGTGCTTTTTAGCAGCCTGCGCTTTCTGCGCTACAGCTGGTTTAGCAGCGGCTTTGTGGTGCTTTTTAGCAGCCTGCGCTTTCTGCGCTACAGCTGGTTTAGTTGCTGCTTTGTGGTGCTTTTTAGCAGCCTGAGCTTTCTGCGCTACAGCTGGTTTAGCTGCTGCTTTTTTGTGTTTTTTAGCAGCCTGGGCTTTCTGCGCTACGGCTGGTTTAGCAGCGGCTTTTTTGTGCTTTTTAGCGGCCTGAGCTTTCTGCTCTGCAGCTGGTTTAGCGGCTTCTTTCTTGTGTTTTTTGTGGTGAGTGGCTTTAGCCGGTGCCGCGTGAGTTGCGGTAGCGGAAGCAGCCGGAGCCGGAGTTGCAGTTGCGTCAGCAGCAAATGCAGCGGAAGACAGACCCATAGCAGCGGCAACAACCAGAGCTAATACTTTTTTCATTCTGATACCCTCGAATTGGTTTTTTCATTCAACCCCACTGCGGGGCCGTTGAAGTAACTATATCGATGAGCGAGCCGGCTTTCCGTGAGTGATTGGTTTCGGCGTGTAACGTAATGTACGAGATTTGTTGTACATCCGTAACGGGGCGGTTTTTGACCGCCCCGCAAAGGGTTAGCTCTGGCAGGGGGTCTGTCTGGCGCGCTGGGAAAGGTACACGCGCAGGATCAGGGCGAAGGCCCAGGCCACGACGATAGCGGCAATCAGGTAAATGCTGCCTAAACCCTGATAACCAGCAATCCAGCCGGCCACCGGGCCGGTGAGGCCAAGCGCCAGGTCGAGAAACGCGGAATAGGTCCCCAGCGCGGTTCCCTGATTTTGTTCTTCCACCTGCTTCACGGCTTCAACGCCGAGCGCCGGGAAGACCAGCGAGAAGCCCGAACCGGTCAGGAATGCGCCAACGCCCGCCATCCACGCGTTTGGGGCAAACCAGATGATCAGCAGCCCCAGACACTCCACCACGTAGCAGATAAGCGATACCCGCAGCCCGCCAAAGCGGGTGATGGTGTTGCCAAGCACCAGACGAATACAGATAAACCCAATGCTGAACAACGACAGGGTAAACGCCGCGCCCGCCCAACCGTGAGAAGAGAAGTAGAGAGTGATAAAGGTGGCAATGACGCCGAAGCCAACGGTGCCTAGCCCGAGCCCCAGACCGTATGGCCAGATCTTGCGGGCCACCACGTGAAAGGGCGCCCTGACGCCGGCGCTGACGCTGACGTCGGCGCGAGTACGAGCAAACAGTAGCCCCACGACGGCGATAATCACAATCAGCGCGGCAAAACCGCTGATGCCGAACCAGTCGTTGAGCACAACGCCCAACGGCGCACCTGCCGCCATCGCCACATAGGTGGCAACGCCGTTCCAGGAGATCACCCGTGAGGTGTGAATCGCACCGACGGTTTTAATCCCCCAAAGCGTCGATCCGGTGGACGTGAAGCTTTCGCCTACGCCGAGGAACACACGGCCGACCAGTAACAGCGCTACCGCCAGAATGGGGCTGGCGTGAGCCGCTGCCGCTGCGAGGGTGAACAGACCGCTCATCAGGCAGCAGACAATCCCTAAGCTGACGACTTTTTTTGGACCCCAGATATCGGTATAGCGCCCGGCGTGCGGTCGGCTGACCAGCGTCGAAATGTACTGCAGGCTGATTACCGCGCCCGCGACAAACGTGCTGTAGCCGAGGTTGTAGTGAATAAAGCCCGGCAGCACGGCGAGCGGCAGGCCGATAGAGAGGTAGCAGATACAGGTGAAAACAACGATCGAGATAATGCGAAGGTTCAGTTGGGTATTGCTGGCACGGGTCGTCATAGCGCTACATTGGTAAGACAGAAGTGGGGCCATTATAGGAATTGCCAGCTAGTATGGCGAGATGGCAACGCATTTTATGTCAATCGTATAAGTATTAGTTATCAGCACCGTAGCCCGTCCAGGCGGAGCGCCGCCGGGGATGTCCCAGAGTCGGCATTGCCTCGTCCGGGCTACGTGGCGTTGCGGATTAATGCAGGCGCTTATGTAAGGTGAAACCCACCAGCAGCGCGCCGACCAGCAGCAGCGCGATAAATCCACCGACGCCGTTCCAGCCGTAGTTGTGCCAGAATACGCCGCCGAGCGTCCCGGCGATGCTGGAGCCGAGGTAGTAGCTGAACAGATACAGCGAAGACGCCTGGCCTCTTGCGCGGCGAGCGCGCGGGCCAATCCAACTGCTGGCAACCGAGTGGGCGGCAAAGAACCCGGCGGAAAAGAGCAGCATACCGGGGAAAATCACCCACAGCGGCGAGAACAGCGTCAGCAGCAGGCCGAGCAGCATTACCCCGGTAAAGAAGATCATCACCGGCCCGCGACCGTAGCGCGTGGTCATCATCCCTGCTTTTGGCGAGCTCCAGGTGCCGGTCAGATAGGCCACGGAGAGCAGGCCAACCACCGCCTGATTGAGTGACCACGGCGACAGCATCAGGCGATAGCCTATGTAGTTAAAGAGGGTGACGAACGCACCCATCAGCAGAAAACCTTCAACAAACAGCAGCGGCAGACCACGGTCGCGCCAGTGCAGGTGCAGGTTAATCAGCAGCGTTTTCGGTTTTAGTGAGCTTGGACGGAAGTGGCGAGACTCCGGCAAAATGCGCCAGAACATCACCGCTGACGCCAGCGCAAAGGCGCTGATAACCGCCAATGCTACGCGCCAGCCGAAGAAATCGGTAAAGACCCCGGTCAACAGGCGTCCACTCATCCCGCCTATTGAGTTACCACTGATATAGAGCCCCATCGAAAAGGCGACAAAGCTTGGGTGAATCTCTTCGCTGAGGTAGGTCATGCCGACCGCTGCCACGCCGCTAAGCGACAGGCCAATCAGCGCGCGCATAATCAGAATGCCGTGCCAACTGGTCATCATCGTGGAGAGCAGCGAACAGCAGGAGGCCAGCAGTAGCGCGGTGACCATCACCTTTTTACGCCCGATGGCATCGGAGAGCGGGCCGGTAAACAGCAAGCCGACTGCCAGCATTGCCGTCGAGATAGAGAGCGAAATACTGCTCCCCGCAGGCGAAATGCCGAACTCATGTGACAGCACCGGCAGGATTGGCTGCACGCAGTACAGCAGCGCGAAGGTTGCCAGCCCGGCAGAGAACAGCGCGAGCGTTACCCGAATAAAGGCGGGCGTACCGCGGCGAATAAAAGCGTTTGACTGAAGGGGGGTATCATCGCGGACATCAATGGCAGGCGCGTCGTCTGCGGTGGTTGTGCGGCTCACGGGAAATCCTTGCATAAAACAGTGGGTAATATCGACTCAGGTCACATAATCAGAGTAGGAAATTGTAAATATTCTGTCTAATATATTAATAATCTCAATTGATACTTTTAAAATATGAATATTGAACTTCGCCACCTGCGTTATTTCATTGCCGTCGCCGAAGAACTGCACTTTGGGCGCGCGGCGGCGCGGCTCAATATCTCCCAGCCGCCGCTAAGCCAGCAGATCCAGATACTCGAGCAACAAGTTGGGGCGCGGCTGTTTGCCCGCACCAACCGCAGCGTGAGCCTGACGGAAGCGGGGCGGCAGTTTCTTGCCGATAGCCGCCAGATTTTGCTGCAGGTGAACGAAGCGGCCGCGCGGGCAAGCCGTCTGCATCACGGGGAGACGGGAGAGTTACATATCGGCTTTACCTCTTCAGCGCCGTTTATCAAGGCGGTTTCAGATACGCTCTCTACCTTTCGTCAGCGCTACCCGGATGTGCATATCCAGACGCGGGAAACCAATACCCGCGAGCAGATTTCGCCGTTAACGGAGGGGGCGCTTGAGCTGGGCCTGATGCGCAATACCCAACTTCCTGACACCCTCGACTGGCAGGTGATCCTGCGCGAACCGCTGCTGGCGATGATTCACCGCGACCATCCGCTTGCCAATAAACCGGCGGTGAGCCTGGTGGAATTGGGGAAAGAGCCGTTTGTCTTCTTTGACCCGCATGTGGGCACCGGGCTGTATGACGATATTCTGGGCCTGATGCGCCGCTACGATGCGGTACCGACCATCACGCAGGAGGTGGGCGAGGCGATGACGATTATCGGCCTTGTGGCTTCGGGGCTGGGGGTGTCGATACTGCCGGCGTCGTTTCGCCGGGTACAGCTGCATGAAATGCGCTGGGTGCCGATTGCCGAAGAGGATGCAGTGTCGGAAATGTGGCTGGTATGGTCTAAACACCATGAGCTTAGCCAGGCGGCACAGCGTTTCAAACAGCATCTGTTAAACGCGGCAAAGGTGAGCGTTTCGCTGCCAAATGTGTGAAAAATTGTGCAGTAAATCACAAGGCTAAGTAAAAATTTGACGCAGAGCGTTCAAGTACTTCACCATAGCCCAAAGTGTTTATTTCGAAGCGCGAAAATAAGGGAGTTTTTACGGTGGTAGCGGACAGTCAGCCAGGGCATATCGATCAAATCAAGCAGACCAACGCAGGGGCGGTTTATCGCCTTATTGATCAGCTCGGCCTGGTGTCGCGTATCGACCTTTCCCGACTTGCGCAACTGGCGCCCGCCAGTATCACCAAAATTGTTCGCGAACTGCTGGAAGCACACCTGGTTCAGGAAACGGAAATTCAGGAAGCGGGCAGCCGCGGTCGTCCCGCCGTGGGCCTGATGGTGGAAACGGAAGCCTGGCACTATCTTTCCGTGCGTATCAGCCGGGGTGTTATCCATCTGGCGCTGCGTGACCTCAGCAGTAAGCTGGTGGTGGAAGAACAGTTGGATCTGGCGCTGGAAGATGAGATCCCGTTCCTGAATCGGGTGGTGTCCCATATTGACCAGTTCTTTATTCGCCACCAGAGTCTGCTTGAACGTCTGACTGCGATTGCCATCACCCTGCCGGGTATTATCGATACCGAGAACGGCATTATTCATCGTATGCCGTTTTATGATGTTACCGATGTTCCGCTGGGCGGTACGCTGGAGGCGCATACCGGCGTGCCGGTGTATATCCAGCACGATATCAGCGCCTGGACGATGGCCGAGGCGCTGTTTGGCGCATCACGCGGCGCGCGCGATGTGATTCAGGTGGTTATCGACCACAACGTCGGTGCGGGGGTGATTACCGATGGGCGTTTACTGCATGCTGGCAGCAGCAGTCTGGTAGAGATTGGTCATACCCAGGTCGACCCGTACGGTAAGCGCTGCTATTGCGGCAACCACGGCTGTCTGGAGACCATCGCCAGCGTGGAAAGCGTGATGGAACTGACCCAGGTGCGCATGCAGCAGTCGATGAGCTCCATGCTGCATCAAAAGCCGCTCAGCGTGGAGTGGCTATGTCAGGCCGCGATGCAGGGCGATTTACTGGCAAAGGATATCATCAGCAGCATCGGAACCAACGTCGGGCGAATCCTCGCCATCATGGTTAACCTTTTCAATCCGCAGAAAATTTTGATTGGCTCGCCGTTTAATCAGGCCGCCGACATCCTCTTCCCGGCGATTGGCGACTGCATTCGCCAGCAGTCGCTGCCCGCCTACAGCAAGCACATTGCGGTAGAGCAGACACAGTTCTCGAACCGCGGCACCATGGCGGGGGCGGCGCTGGTAAAAGACGCGCTGTATAATGGAACATTGCTGATTAGACTGTTACAGGGTTAACAATTTTTAGCAGTTTTGCAAAAAATTGCGCTATCTCAATCTGACCCATTCGCACATCACGTAAACTTTCACTCCGTTGAATTATTCATTGCCATGATATTTTCATGGCGCAGGAGTGGGGTTAGTTTGTGATGCTTAATCGTTTCTTTATTACTGGTACTGATACTTCTGTCGGCAAGACGGTGGTTTCTCGTGCGCTTTTGCAGGCGCTCGCCGCCAGCGGGAAACGGGTGGCAGGATACAAACCAGTTGCCAAAGGCAGCAAGGAAACCGCAGAGGGGCTGCGCAATAAAGATGCGCTGGTTCTGCAGGCCGTTTCATCGCTGGACTTACCCTATGACGCTATCAACCCGATTGCGCTGAGCGAAGAAGAGAGCAGCGTTGCCCACAGTTGCCCGATCAACTACACCTTATTGTCTGACGGCCTGGCCAATCTGAGCCAGCAGGTCGATAACGTGGTGGTTGAAGGGACCGGCGGCTGGCGCAGCCTGATGAACGATTTGCGTCCGCTCTCGGAATGGGTAGTGCAGGAACAACTGCCGGTGCTCATGGTGGTTGGCATTCAGGAAGGCTGTATTAACCATGCATTGCTGACCGCTCAGGCTATCGCTAACGACGGCCTGCCGCTGATTGGCTGGGTGGCGAATCGTATCAACCCAGGCCTGGCGCACTATGCGGAAATTATCGACGTCCTCAGCAAAAAGCTGCCGGCACCGCTGGTGGGTGAACTGCCGTACCTGCCGCGTCCGGAACAGCGTGAGCTGAGCCAGTACGTTGACTTAGCGATGCTCCGTAACGTGCTGACGGTAGATAGAATTCTGGCGTAAGGTTCGCGACAACACCGACGCCAGCACGCAGGCAATCAGTAAACCGGGTAGTAACGTATACTGCCCGGTCATTTCACAAATCATCAGCGTTGACATAATCGGCGCATGCGTCGTTGCCGCCAGTAGCGTGGCCATCCCCGTGACCCCCAGCAGTATTGCCATCGCCTCATGGGCAGGAAACACCAGCCCCCACGTATTAGCAAACAAAATCCCGACCGCCAGGCCAATAAACAGCGTTGGGGTAAAGACCCCACCGGGCGCGCCCGAGCCGCTGCTGGCAAGAATGGCGAGCAGCTTGCATACAAAGATACCGGCGATAATGGCAAAGCTCGGCGGCGTCAGCAGAAAACCCTGCACCACGCTATAACCGTTGCCCCAGACGGCGGGTGTTAACAGCGAAAGCAATCCGACAAACAGCCCGCCGAGCGCAAGCTGCCAGGGAGGCGACAGTTTGAGCCGCAGAAAACCCTGGTGACTCATGTCCATCAACCACATCAGCAGCGGCCCGCCTAAACCGCAGACCAGTCCGGTGGTGAGCATCAGGGCGTAATGGGTGGCAGTGAGCGCGGGCAGATCGCCAACGCGGTAGAGCAGCTCTGCGCCGCCGTTCATCAACTGGGTGGTCAGTAGCGCCACCACGGCGGCAATCACCACCGGGCCAAGCGAGGCTAGCATCAGGGTGCCGAACAGGATCTCGGCGATAAACAGGCTGCCCGCCAGCGGTGCGTGATAGGCGCTGGCCATCCCGGCGGCGGCCCCGCAGGCGATCCATAGCTTCCACTCATCTTTTGGCGTGAAGCGCTGGGCAAAAAAAGAGGCGGCGAGGGCGGCTAGCAGGATCATGGCACCTTCGCGGCCGATGGCGCTACCGCTAATAACCACCAGCAATGAGGCGGCGGATTTAATCAGGCTGGCACCGGTATCAAACTTGCCTTCGTCGCTTTCCAGCGCTTCCATGTAGTCGGTGGGTGCGTGCGTGCGCTGGCGGGTGTGGCGCTGCCAGGCCCACAGCAGCATCCCGGCGGCAAGCCCACCGAGGACGGGAGTAATCAGCCGTCGCCACCACACCAGCCCTTCAGCGGCGTTGACCAGGCTGCCGCTATCATTGCTGAGAAATAGCCACTCCCCCAGATACATGGCGTGACGAAAGAGCGCCACCGCCAGCGCCGCGAGGACGCCTATGACGGTGGCAATCAGCAGGCGACGAAACATCGCCGTAATATCGGGGTAGTGATGAAGACGCTGCATCGTTTTCTCGGTGGCTTAGCGGTACAGCTTTTTGTCAGCGACGGGGATCAGCAGCGAGGACTGCCACTGCGCCAGCGTTTGCTGGGCCAGTTTCCCCAGAGCAATAAAGAACGGATGGCCCGCTTTTTCAATAAATTCAGCGAGGAAGCGCGGTGCCCACGGCAGGAGATGCCAGGCCAGCAGTTGATTACAGGCGTCATCACGGCCGTTTTCCAAAAGCCAGGCCGCCAGCATCAGCAGGGTGCCGAAGTGATCTTCCGGCTCGTTTTGCTCTACATCGAAAGCAATCTGGTTTTCACGCATCCACTGGCGCAGCGCCAGGGTAGAGTCGCCAAACAGCACGTTCTCACGATCCAGCCAGACGGATCCCCACGGTGGTGACGGCAGCGCTGATGGCCCGATAAACAGGCGTTGCCAGGCCTGAGGAAGCGATTCATCGCCTTGTGCAGCAAACCCAGCGGAAAGGGCATCGGCATGTTCAACGGCATACGGCCACTGCTCAAGCCACTCGCCGTCGGTGAAAGCGGCAACCAGCGGCTCGGCGAGCGTGCTATTAGGTGCAAAATAGAACAGGGCACCCAGTACCCGGGCAGAGAACGCTAAGGCGTCGTTGTGCTGAACGTCATTCATTACTGCATTTCCTTATAGGGGCGCGGGAAAACTCCCGCGCCGATGATTTACCCGGCAATCGCCATGCCGACGGTCATATGCAGGCCATAGAACAGCCCGCGACCGATAAGTTCGCCAACCAGTACCAGTACTAACCCCAGCGCCAGCCCCACAGCGCGTGGCGGAACGCGGCGCAACAGTGGGCAGATCCAGCAGCCCAAACCGGCTGCCAGCAGGACGAAGCGCCACACCTGTAAGCGGCCCCAGTCCGGCAGCAGCGCGTTAGCCTGCTGAACCGAGCTGTGAATAAAGCCCAACTCTGAGGTTTGCAGCACCACGACCGCCACGCTGAGCAAATAGCCCAGCACGCTGACCGCGGCGAAGAACTTACCGTTAAACGGTACTTTCGCCAGCTTCAGCAGCAGCGCGGCAAACAGCGGCCCGGTGAGCAAGACGGTCAGGAAGAACGAGGCCGTCGTATAACCATTATACCAGGTTGGCACGGTATCTATCTGATAAACACGCGTCATTGCCCAGACAAATAGTAGCCCCAGTACCATACTGACCAATAGCCAGACGCGTCCGAGCGCCGCAGGCATTTTCCCGAGAACTGACAGCAGCCACCAGAAACCGCCGACGGCAAAGAACACGGAGCCGCTGGCAATCTCATTACTCAACGCCGATGCCCCCACGCGGTTCAACGAATTGAACGCCCGCAGCGGCGAGCCAAGGTGCAGCACCGAGGCGAAGAATGCGATTCCCATGATAACCCAAAGGAAAAACATAGTGAGCACAATGCGGCGCTGCTCTGCCGGTTCATGGCGCGCTGCCAGCCAGCCTAGCCCAGTGACGATTGTCGCGCCTGCTACGCACTGCCCCAGCACGGTAAACAGCACCAGCGGCCATTCATGCCATCCGCTTCCCATCTTACACCTCCTTCGGATTGGCCAGATAGCCAGTGGTATCGCCGCACGGACGTGCATTGGCGTTGGGTTTAATCACAATGCTTGGCTTGGTGAAGTGCGCGGACGGCAGCGGCGCCACCGCCGCAAGCGTACCGTGCTTCTGCCGCAGTTCTTCGATAGGCCCAAAGTCCAGCGCACGCAGCGGGCAGGACTCCACGCAAATCGGCTTCTTGCCTTCCGCCACGCGCTCATGACAGCCGTCGCATTTGGTCATATGACCTTTAGCTTCGTTGTACTGCGGCGCACCATACGGGCAGGCCATATGGCAGTAACGGCAGCCGATGCAGACATCTTCGTTGACGACAACAAAGCCATCTTCGCGTTTGTGCATCGCGCCGCTAGGGCACACTTTGGTACAGGCCGGGTCTTCGCAGTGGTTACAGGCGATGGAGAGATAGTAAGCAAAGACGTTCTGATTCCAGACGCCGTTATCTTCCTGCCAGTCGCCGCCCGCGTATTCGTAAATACGGCGGAAGCTAACGTCCGGAGTTAAGTCTTTGTAATCTTTACAGGCCAGCTCGCAGGTTTTACAACCGGTGCAGCGGGCCGAGTCGATGAAAAATCCGTATTGGGTGCTCATGGGCTAATCCTTATACCTTCTCGATCTCAACCAGGTTGGTGTGCTGCGGGTTGCCTTTCGCCAGTGGAGAAGGGCGATGCGTGGTCAGCGTGTTGATGCAGGAACCGTGGTCAATCCGGTCGCCGTTCATCTCGGCGTCGTGCCAGGCGCCCTGGCCCATTGCGGACACGCCCGGCATAATGCGCGGCGTGACTTTCGCCGGAATTCGCAGCTCACCGCGGCCGTTAAACACGCGCACCATGTCGCCGTTCTGGATCCCGCGTTTCTGCGCATCCAGCGGGTTTAACCACACTTCCTGACGGCAGGCGGCTTTCAGCACATCAACGTTGCCGTAGCTTGAGTGGGTGCGAGCTTTAAAGTGGAAACCAAACAGCTGTAGCGGGAAAGTGCCGCGCAGCGGATCGTCCCAGCCTTCAAAGGTGGAGGCGTAAACCGGCAGCGGGCTGATGGTTTCGTCTTTCTCAAGCTGCCATTTCGCGGCGATATCGGCCAGGCGGCTGGAGTAGATTTCAATTTTGCCCGACGGCGTTTTTAACGGATTGGCTTCTGGGTCTTTGCGGAAACTCTGGTAGGCGACAAAGTGCCCGTTCGGGTCTTTGCGCTTATAGATGCCCATCTTTTTGAGTTCATCATAGGTCGGTAAATCTGCGTCTTTGGCGCGCATTTTGGCGTACAGATACTGCAGCCATTGCTCCTGAGAACGTCCTTCTGTGAACTTCTGGTACACATCGTTGCCCAGACGTTTCGCCACTTCGCTTAAGATCCAGTAGATCGGCTTGCGTTCGAATTTTGGCGCGGTTGCCGGCTGAATAAAGATCAGGTAGCCCATATTCCCGGCGTAGTCGTTGGGAATAATGTCTTCCTGTTCAACGGTCATCAGGTCGGGCAGCAGGATATCGGCGTACTTCGCCGAGGCGGTCATAAAGTTCTCAATCACCACGATCATTTCGCATTTGCTGTCGTCCTGCAAAATCTCGTGGGTTTTATTGATATCTGAGTGCTGATTAATGATGGTATTGCCCGCATAGTTCCAGAAAAACTTGATAGGCACATCCAGTTTATCTTTGCCGCGCACGCCGTCGCGGGTGGCGGTCATCTCGGCGCCGTGGTCAATCGCATCGGTCTAGGTAAAGCAGGAAATGGCCGTTTTGACCGGGTTTTCCAGCACCGGGAAGCGCTCGATGGTAATGGTATAGGTCGATTCGCGCGCGCCGCTGTTACCGCCGTTAATACCGACATTACCGGTCAGAATCGGCAGCATGGCAATCGCACGGGCAGAGAGCTCGCCGTTTGCCTGACGCTGCGGCCCCCAGCCCTGGCAAATATAGGCCGGTTTAGCGCTGCCGATTTCACGTGCCAGCTTGATGATTCTGTCGGCAGGAATACCGGTAATGCTCGAAGCCCACTGCGGGGTTTTCGCCACGCCGTCATCGCCCTGACCGAGAATGTATGCCTTGTAGTGACCGTTAGCCGGCGCGCCTTCCGGTAGGGTTTTCTCGTCGTAACCAACGCAGTACTTATCAAGGAACGGCTGATCGACCAGATTCTCGTCAATCAGTACCCAGGCAATGCCGGCAACCAGTGCGGCATCGGTACCCGGACGAATCGGGATCCACTCATCTTCACGGCCTGCGGCGGTATCGGTATAGCGCGGATCGATAACGATCATGCGCGCATTTGAGCGTTCGCGAGCTTGTTCAAGATAATAGGTGATGCCGCCGCTGCTCATGCGAGTTTCTGCAGGGTTGTTGCCGAACATCACCACCAGTTTACTGTTTTCGATATCGGAAGTGCTGTTGCCGTCGTTGGTGCCGTAGGTATACGGCATGGCGCAGGCAATCTGGGCGGTGCTGTAGGTGCCGTACTGGTTGAGCGAGCCGCCGTAGCAGTTCATCAGGCGCATCACGGCAGAGCCGGATGGTGAGGAGCGAGTGATATTACCGCCGACGATGCCGGAAGAGTAGTTAATGTAGACGGATTCGTTGCCGTAATCTTTCACTACACGCTTAAGGTTACTGGCGATCGTGTCCAGCGCTTCATCCCAGCTAATGCGTTCGAATTTACCTTCGCCGCGTTTACCTACGCGCTTCATCGGATAGTTCAGACGATCGGGGTGGTTGATACGACGGCGAATAGAACGCCCGCGCAGGCAGGCGCGTACCTGGTGATCGCCATAGATATCGTGGCCGGTATTGTCGGTTTCGACCCAATACACTTCATCGTCTTTCACATGCAGGCGCAGCGCGCAGCGACTGCCGCAGTTGACTGAACAGGCGCCCCAGACCACTTTGTCTTCCGGCTGGCTGGCCTGTTGCACGGCGGCAGCCGTCGCGCGTAAAGAGAAGGGGAGCGAGAGACCGCCCGCTGCGAATGCTAAGGAGCCGATAGCCGACGATTTAATGAGGGTGCGTCGGCTTAGCCCCCCTGGCTTTTCCTGATCAGACATTGCTCACTCCATTATTTTTGTTTAATGATTCCAGCGTGAAATTAAAAACCTGCTAACAATGGAGAAGAATGATACCTGGTTGGTGGTATACAAGTATTAATCCCGGTCAAAACAGGAGGTCATCCTGATAGGGTATTTGCGTGGCGGTGTTTGCCAGGTGAAGAGGTCATGTGCATAATTGTTTTACAACATAAAAACAGTTTTGTTACGGTCTGCGGGTTCCCGCAGGCTGATTTTCTTACCGCTAATCCGTTACTTATGGAACCTACCCATGCAGGATATTGATTCGTCCGTTATTCCGATGCCCGCGATTGAGACGGTCACGGTTCCCTACAAAGGGTTAAATTTTTTGCGCCCCGAAATTTTGCTCGATTTTATCAGCGTGACGGACGGCAAAGTCCTCGCCGTAACGCCGGTTGCCGTGCTCTATTCCACCATTGGGGTACTGAGATCCGCTGAGTTGCGCAAAATTCCGGTGCTGGTTTCCGGGCGCGTAGTGTATCCCATCAGTTCTCAGGCGCTGCCGTGCCTGCACTCGAAATTAACCATTAACACCACGTCGCAAAAGCTGCGTTTTCAGGGCGGGCTGGATGCGCTTTCTGACGATCATTCGCTGCGTGACGGCGTGCTGATTGGGCTTGCGCTGGAATTTATCGTGGAGAAGAAGGGCTAAACGACACCGCCTCTCAAGAGAGGCGGTAGCGCATTACTGTGCGTTATCGGTGCGGGTGTAGAGAATTTTAAAGGTGTCATTTGCGCAGTGTCCGACGACCTGTGCCCCTTGCTGATCGGCCTGATCGTTAGGCACGATATCAAGAGTAAAGGCGCTTTCAGCGACGCCGTTTTGCGTGATTTTCTGCTGAATGTCGCTCCTGACACGTTCACAGGAGTCAGGTACGGCGGCCAGCGCGGGCATCGCGCCTGCGAGCAGTAGTGCCAGTATCCAACGTGAAGACAGCATGATCGGCTCCTTTTCATAAGATTCGTGAAAAGTATAGCAGGGGGAGTGTAAGCGTTTGTCTTTGAATCTCATTTTCTGATGTTTCTTAGCAAGGGCGGTTAATTTTTGATTTCCGCCTGGCCAGACTATAAACAATTTTATATTGCTAATATAATTGAATAAATTCCCGAAACAGGATTGTGGCGTGAAGAAACTGATTTTACTGGCCTCGGCGCTTGCCGTGCTGAGTGGCTGCGATAACAAAAACGCGCCGGCCGCGTTCACCCCGGAAATGGCAAGTTTTTCTAACGAATTCGACTTCGACCCGCTGCGCGGTCCGGTGAAGGATTTCAGCCAGACGCTGCTTAACGAAAAAGGCGAGGTGGCAAAGCGGGTGAGCGCGCAACTGTCGCCGGAAGGCTGTTTCGACATGCTGGAGTTTCATGATATCGAGCAGGATTCTGGCGCACTGCTGGTATTGAACGCCAACTATTATCTTGACGGCGTTACCCACGAGAAACGCGTGCGGTTACAGGGAAAATGCCAGTTGGCTGAATTCCCTTCGGCGGGCGTGAAATGGGAAACCGACGACAACGGCTTTGTCGTCAAAGCGCTCGGTAAAGATAGCGAGGTGGATTACCGCTATGACAATGAAGGGTATCCGCTGGGCAAAGTGTCTACGTTAAAAGGGGTCACGCTGTCGGTTATCTCAACCCCATCGCAGGATTCGCGTAAAAAGCTCGACTACACCGCCGTGAGTATGCTCAATAAACAGCCTGCGGGTAACGTTACGCAAAGCTGTGATTACGATCGCCACGATAATCCGGTGAGCTGCGAGTTAGAGGTGGTGGACCAGAGCGTTAAGCCGTCGGTGACGCAGCGCTACACCATTAAAAACACCATTGAGTATTACTGATGTGAATAGATAAGTGGTAAAGAAAAGGGCGCTGAGAAGCGCCCTTTTTTGCTGTGATTAGCGAACAACGCGCCCGGTTGAGCGGTCAAGGCAGCGCAGGGTGTTGGGTTCCCAGTACGCGTTCACGTTGGTGCTTTTCAGGCAATTGTCGCGGGCATCAAAAGCAACGTCTGCTTTATCCCACTCTTTTTCAGCGCGTTTGTTCACTTTCTGGCGCAGCTGACGGGTGTCGTTCCATTGTTCTTTATCCATCGCCGCGTTCTGGCGACTCTGTGCGCTATCGCCAGATTCAATAACCAGTTTGTTGGTTTCAGCAGAAGCGGAGGCGGTGTACACAATGGCACCCAGCGTCAGCATAGCCGTCAGGCAAAGGCGTTTGCTAAGTGTAATTTTCATCGGTGAGTTCCTTTAACGTGGTGAATACGATGACTCCTGAAAGCAGTCTACTACAACTCTGGCGACGGGCATACCCGCGAAAATCCCGTGGTCGAATCCGGTTGATTTTTGCGTATCATAGGGAAATTCGTATTTTGATGAAGATAAACGATGTTAAAAACTTCGCTGCTCTTTTTTGCTACCGCGCTGTGTGAAATTATCGGCTGCTATTTACCGTGGTTATGGTTGAAGCGGGGGGCGACGCCGCTGTTGCTGTTGCCGGCAGGGTTAGCGCTGGCCCTGTTTGTCTGGCTGCTTACGCTGCATCCCGCTGCCAGCGGCCGCGTTTATGCCGCCTATGGTGGGGTGTATATCTTTACTGCTCTGCTATGGCTACGTGTCGTTGAAGGTGAAAAGCTGACGATGTATGACTGGCTCGGTGCAGCCGTTGCTCTTTGCGGTATGCTGATTATCGTCGCCGGTTGGGGACGCGCCTGACGTCTGGCCCGAAAGGGCCATACCCCTTCTTTTTTCTTCGTATTTCTCGTCTTTTGAACTGAGCTTGTCCCCTCATTTTTGTGATCTTATCCGGTAAATTTTGATCTTTATACTTGTATGGTAGTTTGGTCAGGCGTAATTTCGCCTCACTAACCGATGAGATGTAAAGCTAAGGATTGAAGATGAAAATTGTGGGCGCTGAGGTTTTTGTAACCTGTCCTGGACGTAACTTTGTCACGCTGAAAATTACCACCGATAGCGGCTTAGTCGGCTATGGTGACGCAACGTTAAATGGTCGCGAGCTCTCCGTTGCTTCTTACCTGAAGGATCATTTGTGCCCGCAACTGGTGGGGCGCGATGCGCACCGCATCGAAGATATCTGGCAGTTCTTCTATAAAGGCGCTTACTGGCGTCGCGGCCCGGTGACGATGTCCGCCATCTCTGCGGTTGATATGGCGCTGTGGGATATTAAAGCTAAAGCCGCCAATATGCCGCTGTACCAGTTGCTGGGCGGCGCGTCCCGTGAGGGCGTGATGGTGTACTGCCACACCACCGGCCATACCATTGATGAAGTGCTGGAAGATTACGCGCGTCATAAAGAGATGGGCTTTAAGGCCATTCGCGTTCAGTGCGGCGTGCCGGGCATGAAAACGACCTACGGTATGTCTAAAGGCAAAGGGCTGGCCTACGAACCGGCCACCAAAGGGCAGTGGCCAGATGAACAACTGTGGTCCACCGAGAAATACCTCGATTTCACCCCAAAACTGTTTGATGCGGTACGTAATCAGTTCGGCTTTGACGAACATCTGCTGCACGATATGCATCACCGCCTGACCCCAATTGAAGCGGCCCGCTTTGGTAAGAGCATTGAACAGTACCGCCTGTTCTGGATGGAAGATCCAACCCCTGCGGAGAACCAGGAGTGCTTCCGCCTGATTCGCCAGCATACCGTTACCCCGATTGCGGTTGGCGAAGTGTTCAATAGCATCTGGGATTGTAAACAGCTGATTGAAGAGCAGCTGATCGACTATATCCGTACCACCATTACCCACGCGGGCGGCATTACCGGCATGCGCCGAATTGCTGACTTTGCCTCTCTTTATCAGGTGCGTACCGGCTCTCACGGCCCGTCAGACCTCTCTCCGGTCTGCATGGCCGCCGCGCTGCACTTTGACCTGTGGGTACCAAACTTCGGCGTTCAGGAATACATGGGTTACTCCGAGCAGATGCTGGAAGTCTTCCCACATAACTGGACCTTCGATAATGGCTATATGCATCCAGGCGACAAACCGGGCTTAGGCATCGAGTTTGACGAAAAACTGGCGGCGAAATATCCGTACGACCCTGCCTATCTGCCGGTAGCTCGTCTGGAAGATGGCACGTTGTGGAACTGGTGATAAGGAACGCGAAATGAAAAGTATTGTGATTAAACAGCCTGAAGAACTGGTTATTGAAGAACGTCCATTGCCAGAACCTGGAGTGGGTGAAGTCCGCGTTAAAGTGAAAATAGCCGGTATCTGCGGCTCTGATAGCCATATTTATCGCGGCCATAACCCTTTTGCGCGCTATCCACGCGTTATCGGTCATGAGTTTTTTGGCGTGATTGATGCCGTTGGCGAAGGTGTCACCGATAAGCAGATGGGGGAGCGGGTTTGTGTTGATCCGGTGATCAGTTGCGGTCATTGCTACCCCTGTTCTGTAGGTAAACCTAACGTCTGCACTTCTCTGGTGGTACTCGGCGTCCATCGCGATGGCGGTTTCAGTGAATATGCCGTCGTCCCGGCGAAAAATGCCTGGAGCGTTGCGGATAATATTGCCGATCACCACGCCGTGATGGTTGAACCCTTTACAATTGCGGCAAACGTCACCGGCCAGGTGAATCCAACGGAAGCTGACGTAGCGTTGATTTATGGCGCGGGCCCGATGGGTTTAACCACCCTGCAGGCGTTGAAAGGCGTTTATCGTGTTAAGCAGGTCATCGTGGCTGACCGAATTAACGAACGACTGGCCATGGCAGAGCGCTGTGGTGCCGATTGGGTCATTAACAACGGTGAGAAACCGCTAGCGGAATGGCTCGATGAGAAGGGGATTAAACCGACGCTGATTGTCGATGCCGCATGTCATCCGACGATTTTGCAAGAAGCCATCACCCTGGCTTCGCCTGCAGCCCGTATTGTTCTGATGGGCTTCTCTAGCGATCCGTCGACCATTACTCAACAAGGTATCACCGGTAAGGAACTCTCCATTTATTCTTCGCGACTTAATGCGAATAAATTCCCGGTGGTTCTGGAGTGGTTAGAAAAAGGGTTAATTGATCCTGACAAACTGATTACGCATTACTTTGACTATCACCATGTCGTTGATGCAATCGAATTATTTGAAAAGGATCAGAAATCCTGCTGCAAGGTCTTACTCACGTTTAACTAATAATAACGAGATCATGCGATTAAGCCGTACGCATCTTACCCGGAGATGATTGCAATGACGCAATTAACACATGAAAGAACGACATCTGATTTAGTGAGGGCCGCCGTATCCGGTTGGTTGGGGACTGCATTAGAGTTTATGGATTTTCAGCTCTATTCATTAGGTGCAGCGCTCGTTTTCCATGAAATATTTTTCCCTGAACAGTCTGCTGCAATGGCATTAATTCTGGCGATGGGGACCTACGGTGCCGGCTATATTGCACGTATTGTTGGAGCATTTATTTTTGGCAAAATGGGTGACAGCGTCGGGCGTAAAAAGGTGCTCTTTATTACCATCACCATGATGGGGATCTGTACCACGTTAATTGGTGTGTTACCGACCTATGCACAGATTGGTATTTTTGCGCCAATACTGTTGGTAACGCTACGTATTATTCAGGGATTGGGGGCCGGCGCAGAGATCTCTGGTGCGGGTACCATGCTGGCTGAATATGCTCCTAAAGGCAAACGTGGCCTGATTTCCTCTCTGGTGGCGATGGGGACCAACTGCGGTACGCTGACGGCGACGGCTATCTGGGCGGTAATGTTCTTCCTGCTTGACCGCGAAGAACTGGTCGCCTGGGGCTGGCGTATTCCGTTCCTGGCAAGCGTTGTGGTGATGATCTTCGCTATCTGGCTGCGTATGAACCTGAAAGAGAGCCCAGTGTTTGAAAAAGTGAGTGAAGGCGATGTTGTTGTCAGTGAATCTCCGGCGAATGACAATACCATCGGCGCGATGTTCCGTAGCAAATCCTTCTGGTTAGCCACGGGTCTGCGCTTTGGTCAGGCGGGTAATTCCGGCTTGATCCAGACCTTCCTGGCGGGATATCTGGTACAGACATTGCTGTTTGATAAAGGGATCCCAACGGATGCGCTGATGATCAGTTCCGTTATCGGTTTCCTGACCATTCCGCTGCTTGGTTGGCTATCCGATAAATATGGTCGCCGTCTGCCTTATATTTTGCTCTGTATTTCCGCCATTATTCTGGCGTATCCAATGGTGTCCATCATTGTCGATAAAACCTACAGCGCCAGCGTGATAATGATGTCTATCATTATTATTCATAACTTTGCAGTGTTGGGCCTGTTTGCACTGGAAAATATTACGATGGCTGAGATGTTCGGCTCGCGTAACCGCTTTACTCGTATGGCTATCTCGAAAGAGGCGGGTGGTCTGGTTGCCGTTGGTTTTGGACCCGTTTTGGCAGGGATCTTCTGCAATATGACCGGGTCGTGGTATCCGATTGTGATTATGCTGATTTGTTATTCGGTGATTGGTCTTATTGCAGCGTTGTTGATGCCAGAAGTTTGTGACCGTGACCTCAGCCTTGCTGAAGATGCTGCCGATCTTTCGGTGGCGAAAGAAAAGAACGCTAACCAGCAGTTTGCTTGATAGCGGTTATAGCAAAGCAAAGTCGTCTGAAAATCAGGCGACTTTTTTTGTGATCCTGCTAGATAAATACATTATAGATACTTGTATGGTAGTTATTATGGCGGTAAGTTCATCGGGTAATCGTTAGCAATTAAGAAAGAAAATAACATCACGTTAAATGTTTTTTTAACTGATCGTTTTTTATTTTCACTGAAATGAGCGATTAGCAGTGAATAAGTTTGCTACAGACATACATCAGAAAAATATATTCATATTATTAATAACCTCCAGGTGAGTGACATGAGAAAATGGACTATTTCTTCATCCAGGTTGGCGAAATTATGCTGTGCGATTCCCCTTTTAAGCGCTAGCGCGTGCTGGGGAGCTGAGTCACTGAATGTCAGTACTTCATTATCCCCTGACGACCCTATATATAAAGGTCTAAAGGATTTTAAAAAATCAGTAGAAGAGCGCAGCAAAGGTGACATTAAAATAAAATTATTTTCCAGCGGTCAACTCGGTGCAGATAATGAATTGCTACAGCATGCGCAGGCGGGTAGCAATGTTGGGGTAGTCGTGGATGGCGCCAGACTCGCCCAATTTGTTCCTGAAATGGCGATTATACCTGCACCGTTTGTTTTTAAAGACTATGCCACGCTAAAGACATTTATTAATAGTCCTGTTTTTGCGCAGTGGAATAATAAAATGGCCAGCGAGTCCGGGCTGACGGCGCTCTCGTTCAACTGGTATCAGGGGGCGCGTATGCTGGTAACGCAGAAACCTGTTGTGACGCCTGCCGATCTGAACGGCATACGCGTACGGGCGTTAGAAGCTCCAGTCACCATAGAAACGATTAAATGTATGGGGGGATCGCCAACGCCGCTTTCATGGTCAGAGATTTATTCCTCTATTCAGACTGGCGTTGTCGATGCGGCGGAAGCGCAACCAACGGCAGTATATGGATCTAAGCTTTATGAAATAACGAAAAATATCACTAAAACGAACCATATTCATCTGATGACCGGCATTGTGGTGTCACAAAAATGGTTATCAACGCTGAGCCCGGAAAACCAGGCCATTCTGAAAGAAGAGGCTGCAAAACATGGTGACCTGGCTTCCGAGAATACTATTGCGGCCGGAGAGACCATGTTGAAAGACATGGCAGATAAAGGTATGACCATCGCCACGGTGGATGTAAAACCTTTTATTGATAGTTGCCAGTACGTACCGGAAAAACTGGGTTTAAGCGAAGCGAAAAAACAGGTTGAAAGCGTAATCAACTAACCACGAACAGGCGGGGCAGTTGCCCTGCTTTTTTGTAGAGGTTTTTCTGTCGATGAAGATGCTAAGAGATTTTGAATTAGCCTGTGCAAGAATAGGCCTTGTCGCTATTGTTATCATTATTCTGATCGGAGGGTTAGGGCGCGCGATTGGCCACCCCGTTATTTGGTCATTGGAAATTGCGATGGTCATTTTTGCATGGATAAGCATGTTGGCAATAGATTATGCATTTCAGTTGCGTCGGCATATTGGTATTGATGCGTTAACCAATTTATTCCCCCCTAAAATGCAGAGGGCGTGTATTTGGTTTAATGAGATTCTGATACTGAGTTTCTTACTCTGTGGGGTCTGGTATGGTTTTAATTTTACCTGGGCTACGCACAACCAAATGCTCCCGGTAACAGAATTATCCCTTGCCTGGCTGAATAGTGCCGTTCCCACGGGATGTTTATTAATGGTTTTTTCTTCTTTAACTTTTTTGTTAAATGGTTGTTGCATTGAATTTCAACAGCATGATGATCAGGAGGAAATATGCTCTTAACAGTTATTCTGTTCGTCATACTGTTAGTTATTGGTATGCCGGTGGGGATGGTCATTGCTATTTCCAGCTTAAGCTTTTTCTTCACCGCCGATTTCCTCCCGATTGGCATCGCCTTTCAGAAATTTTCTGCACCGACGCAATCTTTTCCTATTCTGGCGACGCCGCTTTTTTTGCTGGTGGGTAACCTGCTCAATAAGTCTGGAGTTACAACACGCCTGTTAGATTTTGCCCGAATAAGCTCAGGGTGGATGGTGGGGGGCCTTGCGCAAATTAACGTCCTATTAGCTTGCCTGCTGGGCGGTGTTTCCGGTTCAGCGACCGCCGATGCCGCGATGCAGGCGCGAGTGCTGGGGTTACCGATGATTGCCCGGGGTTATCCAAAAGCGTTTAGCGCCGTGGTTATTGCTTTTAGCTCGCTGATTACGGCAACAATACCGCCGAGCATTTTACTGATCCTGTATGGTTTTGTTGGCAACGTCTCTATCGGAAAACTGTTCATGGCTGGGATATTTCCGGGGTTACTGTTGACGGCTATTCTGATGGGTACCAATTATCTTTTAGCCAGAAAGATGAATATCAAGCCCGAAGTGGAAAGACTCCCTAATCGGCATGAAGTATGGTGTAGTTTCAAAGAGAGTTTTTGGGCGTTAATGTTCCCGGTGGTATTGATTGTCGTGATCCGTCTTGGCATTTTTACCACCACAGAAGCTGGCGCATTTATCGTGCTTTATTCGTTTATTATCGGTCGCTATGTCTATAAAGCGCTGGACAATGCCGTGCTTTGGGATGTTCTGAAGCAAACTATCAGCGATATTGGCGTTGTCATGTTGCTTATTATGTCTGCGGCTATCCTGGGACATATCACCATCCTGGATCAGATCCCTCAGCAACTCGCTGAAACTATCCTGCAGTTGACAGAGAATAGGTACGGCATCCTGTTCTTATTATTGGCGCTGATTGCCGTTGCAGGGATGTTGTTTGATGGTAGCGTGATCATTTTGCTGCTCACGCCAATTCTGTTGCCGATCGCCCTTGAAGCAGGTTTTGACCCCATTCACTTTGGTTTAATTTTTGTGGTACTGACGCTGCTGGGCGCAAACACGCCGCCGGTCGGAATCTGTATGTATACCGTCTGCGGTATCCTGAACTGCAGTTCGATTGCGTTTGTGAAGGCCTCGATTCCTTATCTGATCGCCTTCCTCCTGTTCATTTTTATGCTGGTTATCTTCCCCAGCATCACACTTTTTTTACCGACAGTCCTGATGTAAGGCGCCGTGTGACGACGTTGGACTGATCAACCTGTTCAAGCATCGATGTTGTCACACAGCTTAAAAATCATGTCATACCAATCGCCAATATATTAACGCAAATCAAAATCTCGCGTGATGGTCTCGTTAAACTAGTATGGCAATCAACATTCTCTACAGTGAGTCAAAAAGATGCAGAATAAGCTATTAACCGCTAAGGCAACTCTCCCAACCTACGATCGCAGCAAACTGGTGCCGCGCATTGTACACCTCGGTTTTGGTGCGTTTCACCGCGCCCATCAGGCTGTCTATGCCGATATTCTCGCCGCAGAACACGGCAGCGATTGGGGTTATACCGAAGTTAACCTGATCGGCGGTGAGCAGCAGATTGCCGACCTGAACAATCAGGACAATTTATACACCGTGGCAGAAATGTCCGCGGATGCATGGACTGCCCGCGTGGTGGGCGTCGTCAAAGAAGCGCTGCACGCGCAGGTTGATGGTCTGGAAACCGTTCTGGCGAAAATGTGCGAACCGCAGGTCGCTATCGTTTCTCTGACCATCACCGAGAAGGGCTACTGCCACTCTCCGGCAACCGGCCAACTGATGCTCGATCACCCATTTATCGTGGCTGACCTGCAGAACCCACATCAGCCAAAATCTGCGTCGGGCGTTATCGTCGAAGCGCTGGCTCGCCGTAAAGCCGCAGGCCTGCCGCCATTCAGCGTGATGTCCTGCGACAACATGCCGGAAAACGGTCATGTGATGCGTAATGTAGTATGTGCGTATGCACGTGCGGTTGATGCAGGTCTGGCTGACTGGATCGAATCTCACGTGACGTTCCCATCCACCATGGTTGACCGTATCGTTCCTGCCGTGACGCCAGAAACGCTGGATAAAATCGAACAGCTGACCGGCGTGCGCGATCCAGCAGGCGTTGCCTGTGAACCGTTCCGTCAGTGGGTTATCGAAGATAACTTCGTCGCTGGCCGTCCGGAATGGGAAAAAGCGGGCGCTGAACTGGTAAGCGACGTCATCCCGTTTGAAGAGATGAAACTGCGCATGCTGAACGGCAGCCACTCCTTCCTGGCCTACCTGGGCTATCTGGCAGGCTATCAGCACATCAACGATTGCATGGGTGATGATTACTACCGCCGCGCTGCACACGCGTTGATGCTTAAAGAGCAGGCACCAACCCTGAAGGTGCAAAACGTCGATCTGGCGCGCTATGCCGATCTGCTGATTGAGCGTTACACCAACCCGGCGCTGCGCCACCGTACCTGGCAGATTGCCATGGACGGTAGCCAGAAACTGCCTCAGCGTATGCTCGATTCTGTACGTTGGCATCTGGCAGATAACAGCAGCTTTACCCTGCTAGCACTGGGCGTTGCGGGCTGGATGCGCTACGTTGGCGGCGTGGATGAGCAGGGCAACGCGATTGAAGTTTGCGATCCGCTGCTGCCGGTTATCCAGAGCGTTGTACAGCAGAGCGAAGAGGGTGAAGCTCGCGTGAAAGCGCTGCTGGGCATTGAAGCTATCTTCGGTAAAGACCTGCCGCAGGAAGCGAAATTCGTTGAGCAGGTGACCGCAGCCTATCTGTCACTGCTGAGCAAAGGTGCAAAAGCGACCGTTGCCGAATTTGCCGCCTGATTTTATTGCATGACCATTAATGCCGCCGCTACGGGCGGCATTTTCTTTTATATCTGCCTTCATTACACTTCTTTAAAGTAATTCAAGCCCCTTGAAATAATGGACGATTATTTGCACGCCGGAACTATCAATTTGGTGAATTAATGCTATCTGCATAGTCACAAATATGTCATGGTTATAGCGAAAGAATAATGGACACTCTGGAATAAGGAGCTCGGGCTATGTACAAAAAAATTCTGATGCCTGTAGATATTTTTGAAATGGACTTAAGTGATAAAGCGATTCGCCATGCCGTTTATCTGGCCGGTGGGACGGGTGAAATTACGCTATTAAATGTATTACCTAACAGCAATCGCTCTATTTTACGCGGCTTCGCAGCGGATATTAAAAAGTTCGAAGATTTCATGCAGGCAGAATCAGTCAAGAAAATGAAAAACCTGCAGCGCCTCTTTGATATGCCTGCCGAGCGACTGCATACCGACGTCCGGTTTGGCAATATCCGCGATGAAGTGATCGCGCTGAGCAAAACCGGGGAGTACGATGCGATAGTTATCGGCTCGCGCCAGCGAGGGATTACCACGCACCTTCTGGGCTCAAACGCCGAATCTATTCTGCGTTACGCCAATATACCGACAATGGTTATTCGATAAAAATAAGGCCTTCAGTAATGAAGGCCTTATTTCTTACTCTTCGCTAAACCAGTCGCTGTTTTCCTGACGAATTAACAACACTGATTCACCAATCTCCTGCAGGTGCAGGGTCATCGCTTTTTCCACCGCATCGGCATCGCGTTTTTCCAGCGCAGCGAATATTTCATGGTGCTGTTTTAATAACATCTCCGGCGAGGAGACATGATCAAGACTCATATAACGCACGCGGTCGATAGCGGCTTTAATATTCTCGATGGTATCCCAGGCCAACTGGCAATCTGCAATATTTGACAGCAACTGGTGGAATTCGTCGTCGAGCAGGAAAAAATCGTTCAGCTGCTGGCGGTCGATGGCAATACGCTGCTGGTGCAGATTTTGCTCAAGCTGATAGCTTTGCGCATCGGTTATCATGGTGGCGGCCCGACGCGCTACCGCGCATTCGATAGCCTGACGAACAAAACACCCGTTACGAACCTGGGACAGTGAGATTTTATTCACGTAGCTGCCGCGCTGCGGGCGGATCTGGATCAGACCATTTTCGGCGAGTTTGATAAACGCTTCACGCACCGGCTGGCGAGAAACGTCAAACCGCAGCGACACCTCTTTTTCCGAAAGCGGGGTACCAGGCGGAATAAGGCAGTGCACGATATCGCGACGCAGAATGCGATAAATTTGCTGGTTGACGGGCTGTGTTGGGTTCAGTTGGGTTTCGGCGGCCATTGAGTCGTTCTTATCAGCTGATTAAGCTGCTATTTTACGCTTTTTTTGCCGCCGAGCCCAGACCCGACCGTGGGGCGGGTTGAGTTTAAATGCTAACTTTGGCGATGGACGCTCAGGCCAGCATAGGTCTGGCTGACCGGCATCATCTCGACGGTGTTAATATTGACGTGTTTTGGCAACGTCGCCACCCACCATACCGCTTCGGTCACGTCTTCCGGCGTCAGCGCGTTGGCATTCTCGTAGGTTTTACCGGCTTTGTTGTCATCACCTTTAAAGCGCACGTTGGAGAACTCTGTGCCACCAACCAGACCCGGTTCGATATCGGTCACGCGAACGGCGGTGCCGTGCAGATCGGTACGCAGGTTCAGGCTGAACTGACGCACGAATGCTTTGGTTGCGCCGTAAACGTTGCCGCCCGCATAAGGCCAGCTGCCAGCAGTGGAGCCGATATTAATCACGTGACCGCGGTTGCGCTCCACCATGCCAGGCAGTACCGCACGGGTCATATACACCAGACCTTTGTTGTTGGTGTCAATCATGTCTTCCCAATCCTCAACGCTTGCGCGGTGAGCCGGTTCCAGCCCCAGCGCCAAACCGGCGTTGTTGACCAGAATATCGATGTCACGCCATTCCGCGGGCAGATTAGCGATAGTCTCTTCAATTACTGCGCGATTACGCACGTCCAACTGGACGGTCAGAATGCTGTCGCCTAACTCATCTTTCAGCGCTTTTAAGCGCTCATTGCGACGGCCAGTGGCAATGACTTTGTGCCCGTTAGCAATAAAACGGCGCGTAATGCTTTCGCCAAAACCTGCTGTCGCTCCGGTAACCAGTACGATCATCTCTCTGTTCCTTCAATGCGTTAGTGTTACCTTACGATAGCAGAACATCCGGTTATCAATCATCTGTTATGTGACGATGATGCCCTGATCTGGCATGCGCAGTATCAGAACTGGATAACCACTTTCCCAAAGTGCTGGCCGCCTTTCAGCGTTTGATAGGCGAGTTCGGCTTCTTCAAAGGTGAACACCTGGTCGATATAAGGCTTAATGCCGGAGCGAGCGACTTTTTCCAGTGTGGATACCGGCCCAACGTAGATACCCTGCAGCGTAATGCGCTTTTCCAGAATGCCGATATCAATCGTGCCATTGAAGCCGGAAAGCACGCCAATCAGCGAGATGCGGCCGCCAAAGCGTGTGGCCCTGGTGGTTAAATTCAGCGTGGCGGGCCCGGTCACGTCAACCGCAAGGTCTACGCCCTGGCCGTTAGTCAGTTTCAGCACCTCATCGGCCCATTCTGGCGTCTTTCTGTAGTTGATGGTTTCGTCGGCACCTAACTCGCGGGCACGGGCCAGTTTTTCATCAGAACTGGAGGTAATAATCATCCGGCAGCCTGCCAGTTTTGCCATTTGCAGGGCAAAGATGGATACGCCGCCGGTACCTTGAAGCAGTACCGTACTTCCTGGGGCAAGCGCACCGTGCTCAAACAGCGCAGACCAGGCGGTTACCGCAGCACAGGGTAGGGTAGCCGCTTCTTCAAAGGAGAGGCTGTCGGGAATGCGACAAATCCCGCTGGCAGAGACAATAAAATGTTCGGTTAATACGCCATCAACACCGGGACCACCTAATGAGGAGGCTTTCTTCGCCTCTGAATAGCTGCCGTCAATCCAGTCTGGCATAAAGCCAATGACGACGCGGTCACCCACCTTATAATCCGTCACGCCTTCGCCCACTTCGACAATCACACCGGCACCGTCAGAAACGGGAACGCTATCTTTAGCGTACTCGGTGACGATCAGGTCGCGGTAATTTAAGGAGACAGCTTTAATGGCAATGGCGACTTGTCCTGCGCCTGGTGCGCGGGCCGCGACGGTTTCAAGTTTCAGGGCTGGATTGGCATGACCGGTTAATTTATAACATTTCATATAGTGACCTTAATTAATTTGAGATTTATAAAACGACGCTAGAGTGTTAAAAGCCCTCAAGAACTATTTTTCCGATCATTCTTCCCGTTTCAATTTTTCTATGCGCCTTACGCAAGTTATCAGCGGTAATATTGCCATAGTGATCGCCTTGTGTAGTCTGAATAATCCCACCATCCACTAATTCACTAACACGCTTAAGTAATAAATGTTGGTTGATCATGTCTTTTGTTTCAAACATTGAACGGGCAAACATTGCTTCCCAGTGCAAGGATATACATTTGCCTTTCAATGGTACCGCATTAATACACTCGGGGTCGTCGACGATACCTAATTTCCCCTGAGGTGCGATGATCTTGATATATTCAGAATAGTGTTCGTCGGTATTCGTCAAGCTGGCTACATGGGTGACTTCGCTGATGCCGATACGGGCTAACTCTTCATCGAGCGGTTTCCTATGGTCGATGACCTCATGCGCGCCGGCCTTTCTTACCCATTCCTGACTTTCTGGCCGGGAAGCCGTGCCAATAACGGTCATTTTTGTTAATTGACGAGCCAGTTGCGTCAGCATGGAGCCCACGCCGCCTGCCGCGCCGACAACCAGCAAGGTATCCCCCTCGTTGCCGCCTTCAATAATGCCAAAACGGTCAAACAGCAGCTCCCATGCGGTAATGCTGGTTAACGGCATGGCAGCGGCAGCTGCGCGACTGATTGACATCGGCCGGTGAGCGACAATACGTTCATCGACCAACTGATATTCACTGTTGCTGCCCGGACGCGTTAATGCACCGGCGTACCAGATCTCATCACCGGGTTTAAACAACGTCACGTTTTCGCCGATAGATTTAACGATACCGACCGCATCCCAGCCTAATACGCGAGGCGTATCGGTATTATGCCAGGCGCGGACTTTAACATCGGCAGGATTAACAGCAATGGCCTTAACGTCAATTAAAAGATCGCGACCCGTAGCAATGGGTACGGGGATATCAATTTCAAGGAGATAATCAAGATTATCGCCTTTCGCGTTTGAACGCGTAATTGCTATTGATTTCATAAAACCTCGATGTTGATGTTATGGCTAATAACTGGCAACGTGCAAGTAATAAGTTAATAATGATTTCGCGACGAATGCGAAATAATGAAAATTATGATTGGCAAAATGGAAATATTATCCATTTCATAAATTGATAAATCTATTATACTGCCAGGTATTAACCTGACAAGTACGCACAATTTTGAGACTAAGTTACATGAATGATACCGATGAACTTTCGGACAGCAAAATGCCCCGGCAGCACAACACCCAGCGGACCGGATGTGCTGTTGAAATCACGCTGGGCGTTATTGGCGGGTTGTGGAAACCGATAATCCTTTTTCATCTGCTGGATGGGAAGCAGCGTTTTAATCAGCTGTGTAAGCTTATCGATACCGCCACACGTCGTATGATCACGCTACAGCTGCGTGAACTCGAGGCTGATGGCATCGTCAGCCGCACGGTATACGCGGAGGTTCCGCCGAGAGTGGAGTACGAACTCACCCCGCTGGGCGCTTCGCTAAAGCCCGTTTTACTGGCGATGCGCGATTGGGGGGATAATTTTCAATGTGAGCGGACGCAGCCTAAATGATTCGTTGTGAGCTGGCTAAGTGTTTTAGATAAGGGACAGGCGGAACAAAATATATTCTATACTATCAGTAACGGCGTTCGCTGGAGGCTCAACATGTACACTCCAATGGTTGCAGTCATGTTCGTCTTACTGGTAGCTCAGGCACTTATCGAGATTGGTTTTTTGAAACCATAAGCTATTTTCCGCAATAAACGGCTGATAGCGATACGGTTGCATCAATCTCATGCGTACTTGCCAATATGCTTCTTGTCTCTGGGAGCAACCGGTGTCTGCGTCATTTTTATCGGCCTAGCGCCTCCCATCAAAGAAAAATCGCTCCTGCCGGGTAAAACCATTGCGGTCTATCAAGAGCTTGCTACTCTGGAACCCTGTTATTTTCAGGAACCCAGGATGTCGGCCATGAATCCATTTTTTGCCAGCAGTACGTTACCTTACCAGGCACCGCCGTTTGATGCGATTAACGATAGCCACTATCGCCCGGCCTTTGACGAAGCGCTAAAGCGCAAGCGTCAGGAGATTGCCGACATTGCCAATAACCCGGCTCCGGCAACCTTTGATAACACCGTCGTGGCGCTGGAAAAAAGCGGGGAGATGCTTTCTCGGGTCAACGCCGTTTTCTTTGCCATGGCGGCCTCCCACAGCAACGACACTATCCAGCAACTGGACGAAGCGTTCTCTGCTGAGCTGGCCGGGCTTGCCAACGATATTTATCTCAACGATGGGCTGTTTAGCCGTATCGAACACGTGTGGCAACAGCGTGATGACCTCGGTCTGGAAGCAGAGGATCGCCGGCTGGTTGAGGTCATCTATCAGCGTTTCATTCAGGCCGGTGCAAGGCTGGGCGACGCGGAAAAGGCGGAGCTGAAAACCCTCAATACCGAAGCGGCAACCCTGAGCAGCCAATTCCACCAGTGTCTGCTGGGGGCGGCGAAAAGCGGCGGGCTGGTGGTAGAGAGCGTGGAAGAACTGGCTGGGTTTAGCGAAGATGAAATCGCCGTTGCCGCCGCCGCGGCGAACGATCGCGGTCTGGCGGGGCGCTGGCTTATTCCGCTGGTGAACACCACCCAGCAACCGGCGCTGGCTCAACTTCGTCAGCGTCAAACTCGTGAAAAGCTGTTTAAAGCCGCCTGGGCCCGCAACCAGATGGGCGATGCTAACGACACGCGGGAGAAATTGCTAAAGCTGGTGGCGATCCGCGCGCGTCAGGCAACGCTGCTGGGCTATAGCGACTACGCCAGCTGGAGTATGGCCGATCAAATGGCGAAAACGCCGAAAGCGGCCTTCGATTTTATGCGCGAGATTACTCCGGCGGCGCGGGCGCGGGCAGAAAGCGAGTTGGCGGATATTCAGACGCTTATCGATAGCGGATCGGCCTCATTTAAAGCCGAAGCCTGGGACTGGTTGTTCTATTCAGAACAGGTTCGCCGTGAAAAATATGCCATCGATGAAGCACAGATTAAGCCCTGGTTCGCCCTGGAACGCGTGCTGGTTGACGGCGTTTTCTGGTCTGCCAGCCAGCTGTTTGGGGTCACGTTTGTTGAACGTTTCGATCTGCCGGTTTATCACCCTGACGTGCGCGTCTGGGAGATTTTTGATGCTGATGGAGAAGGGATGGCGCTGTTTTACGGCGACTTCTTCGCCCGCGACAGCAAAAGCGGCGGGGCGTGGATGGACAACTTTGTGCCGCAATCTACCCTCAACGGTACGCGTCCGGTTATCTATAACGTCTGCAATTACCAGAAGCCGACCGCAGGTAAACGTGCGCTTATCTCCTGGGATGATGTGATTACCCTGTTCCACGAATTTGGCCACGCGTTGCACGGGCTGTTTGCTAGCCAGCGCTATGTCACGTTATCGGGGACCAATACGCCGCGCGATTTTGTTGAATTCCCGTCGCAAATCAATGAGCACTGGGCCAGCCATCCTGACGTCTTTGCCCACTATGCGCGTCACCATGAAACCGGTGAACCGATGCCGGAAGCGCTGCGGGAAAGTCTGTTCCGCGCCGCCAACTTCAACAAAGGCTACGACATGACGGAGTTGCTAAGCGCTGCGCTGCTGGACATGAACTGGCACAGCCTGAGCGCTGAATCGCTGCCGCAGGACGTGGAACAGTTTGAAACGGCGACGCTGGCGCGGGAAAAGTTGGATCTCTGCGCCGTGCCGCCGCGTTATCGCAGCAGCTATTTCTCGCATATTTTCGGCGGGGGCTATGCGGCCGGGTACTACGCCTATCTATGGACGCAAATGCTGGCAGATGATGGTTATCAATGGTTTGTTGAACAGGGCGGTTTGAATAGGGAAAACGGCCAGCGTTTCCGCGAGGCTATTTTGTCGCGCGGCAACAGCAGCGATTTAGAACCACTTTATCGCGCCTGGCGAGGACACGATCCGCTTATTACCCCAATGCTGAAAAACCGTGGGCTAAGTGAATAACCCGCTTAGTTAACGCATTTCTGGCGTGGTCTATTCACGCCAGAAACCACAAAAAATATAAAAAAAACCCGCACACAGGGCTGGCGGGTTAAGTACATCAATAAATAGAGCATTCTTGCTATCATTCCTGGAGGGAAGACAACGTTGCTAGTTTTACGTAATTGTAACAATTTAACAACCTGACATATTCGGTAGGGGATAAATCGCTGAAATACGCAGCAATGCGTCAGGTTCTCTCTTTACAAATGCGTTCACTTATTGAAGAAACTCGCCATTCGGGCTGCTATTATCACCGTGTAAATCGTTGAGTTAATGGATTTAATTTCGACAATCTGCCCGGAGGCAACCATGAAAGTATCCCAGCGTAAAGCGCGTCGCGAGTCCATCTGGTCTAATCGTCCTGAGCATCAGGACCTGCAGGAATCTCGTTCAGGCAGATTGTGGGCAGGCCGTCAGGCCAGCTGTCGGAGTAAAAAGGCGTGGAAAAATTATGCTTTGAATAATGCACTCGCCGTTTAGCTTTAGTTGAATATTGCGGTGGTAGGGTAGTGGTTAGCAACGATGGTCCAATCAGGAAGAGCGGACGATTGTAGAAACAAAAAATCTATCCATGCAAGCATTTATGCCGCCAGTTAACCTGGCGGTTTTTTTTATCCGTTAATCATTCCATCTTCCGCTAAAATAGGCAGTCAGGAAACCGGAAAACAGAATGAGCCCCACGGCAACCAGAAACACTTGCATATTATCCAGCATGATGACCTCCTCTTTTACGATTCTCACAATGAGCACCTAATTAGCCTACTGATTTAAACTTAGACTAACGCCGTAATTTGTGAATTAATTATTTGTTGCAGTAAATTTTTTTCTGTACGCCAGCGGACTTATTGCCAGATGTTGCTGAAAGCGTAAACGCAGATTTTTCGCATTGCCAAAACCGCTCAACTCCGCCACTTTTTCGACGCTGTCCCGACTGCTGGTCAGGCGATGTTGCGCCTGCTGCAAACGTTCATCGAGCAGCCAGCGGGCAGGCGTTTTTCCGGTGGCATCCTGAAAGCGGCGTAAAAAGGTCCGCTCGCTCATTCCCACCCGCTGCGCCAGTGAACTGACGCTATGGCTTTCCGCCAGATGTTGATAAAGAAAATCAAACAGCATGCCGAGACGCTGGCTTTCCCGCGCCCGGGCGACAGGTTGCGCAACCTGTTGTTTCTGCGCACCGTCGCGGTGGGGTTGGATGACCAGACGTCGAGCGACCAGGTTTGCCGCCTCGAGGCCGAAATCCGTTCGCACCACGTGCAGGCAGAGGTCGATCCCAGCCGCGCTTCCGGCTGAGGTGAATACGTGCTCCTGCGCGATATACAGCACATCTTCCACAACCTCGATCGCCGGGTAACGCTGCTGGAGCGTATCGACATAACGCCAGTGGGTCGTGGCGCGCTTACCGTCGAGCAGGCCCGCGGCAGCCAGCACGAAAACGCCGGAGCAGATGGAAATCACCCGGCAGCCGCGCTGATGCGCTTGTCTGAGCGCCTGACACAGCGCTGGCGGAACGTCGGCGTCGATACCGCGCCAGCCTGGCACCACGATAGTATCGGCGAGCTCCAGCAAGCTTAAATCCCCGTCCGCCATGACCCGTACGCCGCCGGTGGCCCGTAGCTCACCTTCGTCGACGGCGGCGACCGCAAAGCGATACCAGCCTTCGCCCATTTCGGGCCGGTGGAGGCCGAAAATCTCCACCGCGACGCCAAATTCAAAAGTGCAGAGACCGTCATAGGCTAACGCCACCACCAGCGGGGCGCACTTTGTCATGTTCTGGCTGTTTTCTGTCATTTCTGCGGGCGGTTGTTGCATGGGGTGCCTGTTTATACTCATCCGGTCGTTACCATAGTGGTAACACAGAACCGGAGAATTAACGATGAGTTACGTGACTGACATTCCCACTGCAAGCGCCGCTGATGCAGTAGCCCATTTTCGCCAGCGCCTGAGCGTTGAAACCGACTGCGCGGATGTCCATGCCTCGCAGCAGCATCACGACGTTGATTTTGTACTGCTTCACGTAGTGGGAAGTGCCGAAACCTTCGCCCGTCGTCATATACCTGGCGCGCTTCATCTGCGGCATGCTGATATCTCCGCCGAAAGAATGAAGGACTGGCCTGCGGAGACGTTGTTTGTGGTCTATTGTGCGGGGCCTCACTGTAACGGTGCCGATCAGGCGGCGCTCAAGCTGGCGTTACTGGGGCGCCCGGTCAAAATAATGATTGGTGGGATGACCGGCTGGCAGGATGAGGGATTCGCCTTTCAGTCGGGATCATGAAAATCTTTCAACAGTGATGAATTATTCTCGTTTGCCTGGGGCGCTGTCCAGTGACACTATCCAGACATATAGCCATCCAGAAGTCTAAATGGTTCAAATAATAAATTATCACTCAGGGCAACGAGTTTGCCTGATGGAGTAAGGAGATCGCATGACACACCAACACGCCCCTTATCGCGCCGACATCGTTGGCAGTTTTTTACGCCCGCTGGCAATTAAAGAAGCCCGCCAGCAGCTCGCTAACGGTGAAATCAGCGCGCAGCAGCTGCGCGCCGTAGAGGATGCCGAGATTCGGCGTGTGGTGCAGCATCAGTGCGACTGCGGCCTGCACGTGGTGACCGATGGTGAGTTCCGTCGTGCCTGGTGGCATTTCGACTTCTTCGACGGCCTGCAGGGTGTTGAGCGTTATGATTCCGAAAACGGTATTCAGTTTAACGGCGTGCAAACCCGCGCCCACGGTATTCGCGTCACCGGCAAGCTCGGCTTTGGTGAGCATCCAATGCTGGAAGATTTCCGCTTCCTGAAAAGCATCAGCGGCGAAGCGACGCCGAAGATGACGATTCCAAGTCCAAGCGTGCTGTATTTCCGTGGTGGACGTAAAGATATCGATGCGACGGTTTACCCGGATTTGACCGACTATTTTAACGATCTGGCCGATACCTGGCGTGACGCTATCCGCGCGTTTTATGACGCCGGTTGTCGCTATCTGCAGCTCGACGATACCGTTTGGGCCTATCTGTGCTCTGACGACCAACGCCGCCAGGTTCGTGAACGCGGGGACGATCCGGATAAGCTGGCGGCTATCTATGCCGACGTGTTGAATCGCGCGCTGGAAGGTAAGCCGGATGACCTGATTGTCGGGCTGCATGTGTGTCGCGGTAACTTCCGCTCCACCTGGATTTCAGAGGGCGGCTATGAGCCGGTGGCAGAGATCCTGTTTGGCCGCGTAAACGTGGATGCCTTCTTCCTCGAGTACGACAACGATCGTTCCGGTGACTTCGCGCCGCTGCGCTTTATCCGCCTAGGGCAGCAGAAAGCGGTGCTCGGGCTGATTACTACCAAAAACGGCGAGCTGGAAAACCCGCAGGGGGTGAAGGCGCGCGTAGAAGAAGCGTCGCAGTATGTCGCGTTGGATCAGATTTGCCTCAGCCCGCAGTGTGGTTTTGCTTCTACGGAAGAGGGAAACAGCCTGAGCGAGCAGCAGCAGTGGGATAAAGTGCGTCTGGTGACGGGGATTGCGGCGGATATCTGGTAATTCCCCCGGGGTCGGCGTTCCGCCTCGCCCGGGCTACCTATTCTGTAGCCCGGCCAAGCGTAGCGCCGCCGGGGAATCCGTCACGCCACACTCACCGTCGCACCCCAGGTGCTGGCCTTAATACCGCGAATAATCAGCCACCACGCCAGCACGATAACTACCATCATGATCGGGAACAGCGCGTAAGGCGCAAAATGGGTCAGGATCTGCCCGGTTAACAGCGGGTTCAGCGCCGCACCGAGCCAGCCCAACGCCTGAGCGGAGAAGTAGCTGGCTTTCATGCCCGGTGGGGCAATGTTATCAATCAGCATGTATTCACCTGGTGCGTAGATGACCTCGCCCAGCGTAAAGACCGCCGCCGCCAGTCCCCAGAACAGCAAATTATTGCCTGACATCATAAATCCAGCCAGACCCAGCACATAACAGAAGGTACCAAAGGTCATCAGCGGCTTCAGATTGGTCGCCGTTAACCGACGGCCAATGGCGTACTGTAAGGTCACCACCACCGCGGCATTCACCGGCAGGATCACTGCCACCACCTTTTCGGCAAAGGTGCTATCGCCAATCGTCAGCACGTACTGCGACATACAGGAGGCGAATGAACCGCCAACGAATGAAGCAAGCAGGCCGGAAAGGGTAAACCACAGCAGCGCCCGGTCATGCAACAGCACGGACGGCGACCAGGCCACGGGCGTTTCCGCCATGTCGGCAGCGCTAACGCGCGCCACGTAGCGCTGGATAAACAGCAGCGGGAACGCAGCGCAAATCGCTGCCAGCCAGAACGGCAGGTTAATGCTGTGCATCACCAGCAGCGTGCCAATCGGCGGGCCAATGGTCCAGCCAATGTTCAGGAAGGTGTAGTTAAGCGAAAAAATACGCGCTTTGGTCGTGGCCGTTAGCGTGTCGGAGAAATAGGCCTTCAGCACGGTCGAGAAGACCGAATAGGAACAGTTGATCAGCGAGAAAAAGAACACCACCAGCGGCACGCTGTGCACCAGTGGAATAGCGACAAAACCGGCGATAAAAAACGTTACGGCGATCAGCATATAGCGTTTCTTATCGAACTTGTCCGCCAGAATGCCAAAACCGAGGCTGAAGATAACGCCGGCCACCAGCGCGATGGACAGCGCATAGCCGATGGTGTCTACCGTCAACGCGTACTTACGCGTGAGGTAAATGGTCATAAACGGAAGGGTGGCGCCGCGCCCGATGGTTAACAGTAACGACGATGCCAGCAGCGCAATCGTGGATCGTCTGGTCGTTGGTTTCATTTTCCTGCCCGAGAGATGTCGTTGTGCGTTTTTTTGTTATCGCTTTCACAAATATCACGCCATAAGCGGCTTGTATACCTGAGCGCGTGTCGGGAAGTGCGATTTCAGCCCGCCAGAAATAATGATCTATTCCTGGGCTGAATTTTTCGTTACTTTGAATGTGTTTACATAAATTTAATAAACGGTGGGGCGTGTATGACGCGTAAAGATGGGCTGCTGGCGCTGCTGGTGGTCGTAGTATGGGGACTGAATTTTGTGGTTATTAAGGTGGGGCTGCACGGCATGCCGCCGCTGCTTCTGGCGGGATTACGCTTCCTGTTCGTTGCCTTCCCGGCGCTGTTCTTTGTCCCACGACCTCGCGTACCACTGCCGCTGCTACTGGGCTATGCGCTGACCATCAGCTTCGGTCAGTTTGCCTTCCTGTTCTGTGCGATTAACTTCGGTATGCCAGCCGGGCTGGCGTCGTTGGTGCTGCAGGCGCAGGCCTTCTTTACCATTATTCTTGGCGCGTTTGTCTTTGGCGAGCGCCTGCAGCGCAAGCAGCTGGTAGGGATTTCGCTGGCGGTATTCGGTGTGCTGGTGCTGATTGAAACCAGTATGACCGGGCAACATGTGCAACTGCTGGGCTTTATGCTGACGCTGGGTGCGGCGCTGTGCTGGGCATGCGGCAATATTTTCAACAAAAAGATCATGCTGCATCCATCAAAAACCGGCGTGATGTCGCTGGTGGTCTGGAGCGCGCTGATTCCGATTGTGCCGTTTATGCTGAGCTCGTGGATTTTCGAAGGCCCACAGTTGATGGCGCAGAGCCTGATTCATATTGATCTCACTACTGTGCTGTCGCTGGCCTATCTCTCCTTTATTGCCAGTATTGTGGGTTACGGGATTTGGGGTTCGCTGCTTGGACGTTATGAAACCTGGCGCGTGGCGCCGCTGTCGCTTCTGGTGCCGGTGGTGGGGCTCGCCAGCGCGTCGCTGCTGCTCGGTGAGACACTGTCGCTGATGCAATTGGCAGGGGCGTTGCTGATTATGGCCGGGTTGCTGATCAACGTCTTTGGCCTGCGTATTCCGGGGTTGCGTCGGGCGGTGAAGGGATAACGGGATAAAAAAAGCCCCGCCGAAGCGGGGCAATAACGTTTAGCGATTTTTATCGTTGTAGTACGGTACGCCCAGTTCATCTGATTTATCGCTACCAGCGGCCATATGATTAAAATCAAACGGCGACTGGTTGCTGGCAGATGGCATCAGCATGTCCTGATGGGCGTGATTTTGTGCCGGTAGTTGTTCCGCATAGCTTGCGCTTGCGGCCATCGTCAGGGCGACGAAAGCAACGGCAGCGAACAGTTTCATTATTTCCTCGATACGTCTTTTTGCAGGCGATTAACAGACACAGTGATTAATAGGGAACAGGTAGCGAGAATCCTCGCGCATATTGGTCACGCGGTACTTGTGCGGTGGCACATCAAAGTAGTTTTTAAACGTCCGCGTCAGCGTCTGCTGCGATTCAAAACCGTAACGTTCGGCCAGATAGAGAATCGGCTCATTGCCTTCTTTTAACTTCTGGGCGATTTCCGTCAGTTTACGGGTGCGAATGTACTGACCTAATGAATGACCGGTCTCTTTTTTGAACATCCGCTGCAGGTGCCATTTTGAGTAACCGGAACGCTCAGACACTTTCTCAAGTGACAGAGGGGATTCCAGGTTATCTTCGATCCAGTCCAAAATGCTATGAATAGTAATAGCGTCAGTGTTACGTCTGGACATCGTCTTACCTCTTCTTCTGTTTACGGCAATATTTTTTTAAGGAGAAGTTCGAGCGTCGCAACTTCATTTGCCGTTAAGTTTTTTGTTAATTCCTGGTGCAGGTTTTGCCCAACGAGCAGGTGGCATTGTTCACAAATGGCTGCGCCTTCTGGCGTCAGCTGAATCAATACCCCACGTTTGTCATTTGGATTGGGTAACCGGGCTATCCAACCCCGACACAACAAACGATCAAGCATGCGAGTGAGCGCGCCCAGATCCACCGAAAGGGTCTTTTTCAACTCCACGGGGGTGATACTGCCCTGGCAACGGATAGAGCAAAGCACTCTGAACTGCGAGGCGGTAATCTCTTCTGGCGATAAATGCTCGTTGAGTAAGCGATCTTTTTTCTGGTTAACCATGTGAATCAGGTGCCCAAGTGGAATCATTTCATTGAAGAGATTGCTTGTGCTGTTCACAATGGTTGCCCTGGCAAGTACTTTAGTTGCGGTGGATATTATTTCTCACGCAATCATAAGTCAACTGAATGGATTGAGTGATGCCACGAATTGCTAAAACGGTTCAGACAGCCATAAATAGGATATCCTGTACTTAGCCTGCCCGAAGCCAGATATGCTGCGCTGGTGGGGAATGGCCTTGTGTACAGCATGTTATTTTTCGTTAAACAGACAGGATTTTGGGACGCTTATGAAGGAACTTATTCAGGCAATAGGGCTTGGGCTGGTGGTATTGCTGCCGCTGGCTAACCCTTTAACGACCGTGGCGCTGTTCCTTGGGCTCTCCGGCAATATGAACAACGCAGAGCGCAACCGGCAGTCGCTGATGGCCTCGGTGTACGTCTTCGCTATCATGATGGTGGCCTATTATGCGGGCCAGGTGGTGATGAATACATTCGGTATATCAATACCTGGGCTGCGAATTGCCGGTGGGCTGATCGTGGCCTTTATCGGTTTCCGCATGCTGTTCCCGCAGCAGAAGGCGCATGACTCGCCGGAAGCGCGCAGCAAATCAGAAGAACTGGAAGACGAACCGACGGCGAACATCGCCTTTGTCCCGCTTGCCATGCCTAGCACCGCAGGCCCAGGGACGATTGCGATGATCATCAGTTCTGCATCGACGGTTAAGCACGGGGCAAATTTCCCGGACTGGGTGATACTGGTCGCGCCGCCGATTATCTTTGCGATGGTGGGCATTATCCTGTGGGGATGCTTACGTAGTTCAGGGGCGATTATGCGTCTGGTCGGGAAAGGGGGGATTGAAGCGATTTCCCGTCTGATGGGCTTCCTGCTGGTGTGTATGGGCGTGCAGTTTATTATCAACGGCGTACTGGAAATTATTACGACCTATCACGCGTAAGGTTCCCCGGCGTCGCTGCGCTCGGCCGGGCTACCAATCTGAACGTAGCCCGGCCAAGCGCAGCGACGCCGGGAAGCACATCAATGCTGATGCGCCTGTTCCTCTAACGATGCCGATGGCCAGCGGCGGAAAATCATCACCGACCAGACAAGCGCCGCCAGCGCCGGTGCCGCACCCACATAGCCGATAGATGACATCGACAGATGGGTGCTTATCTGGCTACCCAGCAGCGCACCGGCACCAATCCCGATATTGAAAATCCCTGAGAACAGCGACATTGCAACGTCGGTGGCATCCGGCGCCAGCGCCAGCACTTTCACCTGCATTCCCAGACCGATCACCATAATGGCAATACCCCAAAAGATGCTGAGCACGGCTAGGTGAGTGGCATCCTGCGCGGCGGGAAGCAGCAACAGCAGGCAGACTAGCAGCAGGCCAATGGCACCGTTGATCAACCCTGACGAATGTTTATTGCCGAGCTTACTGAAGATAATGCTACCGATAATCCCCGCGCCGCCCAGCACCAGCAGCAGAATCGTGGCAAAATTACCGCTCAGCCCGGCCACCGTCTGCACAAACGGTTCAATATAGCTGTAGGCGGTGTAATGGGCGGTCACCACCACCACGGTCAGCAGATAAATGCTCATCAGCGCCGGACGACGGAACAGCACCGGCAGGCTTTTCAGCGAACCGGAATGTTCACTCGGCAGCTTAGGCAGCAGCTTAATCAGCGCCAGCATGGTGATGAGCGCACCCACGCCGATGGCGAAGAAGGTGGTTCGCCAGCCAAAATATTGCCCCACGATACGACCGATCGGAATGCCGAAGACCATTGCCAACGCCGTGCCGGTCGCTATCAGGCTCAGAGCCTGTGCGCGTTTACCGGCAGGTGCCATACGAATCGCCAGAGAGGCGGTAATTGACCAGAACACCGCATGGGCAAACGCAATTCCGATTCGGCTTATCACCAGTACGGTGAAGTTCCACGCGAGGAACGACAGCACGTGGCTGGCAATGAACAGAATAAAAAGCCCGATCAGCAATTTACGCCGTTCCATCTGGCTGGTCAGCAGCATAAATGGCAGCGACATCAGTGCGACCACCCAGGCGTAGATGGTCAGCATGATCCCGACCTGCGCCGTCTGCATGCCAAAACTGCTGGCGATGTCGGAGAGCAGTCCAACCGGAACGAATTCAGTGGTATTGAAGATAAAAGCAGCGATAGCCAGCGTGACTACCCGAAGCCACGCGATCCGACGAGAGACCGTGTTTGTTGTCATAAAAATGCACCGGGAGCGTTAAAGAAAGGAACAGATAAGCGATCTTAAAGCGATTTTTGCGACAAATACAATTATTTTGTGATTAACCTCTCATTTTTGTAGTTGTGTGACGGTGTCACTTTTTAGCGCCAGAAAGCGAGTTGCCGGTATTCATTTTTTATGTCAGTTTGCTATCTCGCACATATGATTCAGGGGATACGCATGCACGAGATTGATTTTTATATGGTTGATGCCTTTAGCGACCATGCTTTCGGTGGTAACGCGGCGGCGGTTTGTCTGCTTGACGACTGGCTGCCCGATGAGACGTTGTTGAAAATGGCCCGTCAGCATAATCAATCGGAAACGGCGTTTATTGTTAAGCAGCACGGCGGTTTTGCCCTGCGCTGGTTTACCACCCAAAATGAAGTTAACCTCTGCGGCCACGCGACGCTTGCCAGCGCTCACGTGGTGTTTCAGCACCTTCATTACCCTGATGAACGCGTCCATTTCGACACCTTGTCCGGCCGCTTAACCGTCTCGCGCCGCGACGAATGGCTCACGCTGGACTTCCCGGCTGGTGCCACCCACGACGCCACGCCTCCGGCGGACATGCTGCATGCACTGGGCGTTACCCACTACCTGAATGCCCGTAAAGGCCGTGCATGGGTGATTGAGCTGGAAAACCGGCAGCAGGTTGAAGCGCTGAAACCCAATATCAGCGCCATGATCCCCGGTGAACATAAAGTGTCCGTCACCGCTGCGGGCGACGGTGATTATGATTTTGTTAGCCGCTTCTTCTCACCGGGCGAAGCGGTGTGGGAAGACCCGGTTACCGGCTCCGCACACACCATGTTAATTCCGTACTGGGGCGAAAAGCTCGGTAAAACCCGGATGCTGGCGCGTCAGGTATCCGCGCGCGGTGGCGATGTGCGCTGTGAATGGGTGGGTGAGAGGGTATTGATGAGCGGGGTGGCGAGAACCTATTTACAAGGGAAAGTGCTGCTGGATTAACGTGTTGTTACCCGTAGCCCGGTCGAACGAGGTGACGCCGGGAATCAGCACTGAACTAACCCCGGCGTCGGCAACGCCTCGGCCGGACTACAAAAGGCCTTACGGCAGCAGCGTAATATTCGACTTAATAATCGCCACCGAGCGGGCAAACTTCTCCTGCTCCTCGGCGGCGAGCTGCAGTTCAATAATCTGCTGTACGCCGCTTTGCGCCAGCACGGCGGGAACGCCGATGGCGACGCCTTCAACGCCGTATTCCCCGTCCAGAATGCAGGAAATCGCCAGCGCGCGGTGGCTGCCGGTAAAGATATTACGGCAGATTTCGGCAATGGTTCCGGCAATACCGTACTCGGTGCAGCCTTTCCCGGCGTAAATCTCAAAGCCTGACTTACGAACTCTCTCTGCCATCGACTCACGATCCAGTGCTTTACCGGTACGTTGCAGGTAGACGTTCTCGATAGGTGAACCGTACACCGACGAGTGCGACCATACTGGGAACTGGCTGTCGCCGTGCTCGCCGAGAATGAACGCGTCGATGCTTTGCGCGCCAATATCCAGATCCTGAGCCAGCTTGCGGCGCAGACGCGTGGTATCGAGCCACACTCCGGTACCGATAACCTGGCTGCGCGGCAGACCAGAAAGCTGCCACACCTGCCAGGTGATAATGTCGCAGGGGTTGGTGGCAATCAGGAAAATACCGTTAAAGCCACCGGCCATCATCTGCGGCACGATGCTATGTACAATTTTGGCCGTGCTTTTCAGCTCATCAAGACGTGTCTGGCCGGGCTTCAGCGCGCCGCCGGAGACGGTAATAACCGCAATATCCACATCGGCGCAGTCGCTGGCATCGCGGCAGGAGATGGTCATCATACCGGGCATATAAGCCGCGGCATCGCTGAGGTCCTGTGCGTGCGCTTCGGCACGGGTCTTATTCAGGTCGACCAGGATCAATTCTTCGCAAATATTCTGATTCAGCAGCGCATAGGCGGCTGACGCGCCGACGTTACCGGCGCCGATGATCATGACTTTACGGGCTTTCGTGTTCATGGTTATTCCAGTACAGGGACAAATAACAGTGGATAAAACTACTCGTTAACAACCGGTTAGCGCAAGAGCCGGGGCAAATTATAAGTTAATGCTATGAGACTAAACGATGGCGAATGATAGAGTAGAAAAACAACAATAAAACAGGACCCTGCACCCATGTACACGATCGCAATAACTCCATCCGCCGACCCCGCCGTCAATGCCCTTATCGCCGAGCTTGACCGTTATCAAAGTGCGCTCTATCCCGAGGAGAGTAATCATCTGCTGGATCTCGCGTCGCTGCCGCAAAATCAGCTGATCGTGATGGTTATCCGTAAAGGGGAAGAAGCCGTCGGCTGCGGGGCAATTGTGCTGGATGACGCGGGGCGCGGTGAGATGAAGCGGGTTTTTATCAATCCGACGCACCGCGGTCAGCGCCTGGGCGAAAAACTGCTGGCAGAGCTTGAAACTGCCGCATTGCAGCGCGGTTGCCGCACGCTGCAGCTGGAGACGGGGATTCACCAGCATGCGGCAATCTGTCTGTATCAACGCTGCGGCTATGAAGTGTGTGACGCTTTTGCGCCGTATCAGCCGGATCCGCTCAGCGTCTTTATGGTGAAACCGCTGGCTCATCCAGTAGCGCTATAAAGGCTTCCAACTGGCGGCTCATGGCCCCGCGTCGCCAGACAAGCCAGGTCGTCAGCCAGCGCCACTTCTCTGCCAGCGGCCATGCCTCTACCTGATGATGCCCCGGCATGCTTTCCAGCATGCTGCGCGGCATTAATGCCAGCCCGGCTCCGGCAATCACGCAGGCCAGCATTCCGTGATAGGACTCCATCTCATGTATACGCCCCGGCGTCGCCTGGTCGGCATGGAACCAGCTTTCGAAATGCCGACGGTAAGAGCAGTTGGCGCGAAACGCATAGATACTGGCGCCGTTGACCTCACTGGCGCGGGTAATCGGCGGATGCCCGTGGGCGGCGACAATCATCATCTCCTCTGGGTAGACGGGCATACCGTCCAATCCCGGATGCATCACTGGCCCATCGACGAACGCGGCGCTGAGCGTGCCTTCCAGCACACCGTCGGTCATGGTGCCCGATGGACCGGTGGCTAAATCAAACTGAATGCGCGGGTAGCGCTGGTTATAGCGGGCCAGCGTTTCGGGAATGCGTACGGCGGCAGTGCTCTCCAGCGCGCCGAGAGAAAACAGCCCCTGCGGCTCATCGCCAGCCACCACCATGCGGGCTTCGTCAACCAGCGAGAGGATCTGCTGGCTATAGCGTAGAAAGCTATGGCCGGCGGGCGACAGACGCAGCCGCTGATTCTCACGAATGAACAGCTCAACGCCAAGATCCGCTTCCAGCTGGCGAATGCGGGTCGTCAGGTTAGAGGGCACGCGATGCACTCGCTGGGCGGCCTGGGTAATACTGCCGGTCTCGGCAACGGCGTTAAACATCTCAAGCTGGGTTAAATCCATGGCATTCTCGTATCGTGAATGGTTCGGTTAATATTATTCATTTTTCATAAATGGCAGGATAGGCGAAACTGTCATCACTACGCAATTTATTGAGAGAGAAATAAGATGACTTCACCTGCAACGCACGCTGTCTCTATTAACCCGGCTAACGGCGAAACCATCGCTTCGCTGCCGTGGGCAACCGGTCCGGAAGTGGATATCGCCATTACGCTGGCGGATACCGCGTTTCGTCAATGGCGTAAGACGGCAATTGAGCAACGCGCTGACGCACTGCGTGCGATTGGCCGCGTTCTGCGTGAACGTGGTGAAGAGATGGGGCAATGCATCACCCGTGAAATGGGTAAACCGATTAAACAGGCGCGTGGCGAAGTGGCGAAATCTGCCCATCTGTGCGACTGGTATGCCGAACATGGCCCGGCGATGCTGGCCACCGAATCGACTCAGGTTGAGAATAACCAGGCGGTGATTGAATACCGTCCGCTTGGCCCGGTGCTGGCGATTATGCCGTGGAACTTCCCGCTGTGGCAGGTGCTGCGCGGTGCGGTGCCTATTTTACTCGCGGGGAATAGCTATATTCTGAAGCACGCGCCTAACGTGATGGGCTGTGCGGCGCTGATTGGCGATATCGTAGGGCAGGCTGGCGTTCCGGCGGGTGTGTTTAGCTGGGTTAACGCGACTAACGACGGCGTGACGCAGATGATCAACGACCCGCGCATTGCGGCAGTTACCGTGACCGGTAGCGTGCGTGCAGGTAAAGCGATTGGTGCTCAGGCCGGTGCGGCGCTGAAAAAATGCGTGCTGGAGCTGGGGGGTTCCGATCCGTTTATCGTCCTGAACGATGCTGATATCGACATGGCGGTGCAGGCGGCAGTCATTGGTCGCTATCAGAATACCGGACAGGTTTGCGCGGCGGCGAAACGCTTTATCGTCGAAGCGGGTATTGCCGAACAGTTTACCGAGAAGTTTGTTGCGGCAGCGGCGGCGCTCAAAATGGGTGAGCCGACTGACGAAGAGAACTATCTGGGGCCAATGGCGCGTTTTGACCTGCGCGATGAACTGCATAACCAGGTGATGGCAACCGTCAATGAGGGCGCATCGCTGTTGCTTGGCGGCGAACTGCTGAGTAGCGAGGGTAACTACTATCCGGCAACCGTACTGGCGAATGTGGCGCCGACCATGACCGCTTTCCGTCAGGAGATGTTTGGCCCGGTGGCGGCAATTACCGTTGCCCGTGACGCTGACCACGCGCTGGCGCTGGCAAATGATAGCGAGTTTGGTCTGTCGGCGACCGTCTTTACCAGTGATACGGCCCAGGCCCAGCGCTTTGCGGATGAGCTGGAGTGCGGCGGGGTATTTATCAATGGCTATAGCGCCAGCGATGCCCGTGTCGCTTTCGGCGGCGTGAAGAAAAGTGGCTTTGGTCGTGAACTGTCGCACTTCGGTCTGCGCGAGTTCTGTAATGTGCAGACGGTATGGAAAGATCGTCGCTAACCCAAACGACGTAGCCCTTAGGCTCTGCTATACTCCCAGGCCGAAAATAGCCTGTGGGCAAGGAGTGTAAGTGGCTACGGTTATCAATAATGCCATGCTGACATCCATACTTGATGATGTCAGGCCGCTGATTGGGCAGGGGAAGGTGGCGGATTATATTCCGGCACTGGCCTGCGTCAGCGGCAATAAACTGGGGATTGCTATCAGCACCGTCGACGGGCAGCACTATAGCGCGGGCGATGCGACTGAACGTTTTTCCATCCAGTCGATTTCGAAAGTCCTGAGTCTGGTAGTGGCGATGAACCACTATCAGGCTGAGGAGATCTGGTCTCGCGTCGGAAAAGATCCTTCCGGGCAACCCTTCAATTCCCTTTTGCAGCTTGAAATCGAGCAGGGCATTCCGCGCAACCCGTTTATTAACGCCGGTGCGCTGGTGGTCTGCGATATGCTGCAGGGGCGACTCAGCGCCCCGCGTCAGCGGATGCTCGAAATTGTGCGCAAGCTAAGCGGCGTCTCCAGTATTGGTTACGATGCGCAGGTGGCGCGCTCTGAGTTTGAACATTCGGCGCGTAATGCGGCGATTGCCTGGCTGATGAAATCCTTCGGTAACTTCCATCACGATGTCACGACGGTACTGCAGAACTATTTCCATTACTGTGCGCTGGAGATGAACTGTATTGAGCTGGCCCATACCTTTCTGTTCCTGGCCAATCAGGGGAAGGCGATTCATCTCGACACGCCGGTTATCTCCCCGATGCAGGCGCGTCAGGTGAATGCGCTGATGGCAACCAGTGGCATGTATCAAAACGCCGGGGAATTTGCCTGGCGCGTGGGTCTGCCGGCGAAATCTGGCGTTGGCGGCGGCGTGGTGGCGATTGTGCCGCACGAGATGGCGATCGCCGTCTGGAGCCCGGAGCTGGATGAGACGGGTAACTCGCTGGCGGGTGTCGCCGTGCTGGAAAAACTGACTCAACAAATAGGACGCTCGGTTTACTGATGGACGCGTTAGAAAGCCTGTTTGTGCGACTGCAACGTTCACCGTTTCGCAGCCGCTTTCATCTGGGCGTAAAAGAACGGCAGTACTGTTATGACAAAGGTGCGCCGACGATTGACCAGCATGCCGCTGATTTTGTTGCGGGCAGGCTGGCTCCGGCATGGCCGAAGAATGACGGTAAGCAGACGCCGATGCGAGGGCACCCGGTGTTTATCGCTCAGCACGCGACGGCGACCTGTTGTCGCGGCTGCCTGGAGAAATGGCATCATATTCCTCAGGGCCAGGCGCTAAGTATTGAACAGCAAAACTACATTGTCCGCGTTATCCACCACTGGCTGGTACTGCAAATGAACGCGCCAGGCGGCTAACACCTATCAGTTTATTCTGAAAAGCTATCGATTTTGATAGGTTGATGTGACTTCGTACGTCCAATATGATAGGCCGGGCGACGTATCGGAATAAATTGCGTTATGAACGGATTTGACAAACTAATTACGAATAAAGGGGTAACGGGAACCCGGTTTGTCAGACGTATGTATCTGATGCGGATGCTCGGTACCTTTCTTTGCTTCCTGCCGATTGTGTCAGTGCTTATTGAACGTCATCAGCCGGTCTATTTTGAACTGCTGCTGGCGTGCAATGCGTTTATCTGGCCAACGGTTGCCTATCTGCGCGCCGTCCGTGCGCCTATACCCCGCGATGCTGAATACCAGAACCTGCTATTTGATGCCGGGGCCGGGGGATTCTGGATTGCCTTAATGGCACTGAACCCGCTGCCTTCGGTGACGATTGCCACGATCCTGCTGGCGGATCGTCTCTCTGCCGGGGGGATCCCGTTGATGCGTAAAGCGGCGGTGATGATGCTCTCCGTTTTCGCTGGCACCTGGGTGCTGACAGGGATGCCGTTTTATGGCGAGGTGACGCAGCAGACTATGCTGGCAACGTTGCCGCTGATTTCTCTCTACGTGCTGGCCCTGAGTCTGTTGACCGACAGTATTGCGGTGAAGCTGCGGCTGAAAAGCCAGGAGCTGGAACGTATCGCAATGCTCGATCCGCTGCTTGATATTGCTAACCGTCGTCTGCTTGAACAGCGTATCGCCTGGGAGCTTGTCCGGTTGAAGCAGAACTATGGCCACTCGCTGCTGATGTTTATCGATCTCGACAACTTCAAAGAAATAAACGATCGTCACGGGCATAAGGTCGGGGACGTGATGCTGAAAACCGTCTCGCAGATATTGCAGATGGCGACGCGCGGTACCGATACGCCAGCAAGGCTTGGAGGCGACGAGTTTGTGATCCTGCTGCCGGATACCACATTAGAAGAGGGGCGCGGTATTGCCCAGCGTATTATGGATGCCACGGCGGTGGTTACGGACCGACCGGATCATCATCAGACGCTAACCCTGAGCATTGGTATTGCCGATGCCTTACCGGACATGCATGAAGTTTCCGACTGGCTGCAGGCGGCGGATAGCGCCCTCTACGAAGCGAAACGTCGCGGAAAAAATCAGATCTTCGCCCATTAGCGGCATAAGAAAATCCAATGATTAAGCCTGTTGTGTTATCAAATTGTTAGCGTGATAGTGTGTAGCACACTAACAAGGAGAATCAACATGAACGCACCTTTTACTCTGCATACCTTTTCTGAGGCTGACATTCTTGCGCACCTCGAACCGCTTTCCGATGTGCTTAGCAACTGCGTTAACGGTGGCGCGTCGGTGAGCTTTATGCTGCCTTTTAACGTTGAAAAGGCGCGGGCGTTCTGGCAGAAAACGGCGGCGAGTGTTGCTCGTGCGGAACGCGTGGTGCTGGTGGCGAAAGATAGCGACCACAAGATTGTCGGGACGGTACAATTAGTTATCGACCAGCCGGAGAACCAGCCGCATCGCGCCGATGTCTCGAAGCTGCTGGTGCATGAGTGCGCGCGTCGTGGCGGTATTGCTCGTGCGCTGATGCAGCGTCTGGAAGAGATTGCCGTTGATGCACAGAAAAGCGTGCTGGTGCTGGATACCGCCACCGGTAGTGGGGCGGAGACCTTCTATGCGCGCTGCGGTTGGCAGAAAGCGGGCGAACTGCCGCGCTATGCCTATATGCCAGATGGCGAACTGACGGCAACCTCCTTATTTTACAAATTTTTATAGATTCACTATTTATTCTCTCACTTTTGATCAAAACACGGTTTCATAAGCGGAAAATCTGATAAGTTATTAGACCAATTGAGCAGGTTGTATGACTAATCCAGAAAGGAACCCATTGTGAAAACACTGAACCGCCATGATTTCCCCGGTGCCCACTACCCTGAACGCATTATCCAGTTCGGTGAAGGCAACTTCCTGCGTGCCTTCGTTGACTGGCAGATTGACCTGCTGAACGAACATACCGACCTGAATTCCGGTGTGGTCATCGTTCGTCCTATTGCGAGCGATTTCCCGCCGTCCCTGAGCACTCAGGATGGCCTCTATACTACAATTATTCGTGGTCTGAATGAGAAGGGCGAAGCCGTCAGTGACGCACGCTTGATCCGCTCCGTTAACCGTGAAATCAGCGCCTACGCCGACTACGCGGAATACCTGAAGCTGGCTCACAACCCGGACATGCGCTTCGTGTTCTCCAACACCACCGAAGCGGGCATCAGCTACCATGCGGGTGACAAATTTGATGATGCGCCAGCGGTAAGCTACCCGGCTAAGCTGACGCGTCTGCTGTTCGAACGCTTCACTCATTTCAACGGTGCGGCGGATAAAGGCTGGGTGATCATTCCTTGTGAACTGATCGACTACAACGGTGAAGCGCTGCACGAGCTGGTGGTTCGCTACGCACAGGAGTGGGCGCTGCCGGCTGAATTTATGACCTGGCTGAATGAATCTAACGCCTTCTGCTCTACGCTGGTGGACCGTATCGTCACCGGTTACCCGCGTGATGAAGCCGCTAAGCTGGAAGCGGAACTGGGCTATAAAGACGGTTTCCTTGATACCGCAGAGCACTTCTATCTGTTTGTTATTCAGGGGCCAAAATCACTGGCCAGCGAACTGCGTCTGGACAAACTGGCGCTGAACGTGCTGATCGTTGACGACATCAAACCGTATAAAGAACGTAAAGTCGCTATCCTGAACGGCGCACACACGGCGCTGGTTCCAGTGGCATTCCAGGCGGGGATTGATACCGTGGGCGAAGCGATGAACGATGCAGAAATCTGCGCGTTCGTTGAAAAAGCTATCTATGAAGAGATCATTCCGGTACTGGATCTGCCAAAAGACGAGCTGGAATCCTTCGCCAGCGCGGTGACCGGTCGTTTCCGTAACCCGTACATCAAACACCAGCTGCTTTCCATCGCGCTGAACGGCATGACCAAGTTCCGCACCCGTATCCTGCCGCAGCTGCTGGCAGGGCAGAAGGCGAGCGGTAAACTGCCTGCACGTCTGACTTTTGCGCTGGCCGCGCTGATTGCCTTCTACCGCGCAGAGCGTAACGGCGAAGCGTACCCGGTGCAGGACGACGCGCACTGGATTGACCGCTACCAGCAGCTGTGGGCTCAGCATCGCGACCAGCAGATTAGCACCACCGATCTGGTGAAAGCCGTACTGTCCGTGAGCGAACACTGGGAACAAGATCTTACACAAGTTGATGGATTGGTCGAACAGGTTGCCGCAGATCTCGACGCCATTCTGGCTAAAGGCATGCGTAAAGCGGTACAACCGCTCTGCTAATTGCCCCCATGCAGGCATCTAACTAACCCGGCTCCGGCCGGGTTTTTTACAAATGTAGCCCGGACGAGGTAAAGCCGACTCCGGAGTCGCACCGTATTTTCACTCAAACACCTAATTAGTTACAACATACATTAAATGCCTTTTATATATCCCCACCTGAACCCCGTGCCAACAAGGCTAAACAGCACAAAATGGGGCCCGTAAGCATACCATCTCAGTGTCAGTACCGCTTGAATACATGACCGAGATCACGTTTAATACACAACTTATTAACCTGATTGAAAAACTCATGATTGTTCGTCCACACCAGCACTGGCTGGCACGCATTTTCGTCTGGCACGGCTCTGTACTGCCGAAGATCTACTCTCGCTTACTGCTCAATTTCCTGCTCTCGATAGTGGTGATCCTCATCCTGCCGTGGTATTCCTCGTTAGGCTTTAAGCTCACCGTCGCACCGTTCAGCATTCTGGGCGTGGCCATCGCGATATTCCTCGGTTTTCGCAATAATGCCTGCTATGCCCGCTACGTCGAAGCGCGACAGCTCTGGGGCCAGTTGATGATTGCCTCACGTTCGCTGCTACGCGAAGTGAAAAATACGCTGCATGACGACCCACATGTAGGGGAGTTTGTCCGCCTACAGATTGCTTTTGCACACTGTCTGCGCCTGACGTTACGCCGCCAGCCGACGCGCGCGGTGCTGGCTAAGTACCTCTGCGAAGCGCACCTGACGCAGGTATTAGCCGCGCAGTCACCGGCAAACCGTATTCTTCTTATAATGGGAGATTGGCTCGCGGAGCGCCGCCGTTCAGGCGCGCTGTCCGATATTCTATTCCACAGCCTGAATATTCGTCTGAATGACATGTCTATCGTACTGGCCGGTTGCGAGCGTATCGCCAATACCCCGGTGCCGTTTGCCTATTCGCTGATTTTGCACCGTACTGTCTACCTGTTCTGCATCATGTTGCCGTTTGCGCTGGTCGTTGACCTGCACTACATGACGCCGTTTATTTCGGTGCTGATTTCGTACACCTTTATCTCACTGGATACCCTGGCAGAAGAGCTTGAAGAACCCTTCGGTATGGAAAATAATGATTTACCGCTGGACGCTATCTGTAACGCTATCGAAATAGATTTGCTGCAGATGAATGATGAGTCGCAGATACCCGCCCGGATCACCGTCGATAAGTACTATCAGCTGAGTTAAGAGCTGAGTTAAGAGAGGGGTCGGTGACGCGCTGTACAGGAAGACGATAGGAAGGGTACAACGGTTTCTACAGCAGCAATTTGTGCTAAACAAGGCGAAAGAGCAGGGATAGTCACGCTTCTACTGGCATACGCGTATTCATAATCCGGCCCGTAAGCTTTATGATGAGTTTGTCGCAGCCGACGATTTCGTCCGCTATTCTGTTACGCTTTAAGGTAAACGAGCAGAATAAATCATTAAGGTTTTCCATGTTTAATGGTTGCACCGACATAAGGAGAATCAAAATGGAAAAAAGAATCGAAACTGCCGTGAACATCATTGTGTTCATTTCACTCTTCGCAACCGCCTGGGATTTATCGCTGGTTCGCGCCTTCAACTGGTAGGCCGCTAATCCCTCGATGATGCACTCCTGTTCGGGCGCAGACCACTGCTGCGCCCTTAAGCAGCGGATGAATCTTCAGATAATCAACGGCTTTTAGGCTAATTACCCACAAGGTTGTGCACCGTTTCTGTGGATAACATTTTCGCTAGCGCTCGCTCGCCATCCCCTGAAAGGTTTTGCGCCACTCTACCGGGCTGACGCCCAGTTTCTCGCGGAACGTCTGCCGAAAGGTGATGGATGATTGAAAACCGGAACGTTCCGCCACCTGTTCAATCGAAAGCGTGCTGCTCTCCAGTAGCGTCTGACTGCGGCGCAGACGCTCAGTGGTTATCCATTCACCAATCGACATACCGGTCGCTTTCTGAAAATGGCGGGTCAGGGTTCGACGACTCATGGCAGCCCGTTCTGCCAGCACATCAATTTGATGCGCCTGATGGAGATTATCCTGCAAATACGTCAGCAGCTGATTAATCCGCGTATCGCCGGTACGGTGCGGCACCACCTGCTCAATGAACTGCGCCTGGCCGCCTTCACGGTAGGGCGGCGTGACCATTCGGCGGGCGATTTGGTTAGCGACGCGCGCGCCAAATCGCTGGCGAATCACATAAAGGCAACAGTCCAGCGCGGCGGCGGTACCGGCAGAGGTGATGATACCGTCGTCATCGGTATAGAGGACGTTAACATCAAGTCGGGCACGGGGAAAAAGTCGTTCAAACGCTTTCTCAAATTCCCAGTGCGTGACGGCACGGCGATTATCGAGTAAACCCGCATAAGCGAGCGCAAAGGTGCCGAGACACAATCCCACCAGGGTTGCGCCGTTTTGGCTAGCGCGAATCAGCGCTTCAAGCAGCGCTGGTGATGGTTTTTCATCCACGTGTCGCCAGAAAGGGACGATGACAATATCGCACCCGGCGAGCACGGAAAAATCGCTATCAGCCTGCACGGCGGTGCCTTCCTTTGACCACACCAGCCCCGGCGTTTCGGCACAAATATAACGCGTGAAACGCGGTGTTTCGCTCACGCTATTACCGAACAGGATCAGCGGTACGGAAAAGTGAAAGGTGCTGAATCCTTCGCTGGCCACAATCGCAACCGAGGTGGTGGACATAGGGCTATTCTCCGTTAAAACGTGACAGTGTCACCATCTTTAGGTGCATTAACATAGTCGAGTATCTGGTTATCTTCAGCATAGGCCAGCAGTGCACTGCGGGTGACTAAGCAGTGATTGATAGCTTCCATATGGGTGCCCACGATCTGTGCCTCAGGCACAATCTGATGCGCTTTCAACACATCTTCCAGACCAAAGATAATCGGACCGAAGCCCAGCACGTGCGCCCAGCCGGTGTTCATAATCACCACGCCTGGCTGGTAATGGCGCAGGTTATTCGCCACGCCGTCAATCCAGATGGAGTCACCGATCAGGTAGAGCGTTTTCTCCGCCGGATGCTGGAAAATGACGCCACAGGCTTCACCCAGTCGTTCGGCCAGTTCTGGAATCGCATAGAGTTCATCAGAGCCGTGCTGCCCATCGGTTTTGATCAACGTGATATCGCCGAAGCGGCTGGTTGCGGACAACTGCTGTAGCTGCGTAAATCCCTGGGAGCGGAGCAGCGCTTCATCGCTAGCGTTCTGCGCATAAATCAGCATTGATTTGGGAATAATTTTCGCCGCCGTTTCATCCCAATGGTCTGGGTGGGTATGGGTGACGATAATCGCATCGACATCCAGCAGCTCTTCAGGGCGGCACGGCAGGTCGACCATCGGGTTACGCACCTCTGCGCGCGCCGTGCCGGGGAAGCCAGGATAAGCATCTTTTGGCGCCAGCATCGGGTCGATTAAAAAGCGTTTTCCGGCGTAGGTAATCAGCTGGGTGGCGTTGCGAATCTGGGTAATGTTCATGGTGGCATCCTCGTGCTCTGTTTCGATAATCACAGTATGCGCGTTGTGATATTCCCACGCCGCTGGCTAAAAGCCAACTTTCGATGTGATTGGGCCAATTTAAAGCGCATTAATGCCATCCGGGCATAGTTATCATGAAAAATGAGTATGAAATTCGGCCGGTAAAGGCGTAGACAGGGTGTGGATAATGTATTTATCATACAAATGAATTAAGCCACAGCGCACTCGCGTTCCACTCATTCACTTGTGGGTTTTTGATTATGACCGCAGAAGTCAACGCTCTCATTATGCTTGCTCAATGCAACGAATCTAAGGGTTTTTATCGCCGCGCTCTGCGCATCTGGCAGGAGATATCGACGCATTTTGATGCTACGAAGGAGCAGTGTCGTTTGGCGTGGGACAAAATAAGCGCCTGCCATCTACAGCTGCAAATTAATACGCCGGTAGCGGTCAGTCGGGATAGCCGAAAGCAGGATGTAGAGCGCGATAAAGTTAAGATTCAACAACTGTTGGCGCAGGGCCATAGCATTAAAGAAATACAGCATCTGACCGGCCGTTCGATTGCCTTTATCTATAAATATAACCCCAGGAATAAGACCATCCATTAATAGCTGGATGGGGGCACGCCGAATGCCTGGCGGAAAGCGTAGCTAAAGGCGGCTGTGCTGGAATAGCCCACCTCCAGCGCAACGGCCGTTACATTCTTATTTTGCTTCAGATGAATGACCGACTCCAGAATACGCATTTTCTGTTTCCATGCGCTAAACGGCATGCCGGTCTCTTTCTTAAAATGGCGGGAAAAGGTGCGGGCCGACATCCCGAGATGGTGAGCCCAATCTTCCATCGCGTGTTCAAGGCCCGGCGACTCCTGAATCGTCCTGCAAACTTTGATCAGCGCCGCGTCGTGCGGCCACGGCAGCATTAACTCTACTTCCGGCAGTTTCAGAATCACATCCAGCAGCACGCTGACTAACTGGCCTTCTTTGCCTGCAATATCATAACGTTCTGGCGTGGTGGTGGTGGCGTAGTGGATAAACTCTCGCACAAAATCGCTGATGGCGACCACTTTACAATCACTGATGGGCGCAGGTAAAAAGTCGGGGTCAATATCCAGGTTTTCCAGATGTACGTCATCCAGCGCCCACACCGCATGCACGGTGTTATGTGGGATCCAGATACCATAATGCGCGGGGATGACCCAACATTTACCCGCAACATCAATCCGCATACTGCCTTTGCGCGCAAAATGAAACTGGGCAAAGGCGTGGCTATGTTCGGCAACATGGTTGCTGGCTTCCAGCACATACGAACGAAAATAGACCGACTGCGGCAGCTCTTTCATCGAGTCATCTTGCGATGAAAACCACTGTTTAGCCTGCTGAAGCGTGAAAGGGGTGCGATCGTCCATCATTATGGCATCTGTTCGATAAATATTGTCCTCACATCATAATACATACCATCAGCTTATCCATAATAATCTTCTGCACAGCATATTGACTCATTTATGGATAAGAAACATGGCCACGGTTTGCTCAGACGTAATTAGCATTGATGAATTGAACGATAATTGGTCGCGGATGGGGAATGACCTGCTCAGTCAGGCCGATATTAAAATCAATGGTGCCCGGCCATGGGATATTCAGGTTCATCACGCTGACTTTTTTAAGCGTGTATTTCAGCAGGGTTCGCTGGGTCTGGGCGAAAGCTATATGGAAGGGTGGTGGGACTGCGAACGCCTGGATATTCTGTTCTGCAAAATCCTGAAAGCAAAGCTGGATAAAGAGGTGCCCGGCAACCTGAGGGATATTTTACGCGTTGTCAGCGCGCGTCTGTTTAATCTTCAGTCACGCAGCCGTTCATGGATTGTTGGCAAAGAACACTACGATATTGGCAACGATCTCTTTGCACTGATGCTCGACCCACATATGCAGTACTCCTGCGGCTACTGGCGTGACGCACAGACGCTGGATGAGGCGCAAAACGCCAAGCTGAAAATGATCTGCGAAAAACTGCAGCTTAAACCTGGTATGCGCCTGCTGGATATCGGCTGCGGCTGGGGCGGGTTAGCGGCTTATGCTGCGCGGAACTACGGTGTCAGCGTGGACGGCGTTACCATTTCTCGCGAACAGCAAAAGTTGGCGCAGCAGCGCTGCGAAGGGCTGGATGTGAACATCCTGCTGCAGGACTATCGTGACCTTAACACTGGCTACGACCGGATTGTGTCGGTCGGGATGTTTGAGCACGTTGGGCCGAAAAACTATGATACCTACTTCAGCGTCGTTGATCGCTGTCTTAAACCCGACGGGCTGTTTTTACTGCACACCATCGGCAGTAATCAGACCGGGCTCAGCGTCGACCCGTGGATCAACAAATATATCTTCCCGAACGGCTGCCTGCCGTCGATTCGCCAGATTGCCAGCGTCAGCGAGTCACGCCTGATTATGGAAGACTGGCATAACTTTGGCAGCGATTACGATAAAACCCTGATGGCGTGGCACCAGCGTTTTAACCAGGCATGGCCGGGACTGTCGTCCAACTACACGCCGCGTTTCCGCCGCATGTTCAACTACTATCTGTGCGCCTGCGCCGGGGCGTTCCGCGCACGTGATATCGAGCTCTGGCAGGTGTTATTCAGCCGTGGTGCCGAAGGTGGTATGTACGTCTATCGCTAATGGCTCTGGCACGTCGCCTTCTGGCGGCGTGTCTTTAAGCTAATTCCATTATATTGTCTCTTATCTCGCTATTCATTCGTTAAATCCCATATTTTGTGTGTTACACAACCTTTCTATTTTTACTGCTTAATTCTATAATATTGGGTATTAACCTGAATTATTCTGGATAAGCCACACTATGATGGATTTATCACTTAGCAAACCAGCAGAAATTGTCAAACTGCTCTGCGGCCGACTGCGCCAGGAGCGGCTTTCACAGCAAATGACCCAGGCTGACCTCGCAGCGCGCGCCGGTGTTGGCGTTAACACGGTCTCTAACCTGGAAGCAGGGCGTAACGTCAATTTTGATAGCCTGGTCAGGGTGGCGATGGTACTGGGCTTCGCGGGCGAACTGGAAACGCTGTTTAAGCCAAAGATTGAGAGCCTGGACGATATCCTGCGCTATGAAAAAAGCGCCACGCGCCACCGGGTAAAGAGGAAGCACGACGATGCCTAATCAGGTCGACATCTATTACGAAGGTTGGGGAGAGCGTTGGCTATGGGGCCGGCTGGTTTCCTCAACTGCGCTGACCGGGCGGCCAATGATTGCCTTTGAATACAGCGAAGACGCCGTACGCAAAGGGCTGGAGCTAGCGCGCCTGACGCTGCCGCTTAATGGCCCGCGCTTGCGTCGGGATTTCCCTGCCCACCAGCTTGGCCTGCCGGGGCCGGTTTACGACGCGCTACCCGACGGTTGGGGGATGCTGCTGATGGATCGCCTGTTCAAACGCCGGGGACTCAACGCCGCGCGTATTGGGCCGCTGGAACGTCTGACCTATATTGGCAACGCCGCGATGGGGGCGATGACCTTTCATCCTCTCCAGACTGAGGACCCGCTAGCCGCGAAAGATAATGTGCCGCTTGCACAGCTGGCACAGGAAGTTCAGGCGGTGCTGAGCGGTGAAGGCGGTCAGTTCCTGCAAAAGCTGCTACAAATGGGCGGCTCGCCTCAGGGCGCAAGGCCGAAGGTGCTGCTGTATCGCCACCCACAAACGGGGCAGTTCACGACGGTCGCCGAACCCGAACTTGAAAGCTGGCTGGTGAAATTCCCGGCGCAGCAAGAGCACCCTGAAGTGTGTGCCATTGAAGCCGTCTACGGCGAGTGCCTTCGTCAGTGCGGTATCGCCGCGCCGGACACCGCTTATTTCGCGCTGCCAGGTGGGCAGGCCGCTTTTGCCAGCAAGCGCTTTGACCGCCAGGACGGTATGCGTGTGCCAATGCAAAGCCTTGCCGCTTTTACCGGCGCAAACTATCAGGTTGCCGGGTCGCTGGACTACGTGAACTTCCTGCGCGCCACTCATCTGTGCACCAACGATGTCCGGGAGAAGGCTCGAGCCTTTGAACGCGTATTGTTTAACGTCATCTTTAATAACCGCGACGATCACCCAAAAAACTTTGCCTATCTAATGGCGGCAAACGGCCAATGGTCGCTGGCTCCCGCTTTTGACGTCACCTACAACGATGGGCCGGGTGGCTATCATCAGATGGACGTGATGGGGGAAGCGTTGGATATTGAACGCCAGCATATGGTGGCGCTGGGTGAACAGGAAGCCGAGCTTACGCTGGCACAGATTGACGAAAAAATAGAAGCGTTTAGCACGGTGGGTAACGCGTTTGCCGATACCGCAAGGTCGCTATATCCAGGCCGGATTACCGAAGAGACGCTGGGTCAGATTCAGCGGCAGATTCGCGATAATATCAGTCGATTAAAAAGGCCACTCTGACCATCCGCACCAATTCATTCCTTCGCCCCTTTGGGGAGAGGGAATGAGTGAAGGGCAGTTTGCACCGCCCCTCACTTATCTCAATCAAAACATTGCATACAGCAGCGCCGAAACGGTTAATACGCCGCTCGCCATCACCATCACGGCGATAAATCCGCGCATGGCTTTCAGTGCAGGACGGGTGAAAATCAGCCAGGTTGGTATCACGAACAGGAAGATCGCAATTAACGGCCCGCAGAGGGTTTCAATCATATTAATGACGTCAGGGTTAATATAAACCACCGCCGATGTCACAATAAACATCACCACCGACGTGATTAATTTAATCCGCTTAATATGGCTGGTTCGTTTAACCTTAAACAGATCGGTCGCCAGGACGTTAAAGGTTTCGGCCACCGGCATCGAAATACCTAAAAAGGATTTCGTCATCCCCAGAATCGCAATAAACGGCGCCAGATAGAGCAGTGCGCTCATGCCGCCGTTGCCGCCAATCACCGACAGCACGTTCAGGTTCTGATCTTTCGCCATCTCAAAGGTTTCGCGTGGCGTGCTTAAAATGCAGCTCAGTACGAAGAAGATAATACTGAAGAAAATCAGCCCGTAAGCGCGACGGATAACCCGTACCGACTGCTCCTCGCCGCCGTTACCCGGTTCACGATACCAGGAGGCCAGCGCAGGAATCAGCGGAGCAGAGCAGAGGGAAAAGGCGATAAGCGGCAGCGTCAGCCACAAATCTTTCAGCGAACTGCCAACCGTTGAGGCGTGGGTCTGCTGCCAGGCGTGCGTCACGTTGTTGATGTCCCATGCCGGGATCTGCGAGGCGGCGATAACGATAATGGCAATCGCAAACGGCAGCGCCAGCGCGCTCATGGTACTGACAACCCGGTCGCGGCCCTTGCTCAGCACCAGATGGAGGATCAACAGCACCACCAGCGTCAGCGTGGCGCGGTTAATACCGGCAATGTGCAAGCGCTCGGTCAGGAAGTGGCTGAGGGCGTTCACCAGCGACACGGCGTACACCAGCGTCACCGGATAGTGCGCCACGCAGAAAAACAGCTTCATCGCCTGACGGCCCTTTGGCCCAAAGAACGATCCAAACAGCGGCAGCGTCCGATCCTCGCCGTCATGCCCCTGCTGGTCGCGCATAAAGACGCGGCAAATCAGCACGTGCGGCACTAACGATAGCGGGAATCCAAGAAGGAGTAGCAGAATAAAGACGAGCGGGCCGCGAGTACCAATTTCCACTGGTAGGAAAAGCGTGCCTGCACCAACAGTTGCGCCATAAACACCCATCATCCAGATGGTATCTTTTTTCGTCCATTGGGGACGAGATATAGCTGTTTCTTTAGTCATAGTACTCATATATTTCGAGAATAACGCGAACGTTAATGGGGAGTTATTGGGGTAACCTAAGCGGAAAGAATAAACGAGGTGGAATTGATTTATTATTATTTGAGGCGATGCTAATGCCTTTTGTTCGATACTACTGGCAGCCGGATAAACCTCGCAACTGTTTTTTGGTGTTTTCAGGAAACTACAAGATGGTTAATAACACCCATTCACACCATCTTAACTTATTACCATTAATATTAAAGGAACCGGCGATCGCCCGCCGGTTCCTGCTGATGATTAATTACCCCAGCGGCTTTTTAAATAATCAACCGCCTGCTGAGTTTGCGGCTGTTCGAGGTAGCCTTCGCGGAACAAGATTGTGCCATCGATATTTGCCGCGGACTCGTTCATATCAATCTGCTTTTTAAGCTCCGGCACGCCGCCCTGAACCGTCCAGTCTGGCTCATTCTTCGACGGTTCGCCCACTTTATACAGCGCGATGCCGATATAAAGGCGGGTATTGGTTGGTTTCACCACGTCGGCCCACCATTTTGCCAGCACATCGTAGCGCGCGGCATCACGGGCAAACGGCCAGTAAAGCTGCGGGGCAATATAGTCGAGCAGACCCTGCTGCACCCACTGGCGAGTATCGGCATAAGATTCATCGTACGCCGCCGCGCCGCGCGTATCGGAACCGGCCGGATCGTGTGAACGGTTACGCCAGACGCCCGCCGGGCTCACGCCAAACTCGACCTTTGGATTGAGCTGTTTAATGGTGTGAGAAACCTGGGCAATCAGCTGCTGCGTGTTGTTGCGACGCCAGTCGGCTTTTGATGCAAAGCCCTGGCCGTACTGGCGGTAGGTCGCGTTGTCATTGAGCGCTGAAGCGGGAGTTTCGGTATAGAAATAGTCGTCAAACTGCACGCCGTCAACCGGATAGCGGGAGACCACTTCAGCCACGATGCTCGTTATCCAGTCGCGAACTTCCGGGATGCCCGGGTCGAGTACGAAGCGGTCGTTCGCGGTGCGGATCCAGTCGCGATGCAGAACGTAAACGCTCGGCGGTGTCATGGACAGCGTATTATTTAATGCCGTCACGGTGGATGGTTTGATGTTAGTAGAAACACGATACGGGTTAAACCACGCGTGTACCTTCATGCCGCGCTTGTGCGCTTCATCCAGCATAAACTGCAGCGGGTCGTAGCCTGGATATTGGCCGATAGTGCCGGTCAGCGTTTCAGACCACGGCAAAATGTTGGACTGCCAGAGTGCCGTACCATCAGGCTTAACCTGGAAGAAGACGGTATTAATACCAAGGCTTTTCAGCTTATCGAGCTTCTCGCGCAGTGCAGCCTGCTGCTGAATCACGCGCTGCATGCTACTGCTGGCATTGATGGAGCTAATCGGTGGCCAGTCGAGGCGAGATACCGTAGTGAGCCAGACACCACGCATCGGTTCATTACTCTGCTGGGTTTTGCCAGTATTGACGTTAGAAGGCGACTTAACGGGAGTCTTTGAGTCACAGCTGACCAGAAATAACGCAGCGGCAATCAGCGCGGCGGCTTTTTTTGTTTTCGACATACGGAATAAACTAAAAGAACTGAGAATCATAGGTGCCGTTATTCGGGTTAAATCGAGTGAGAACATTCTCGTACTATTTAAGATGAAGTCAATCAATTAGCAGCGCTGATATCACACGAAATGATAACGATCATCCTGATATGTCATTTGCCTTATTTCTACGAATTTCTTATCGTTGATGGATATTCATCCCGAAAAAAGTAAGGAAGCCCTATGTCTGAACATTCACATCTTGCCTGGACCTGGCAAGGCAGCGCCGAACCGGACGCGCTTGAGCTGAAACGTATCGCCGTTCCGTCATTGGCTACCGGCGAAGTGCTGGTACGAAATGCGGTTATCGGACTGAACCCGGTTGACTGGAAAGTGCTGGGACCGGGGTTAATTGACTGGGAGAAGGACCATGTCCCAGGCGTTGATGGTGCGGGCACGGTGGTCGCGCTAGGGGAAGGGGTTGATAGCAGCTGGCTCGGCCAGCGGGTGGCGTATCATCAAAGCCTGGCGAAACCTGGTAGCTACGCGGAACACACGCCGGTTGCCGCCCGCGCCCTGATGCGCGTTCCGGATGCGGTGAGCTTTGACACTGCGGCAAGTATCCCATGCCCGGCGCTGACCGCCTGGCTGGCTATCGAAAAGCTGCCCGTCATCCCTAATGCGCCGCTGCTGATTAGCGGCGCCGGCGGCGCGGTGGGGCATTATCTTGTTCAGTTTGCGGCGGCGAGAGGATTTGCGGTGACCGCGATGTGTAACCAGCGCCACTGGCAGCGTTTGCAGGCAATGGGCGCGCAGCGCTGTATTGCCGGGCCATTAGCCGCAGGGCAATCCTGGCCAGAGGCGGATGCCGCGTCGTTCTATGCGGTGATTGACAGCGTGAATGAAGATCACGCCGCTCGCTTGACGCCAGCGCTGAAGGCCAACGGCCATATCATTGCGATTCAGGGGCGGTTAAGCGAGTGGCCCTGCGCGCCGTTCGGTAGAACCCTGTCGATGCATGAAGTGGCGCTCGGCGCGCTGCACTGGTATGGCGATGATGAAGCCTGGCAGCAGCTCACCGCTGCGGGTGAGAAGATAATGGCCGATCTCGCCGCTGGTCGTCTGGTGGCAGAAGAGACGGTGGCTACCGGGTTCGATAAGCTGCCGGAGCTACTGGACCAGCTCCGTCACCGTCAGTTCAGCGGCAAACCGCTGGTGCGAGTTAACCCTTAGAACGACCGGTTCCCCACGGGTTGAACGCCGGTTCTTCCGGCGCGATATCCACATCACCTGACAGTGAGTCGAGGTAGAGGGCTTCTACTTCTGCGCGCGCCCACGGCGTACGGCGCAGAAACTTGAGGCTCGATTTTACGCTCGGCTCATTCTTAAAACAGTTGATGTTAATCAGCTTGCTCAATTGATCCCACCCATAACGCGCCACCAGCGCATTGACCTGCATTTCCAGAGTGACGCCGTGCAAAGGATCTTTTGAAATATGTGCTGTCATGCGGGGTCCGTTAAACATTGAGTGAAAAAGAGTGAGCGGGGGGAAGGTTACAAGAAAGCGGAACCTCCGGCAATGACTCGCGTTGAGCGGTTGAAATACTGCTCATTTTTCAGGCGGTTTTGCGTGGATTCTGACGCACAACGATACTGCTAAATTAGCAGAATTCACGTAGCGCACGATAAAACAACGAAATAGTTTAAAATCAAATAGTTAAATGTTTATCGGGGAACCACAGCCCGAAACAGGTGATACCACCCTCGCTTTCTACCCAGAATCGCCCCTGATGTAACTGCATTATCGAACGCACGATAGAGAGACCCAGACCGCTGGAGTGCGCCGAATCGTGGCGTGCAGGATCGGCCCGGTAAAAACGATCGAACAGTTTATCCTGATGAGCGCGCGAGATAGTTTCCCCTCGGTTTATCACCCGGATAGCCATGCCGTCTGCTTCGGCGGCGACCGCTATCGTAATCACGCTTTGCGGTTCGGCGTAACGCACTGCGTTAGACAGCAGGTTTGCCAGCGCGCGGCGCAGCAACTGGGCATCGGCGTACACCGTTCCGCTGCCCTGGGCGTGGAAGGAGATGCCACGATCGGCGGCCAGATCCTCAAAATAGTCACTCAGGCGCTGAATCTCTTCGGTGACGTTTATCTTGTGGCGCTGGATGGCCCGGTCAGGCTGCTCCGCCTGGGCGAGGAACAGCATATTGTCGATCATCCGCGACATGCGCTGTAGCTCTTCGAAGTTTGACCCCAGCAGCTGCTGGTAATAGTGATTATCGCGAGCCGCGCCTAGGCCCACTTCAGTCTGACCGAGTAGGGTGTTAATCGGTGTGCGCAGGTCGTGGGCCATATCCGCGCTGACCTGTTTAAGTTGCTGGAATCCACGCTCGAGTCTTTCAAGCATCGCATTTACCGAGTCGATCAGGGCATCCAGTTCGGTCGGTACGCCGTGTTTATCGAGGCGGGAAGAGAGCGTTTGTGTGCCGATTTTTGCGGTGTGTTCGGCAAGTTGATGCAACGGCAACATCCCGCGGCGAGCGAAAATAACCGCCAGTATGACGGAAATTGCCGCCATCATGGCGGTAAAAAGTATGATGTTGGTACGGTACGCCTCAAGAATATGGGTGCGCTCGCTCAGTACTCTGGCTGAGAGAATTTCCAGCGGCGGCTGGTCGTTGGCCGACGGACTGATTGCCGCCATATAGACCATCGGCGTGCCGTCCGCGCTGTTGGCATGATGTACGGCGGCGGGCGTCAGCCGCTGGTTGCCAGCAACGGCGGTAACGGCCGGAATATCGCGCCGCATCGGATTGACTTCCAGCAGCGTGGGCCCGCCAACGTAGCGGATAATCAACAACGACTCCGTGTTGCCCAGCATATTGGCAAACAGATGGGGCTTTTCGTGGATCAACTGGCGGGCATCAAGATCCCGCAGCAGCGTGCTGATCTGGTCGACGCGAGAGACCAGTGCCGCATCGTCGCGTATTGTGAGCTGCTGGCGCAGCCCATAGTAGAGTGCGCTGCCCATCACGGTTAAGGCCGCAAAGGAGAACGCCGCCAGCAGAACGGCTAATCGAAAAGTCAGGGACCTGCGCTTCATGGCGCTTTCTCGCAGCGATATCCAACACCGTGCACGGTATGAATCAACCGTTCGCTAAAGGGATCGTCCACTTTTTGCCGCAGCCTACGTACCGCGACGTCCACCACGTTGGTGTCGCTGTCAAAATTCATATCCCAGACGCGGGAAGCGAGAAACGTTCGTGAGAGCACCTGGCCGGGATGCTGTAGAAAGCAGACCAGCAGCTTAAACTCTTTGTTGGTGAGCGTGATGAGTTTGCCGTCCCGTTCGCAGCGAAATTTTTCGATATCCACCACCAAATCCGCCAGCGAGAGACGTGCTTCTGGTTCTGGCTGACGCTGGCCGCGGCGCAAAATAATACGAATACGTGCCAGCAGCTCGGCGAAGGAAAATGGCTTCACCAGATATTCGTCGGCGCCCAGGCCCAGCCCGCGTAGGCGATCCTCCAGCGCCCCGCGTGCGCTCAGAAACAGCACCGGAATCTGGCTATGGGTACGTAAGCGTTCCATGACCGTCCAGCCGTTCATTTCCGGCAGCATGACATCCAGCAATATCAGGTCATAACGTTCTTCCCGCGCGAGATGCAGCCCGTCGATACCGTTGGCAGCCCAGTCCACGGTATAACCCGCTTCATTTAGCCCGTTCACCAGATAGGCGGCGGTTTTCGCTTCGTCTTCAATAATGAGGATTTTCACCCAGCGGGTCCTGTAAAAAGGAGAGAAAAGGGCGCGGAAAGCGCCCCAATTTTGTCAGTATAACCTTAGTATCCCGGCACGTGGGCCGCTTTCATTATCAGGTTAGCCACCGCTTCTGGCTGCGAGAGTAGCGAGACGTGGCTGGATTTCAGCTCAATGGTCTGCGCATGCATTCGTTTCGCCATAAAACGCTCCAGATCCGGGTTGATAGTGCGATCCTCCGTGGATACTGCATACCAGGTTGGCTTGTGCTGCCAGGCGGCAACGGTAGTTTTAGCCTGGGTAATCGCTTTACCGATTGGTTGCTGCACGGCGTAATAGGCCTTGGCTTCGCGTTCCGGCAGGTCACCGGCAAAATCATGAATAAACGCCGATTCGCTCAGTGCGCCGTAGCCATCGTCGCTCCATTTCAGGCCCGCCGACGCTGGCGCCGCAGGGTATCGTTTGGTTAATGCCGGATAATCTTCCCCGGCCTCCGGTGCGCGGGCCGCAATATAGACCAGCCCTTTCACTTCCGGCTCATCTCCCGCCTGACTTATCACCATACCGCCGTACGAGTGCGCTACCAGAATCACCGGGCCATTTTGCTGTGCCAGCGCGCGTTTCACCACCGCCACGTCATTATCCAGAGAGGTCGTTGGGTTCTGCACTGCCGTGACGTGCAGGCCTTTTGCCTGTAGCAATGGGATCACTTTTCCCCAACTGGAGCCGTCGGCGAACAGGCCGTGCACCAGCACGATATTTTTAACTTCCTGCGGTGTGTCCGCCTGTGCGGCGAGCGGGCTTAATGCGCCCAGTATCAGGGAACTCAGAACGGTAAGATGGCGTAATTTCATGGTTAATCCTCAGATTCAGCAATGGGGTCATGGCTACTGTAGTGGCCTGGGACCCACAAAGTGCTGACGCTGAAATGACAAAAAAATGACAACGGAAAGTCGTAGGTCTAAAAATCAGGGAGGTGGCAAGCGGTTGATGATGTGGTAAACAGGGAGATAAAAATGATCAACCGGGATGGTTAACATGCTGAAATACCTCTCACTGCTGGCTGTTCTGCTGCTGGCTGGATGCGCCAATACGCCAAACTTGCCGCCAACGGATACCATTGTGGCGATAAAACCGGATGATACCGGCATTATCGCCAGTTCAAAAAAATACAGCTATCGTTTCGGGCGCGCGGGCATGCCTCAGGAGTATCAGCGCTATAAAACATTCTACGATCGCTTTCATCAACAGGCTTCCGGTGTACGAGTTAACTTTGTGGCCGAGAACCACGAGCTAACGGCGGAGTACCTGGTGGTGATTGATAAGCGCAAAGTGGATGCTGAGCAACAAACCGTGCTGGTGAATCAGTATAAGGCGAAGCCGATTGATAACGATCATCTTGGGGTGATGTTTAAAGCCAGCGGCTTCTGGGTGTTATCTGATGAATCTGATGACCTGTCTGCGCCGTATCGGCTGGAACAACCGATTGTGGTCTCCATCAGCGATAAGACCCAATCGATTACCACTCTGGGCACCATCGCGATGATCCCATTAATCCCGTTGTTCCCACTGTATATGATGTACGGATGCGCGACCGGGCCTTGCATATAGGGCCCGGCAACTTAGCGTCGGGGCGTGCTGCATCGCCAGGCGATCAGCGCGCAGACCGTCAGAACCAGCCCCAACTGCTGCACCATACCGGCGAGCCCGAGTAAGGTCCCCAGCAGCAGATAGTAGCTTAGCCCGAACAGCGCGCCAGCAACCCCGGCCTGCTCCCGGTAGCGATGCAACGCCTGGCTCAGCACGTTCGGTATTGCGATGCCGTAGGCAACCACCACGCCAGCAACCGGAATCAGTACCCACGCGGAATGTTGCAACCCCCATGCGACGACACCGGAGAGCAGCGCCAGAATGCAGGCGTAATACACCAATCGTTCTGGCGTCAGGCCGGAGGTGAGCAGTCTCCGGTTCAACAGGCTCCCCAGTAGTGAAGCGATCGCCAGCAGGAATCCCGTCCAGCCAAATGCCGTTGAACTCCAGCCCAATTGTGAGAAAAGAAAGGGACTCAGGCTGTAGTAACTGAACAGCATGGTATTCAGTAGAGCAACGAGCATAGCGTTTTTCCAGAGCGCGCCGTCCCGCACCATACGGAAGGCAAGCTCGGCAGCCCGTGGCCTGTTCACGTTTTTCGGTCGTGTTTCCGCAAGGGAGAAGAACGTGAGTATGAGTAACAATAACGCCAGCCATACCAGTGCAAAAAAGACGCCGGTATGACCATACAGACTGACCAGCCAACCACCGCTAACCAGCCCAAAAACCGGGCTCATCGCGAGCGCGGCTCCCATAACCGAAAACACACGGGCGAGGGCGGTTGATTCATAGCAATCGCGCAGCATCGTCTGCACCACAACGGAGCCGGAAGCGGCTCCTATTGCCGCCACCATACGCGCCAGTAGCAACAGGGTAAAATCGTTGGCGACAACGGCCATTGTGGCGCCCACGCCATAACAGACCAGCCCGGCCATCATGGCTGGCCGACGTCCGATGTGGTCGCATAGCCAGCCCCACAGCGCTACCCCGACCGCAAAAGCGATAAAGTATACGGAAAGCGTTTGAGCGGCGCGCTCGTGGCTAACCTCAAATGCGCGGGCGATGTCCGGCAGCGCCGGGCTATATAGGGTTTCCACCAGTTGCGGAAACATAATTAGCAGCGTCAGCAGCCATAAGGGCGGACGGGTGGTGATATTCATGATGAGATCCAGTGCGTCAGAAAATTGAGGCGTATTATTGCGAACGCACGGGTGTCTTATTACCATATTAAAGACATTATCTATCAAATATCGGACAATTCATGAAGATTAGCCCCAGCGATATATTCGACCCGGATCGTTTTAATGAACCGGTTGTCGGCATCGCGTCCGATATGGGTGTGCATGATTCCGGGCGGCACAGCCATCAGCGCCATCAACTCCTCTTTTCGGCGGCAGGAAGCATCACCATTGAACTCGATCAAACCCTGTGCCTGCTGCCGCCGGGCCGGGCTGCCTGGATCCCCGCAGGCATCGTTCACCGCGCCATTATGCGCGGCGTGCTGGCCTATCGCTCTCTCTATTTTTCAACGACATTACCGCTATCGACGCTGCCGCTGCAGATAGTCGAAGTGAACCCGCTCTTTTTTGAGGTTATTGAACGAATGGCGTTCTGGCCCTGGGGTATGGAAGCCGCGCAACAGGCCAGCCTGATTACCGTTTTTAGTGAGGAAATGCAGCGCGCACGTCAGGAAAACTGGACGCTAAAATTCCCCTCAGACCCACGCCTGAACGACTGGTTGGATAGGGTGCATAAGGGAGATTTACCGCCGAGATTGGGTCAGTTAGCCCAGCAGGCAGGTGCCTCTGAGCGCACGATAAGCCGTATTTTTGTCAAAGATACCGGCATGAATTATCAAAGCTGGCGGCAGCAGTGGCGGCTACTGAAGGCCATGGAAATGCTGTCCGATGGACTCTCGTTAAGCGATGTCGCGCAAGGGCTTGAGTTTGTTAGTGACAGCGCATTCATCGCTTTTTTCCGGCAGCATACTGGCACCACGCCGACACGCTACTCGCCGAGATAGCGGAGCCTCGCGCCAGATGACAAGATTGTCATCTGGCTAACCCCTTTCTGTAGGGTTCCCCCGAGTAGACTGGCCTCATCGTAGCCCGGCCGAGCGCAGGTACAAACCGGAAACATAGGTAACACTTTAGACCGGATACATGGGTAACAGTTATAACAGGCATAGAAGAGGAGACTCGCTATGCCCTGGACT
>NZ_JABBJF010000018.1 GCF_014218705.1 Kluyvera sichuanensis | reverse complement strand
TGACCGGAAAAGCCGTAGTATTATCCGGATAGACTAGGAAAGTGTTACCTATGTTCCCGGTCTGAAGTGTTACCTATGTATCCGGTCGTACAGAAGCGACGCCGGGGATACCGTGTTACACCACCATTCCCAGCAGCAAACAACCCACCAGACCGCAAACCGAGATAATGGTTTCCAGCATCGACCAGGACTTAATGGTCTCGCCGATAGTCAGGTTGAAGTACTCCTTGAACAGCCAGAAGCCTGGATCGTTCACGTGGGAGAAGATAACGGAGCCGGAACCGACGGCGATAACCATCAGTTCAGGGCTAACGCCGGTGGTGGCAATCAGTGGCGCCGCGATACCGCCAGCGGTGATGGCCGCAACGGTGGCAGAACCCAGCGCGATACGCAGTACGGCGGCGATAGACCAGGCCATAAACAGCGGAGACACGTTGGACTCGTGCATGATAGATGCGATGTACTTATCCACGCCGGAGTCGACCAGTACCTGCTTGAAGGCACCGCCGCCGCCGATGATCAGCAGCATCATGGCGATGATTTTAATGGAGGAGATCAGCGTATCGTTGATGTCATCCATCGAACGGCCACGGTTCAGGCCGAAGGTGAAGATAGCAATCAGCACCGCAATCAGGGTCGCCATCACCGGGTCGCCGAAGAACTCAGCGGCAGGCAGCAGGGCGTGGCCTTTTGGCAGCACCATTTCCGCGATAGCGCGCAGCGCCATCAGAATAACCGGCACCAGAGAGGTCCAGACGCTCACGCCGAAGGATGGCATCTCTGCATCGGTGAAGGTTTTCGGGTTGTGCAGACCTTCCGGGATTGGCTTGTCGATACTTTTCAGGCAGCGCGCATAAACCGGACCCGCCAGAATAACGGTCGGGATAGCCAGCAGCGTACCGTACAGCAGGGTTTTACCCATGTCCGCGTGGAAGATAGTGGCGATAGCGGTTGGGCCCGGGTGAGGTGGCAGGAAGCCGTGGGTCACGGAGAGCGCCGCCGCCATTGGCACGCCGACGTACAGCAGTGGAATACGTGCGTTTGCCGCAATGGTGAACACCAGCGGCAGCAGCAGAACGAAGCCCACTTCATAGAACAGCGCGAAGCCGACGGTGAAGCCGGTCAGTACGACGGCCCACTGAATGTGCTTACGACCAAATTTGTCGATGAGGGTCGTGGCGATACGCTGCGCACCGCCGCAGTCCGCCAGCATCTTACCGAGCATGGCGCCGAAGCCCATAATCAGCGCCAGGCTGCCGAGGGTGCCGCCAACGCCGTTTTTAATGGAGACGATAACTTTGTCCAGGGGCATGCCCTGCATTAATCCGACGGCGAGTGCCACCAGAACCAGAGCGATAAACCCGTTCATTTTGAAACGGATCATCAGCAGTAATAAGAGGATAACCCCGATAGCTACGATGATTAATGGCATAATTTATCCAGCCTTTAATTTGTTATGGGTAACGTCACTGTTGCTGCGACAACGTCCAATTGTCCCTACAGAGGGAATAGGTACTGACTTCTTCACACCACCGTATGTTTATGACTCAGACAAAGGATAGCTGGCTATTTATTTAACGCGGTGGTGCGTGTTGCGATGATACGGGTAACATGTAGAGGTTGAGAATAACCCCAGGCATGGAAATGTGAAATCTGCGACGGTAGTCAAATTATTGGTAGGGTTATTGCAGAGTTTGGAGCGGGAATTTGCGAGGCATGTTGTGCGGTAACATGTGTCGAACGGAGAATTTCCCGGGGTCGGCGTAAACGCCTCGCCCGGGCTACCAGTGAGAGTCGCGCTTGTTTGTAGCCCGGCCAGGCGAAGCGCCACCGGGACAAGCACGGCGCTAACTTAGTAGTAAGAGTGCTCGCCGCGCTGGTGTTCGGTCAGATCGCGAACGCCTTTAAGGTCAGGGAATTCAGCCAGCAGCTGCTTTTCGATCCCATCTTTCAGCGTGACGTCAATCATCGAGCAACCGTTACAGCCGCCGCCAAACTGCAGGATGGCGTAGCCGTCGTCGGTGATTTCCATCAGCGATACGCGGCCACCGTGGCCGGCCAGCTGTGGGTTAACCTGCGACTGCAGCATGTATTCAACGCGCTCCATCAGCGGGGCATCGTCGGACACTTTACGCATTTTCGCGTTTGGCGCTTTCAGGGTCAGCTGAGAACCCAGCTGATCGGTGACGAAATCGATTTCCGCATCTTCCAGATACGGAGCACTCAGCTCGTCGACATAAGCGGTGAGCTGCTCAAATTTCAGGGCAGTATCACTTGCTTCCACCGCATCCGGCGGGCAATAAGAAACGCCGCATTCTGCGTTAGGCGTACCAGGGTTAATCACAAATACACGGATTTGTGTCCCTTCTTCCTGATTTTGCAGAAGTTTGGCAAAGTGCGCTTGCGCAGTATCGGAAATACGGATCATAGCTTTGACCTAATAGTTGACTACTTTAGTTGGTTATAATACGCCCATCGCTGGGGGTCTACAAGGTGCGACACAGACACCATACCTGAACGCTCGCCGCGCCATTTCGCAAAAGAAGCCGGGAAATCTCGGCAACGGTGCTGCCGGTGGTGACCACATCATCCACAATAACCATATGGCGACCCTGCACCGGTAATTCAAGCTGGAACGCATTTTTCAGGTTCTGTTTGCGCAGCCTGGCGCTGAGCTGGTGTTGGGTGGCGGTGGGGCGTATGCGGACGATCGCCCGTGGGGTAAATTCGCAGGGCAGCCATTTCGCCAGCGCCCGGCACAACAGCTCGCTCTGGTTATACCCGCGCCGCCAGTGACGGCGCTGCCACAAGGGGACGCTGATAAGCTGCTGCGGCATGGGCCACGTACCGCTACGCCGCACGGCTAACAGCAGCAGGCGCGCCAGCGCGGGGGCTAGCTCTGCCTGGCCGCTGAACTTGAAGTGGTGAATCAACGTACTGAGCGGTGGTTGATAGTCGTTTACGGTCACCAGACGCTGCCAGGGCGGCGGTTTTTGTAGGCAGCGCCCGCACGGTGCATGGGTGCTCCCCGAAGGTAAACCGCATTGCGGGCAGCGACAAATCTCGCTTTCTACCGCGTGGGTGCAGCGCGAGCAGATGCCCCACGCGGGTAGCGCTAGCGGCATTTTGCATAGCCAGCACGAGCCGTGGACTGTTAGCATAATCCCTCCTTGAACCAATAAAACGAGAACAATAGCTGATGAACGACATCTGGTGGCAAACCACGGGCGAAGGAGATTGTCATCTTGTGCTGCTGCACGGATGGGGGCTGAATGCTCAGGTCTGGGATTGCATTACGCCGGAATTAGGCGCGCATTTTACGCTGCATCTGGTCGACCTGCCGGGCTATGGCCGCAGCGGTGGGTTTGGTGCGCTTTCGCTGGAAGAGATGGCCGAACATGTGCTGGAAAAAGCGCCGGTTAACGCTATCTGGCTTGGCTGGAGTCTTGGGGGGCTGGTGGCAAGCGAAGTGGCATTACGCCACCCGGAACGCGTCGAGGCGTTGGTCACCATCGCATCGTCCCCTTGCTTTAGCGCGCATGACGCGTGGCCCGGCATTAAGCCTGAGGTGCTCAGTGGGTTCCAGCAGCAGCTTAGCGAAGATTTCCAGCGCACCGTTGAGCGTTTCCTGGCGCTGCAAACGCTGGGTACCGAAAGCGCCCGTCAGGATGCGCGCGCGCTGAAACAGACGGTGCTGTCCCTGCCAATGCCCTCTTCTGAGGTGCTGAACGGCGGCCTGGAGATCCTCAAAACCGCTGACCTGCGCCAGTCACTCACCGCGCTGACGGTGCCGTTCCTGCGCCTTTACGGTCGGCTTGATGGGTTAGTCCCGCGCAAGATTGTGCCGCTGCTGGATGCCCAGTGGCCGCAGAGTGAATCGCTGGTGTTTGATAAGGCGGCCCATGCGCCGTTTATTTCGCATCCACAGGCATTTTGCGAGTCGTTGATTGCGTTAAAAAAGCAGCTTTAAAATAATTTTTTACCTGACGTGGTAAATGGCAAATTTGTAGCAATACTTAACTTGTTGCGGTGGCTGACTATTTCAGTAAGCCACCGTTACCTACAAAAATAACTGAATGGAGTGTAGGCCTATGAAACTTGTTACAGGTATTGTTGCATCTCTGGTTATTGGTTCTCTGTCATTTGGCGCATTTGCCGCCAAGGAAATTACTAAAGAAGACGTTGCGAAGATGAAGCTGACTAAAATTGGCAACATCACCACGTCAAAAACGACGTCGCCGATGGACGCGAAGCACGATCTGTCGAAAAAAGCGGATGAGCTGGGCGGCAAGTACTACGTGATTATCGCGGGTCAGAAAAACGAGAAAAACGTTCACGGTAACGCGGACGTCTATAAGTAAGTAGGGTCGAACATGTTATTCCCGGCGTTGCGTTAACGCCGGGAATACGTTTTAGCGTAGCGCCCACCACTGACGTAAGCAGGCTTTCCCTTCCGGGCAGCTTTTGCAGCTGCCGGTCAGACACCCATCTGGTTCTTCGTCAATCTTCATGACTTTCCCCATGGCTTCCAGACGGCTCAGCATGGCATCGATCATCGCCTGCGGCGTGTGCAGTTGGGCACTGAGCTGTGAGGCTTCCATACGTCCCTGCAGTGCCAGCATATCGCGTACTTCAATCAATGATGCCATGATGACTCCTAGTGACAATCGCCCGCTGGGCTAGAGCAGCATGAGGTTGGCGTTTTACGCGTCGCCAGCAGTGAGACGTCCACCCGGCTACGGGCACGGCGCAGCAGGCCAATCACCACCACGTTGAACAGAATCACCGCCAGGATGCACACCAGGCTGTAGCGTGGGTGCTGGCTGAAGCTCACCGTCTGGTAGTACAGCGTCGAGAGCGAGTAGGCGATGTTCAGACCCCACAGAATAGAGAAGGACATCCAGCCGCGGCTCGACTCACGGGCAATCGCCCCCATCACCGAAATGCATGGAATGTAGAGCAGAACGAAAATCAGGTAGCTGTAGGCTGCTGCCGCGCTGCCGAACTTGCTGCTCATCACGCCCATCGCCCCGGTTTCCATCTCGCCGTCGCCCTTGCTGGCTTCGATTGGGTTGGCCAGTACGCTCAGGCTAAAGGTGTCTTTCAGCCCCTGCCAGGTTTCATCAGCCGCTGCCAGCAGTTCTTCACCGAGGTTGAACTCCTGTGGGTTGAACTCTTCATTCTGAATGTTTTCGGCGGTGTAGAGGGTGTTCAGTGTACCGACCACCACTTCTTTTGCCATCGCGCCGGTAAACAGACCCACGGTGGCCTGCCAGTTATCGTCATGGACGCCAATCGGTTTAAACACCGGCGTAATGGCGCGGCTGACGGAGGCCAGCGCGGAGTCGTTGATGTTATCGACGATTTTGCCGCTGAACGAGAAGCTGTTCAGCGCGCTCAGGAAGATACTGACGATAACGATAACTTTACCCGCGCGCAGCACGAAACCTTTCAGGCGCTGCCAGGTCTGGATAATCAGGCTCTTAATATGCGGTACGTGGTACACCGGCAGTTCCATCACGAACGGCGATGCTTCACCGCGCATAATGGTGTATTTGAGCATCAGGCCGGTCAGGATGGCGATAACGATCCCCAGCACGTACAGGGAGAAGACCACCAGCGCGCCGCCCTGGCCGAAGAAGGCAGCGGCGAAGACGGCGAAGATAGCCAGACGCGCCCCGCAGGACATAAACGGTGCCATCATAATGGTCATCAGACGTTCACGCGGTGCATCCAGGGTACGTGCGCCCATGACCGACGGCACGTTACAGCCGAAGCCGACGATCAGCGGTACAAAGGATTTACCCGGCAGACCCAGAGACTGCATCAGGCGGTCCATCACGAATGCCGCACGCGCCATGTACCCGGAGTCCTCAAGGAAGGAGAGGAACAGGTACATCATGCCGATTTGCGGCACTAGCGGCAGTACGGTGTTGATACCACCGCCGATACCCTGCGCCAGGAAGACCGTCAGCCAGTCCGGGAAGTGCAACTGGTAGCCAATCCACTGAATGCCGTGGATAAAGATAGCAACGGAGCCGCCGTCAAAGATCGGCTGCAGTGCGCCACCGATGTTGATAGCCAGCAAGAACATCAGGTACATGACGAACAGGAAAATCGGTAAGCCCAGCACGCGGTTGAGGACAATTTTGTCCAGCGCGGCGGTGAAGCGGCTTGGCTCGGCGGTCAGGGTGTTACTGACGGCGTCGCAAATGGCGGCAATGCTCTGATAGCGGGCGTCGGCGATATGCAGCGCCGGGTCGTCCATCTCTTCGCTCAGATGCGCCAGGGAGACGTCCAGCTTGTGCGCGGCATCGCCGGCATAGGCGCGGCTATAGATATCGCCTTCCAGCATCTGCATGCCCAGCCAGCGGCGCTGACGTTCAGGGATCTCCTGCGCCATCTCTTTTGCCAGGTTATCGGCTTCGCGCAGCAGCGGCTGTGGATAGTGAACCAGCTCAATTGGCTGGTTGCCCTGATGGCGGTCAATCGCCATTTTCAGTGCTTCAATTCCGCGAGCACGGGTGGAGACCAGCGGCACAACCGGGCAGCCGAGGCGCGCAGAGAGCGCATCCACGTCGATACGGATTTGCTGTTTCTCGGCAATATCGAGCATGTTCAGCGCGACCACGCACGGAATGCCCAGCTCGAGCAGCTGCAGCGTCAGGTAGAGGTTACGTTCGAGGTTGGAGGCGTCGACCACGTTAATCAGCAGGTCGGCATCACCGCTCAGAATATAGTGGCAGGCAATCTGCTCATCCAGCGAGGTTTGCGAGGAGATGGTGGTCAGCGAGTAGGTACCCGGCAGGTCGACGAGGGTGACCTGATGGTCGGTGGTGACGAACGCGCCTTCTTTGCGCTCTACCGTTACCCCGGCCCAGTTGCCTACGCGCTGGCGCGCGCCGGTGAGCTGGTTGAATAAGGTTGTTTTGCCGGAATTAGGATTACCAATTAAACCGATGGTTAATTTTTTCATATTTCAGACTCTTAGTACCGGGCTGGGGTTATTGCGCGACGGCTTCTAATTCAATAAGCGCGAGATCTTTCTTACGCAATACCAGGCTAACGCGACGGGTTTCAATATGAATAGGGTCGCCGAGTGGCGCTACGCGAACCACATTAAAGGACGATCCCGGCAGCATGCCCAGGGACAGCAGTTTCTGACGATAAGCTGGGCTAATTTCGCGGGAGAAACCGACAATCTTCCACGCAGTATCAGGTGTAAATTGCATATAACCTACTTGTGTATCGCTAGCTGAACGAGGGGAGCACCGCGCGCTGCCTGGCGGCAACCGGGGCGTCGTCAACGAATAAAGAAATAAAGCCTACTGAAAATGATGATAATGAGAATGGTTTTTATCATCAATACATATTATGCGATCGGCAGGAATTTCGAGCGGAATTTGCACTTTTTTTGATATGACGCAAGCAACTCATTGTAGCCGTAAATGAATTAAATATTATTTTCTTCACTTAATGTTTAATTAAAGTTTCATTGGTTAATAAAATAAAACATGATGACGCTTATTATTAAAAGCTGATAGGAAGATAATAATGGCTGAGGTCTGTCAAATAAGCGGTAGCCCGGGCGAGGCGTTTAACGCCGACCCCGGGGAGGCTCTGGAGCCTTTCCCGGCGTCGCTGCGCTCGGCCGGGCTACTTGTTACTATTTAGCGTTTTTTACCCATGGCGGCTGCCAGCGCGTCCATCATGGCGCTGTTGCCTGCTGGTTGTGCTTCACGCCCGCGCGGTTTTGCGGCTTTCGCGGCCGGGCGGTTGTTGCCCTGGCTGCGATCGTTACCGCCACTGCCGCGACGGGCGTTGGTTTCACCTGGCTGCTCGTCAAGACGCATGGTCAGCGCGATGCGCTTACGCTGCAGATCCACTTCCAGCACCTTCACTTTGACGATATCGCCCGCTTTCACCACGGTATGTGGGTCTTCGACGAACTTATCCGCCAGCGAAGAGATGTGAACCAGGCCGTCCTGATGCACGCCAATATCAACAAATGCGCCAAAGTTGGTGACGTTGGTGACGGCGCCTTCGAGGACCATCCCCGGCAGCAGGTCGTTCATGGTTTCTACACCGTCGGCGAATTTCGCGGTTTTAAACTCAGGGCGCGGGTCGCGGCCTGGTTTTTCCAGCTCTTTGATGATGTCGGTAACGGTGGGCACACCAAAACGATCGTCGGTGAACTCAGAGGCTTTCAGGTTTCTGAGCTCATTACTGTTGCCCATTAAATCCTTCAGCGCCTGCTGCGTGGCAGCCAGAATGCGTTCGACCACCGGATACGCTTCCGGGTGAACGGTTGAAGCATCCAGCGGGTTATCGCCGTGGTTAATACGTAAGAAGCCCGCGCACTGCTCAAACGCTTTCGGTCCCAGACGGCTCACCTTCAGCAATTGCTGGCGGTTCTGGAACTGACCGTTCTCATCGCGCCAGGCGACGATGTTCTGCGCCATCATGCGCGTCAGGCCCGCTACGCGGGTCAGCAGCGGCACGGAGGCGGTGTTCAGGTCTACGCCGACGGCGTTTACGCAGTCTTCCACCACTGCATCCAGCTTGCGTGCTAGCTGAGTCTGGCTGACGTCGTGCTGATACTGGCCAACCCCGATGGATTTCGGGTCGATTTTCACCAGCTCTGCCAGCGGATCCTGTAGGCGACGGGCGATAGAGACCGCGCCGCGCAGGGAAACGTCGAGGTCCGGGAACTCCAGCGCTGCCAGCTCGGAGGCGGAATAGACGGAAGCACCCGCTTCGCTGACGATCACCTTCTGCGCGGTGACTTTCGGGAACTGTTGCTGCACGTCGAGGAAGAAGCGCTCGGTTTCACGAGATGCCGTCCCGTTACCGATAGCCACCAGCTCCACGTTGTGTTTTTCGCACAGCGCGGCAACGGCAACCGCCGCTTTCGCCGCCTGGCCTGTGTGCGGATAAATAGTGTCGGTGGCGACCAGCTTGCCGGTGCCGTCAACCACCGCCACTTTTACGCCGGTACGCAGGCCCGGGTCGAGACCCATGGTGGCGCGCAGGCCAGCCGGTGCCGCCATCAGCAGGTCGTGCAGGTTACGGGCGAAGACGTTGATCGCTTCATCTTCCGCGCGTTCGCGCACGGTGCCCATCAGCTCGGTTTCAAGGTGCATCAGCACCTTGATGCGCCAGGTCCAACTGACCACGCCTTTACGCCAGCTGTCCGCCGGGGCGTTGTTCAGGCGCAGACCAAGGTGGTCGATAATAATTTGTTCGCAGTAGCTCTCTTTCGGCGGCTCGTCGAACTGTGGGTCGGCGTTGAGGGAGAGTTGCAGCACGCCTTCGTTGCGCCCGCGGAACATCGCCAGCGCGCGGTGGGAAGGGGTGGTTGAAATCGGTTCGTGATGGTCGAAGTAGTCGCGGAATTTTGCGCCTTCCTCTTCTTTACCGCTGACCACTTTGGCGACCAGGTGGGCGTTCTTCCACAGGTAGTCACGCACTTTTGCCAGCAGGCCGGCGTCTTCCGCGAAGCGCTCCATCAGGATATAGCGCGCACCGTCGAGGGCGGCTTTGGTATCCGCTACACCCTTATCGGCATCGATAAATTTGGCGGCTTCGGTTTCCGGGTCGTGAGACGGCTCGCTCCACAGCAGGTCGGCCAGCGGCTCAAGGCCCGCTTCAATGGCAATCTGCCCGCGGGTGCGGCGCTTCTGTTTGTACGGTAAGTAGAGGTCTTCCAGCTCGGTTTTGTTGAGCGTGCCGTTGATGGCTTTTTCCAGCGATTCGGTCAGCTTACCCTGCTCACCGATGGATTTCAGAATGACCTGACGGCGGTCTTCCAGCTCACGCAAATACCCGAGGCGGGTTTCCAGATTACGCAGCTGCGTATCATCCAGTCCGCCGGTGATTTCCTTACGATAACGTGCAATAAACGGCACGGTGTTCCCTTCATCAAGCAGGCGAACGGCGGCTTCCACCTGTTCGGCTCTGGCCTGAAGTTCACCCGCAATAATGCGGCAGAGCGAATCATTCATCATGGCTTGGTTTCACTGTTAGGTCATAAAATCAGGGGACAGTTATACGGATTGACTGGCAAAAATGCCAGTCATCAGCGGGGGCTTCGGATTGTTCCGGCCTTATTTTACGTATTCGATCTCGTTAACGTACCAGCTGGCTTCGCCGGCCGGGGTGTTGACCACCGCCAGATCGCCGACCTCTTTCTTCAGCAGCGCGCGGGCCATCGGCGAGTCGATGGAGATATAGTCCTTGCGACCAAAAATCTCATCGTAGCCGACAATACGAAAACGCTTGGTTTCGCCGTCGTCGTTTTCTATCTCAACCCAGGCGCCGAAAAAGACTTTGCCTTCCTGCTGCGGGGAGTAATCGACAATACGCAGATTCTCAAGACACTTGGTCAAATAACGAACGCGGCGGTCAATCTCCCTTAAGCGTTTTTTATTATACTGGTAGTCAGCGTTTTCACTGCGATCGCCAAGGCTTGCGGCCCAGGTCACCTTCTTTGTGACCTCCGGGCGCTCTTCGCGCCAGAGATAATCCATCTCTTTTTTGAGCTTTTCGTACCCTTCACGGGTGATCAACTGTGTTTTCATGTTCCGTGCTTACCTGGCTACCGAGGAAAGAATACGCACAATACGTATTACGTGAGTATGCCGACAGAATAAATAATGTGTATTAAGATTCATTGTATACTTAACTCGCTGTTAAATATGCTTTGTAACAATTTAGCCTGGAATTTATACCAGATTTAGCTGGTCGCAAGCGCAGGCTTTTTTGAGAATACATGCTGAATAATTGTTGCGAACCTTTGGGAGTAAAAACAATGCAAGAGAATTATAAGATTCTTGTTGTGGATGACGATATGCGCCTGCGTGCGCTGCTGGAACGTTATCTGACCGAGCAGGGTTTCCAGGTTCGAAGCGTAGCTAACGCCGAACAGATGGACAGATTGCTGACCCGTGAATCATTCCATCTGATGGTTCTGGATTTAATGCTGCCAGGCGAAGATGGTCTGTCGATTTGCCGTCGTCTGCGTAGCCAGAGCAACCCGATGCCGATCATTATGGTGACGGCAAAAGGGGAAGAAGTTGACCGTATCGTGGGCCTGGAAATCGGTGCCGACGACTACATTCCGAAACCGTTCAACCCGCGTGAACTGCTGGCCCGTATCCGTGCGGTGCTGCGCCGTCAGGCGAACGAACTGCCGGGCGCGCCTTCTCAGGAAGAAGCGGTTATCGCTTTCGGTAAGTTCAAGCTGAACCTTGGTACTCGTGAAATGTTCCGTGAAGACGAGCCTATGCCGCTCACCAGCGGTGAGTTCGCGGTGCTGAAAGCGCTGGTCAGCCACCCGCGCGAGCCGCTGTCTCGCGACAAGCTGATGAACCTGGCGCGTGGTCGTGAATACTCGGCGATGGAACGCTCTATCGACGTGCAGATTTCTCGTCTGCGCCGCATGGTGGAAGAAGATCCGGCTCACCCACGTTACATTCAGACCGTTTGGGGTCTGGGCTACGTGTTCGTCCCGGACGGTTCTAAAGCATGAGGCGACTGCGCTTCTCGCCTCGAAGTTCGTTTGCCCGCACGTTGCTGCTGATTGTCACCCTGCTGTTCGTCAGCCTGGTGACAACCTATCTTGTGGTGCTGAACTTCGCGATTTTGCCAAGCCTGCAGCAGTTTAATAAGGTCTTAGCCTACGAAGTCCGTATGCTGATGACCGATAAACTGCAGCTGGAAGACGGCACGCAACTTGTCGTGCCGCCGGCATTTCGCCGCGAGATCTATCGTGAACTGGGTATCTCACTCTATTCCGATGAAGCCGCTGAAGAGGCCGGTTTACGCTGGGCTCAACACTACGAGTTCTTAAGTCAGCAGATGGCCCAGCAGTTGGGCGGGCCGACTGAAGTTCGCGTTGAAGTCAATAAAAGCTCCCCGGTGGTCTGGTTGAAGACCTGGCTGTCGCCCAATATTTGGGTGCGTGTGCCGTTAACCGAGATCCATCAGGGAGACTTCTCCCCGCTCTTCCGCTATACCCTGGCGATTATGCTGCTGGCGATAGGCGGCGCATGGCTGTTTATCCGCATCCAGAACCGACCCCTGGTCGACCTGGAGCACGCTGCGCTGCAGGTCGGTAAGGGCATCATTCCTCCGCCGCTGCGTGAATACGGTGCGTCAGAGGTGCGTTCGGTGACTCGAGCCTTTAACCATATGGCCGCGGGCGTGAAGCAGCTTTCCGACGACCGTACGCTGTTGATGGCCGGGGTTAGCCATGACCTGCGCACGCCGTTGACGCGTATTCGTCTGGCGACGGAGATGATGGGCGAAGAGGATGGTTATCTTGCTGAATCTATCAATAAAGATATTGAAGAGTGCAATGCCATCATCGAGCAGTTTATTGACTATCTGCGTACCGGTCAGGAGATGCCGCTGGAGTCTATCGATCTCAATGCCGTGCTCGGTGAAGTGATCGCAGCAGAAAGCGGCTATGAGCGGGAAATTGATACCGCACTGTTCGACGACGAGATCCCGGTAAGGGTGCATCCGCTGTCTATCAAGCGCGCACTGGCCAATATGGTGGTGAACGCGGCGCGTTACGGCAACGGCTGGATTAAAGTCAGTAGCGGTCGTGAAGCGCATCGCGCCTGGTTCCAGGTGGAAGACGATGGTCCAGGGATTAAACCCGAGCAGCGTAAGCACCTGTTCCAGCCGTTTGTACGTGGCGATAGTGCCCGTACCATCAGCGGAACGGGCCTGGGGCTGGCTATCGTGCAGCGTATTATCGATAACCACAACGGGATGCTGGAGCTGGATACCAGTGAACGTGGTGGGTTGCTGATACGCGCCTGGCTGCCGGTGCCGGGTGGGCGACCGCCAGCACCAACGAAAGAGAGCTAAAAAAAACCGCTGGGGGAAACCCCGGCGGTTTTTGTTTGTGTGGTGCAGTGTGCTGTCCCGGCGGCGCTTCGCTTGGCCGGGCTACTTGTACGGGCGTGCTAAATGGCTATCAACTGCTTAATGATAAATGGGTTGGCCTGAATCAGCAGCAGGAGTTTTCTTGGTGCCCCCGTTGGCTGTCGACGTTTTGTCTCCCAACTTTTTACCAGGTCGTGGCTCACGCCGACGGCGATGGCAAAATCTTGCTGGCGGAGCCCGGTGGCTTCGCGAATGGCTTTTACATCGATCTCGCTGAAGGTATGGACGCGCTCAGGTTTTGGCGTCTCATCGCCTTTTTCAATGCGTACCATCTCTTCTGCACTGGCCAGCAGATCGGCAAATAATTCATCTTTCATGGTTGCCTCATCGCATTGGATAACTGCTTCTGTAGGACCTGGCGTCGTTTACTGAATCCCTGTAGCTCGATGAAGGTGAACATTACGCTTCCTGCGTAGATGATATTTTCACCAAGTATAAGTGTACTTGGTACACTTAAAAAGCGTTTAGATAAAAAAAAGCCCTTATCCCGAAGGGCAAGGGCTTGATCAGGTATTTACTCGTTACAGCTTCGGCCCTGCGCTCACCAGTGCGGCGCCTGCCGGGGTATCGGTGTATTTCTCGAAGTTCTCAATGAACAGCTTCGCCAGCGCTTGCGCTTTTTCCTGCCACTGCTCCGGCGAACCGTAGGTGCTGCGCGGGTCGAGGATGTGGGTGTCTACGCCCGGCAGTTCGGTTGGGATCTGCAGGTCGAACATTGGCAGGGTGAAGGTTTCTGCGTTGTCCAGCGAGCCGTCAAGGATGGCATCGATAATCGCGCGCGTATTCTGGATAGAGATACGTTTGCCGGTGCCGTTCCAGCCGGTGTTGACCAGGTAAGCCTGTGCGCCAGCGGCCTGCATGCGTTTTACCAGCACTTCTGCGTACTGCGTTGGGTGCAGCGACAGGAAGGCTGCGCCGAAGCAGGCTGAGAAGGTTGGGGTTGGTTCGGTGACGCCGCGCTCGGTGCCCGCCAGCTTCGCGGTGAAGCCAGAGAGGAAGTGGTACTGCGTCTGATCGGCGGTGAGGCGAGATACCGGCGGCAGAACCCCGAAGGCATCGGCGGTCAGGAAGATAACCTTGGTCGCATGGCCCGCTTTTGACACTGGCTTCACGATATTGTCGATGTGGTAAATCGGGTAGGAGACGCGGGTATTCTCGGTTTTGGAGCCGTCGTTGAAGTCGATAGTGCCATCAGCCAGTACGACTACGTTTTCCAGCAGCGCATCGCGGCGAATCGCGTGATAGATATCAGGCTCTGCAGCTTCGGAGAGCTTGATGGTCTTCGCGTAGCAGCCGCCTTCAAAGTTAAACACGCCGTCGTCGTCCCAACCGTGTTCGTCATCGCCAATCAGGCGACGTTTCGGGTCGGTGGAGAGGGTGGTTTTACCGGTGCCGGACAGGCCGAAGAAGACCGCCACGTCACCTTTTTCGCCGACGTTAGCCGAGCAGTGCATGGACGCGATTCCCTGCAGCGGCAGCAGGTAGTTCATGATAGAGAACATCCCTTTTTTCATTTCGCCGCCGTACCAGGTCCCGCCGATCAGCTGGATGCGCTCTGTCAGGTTAAACGCGACAAAGTTTTCCGAGTTGAGACCCTGCTCTTTCCACTGTGGGTTAGTGCATTTTGCGCCGTTCATCACGATAAAGTCTGGCTTGAAGGTCTTCAGCTCTTCATCGGTTGGACGGATAAACATGTTCTTCACGAAGTGCGCCTGCCAGGCGACTTCAGTAATAAAGCGGACGGACAGGCGGGTGTCTTCATTCGCGCCACAGTAGGCATCGATGATGAACAGGCGCTTGCCGGACAGCTGCTGGGAGACCAGGCCTTTAAGATGTTGCCAGATTTCAGGCGACAGCGGTTTGTTGTCATTTTTGCCGTTACCCTTATCAGACCACCATACCGTGTCGCGCGTGGTGTCGTCGCGAACGATATATTTGTCCTTTGGAGAACGGCCGGTAAAGATACCGGTATCGACGGAAATTGCGCCCAGGTTCGTTAAGATACCGCGCTCATAACCTTCCAGGTTAGGATCGAGTTCTTCTTGATACAATGTATCGTAATCGGGGTTGTAGACGATATCCTGTGCGTCGTTAATACCATAAGCCTTGAGGTCCTGCGGGGTTATACCGTTGCGCATTTCACTGCTCCTTAGCCAATATGTACTGCTATAAATTCTATGGGTATTTTAGGGGTGTTGACCGCGACCAGGCTCATAGATTTACGTATCCCGACAAACGTCTTACTTACGAAAACATTGTGACTCCTGTCACGAAGCGACAGGGATTATGACAGGAAAAGCCCCATAATTGGCACGAATGTTCTTAAATGGTTACAAAATGGTTTAATTGACAGCGTAAATGTGAAATTAATCGCATTTATGAAAGAAAATTACGTAATGCTTTCAGAGAAAAAATCGATTCACCACGCTGAGCATAATTGAGTTTTGGCGCTCTAACCGGGACGCGAAATGCGTTTTTTCTTCACTTCTGGAACGGGAATATCGATATGGATGCTGTGACTCCTCTTTCATCCCCAACCCGCTGGGGTATGGTGCTAACCGGCGTCATACAAGGGATCTTGTGCTATTTACTGACGATGTATCTGATCCCTAAAAACAGCGGCTGGATGTTTTATGCTTTGCCGGGAAGCCTGGCATTATCTTCTGTACTGCTGTTTACCGTGGTCTCCTTCAAACAGCGCGCGCTATGGTGCTGGCTGGCAGTGGTGCTGGTGGTGGTACTGGGGATGGGGGGCTGGCTTAAGTTCAATCTCAATGATGAAGACCACTGGCGGCAGTACGATGCGCTGTGGACCTACGGCTGGTGCCTGCTGTTGATGGCGATGCTGGCGCTGCCGTGGCTGCAGTATCGCCTTCAACCGGCACCCGGCGTGGCGCGCTATGCGCATTTTTATGCTCAGCAGTGGCAAAACGCGCTGACGCTGCTGCTGATTGGCGTTGCTAACGGCCTGGTGTGGTTGGTTCTGTTGCTCTGGAGCGGGCTGTTTGAGCTTGCCAATATTAGCTTCTTTTCACACCTGTTCTTCGATACGCAGTGGTTTGTCTTTATCTGCATTGGTCTGGTGACCTCACTGACGGTTATCCTTGCCCGCCAGAATGAACGATTGATTGCTGCCATCCACAAGCTGCTGGCGTTGATTGCTACTGGGCTGCTGCCGCTGGTATCGCTGCTGGCGCTGCTGTTTCTGGTTACGCTGCCGTTTGCGGGTGTGACGGCGATTTCTCAGCGTTTTTCCGCTGCGGGGCTGCTTTCCGCGCTGGCCTTTGTGCAACTGCTGCTGACGGCGATGGTCTGGGAGCCGAATAAGGCGCGTCTGGCTTATCCACGGCCGCTGCGTGGCCTGATTCTGGCCGCTGTGATGCTCTCGCCGGTATACGTGCTGATTGCTGCCTGGGCGCTGTGGGTGCGCATTGGACAGTATGGTTGGACGTCAGACCGTCTACACGGCGTGCTGGTGGTGGTGGTTCTGCTGGTCTGGTCGGTGGGCTATTTGCTGAGTCTGCTGCGCCGCCGCGACGATCCCTCTTCTGCGCTGGGAAGGGTGAACTTAACGGTATCACTGCTGGGGTTGGTGCTGCTGGCGCTGCTGTATACGCCAGTGCTGGACAGCTGGCGCATCAGCGTGAATAGCCATATGGCTCGTTACCACAGCGGGAAAATTAATGCTGATCAGGTCAGCCTGTACATGCTATCGCACAGCGGCAAGCCGGGGCGCGCGGCGCTGCTTGAATTACAGAAAGATAACGAGTTCACCAAAGATGCGAAGCGTCAGCAGCAGCTTAAGCGCCTGTTGAGCGGTGACCTTAGCCCGACGGTAAAACTGACCCCTGATGTGCTGGCGAAAAACGTACTGGTGCTGCCAGGTAGTACTCCGCCGGATGATGCGCTATGGACAGCGGTGATTGAACGCCGTTATCTGGTGGAGTCCTGCGGCGACGCCGATAGCTGCGTGCTGGTGAGTCAGGATCTCAACGCTGATGGCAAGGCGGAGCAGGTGCTGTATGCCTTTGGCGATCGTACCGTGCTGGTCTTTGGTCAGAGTGAGAAGGGCTGGGAATACAAAGCAAGTGCGCCGCTGCCATCCGGCGTGAATAAGGCGAAGCTGCTGCAGGCTACGAAGGATGGAACGTTAGGTTCGAAACCGAAGACGTGGAAAGATATTACGCTGGGGGATGAAACGGTGGTGCTGGAGTATCGGCGCTGATTTTCCCTGGCGGCGCTGCGCTTGGCCGGGCTACAAACGATCGTAGCCCGGCCGAACGAAGTGACGCCGGGAAAGGCTCAGAACTTAATGAACCTGCGGGTCAGACGGTGCTGCGTTATTGCGGATTTCTGCAATATCCATCGCGTTGAACACATAGTGGCTGCCACAGTAGTCACAGTGCATATCAATTTCACCTTCTTCTTCGAGGATGCTGTTGATCTCCTCGTCCGGCAGCGTTTTCAGCGCACCGGCGCAGCGTTCGCGTGAACAGGTGCACTTGAATTCAACGTCCTGCGGATCGTACAGGGTGACTTCTTCTTCGTGGTACAGGCGCCACAGTACATCGTTAGCCGGCAGCGTGAACAGCTCTTCGGCTTTGATGGTGTCGGTCAGCGCCGCCAGGTGTTCGAAATCTTCCGGCTGCGCGTTCTGTGCAGGCATAACCTGCAGCAGCATCCCGCCCGCCGCTGGCTTACCGTCAGATTCGCCGGTGCGGATAATCAGACGGGTTGGCAACTGCTCAGATCGCTGGAAGTAATCTTCCAGACAGGCCGCCAGCGTATCGCCTTCCAGGCCGACAACACCCTGATAGCGCTCGCCTTCAGCAGGCGTAATGGTAATGACCAGATAGCCGTTGCCGATAAGTGTTTTCAGGTCGGCATCTGCCGGAATATCGCCCTGCACGCGCGCGACGCCGCGCAGCTGCTGGTGGTTGTTACCGTTGATCACCGCCAGCGTCATTGGGCCATCGCCCTGCAGCTGCACGGTGATATCGCCATCAAATTTCAGCGTTGCGGTCAGCAGGCTGGTGGCGACCAGCAGCTCGGACAGCACGTTTTTCACCGGCTGCGGGTAGTTATGGCCTGCCAGAATCTGTTCGAGCGTTTCGGATACGGTGACCAGTTCGCCACGCACGGCATAGTTTTCAAACAGATAGCGATGTAATTGATCGTGTTGAGTCATAATTTTCTCTCTTGGGGTGGCAGTTATTCACTGTCGCCGTATTTAAATCTCATCAGGTCGCGCCGCTCTTTTTTATCCGGCCGTCTGTCCGGATGCGGCATGGTCAGCGCATTTAGCTTGCGCGCCAGGGCGACTTTTTCGCGCTTCTCGATACTTTCCGCCGTCTCTTCATAAAGCGAGACTGCCTCCGTCGCCGGACGCCGCTGCTCCGTAATGCCTTTCACCACCACGGTGCGCTCATCGTTTCCCTGGCGAAGCGTCAGTTGGGCGTTCAGTTCAACCACTTTGCTGGGCTTGCTGCGCTGCCCGTTGTAGTGAACCTTACCGCCTTCAATCATCTCTCGGGCCACGGCGCGCGTTTTATAAAACCGCGCGGCCCAGAGCCACTTATCAAGCCTGACGCCTTCGGTAGACTTCTCTTTCATGGTCGCTCCTTCACTGCAGTGAGGGGATCAGACGACGGTAATCGTTAAGCGCGGGATGACGCAGGTACTGCTTTTCCGCAAGGCCGGAGTCGGGGTTGGTCACACCGAGGCAATAGCGGATCCCAAAGTGGGCGGCGGCATCCAGGATGGGTTCGCTATCGTCAATAAATAACGTGCGCTCGGCATCCAGACCCGTATGTTCCTCAACTGCCCGCCATAACCGCTGATCCTCTTTCGGATAACCAAATGTATGGGTGGAAAGTAATAAATCAAGGTGCTCGCCGAGACCGGTGTATTCCAGCTTCACCGCCAGGTTGTGCGGATGGGCGTTGGTCAGCAGGATGCGGCGCTTGCCGCTGGCTTTCAGCGCGTTCAGGAACGGAATGGTATCTTCACGCAGCACCGCGCGCGGCCCCTGTTCGCTGGTCATCGAACAGATATCGAGGCCCAAACGATCGCTCCAGTAATCCAGACAGTACCAGTTTAGCGTATGTTGCACCGCATGGTACTCCTGGCGAATGGCTTCCTGCGCCGCTTGCGGCGTGATCCCAAGCTTCGCGCCGTAGGTTTCCGGCACCAGTTTTTGCCAGAAATAGTTATCGAAAGCGAGGTCGAGCAGCGTGCCATCCATGTCCAGAAGAACGGTATCTACCTCGCGCCAGGCGATATCAAAATGCATGGTGGGTCTCCAGACGGAAGAAATGCGCGACAGATTAACATAACCTGTCGCGATGATGACGATGAGGCTTAGTGCGTTGGAAAATCGGACTTGAACTCATCAGGGGCGGAAAGCAGCACGGGGTTGGTGCAGCTCTCATAATATTTCTGAATGTCAGCCAGACGTTCACGATGGCGATGATAGCGGCGCAGCGCCTGTATGCCGTTGTATACCGCACAAACAACCATTGCGAGCATCAACAGCGTGGTGGCCAGATAGTGCCATAGCCCGCTGCTGTCCGGCATTCGGTGCAGGTTGATGTGCTGCGTGCCGTTGGCGTCGGTATAGAGATTGGTGACGATCCCTTCGGCATGGAATGGTGTATGCATCAGCATACCCGCCAGCCGTTGAAACTCTCCCCACTGCTCGCTAGCCGGGTAGTCGTACAGCATAGTGGTGGGATAAGGCTGGCTGACGAAATCACTGCCTTCATCGCTGGTGATCAGGAAACCGCCCGGAGCCGGGCTATTCAGCGCCTGCGCCGCGCGTGCGGTTTCACGCAGAATAAACGGCGCGGTGGAGGTATCGACCAGGTTGTCCAGCGACTCGGCGCTGACCGGGCGCAGCAGAACGTTGACGCCGTCGAGCTTGCCGGAGTTGGCGCGCTTCACCAGCGCATCCCAGTCTCGGGTGTTGCCAAGGTTAACCAGCGCATTTTTCAGGCGCACACAGTCGTCGGCGGCAGAACAGAGATCTTTGGTTTTCAGCACGATATCGGCGAAATCGTCCAGCAGCACCATGCCGGACTTCTGAATAGCCGAACGCAGCGCCGGGCTAACGCGAGAATCATCATCCGCCGTGGGGTGTAACTGACGGTTGACAGCCTGCACCAGCGCGGTCGCTTTATTGACGGTTTCTGATTCCGGCAGTGGCAGGCGAGGGGCATCGTTCCAGATAATCTGCGAACAGTCGAACGGCAGGAACGGCGAGCTTTCCTGCGCCGTCCAGGTTCCCGGCGAATGGATGTTACACATCCCCGTTCCACTGATGTGCAGTGTATCGCCCACGCGGACACCCGTCTGCTGCAGCTGGCGAACGTCTTTGGCCTCAATGGTTTGTGCGCCTTTGAGCCAGGAAAGGGTAAATTTGAACGGCATGTTCAGCGGCACGCTGACCCACATCATGATGGCCACCAGCAGCGCGCCGCCGCCGATAATGACGCTGCGCAGCCAGTGCTGGAGCGGGAAGTTTTTGACTTCGTCATGCAGGGAGAGAAAACGTCCCTGGCGCACCACGTGCCTATCGAGATAGATATCAATATCCGTTTTCTGCCCCAGATCCTGGGCCACAAAGGGCTGCCAATGGCGAGGGTAGATTAAGTCGATGATCCCAAGGGAGATGTTGTTGATCTGCTCCTGATCGTTCTCGCCAAACAGACCCCAGCGCTTTGGCGTACCGCGCAGGCAGTGGATCTCGCGCAGCGACGACTTGGTTGGCGGCGCAAACAGCCCCCATAGCCCGGCGCACAGTAGCAGAACCGCGATGCCGAAAATCCACGGCGTAAACACCGCCGGGGCGATCAGCCCGCAGTAGAAAAGAATGAAGGCGGCGACGATCAACAGCGCTTCTCGCAGGCCGTCAGGTCGGCTTAGTGCGTGCTCTTCATGGGTTTCCTGGCGAATGTTGAGCAGCTCAATCTGCTCGCTCTCTTCACCGCGGATAGAGGCCTGAGTCGAAGAGGATGATTCCAGGGCAAAGCTTTTATTTTCAGGCGAATAGGTCTTAAGCGAATGGCCATTCAGGCCAATGACCAGCGGCACGTCGTCGGTGGCGATAAGCTCAATGCTGTTTTCATCGGTAATGTGTTGTTCCCAGAACGGCGGCAGATGTACTTCCACGGAGTCGAGGAAATAGCGCCACTTATTAGGATCATCGGTGGTGATGCCGTAGCGGGTAATGGCGCGCGTCAGCGTAAACACGGTGTTGCTCTGTGGCGTGAGCGCTAGCACCGTAGGGGCGATGGTGGCCCCAGATGCCGGCATCTGCAGATCCTGATTAAGATAGCTGAGGTAGTTTTCAACGCCCAGACGTTCTTCATCGGTCAGTTTTCGCGTGGTGGCACCCGGAAATTGGTGCAGCCACGGTAGCTGAAGACGTTTCGTCCGTTTACGCAAGAGCCAACCGACCAGCACGGCGCAGATCAGTATCGCTACGGTAAAGATCATCAGTGTGCCCATGCTTTTCCCATCATACTTATTTTAGAGGTCTCTTCGTTGCCTGCTTTTCGTATAAACCATTGGCACGTATTACACATTCACAAAAAGAGTCTATAGACTCTCGCAAAACGTAAGCATAACAAACCCATCGGCCAGCGAGTATCAGTAAATTCCCAATTGTATTTCAAGCTCTTGACATTTATCCATAAATGAGAGATGAGAAGCAATAGGTTGCAACAATGTAAATAAAGCGCGTTATGCATTGCTGGAACGGCATCGCTATCGCACAATGATAAAAGTCATTACAGCAAAGACCCCGGCCCAATGAGCAAATCATTACAGAAACCTACCATTCTCCATGTTGAAACCGTCGCGCAGTCACGCCTTTTTAACGTGGAAAGCGTTGATTTAGAGTTCAGCAATGGCGTACGTCGCGTTTATGAACGTATGAAACCGTCCTCGCGCGAAGCGGTGATGATTGTGCCGATTGTCGACGACCACCTGATTTTAATCCGCGAGTACGCGGTAGGCACCGAGTCCTATGAACTCGGTTTCTCGAAAGGGCTTATTGACCCTGGCGAAACGGTGATGGAAGCAGCGAACCGTGAGCTGAAAGAAGAGGTGGGTTTCGGCGCGCATGAGCTGACGTTCCTGAAAAAACTCGGCATGGCGCCATCCTATTTCTCCAGCAAGATGAATATCGTTGTGGCGGAAAACCTCTACCCGGAATCGTTGCCGGGTGATGAGCCAGAGCCGCTGCCGCAGGTCCGCTGGCCGCTGGCGAACCTGATGGCGCTGCTGGACGAGCCTGATTTTAACGAAGCGCGCAACGTCAGCGCGCTCTTCTTGCTGCGCGAGTGGCTAAGAGAACAGGGTCGATTGGCATAAAAAAGGCGCCGATGGCGCCTTTTTCTTAGAACAACTCGTGGGTTTCCCCGTTATCAATCACCTCGGTTCCCACCTCGTGAACCGCCTGCTGCGTAGGCTGCGTTCCGTCGATAAAGTACTCCTCGCGGCTGCTGCCCCCGTTGGCTAGCTGCCCGGTGCTACGGTCGATATTGACCGTGACCACGCCCGGCGGTGGCGTGAGCGGTTGCTCAGGAACGCCCGCCAGAACCTGCTTCATAAAGGCATCCCATGCAGGCTGCGCGCTCTTCGCGCCGCCTTCGTAGCCGGAGATCTGATCTTTGATAGCGCCAGATGCCGTCGTGCGTCCCAGATCGCGACGATGATCGTCAAAACCAATCCACACTGACGTTACCACGCCCGGACCGTAGCCGGAGAACCAGGCATCTTTCGAGCTGTTGGTGGTACCGGTTTTACCGCCGATATCACGACGGCCCAGGTCACGCCCGGCACGCCAGCCGGTACCCTGCCAGCCCGGTTCGCCGAAGATATTGGTATTCAGCGCGCTCTTAATCAGGAACGACAGCGGCGTGTTGATCACGTGCGGCGCGTACTCCTGAGCGCCGGTCTGAGCAACCAACTGCTGATTAGCTTGTTCGAGCGCCGGCATCGGTACGGTGGAATTCTGCGGCATCTGGGAGACAGCGACATCTTCAACGTCGTTGTTTTCCAGCACGTTAGACTTCTGCGTATCGCCATAGATAACCGGGATATTGCAATCAGGGCAGGCAATTTTCGGCTTCGCTTCAAACAGCACGCCGCCCTGGTCGTTTTCAATCTTGCTGATGTAGTACGGGTCGACCAGGAAGCCGCCGTTAGCCATCACCGCATAGCCGCGCGCGACCTGCAGCGGGGTAAAGGATGCCGAGCCCAGCGCCAGTGATTCGGTATGCACGATGTTGTCCGCCGGGAAGCCGAAACGCTGTAGATATTCTGCTGCGTAATCAACACCCATCGCGCGCATCGCACGTACCATCACCACGTTCTTCGACTGCCCCAGACCCTGACGCAGACGGATTGGACCGGCGTACTCCGCCGGGGAGTTTTTCGGCTGCCAGTCGGAACCGGCGCCGGCATCCCAGCGGGAGATAGGCACGTCGTTAAGCATACTGGCGAGGGTCAAACCTTTATCCATCGCGGCGGTGTAGAGGAACGGCTTAATGTTCGAGCCGACCTGACGCAGCGCCTGGGTAGCACGGTTAAACTTACTCTGGTTGAAATCGAAGCCGCCGACCAGCGCAATAATGGCGCCGTTTTGCGGATTGATGGAGACCAGCGCGGAGTTCACGTCCGGCACCTGAGCCAGCCACCAGCTATCGCCGTTCTGACGAACCCAGATCTGCTGGCCTGCCTGCACCACATCGGTCACTTTACGCGGGGTTGGCCCCTGCGCAGTGTCCGAACGGTACGGACGCGCCCAGCGCATCCCTTCCATGGCTAATGACACCGAGGTGCCATCTGCCAGTTGAACGGTCGCTTCCTGAGGATTGGCGGCGGTGACAACGGCAGGCACTAACGGGCCATAGGACGGCAGCGGACGCAGCGACGCGCGAATTTTTTGGCTATCCCACGGGGTTTCGCCCGCTTTCCACAGCACGTTTGACGGGCCGCGATAGCCGTGACGCATGTCGTAATCCATCACGTTATTGCGCAGCGCCTGCTGGGCCGCCTGCTGGTTCTTGCGGGTGATCGTGGTGTACACGCGATAGCCATCTTCATAGGCCTGCTCACCGTACTGCTTCACCATATCCTGACGCACCATCTCCGTTAAGTACGGGGCAGAGAAGGCAATCTCCGGAGCGTGATAGTCGGCGTCAATCGCTTCGTTACGCGCCTGATCGTACTGCGCCTGGGTGATATAGCCTTCGCTCAGCATGCGCGACAGCACCACGTTGCGGCGCGCGGTGGCGCGATCCAGCGAGTAGAGTGGGTTAAAAGTGGACGGTGCCTTCGGCAGGCCGGCAATCACCGCCATCTCGCTCAGGGTGAGCTGATCGACGGGTTTCCCGAAATAGACCTGAGCGGCAGCACCTACGCCATATGCGCGGTAGCCGAGGTAAATCTTGTTCAGGTACAGCTCAAGAATTTCATCCTTACTCAGCATTTGCTCAATGCGAATGGCAAGGAACGCTTCCTTCACTTTACGCATCAGCGTCTTTTCAGGGCTGAGGAAGAAGTTACGCGCGAGCTGCTGGGTGATGGTACTGGCCCCCTGCGACGCATGGCCGGAGAACATCGCTACGCTTGCCGCACGGAAGATACCAATGGGGTCGATCCCATGGTGCTCGTAGAAGCGGCTATCTTCGGTCGCAATAAACGCTTTCACCATTTCTGGTGGGATCTGGTTGAGGGTCATAGGAATACGGCGTTTTTCACCGTACTGCGCGATGAGTTCACCGTCCGCGCTATAGACCTGCATTGGCACCTGCAGGCGCACGTCTTTGAGCGTCGCCACGTCGGGCAACTGAGGCTCAATATATTTGTAGAGGCCGTAGATCGAGCCTGCTCCCAGCAGAATGCAACAGACTGCAAGGATGAATAAATACTTTACGAACTTCACCGGAGAATTCCCATTAAGTGTCATTTGGGCAGTTTATAAACAAACGCGCGGTAGTATAAAGGCAAGCCAGATGCATTGATATAGCCGTCACCGTGAGGTGACGTAAGGATGATCGTGAAATGGCTTTCAGATGCTGGCAAATGGGTCTTCATATTCAGCAGGATAACGTCTTTATCGTTGCACTTCAGCGTACTCGCCGCGGCTGGCTCCTTCGCCGCTGGTGGCAACTGCCGCTACCGCCGTCCGCGCAGCAAGGCGATGACGCGCTGCTGGCGGTGCTCAAACCGTGGCGGCAGGCGTTGCCCTGGCAGCACGCGGTGAGACTGGCCTTTCCGGCCAATAGAACGTTACAAAAAAACCTCCCTCTTGCGGCGATGTCGCTGCGCGAAAACGAACAAACGCAGTGGATTGCCAGCGCGATGTCGCAGCAGCTTGAGATGAATGCGGCATCGCTCTGCTTTGATTATCACCTGGTGGAGCCACAAGGGCGATGGAACGTCACTGCAGCGCAGCAGCACGATATCACCCGTCTACAACGGCTGGGGCAGGCGCTGCGTTTACAGATTGCGGCGATCACCCCCGATGCCTGCGCGCTCCAGACGCTGGTGCCGCACTTAGATTCGCAGGATGCCATGCTGGTCTGGCGCGATACCCGGCAGTGGCTCTGGGCCAGCCGGGAAGGCTGGGGGCACTGCGCGTTTGACGATGCCCCCTCGCTGACGCAACTCGGCATCCAACTGGGCGTCAACCCACAGCGCCTGGTGTGCTGTACTGCTCAGCCAGGCGAATATAAAGGCTTCGATCCCTGGAGTGTAGTGGCGCAGAAATATCCACCGCTGCCAGCCAGAGGCGATGACTTTGCGGTGGCGCTGGCACTGGCTATGGGGGTGGCATCGTGAACATCCCACCGGTGAATTTCCTTCCCTGGCGACAGCGCCGCTTTCGGCGATTGCTTCAGCGCTGGCTCGTGTGGGCAGGTGTTGTCTGGCTGTTGTGCGGCGTGCTGGCGTTTATCGGGCGTGGATACTGGCTGCCGGTCGCGGCGGTTAGCAATATCCATGTCGAGGCAGAACGGCGGGTAGTGCAGCAACTGGCGCAGCGGGAGCAGGTGCTTCAGGCGGGTTTACAGCAGCAGGCCGCCCTCAAAAAACGGCAACGTACGCGGCAGGTGACTGAAGCCTGGTCGCCCAGGTTGCTGGCGCTGGCCGCGCATTTCCCCGCTTCGGCATGGCTGAGCGAGCTGAGCTACCGTGACGGCGTGCTGTCGCTATCGGGCGTGTTGACGCCGGTTTCCGCGCTGGCTGAGGTTGAGCAAACGCTGCGAGCTATCCCTGGGTTTCATCTGATGCAGGCCGGCAAAATTCAGCGCGATAGCGCCGGCCGCTGGCAGTTCCAGTACGCATTACGCGAGGAGAGTGGAAATGCGTCGCCTTGAACGCCTATGGCCGCTGTCTCCTACGGCGAAGGTGGGGGCGGGAGCGCTACTGTTGATGCTGGTAGCGATGTACGGCGGCTACCGGGTCGAACATCAGGCCTATGTTGAGGCGGGAAAAAGCCGTGAGGCATGGCGGAAACAGCACGAGCAGTACCTGGCGCACTGGCATCGCGTCGCTCACCTCAACGCTGGCGTGTGCGCTACACCATGGCTGGAAGAACAGGATATCCCACCGTTCTCTCCGGTCGGTTTTCAGCAAAATGGCGCCCGGCTGGCCCATTGGCAGCCTTCAGAGGCGGGCGGTGAAATCTCGCTGGATACGCCGTGGCATGCCGTTCCTGGCACCTTTTTGCGGCTGGCCGAGCGCGGAATGCGGGTTGTGGGCTTTACTCTGGCAACGCACAACGATGTGCTCCGTTTTACCCTGCAACTGGTACGCGACGATGAATCCTGAACGCGCGCTTCTTTTATTACTCACCGTTCCGCTGCTATGCGGAATGCGGGATCCGTTCGCCCCGGTGATGGATGCCTGTCAGACAGCGCAGCTTGCTGATTGGCACTACCGGGGTGGAACACAATCGGCATCACGGCTGATTGGCATGGCGCAGGAACGGGATGAACGCTGGCGGCGCGTGGAGGTCGGGCAGACGCTGAACACCGGCTGGCGGGTTACGGCAATCACGCTGGATAGCCTGACTGTGGAAACGGGTGAGGGATGTGAGCCCCGAGTATGGCAATGGAAAAGAGAAGGAACGCCGAATGATAAAAAGGATAGTGCTGTTGATGCTGGCGCTGGTGTCAGCGCTGGCCCCGGCGAAGAACGTCACGCTGGTAGTGGACGACGTGCCGGTCGCGCAGGTGCTTCAGAGCCTCGCTGACCTGGAGCAGAAGAACATGGTTATCTCCCCGGAAGTGCAGGGAACGCTCTCGCTCCAGTTGCGTAACCTGCCATGGCAGCAGGCGGTTCAGACGGTGATTAACTGCATGGAACTGGTGCTCACGCAGGAAGGAGGCGTCTATTACGTGCACTCACAGCGCTGGCGCGAAGAGAAACAGGCGAGAGCGCAGCAGGAAAAGGAGAAACGCCAGCAGACGCTGCCGCTGATGAATCGCAGCCTGGTGCTGCACCATGCTGATGCCAGCGAGCTGGTGAAAGCTGGGGATAAATTACTGAGCGCGCGCGGTTCACTCACCGTCGATAAACGAACCAATCGCTTGATCGTACGTGATGACCGTGAGCACCTCCCGGCGCTGGAAGCGTGGGCAAAGGAGATGGATATCCCGGTTGGGCAAGTTGAGCTGGCGGCCCATATTGTCACTATCAACGAAACCAGCCTACGAGAATTAGGAGTAAAGTGGAATCTTGCTGACGCCGCCGGGGCAACCGGTTCTGGCAAGATAACCACCTTAAGCAGCGATCTTTCGGTTGCGGACGCCACGACGCACGGCGGGTTTAATATCGGTAAAATCAACGGCCGCCTGCTTGAGCTGGAACTCTCGGCGCTGGAGCAAAAGCAGAAGGTTGATATCATCGCGAGCCCGCGGCTGCTGGCCTCGCATTTGCAGCCTGCCAGCATCAAACAGGGAAGCGAAATCCCTTATCAGGTTTCCAGTGGGGAGAGTGGCGCGACCTCAGTGGAGTTTAAAGAGGCGGTGCTCGGCATGGAGGTCACACCAACCGTGCTGCAAAACCAGCGCGTTCGCCTGAAGTTGCGTATCAGCGAAAACATGCCCGGCCAGGTGCTACAGCAGGCGGACGGCGAAGTGCTGGCGATTGATAAACAGGAGATTGAAACCCAGGTTGAGGTCAAAAGCGGGGAAACGCTGGCGTTGGGCGGCATTTTTTCGCAGAAGAACAAGAAGGCCAGCGATAGCGTTCCGTTTCTTGGTGATATCCCCTTGTTAGGCCATCTTTTTCGTCACGATGGCAAGGACAATGAGCGGCGCGAGCTGGTGGTGTTTATCACCCCGCGTATTATTTCTGTGCAGTAGCGACGGGGAAACATGCTGATTTGGTGAATAAGGTGTTTCCCAAGTTTGACGTGGGGCCGGATTTAGCATACAAGGAGTACCGATTTGAGCGTCAGTGAATAACATTCCTTCCTCCTGAAGTCTGCTGATTTAATCTGTTGCCAAACCAGCCGGAGTATTGAGATAATTTTCAGTCTGACTCTCGCTCTATTGCATAAGAGGTTTCAGTTCATGTCCAGCGACGCGCGAACGACTGCGGCGCGGATTTATCATTAACGAATAGTCTTAGTAGTACCAAAAAAATGGCAGAGAAACGCAATATCTTTCTGGTTGGGCCTATGGGTGCCGGCAAAAGCACCATTGGGCGCCAGCTGGCTCAACAGCTCAATATGGAATTTTACGATTCTGATCAAGAGATTGAGAAACGAACAGGCGCTGACGTGGGCTGGGTCTTTGATGTCGAAGGCGAAGAAGGTTTCCGTGACCGCGAAGAAAAAATCATCAATGAGTTAACGGAAAAGCAGGGTATTGTTCTGGCAACAGGCGGTGGCTCTGTAAAATCACGTGAAACGCGCAATCGTCTCTCCGCTCGTGGTGTCGTCGTCTATCTGGAAACGACCATTGAAAAACAGCTGGCTCGTACTCAGCGCGATAAAAAGCGCCCGCTGCTGCAGGTCGAAACTCCACCGCGCGAAGTGCTTGTAGCGCTGGCTGATGAACGTAATCCACTGTACGAAGAGATTGCGGATGTCACTATCCGTACTGACGATCAGAGCGCAAAAGTTGTCGCCAACCAGATTATCCATATGCTGGAAAGCAACTAATACTGGCCCAGAATAGAACGCCAGCGAATAAAAGTAACTAAGGTGGACGTCGCGTTATGGAGAGGCTTACTGTAACTCTCGGGGAACGTAGTTACCCGATAACCATCGCGGCTGGTTTGTTTAACGATCCAGCTTCCTTCTTACCGCTCAAGTCTGGCGATCAGGTTATGCTGGTCACCAACGAAACGCTGGCACCGCTCTATCTGGACCAGGTTCGTTCCGTGCTGGAGCAGGCTGGCGTGAAGGTTGATAGCGTCATTCTGCCGGACGGCGAACAGTATAAAAGCCTGGCCGTCATGGACACCGTCTTTACTGCGCTTTTGCAAAAACCGCACGGTCGCGATACGACTCTCGTTGCTTTAGGCGGCGGCGTTATTGGCGACTTGACCGGTTTTGCAGCGGCGAGCTATCAGCGCGGTGTGCGTTTTATTCAGGTTCCTACCACCTTGTTGTCTCAGGTGGACTCTTCGGTTGGCGGCAAAACCGCGGTCAACCACCCTCTCGGCAAAAACATGATCGGCGCATTCTGGCAGCCAGCCTCCGTGGTTGTTGACCTGAACTGCCTGAAAACGTTGCCGAAACGCGAACTCTCCTCCGGTCTTGCTGAAGTGATCAAATACGGCATCATTCTTGATGCGCCGTTCTTTGACTGGCTGGAAGAGAACATCGATGCGCTGATGGCGCTCGATGAAAAAGCAATGGCGTACTGTATCCGCCGTTGTTGTGAGCTGAAAGCGGATGTTGTGGCAGCCGACGAGCGCGAAACCGGGTTACGTGCTTTACTCAATCTTGGGCATACTTTCGGTCATGCGATCGAAGCCGAGATGGGTTACGGCAACTGGCTGCACGGCGAAGCCGTTGCGGCAGGTATGGTCATGGCCGCGCATACATCAGAACGTCTGGGGCAGTTTGCTGCCGAAGACACGCAGCGTATCATCACGCTGCTCAAGCGCGCAGGCCTGCCGGTTGCTGGCCCGCAGGAAATGTCGGCAGAGGCGTATCTGCCGCACATGATGCGAGATAAAAAGGTTCTTGCTGGCGAAATGCGGTTAGTGCTGCCGCTGGCCATCGGGAAAAGTGAGGTGCGCGGTGGCGTATCCCACGACGTGGTTCTTGGCGCTATTGCTGATACTCAGCAAGCGCAACTATAAGAAAGGTCAAGCCGCGTTCGCGCGGTGTTTTAACTTCAGGTGATATGCAATTGTCGTGGCATAAGCCTTTTAGTGGGGTGTTAAATGGATGAATTTAAACCAGAAGACGAGCTGAAACCCGATCCCAGCGATCGTCGTACTGGTCGCTCTCGTCAGTCTTCCGATCGTGACAACGAGCCACAGATCAACTTTGATGATGTGGATCTCGATGCTGATGAGCGTCGTCCGTCCCGTAGTCGTAAAGCGCGTGAAGAAGCTGAGCCGGAAGACGAATACTATGAATCTGACGATGCCGAAGAGGGCGATGCAGAGGAAGTGGTAGAGCGCCGCCCGCGTAAACGTAAAGCTGCTGCGCCGCGTAAACCGGCCTCCCGCCAGTATGTCATGATGGGGCTTGGCGTTGTCGTGCTGCTGGTGCTGATCGTCGGCATTGGTTCAGCCCTGAAAGCACCATCTTCTAACGACCAGAGCGCCTCTTCTGAGAAGAGCGTGTCGCTTTCTGGCGATACCAATACCGATCAGGCCAATAATTCTGCTCAGCCTGCCGCCCAGGAGAATACGCCGTCGCAGCAGCAGGACGTCTCCCTGCCTCCGATTTCCTCTACCCCAACCCAGGGTCAGGAAAATGCGGCACCGGACGGCCAGCAGCGCGTTGAGGTCCAGGGCGACCTGAACAATGCGCTGACGCAGCAGCAGGGTCAGATTGATAACGCGGTAGTGAACTCTACGCTGCCAACTGAACCTGCAACCGTCGCGCCAATTCGCAACGGTGCTCGCCCGGCAGTGACCGCACCGGAAGCGCCTCGCCAGACGGCGACCGCCCCGCGTCCGGAACGCAAGCACACGGTTATCGAAACCAAACCGCAGCCGATGGCAACGGTGAAAACGCCTGCGCCAACCGCGCAGACCAAGCCTGTTGAAACTAAGCCAGCGGTGACCGCGCCGAAGCATACCGAAACCGCAGCGACTGCGGCCCCGGTTAAAGCGCCGGTGACGGCAACCGCAGCGGCGAAACCAGCAGCGACCGCTACCGCGCCAACCGCAACGGCGGCTACAGCAGCACCTGCTGCGGCGGCAACCGGTAAATCTGCGGGCGATGTGAACGCGCTGAAAACCGCTTCTGGCTCGCACTACACGCTGCAGCTCAGCTCCTCTTCCAACTACGACAACCTGAACGGTTGGGCGAAGAAAGAGAACCTGAAAAACTACGTGGTGTATGAAACCTCTCGTAACGGTCAGCCGTGGTACGTGCTGGTCAGCGGCATCTACGCATCTAAGGATGATGCGAAACATGCTGTCACCACGCTGCCAGCTGACGTCCAGGCGAAAAACCCGTGGGCGAAGCCGCTGCATCAGGTACAGACTGACCTGAAATAATCGTTATTAAGACAACCCTATCCGCACCGCCGCGTGCGGATAGGGGAGAAGCGCAGGATGCTGTCGGAGCTTTCTCCACAGCCGGAGAAAGTGTAATTAGTCAGGCCGCATGAAAAAAAATCGCGCTTTTCTGAAATGGGCGGGAGGTAAGTACCCTCTGCTCGACGATATTAGAGATCATCTGCCTGCCGGCGATTGTCTGGTTGAACCCTTCGTTGGTGCTGGATCGGTATTCCTGAATACCGATTTTTCGCGTTATATTCTGGCTGACATTAACAGCGACCTCATCGAGCTCTATAAAATCGTCAAAACTCGCTCCGATGAGTACATCGACCGGGCGCGCACGATGTTTGTGCCTGAGAACAATGACGCCGACCGCTACTACCAGCTGCGCGAAGAGTTTAATCGTAGTACCGACCTGTTCCATCGCGCAGTGCTGTTTTTATACCTCAACCGCCACGGCTATAACGGCCTGTGCCGCTACAACCTGCGCGGTGAGTTTAACGTCCCGTTTGGGCGCTATAAGAAACCCTATTTCCCGGAAGCCGAACTGCGCCACTTTGCTGAAAAGGCGCAGAATGCCGAGTTCTACTGCGAGTCTTATGAAACCTGCATGACTCGTGCAGACGCGCGTTCCGTGGTGTATTGCGATCCGCCGTATGCTCCGCTGTCGGCGACGGCGAACTTCACGGCGTATCACACCAACAGCTTTAGCCTGGAGCAACAGGCGTTTCTGGCGAATAAGGCCGAAGAGCTGGTGGCGAAGCGAATTCCCGTGCTGATTTCCAACCATCGCACGCCGCTGACGCTGGAGTGGTACAAAAATGCGGCGGAAACGTATACCGTAAAGGTTCGTCGCAGCATTAGCCGCAACGGCGGCACACGTAAAAAGGTGGACGAACTGCTGGCCCTATATCGCCCGCCTGGAAAAAAACAACGTTAAAAGACCCTAATGGATAGGCTCTGAGGAGATGTGGATGAAACAGTACCTGATTGCCCCTTCAATTTTGTCGGCCGATTTTGCCCGTTTAGGCGAAGATACTGCCCGCGCGCTGGCTGCCGGGGCGGATGTGGTTCATTTCGATGTTATGGATAACCATTACGTGCCGAACCTGACCATCGGCCCGATGGTGCTGAAAGCGCTGCGTAACTACGGCATCACCGCGCCAATCGACGTTCACCTGATGGTGAAGCCGGTTGACCGTCTGGTTCCGGATTTTGCCGCCGCAGGCGCCAGCATCATCACTTTCCATCCCGAAGCTTCCGAACACGTAGACCGCACGCTGCAGCTGATTAAAGAGCACGGCTGTAAAGCGGGCCTGGTGTTTAATCCGGCAACTCCGCTGACCTACCTTGACTACGTGATGGATAAGCTCGACGTTATCCTGCTGATGTCGGTTAACCCGGGCTTTGGCGGCCAATCCTTTATCCCTCACACCCTCGATAAACTGCGCGAAGTGCGTCGCCGTATCGATGAGTCCGGCTATGACATTCGTCTGGAAGTGGATGGCGGTGTGAAGGTGAACAATATTAGCGAAATTGCTGCGGCAGGGGCGGACATGTTTGTCGCCGGCTCGGCGATTTTTGACCAACCAGACTACAAAAAAGTCATTGATGAAATGCGCAGTGAACTGGCAAAGGTAAGTCATGGATAAATTGCAGACCATTCGCGGCGTCGCGTTTGACCTCGATGGCACGCTGGTAGACAGCGCGCCGGGGCTGACCGCCGCCGTTGATAGCGCGCTTTATGCGCTTGAGCTTCCGGTTGCAGGTGAAGACAGGGTCGTCACCTGGATTGGTAACGGTGCCGATGTTCTGATGGAACGAGCCCTCAACTGGGCCCGCCAGGAACGTGCGAGCCAGCGTGCCGCTCAGGGTAAACCATCGGTGGATAGCCACGATATTCCTCAGGACGAGCAGCTTCGCGTGCTGCGCCGCCTGTTCGATCGCTACTACGCCGAATTCGCTGAAGAGGGCAGTTTCCTGTTCCCTCACGTTGCTGATACCCTAGCGGCACTGCACGCCAACGGCCTACCTCTGGCGCTAGTGACGAATAAGCCGACGCCGTTTGTGGCCCCGATTCTCGAATCTTTGGGCATTGCTGACTACTTCGCGGTAGTGATTGGTGGCGATGACGTGCAGAACAAAAAGCCGCATCCGGAACCGCTGCTGAAAGTGGCGGAGAAGCTGGCGTTAGCGCCGGAAGCACTGCTGTTCGTCGGTGACTCTCGTAACGATATTCAAGCTGCTAAAGCGGCGGGCTGCGCCTCCGTCGGCCTGACCTACGGCTATAACTATGGCGAAGCCATCGCGCTCAGCGAGCCGGATATTATCTTCGACCACTTTAATGAACTGCTGCCCGCTCTCGGGTTTGCGCACAGTGAACATCAGGAATCAGAACATGACTAAGCCCATCGTATTTAGCGGCGCACAGCCGTCAGGTGAACTGACCATCGGTAACTACATGGGTGCACTGCGTCAGTGGGTCAACATGCAGGACGACTATCACTGCATCTACTGTATCGTCGACCAGCATGCGATTACCGTCCGTCAGGACCCGCAGGCGCTGCGTAAGGCGACGCTCGACACGCTGGCACTGTATCTGGCCTGCGGCATCGACCCGGAAAAAAGCACCATCTTCGTACAGTCTCACGTGCCGGAACACGCACAGCTGGGCTGGGCGCTGAACTGCTACACCTATTTCGGCGAGCTGAGCCGCATGACCCAGTTCAAGGATAAATCCGCCCGCTACGCGGAAAACATCAACGCTGGTCTGTTTGACTACCCGGTGCTGATGGCGGCAGACATTCTGCTGTATCAGACCAATCAGGTGCCGGTAGGCGAAGATCAGAAGCAGCACCTTGAGCTGAGCCGCGATATTGCCCAGCGTTTTAACGCCATTTATGGCGACGTGTTCAAAGTGCCTGAGCCGTTTATTCCTAAGTCTGGTGCGCGCGTGATGTCGCTGCTCGAGCCGACGAAGAAGATGTCCAAGTCAGACGATAACCGCAACAACGTGATTGGCCTGCTGGAAGACCCGAAATCCGTGGTCAAGAAGATCAAACGCGCGATGACCGACTCCGAAGAGCCACCTGTTATCCGTTACGATCTGAAAGAGAAAGCGGGCGTCTCTAACCTGCTGGATATCCTCTCCGGCGTGACCGGTCAGAGCATTCCAGAGCTGGAAAAACACTTTGAAGGCAAGATGTATGGCCATCTGAAGGGCGAAGTGGCAGAAGCGGTTTCCGGTATGCTGACCGAGCTGCAGGAGCGTTATAACCGCTTCCGCAACGACGAAGCGTTCCTGCAGAAGATCATGAAAGACGGGGCCGATAAAGCCAGCGCGCGTGCTTCACAAACGCTGAAAGCGGTGTACGACGCGATTGGTTTTGTGGCTAAGCCGTAAGAAACGGTACTGATTGCCGGATAGCGGCGCTGCCATATCCGACCTACGATCGTGATATAAAAAAACCGGGATGATCCCGGTTTTTTTTATGTCTGTGAGATTACCCGTTAATGGTTTGAGAACCAGTTCAGCTTGCCGCGCAGGCCCACTACGCGGCCGACGATAATCAGCGCCGGGCTTGCCATTTGCTCAGCCAGTTCGCCAAGCTGGGACAACTGTCCGTCCACTACCCGCTGGTTAATTGCGGTACCGTTCTCGACGATAGCCACCGGCATGTCTGCCTGCATACCGTGTTCAATCAGCTTTTGCTGGATGGTAGCGGCCTGATTCAGCCCCATGTAAAACACCAGCGTCTGTTTTTCTGCCGCGAGATTTTCCCAGTCCAGTTCGCCGCCGGTTTTCAGGTGCCCGGTAACCAGACGCACGCTCTGGGCGTAGTCGCGGTGGGTCAGCGGAATGCCGGAGTAGGCGGAACAGCCAGAGGCGGCGGTAATGCCGGGTACAACGGAGAAGGGAATGCCGGCATGGCACAGGGTTTCCAGTTCTTCACCACCGCGGCCAAAGATAAACGGGTCACCGCCTTTCAGACGCACCACGCGTTTACCCTGTTGGGCTTCACGCAGCAGGATCTGGTTAATCTCTTCCTGCGGTACGCAATGGTAGCCCGCACGTTTACCCACGAATACGCGGTCCGCATCGCGGCGAACCAGATTCATAATATCGTCGGAGACCAGGCGGTCGTAAACCACCACGTCTGCCTGTTGGATTTGCTGCAGGCCTTTTAGCGTCAGCAGCCCGGCATCCCCCGGACCGGCACCCACCAGCACCACTTCGCCGCGGTGATCCAGCGGCGTGTTCAGCAGCTGTTCGGTGGTGTCATCAATGGCCTGCTGATCCTGATTAGCCAGCGATTGCGCCAGGCGGTCATTCTCAAACAGCTTTTCCCAGAAACGACGGCGTTCACCCATTGTCGCAAACTGCTTCTTCACCCGCGTGCGCAGTTGCCCGGCATAGGCAGCAACCTGTCCCAGATGCTGCGGCAGCAGCGCTTCCAGCTTCTCGCGCAGCAGACGTGCCAGCACCGGTGAGGTGCCGCCGGAAGAGACGGCGACCATCAGCGGTGAGCGGTCGATAATCGACGGCATGATAAAGCTCGCCGCTTTCGGCGCATCGACCACGTTGCAGAAGATACGCCGCGCTTCGGCCGCATCGCTGACCTGCTGGTTCACCACGTCATCATCGGTGGCGGCAATTGCCAGCCAGCATGGGTCGAGCAGCGCGGGTTGGAAATCACCCTGCACCAGTGTCAACATGCCCGCCTCCGCCCAGACGTGGAACTGCGGAACGTAATCCCGTGCGTTTACCGTCAAGCGAGCGCCCGCGTCCAGCAGCAGACGCGCTTTGCGCTCGGCAACATCACCGCCGCCGACCAGCAAACAGTCGCGCTCGCGCAGTTGGCAAAAGATAGGTAAGTGATCCAAGGGGCAACCTCACGGAATAGATAAATGCGGGGGATGAATAATGCGGGTAAGGATAACAGCAGTTATCGTATGGAATATACGATTTTTCCCGCTGTTACCCCTTTGAGGTCATAAGTTTTTAATATTACTTATGCCCAAAACGATCAGGCTTTCAGCTGCACCTGGCCATCTTTAACGCGAACTTCATAGTGTGGAATGGAGTGACTCTCGTCTTCCATGCACAGGCCGTCACGCAGGCGGAAGCGCTGTTTTTTCAGCGGACTTGCCACCCACAGTTCGCCCTGATGTTCAGCAATCAGGCCGCGCGACAGCACGCTCGACTCAAAGAACGGGTCGATGTTGCTGATGGCGAAGACCTGATTGTCGGCATACGGACGGAACACGGCAACCTGCTGGTTACCCAGCAGTGCACAGACGCCTGTTGCTGGCAGAATCGCGTCAATTTTGCAGATATTTACCCACTGGCTCATGCGTTTTCCTCCACCAGAGTTACCGGAATACGTTCATACGGTGTCGCAGGACGGTGCTGAGCACGCTCGGCCACGACCTGAACGTTCGGGTCACGCTGTTCGCTGTTGATAAAGTGTTTGAAGCGTACCTGAGCGGCCGGGTCGTTTACGGTCTCGGTCCATTCACAGGCAAACGCTTCGCGCAGACGGGCGATCTCTTCTTCCAGGTGCTGATTCAGCCCCAGCTTGTCGTCGATGATAACCGAACGCAGGTAGTCGATACCGCCTTCCAGGTTATCCAGCCACGGCGCGGTACGGGTCAGCTTATCGGCGGTGCGGATGTAGAACATCATGAAGCGGTCGAGGTATTTCACCAGTGTTTCGCGGTCGAGGTCAGCGGCCAGCAGGTCTGCATGGCGCGGCTTCATCCCGCCGTTACCACAAACGTAGAGGTTCCAGCCTTTCTCGGTGGCGATAATACCTACGTCCTTGCCCTGAGCTTCCGCACACTCACGGGTACAGCCAGAGACACCAAACTTCATCTTGTGCGGCGTACGAATGCCCTTGTAGCGGTTTTCCAGCTCGACGCCGAAGCCTACGCTATCGCCGACGCCATAACGGCACCAGGTGCTGCCTACGCAGGTTTTCGCCATACGCAGCGCTTTGGCATAGGCATGACCGGTTTCGAAGCCTGCTTCAATCAGCTGGCGCCAGATTTCCGGCAGGTCATCTTTCTGCGCACCGAACAGGCCGATACGCTGGGAACCGGTGATTTTGGTGTACAGGTTAAATTCACGTGCGATACGGCCAACGGCAACCAGACCTTCCGGAGTGATTTCACCGCCCGCAGAACGTGGGATAACGGAGTAGGTACCGTCTTTCTGGATGTTCGCCAGGAAGTTGTCGTTAGTGTCCTGCAGCGGCGTATGCTGCGGCTTGAGGATGTATTCGTTCCAGCAGGAGGCCAGCAGAGAACCGACGGTGGGTTTACAGACTTCGCAGCCGTAGCCTTTGCCGTATTTTGCCAGCAGCTCGTCGAAGGTTTTAATGCCTTCAACGCGGATCAGGTGATACAGCTCCTGACGGGTAAAGGCGAAGTGTTCACACAGGCTGTGGTTCACTTCGATACCCTGTTTCGCCAGCTCGGCGTTCAGCACCTGGGTGACCAACGGAATACAGCCGCCGCAGCCGGTGCCGGCTTTGGTTTCGGCTTTCAGGGCTGCAACGGTGTGGCAGCCTTTGTTGATGGCGGCGATCAGGTCGCCTTTAGAGACGTCAAAACAGGAACAAATCTGCGCGCTGTCCGGCAGTTTATCGACGCCGATAGACGGTTTACCACTGCTGGCGTGTGCTGGCAGGATCAGTGAATCTGGGTTTTCTGGCAGTTCGATGGCGTTCAGCGCCAGCTGCAGCAGGTTGCCGTAGTCGCTGGTATCGCCAACCAGTACCGCCCCGAGCAGGGTTTTGTTGTCTTCGCTCACGATCAGGCGTTTGTAGACTTCTTTGCTTTCGTCGAGGTAGACGTAGCTGCGTGCGCCTGGCGTACGGCCGTGGGCATCGCCGATACCACCGACGTCTACACCCAGCAGCTTCAGCTTGGCGCTCATGTCCGCGCCCTGGAAGGCGTTTGGCGTACCGAGGATATGGTCAACGGCGACCTGCGCCATTTTGTAACCCGGTGCGACCAGGCCGTAGACGCGGTTTTTCCAGCTGGCGCATTCGCCGATAGCGTAGATATCCGGGTCAGAGGTCTGGCAGCTGTCATTAATCAGGATACCGCCGCGCTGGCCGACTTCCAGGCCGCACTGGGTGGCCAGTTTGTCGCGTGGACGAATACCGGTAGAGAAGACGATGAAGTCGATTTCCAGCTGGCTGCCGTCGGCAAAGCGCATGGTCTTACGGCCGTTTTCGCCTTCCTGAACAATCTCTTTGGTGTTTTTGCTGGTGTGAACTTTCACACCCATGCTTTCGATTTTACGCTTGAGCTGCTCGCCGCCCATCTGATCGAGCTGTTCAGCCATCAGCATTGGGGCGAATTCAATCACGTGGGTTTCCACGCCGAGGTTTTTCAGCGCGCCGGCTGCTTCGAGGCCGAGCAGGCCGCCGCCGACTACCGCACCGCGTTTGCTACGGCGGGCACAGGCTTCAATGGCGTTCAGATCTTCAATCGTACGGTAAACGAAGCAGTCCTGAGTTTCAGACCCTTTGATTGGCGGGATCCACGGATAGGAGCCGGTCGCCATAATCAGCTTGTCATAAAAGACGGTACGGCCTGCGCTGGAGTGAATCACCTTCTCTTTACGGTTGATGGTGATAGCGCGTTCGCCGACCAGTACCTTTACGCCGTGCTTCTCATAGAAGCCTTCGCGCACCAGCGACAGCTCTTCTGCCGTGTGGTGGGAGAAGTAGGAGGAGAGGTGCACGCGGTCGTAGGCGATGCGCGGTTCTTCACAGAAGACGGTGATATCGAACTGGCTTGCGTCGGACTTATCGAGAAGATCCTCGATAAAGCGGTGGCCGACCATGCCGTTACCGATAATTGCGAGTCTGACTTTGCTCATTTTTGCCTCGATTTCTATTCTAATACTGCCTACCTTAACGATTCAGCTATTGGGATTATTGATACAAATCAATTTAGCCTTTACCTACCCCTTAATGAGTAGGGTTATGATTTTTAAGTGGTTTTGTAAGTTGCGGAAAATACTCAACTTTATTTGCTGTTTGTTTTTTGAGCGAAAAGAGTGAAAAAACGGCGGGGGAGAGAGAAGTTGGAGAATACGTCATGTTTGTGAGCGCTGAGGGGGGGGCCGTTCACTTCACGTCATGTTCAACAGAACGTAAAGTGAACGGAATATCACACCGGGCTAACCGATATTAATGAGAGGCGCTCGCCGCATGCTGGCGATGGCGGCTCACAAAGCCCAGAACAAGACACATCACGAACACCACGGCGTACAGACCGTTTGCCGTCGTCAGCGCCGCCAGCGGGCCGCTATGGGCAACGATAGGGCCAGTGACAACGAAGGTCAGCATGGTACCGATGGTGCCGCAGGTCAGGACAAAGTTAACCAGTTTTGGTGAGGCGATTTTAGTCTGCAGCGAACCCAGCGTAATGATGGAGGTATAGATAGCGCTGGAGAAGAAGCCGAGAGTCAGAATAAACCAGACCAGGTGCTGCGGCTCACCATGGTTGAACAGGTACATCATCACGGTGGCGATACCGGCCAGAACGGTCAGGATACGCTGCAGGTCGAAGAAGCGCAGAATGAAGCTGAAGGCCCACATACCGAACATATAGGACATCCAGAAATCACTCACCAACTGGCCCGCGTCGTTCAGGCTCATGCCCAGACCTTTGGCGTATTCCGGTACCCAGGAGATGAAGCCCAGCTGGCCCAGGATGTAGCACAGTGCAGCGATGGACAGGAACAGCACGCCGATGCCCCATTTCTCTTTCACCACCGGCTGGTCGCTGGTTTGCGCTTTTTTACCCAGAACCGGGAATTCACAACCCAGGGTCAGCACGAAGATGGCAACATAGATGAGGCCGATGCAGGCGTAAACCCAGTACCACTCGATGGTGCGCGCCAGCAGCCAGGCGGCGAGCATCGGGAAGATCATCCCGGCCATGCTGAAGAAGGAGTCGGTAAACAGCAGACGTGCACCGCGCTGACGACCTTCATACATATGGGTGATCAGGAAGGTACCAATCGACATGGTGATCCCGCTGACCAGGCCAAGCACGAACATCGCCGCGGAGAACAGCGCCAGGCTATGGCTGGTCATCAGCCCGATAACCGCCAGCACCATCAAAATAAAGCCGAAGCGCAGCTGAGTTTTCAGCGGCACAATTTCCATCAGCCAGGCATTGAGGAAGATAGAGATCAGGATCCCTGCGTTCAGGAAGGTAAAGGTGTTACTCATGCTGGAAACGGGCAGATTAAAGTAATCGGCGATATTTCCCATCACCATCCCGGTGACAATTACCAACGCGCCGGTAAGGGCGTAGGAGAAAAAGCTGATCCATGTGAGCTTGGTACGGTTGCTGTTAGTCATGACTGGCCTGTGAATAGTTGTGTAAAGCGCGTTGACTCTGCGCTGAGCGAGCAGATTTTAGTCATTGACGTGATGCATTCATAGTTTTATTACGCAAAACTTTCTTTATTACATTTTTCAATGTGATCATGATCACATAATGAATTGAGTGTTTTCTTAGCCTGATTATTATTAACCGTTTCAGTCGCGTAAACTTAAGTAAAGCACTGGCCTGAGGGGCTATCCCTCTTTAGAATCAAGCCACTTGCTTTCTCTACTGCACCGTTAAAGGAATTCTCATGCTCAAATCCACACTGGCGGCCATGGCGGCTGTGTTTGCACTCTCTGCGGTTGCGCCTGCGGCGTTAGCGGCGAAAAACGATCCGCACGTGCTGCTGACCACTTCTGCTGGCAACATCGAGTTGCAGCTGGATAGCCAGAAGGCGCCGGTCTCCGTTGAAAACTTCCTGAAATACGTTAATAGCGGCTTTTATAACAACACCACGTTCCACCGCGTGATCCCGGGCTTTATGGTTCAGGGCGGCGGTTTTAACGAACAGATGCAGCAGAAGCAGCCGAATCCTCCGATTAAAAACGAAGCCGATAACGGCCTGCGTAACACCCGTGGCACCATCGCGATGGCGCGTACCGCAGACAAAGACAGCGCAACCAGCCAGTTCTTTATCAACGTCGCGGATAACGCCTTCCTGGATCATGGCCAGCGTGACTTTGGCTACGCGGTATTTGGTAAGGTCGTGAAAGGGATGGACGTGGCAGACAAAATTGCCCAGGTGCCGACTCACAACGTTGGGCCATACCAGAATGTGCCGTCCAAGCCGATTGTCATCCTCTCAGCGAAAGTCCTGCCGTAATTGCACGGGGCGGCATCTGGCATGAGGCTGCCGCCCAGTCGCTAAAGTGGTAAGCACCCGGTAGAATGGCGGCTGATTGAAAGACCGGAGCCGCCATGATTCTGCTGATTGATAACTACGATTCCTTTACCTGGAACCTCTACCAGTACTTCTGTGAGTTAGGGGCCAGCGTGACGGTCAAACGTAATGACGACATCACTCTCGATGATATCGATACGCTTGCGCCGGACAAAATTGTTATCTCCCCTGGTCCCTGCACGCCGGATGACGCCGGTATCTCTCTCGATGTTATTCGCCGCTACGCCGGTAAAACGCCGCTGCTTGGCGTCTGCTTAGGCCATCAGGCTATTGCTCAGGCATTCGGTGCGCGAATTGTTCGTGCCGAAAAAGTGATGCACGGCAAAACCTCCCCGATTACCCATCAGCAGCAGGGCGTGTTCCGCGGCCTGAATAATCCGCTCACCGTAACGCGCTACCACTCGTTGCTGATCGATCCGGCGACGCTGCCCGACTGCTTTGAGGTGACGGCCCGCAGTGAAACGGGGGAGATTATGGGTATCCGCCATCGTGAATGGGATCTGGAAGGGGTGCAGTTCCACCCGGAAAGTATTCTCAGTGAGCAAGGTCACGCGCTACTGGCAAACTTCCTCACGCGATAGTAGTTGCCATGACGTGATTTTTTATGCATATTTTGTGGATAAATTCTCACAATCATTGCTTCATCGTTTGCAGAAGGGCATGACATGGAAACCAAACAACCTGCTATTACCCGCGCGACCTTCGATCAGGTCATTTTGCCAATCTATGCACCGGCTGAATTTATTCCGGTGAAAGGTAAAGGGAGCCGCGTGTGGGATCAGCAAGGCAAAGAGTACGTTGATTTCGCGGGCGGTATCGCGGTGACCGCGCTGGGCCACTGTCATCCGGCACTGGTTGAGGCGCTAAAAACCCAGGGCGAAACGCTGTGGCACACCAGTAACGTTTTCACCAACGAGCCGGCGCTGCGTCTGGGCCAGAAGCTGGTAGACGCGACCTTTGCCGAGCGCGTGGTGTTTATGAACTCCGGGACGGAAGCGAACGAAACCGCCTTTAAGCTGGCGCGCTACTACGCATCCACTCGTCATAGCCCGTACAAAACGAAAATCATCGCTTTCCATAATGCCTTCCACGGCCGTTCGCTGTTTACCGTCTCCGTTGGCGGGCAACCGAAGTATTCTGACGGCTTTGGCCCGAAACCTGCCGATATCGTCCACGTGCCGTTTAACGATCTGCATGCAGTAGAAGCGGTGATCGATGACCATACCTGCGCCATCGTGGTTGAGCCGATTCAGGGCGAAGGCGGCGTGCTGGCGGCGACCCCTGAGTTCTTACAGGGCCTGCGCGCCCTGTGCGATAAGCATCAGGCGCTGCTGGTGTTTGATGAAGTACAAAGCGGCATGGGGCGTACCGGCTCGCTGTTTGCCTATATGCACTATGGCGTAACGCCAGATATCCTCACCAGCGCCAAAGCGCTGGGCGGCGGCTTCCCGGTGAGTGCGATGCTGACCACCAACGACATTGCCAGCGCATTCCACGTCGGCTCACATGGCTCCACCTACGGCGGTAACCCGCTGGCCTGCGCGGTAGCGGGTGCGGCATTTGATATTATCAACACCCCGGAAGTGCTGAACGGCGTGAACGCCAAGCGCGAGCGCTTTGTGCAGCATCTGCAGCATATCAACGCGAAGTACGATGTCTTTAGCGACGTGCGCGGTATGGGCTTGTTGATTGGCGCGGCGCTGAACGAGAAATACAAAGGCCGGGCGCGTGATTTCCTCTACGCGGCGGCGGACGTTGGCGTGATGGTACTGAACGCAGGGCCGGATGTGATGCGCTTTGCACCATCGCTGGTGGTGGAAGAGGTGGATATCGACGAAGGGATGCAGCGCTTCGCTCAGGCGGTCGCTAAAATCGTTAGCTAGCCCGTCGTTTTAACCAGCCGCCATGACGGGGGCGCTGTCGCCAGGCCACCGACGAGATGGTGTGCATGGTGCTCAGATGCCCCAGAATACGCTGAAGATGCTGTTCCATGGTGCTTAACGGCCCGTGGGACAGCGCGTCCGGCGACTCCATAATATTCACTTCACCGCTACTTCCCGCCTCATCGTACTCCAGACGCTGCTGACAGCGCTGAAGGGCAACCTCACAGGATTCCAGATACTGCTGCGCCAGATCCGGCGTCAGCATATTGTGCTCGCGCGCCAGCGTGGTCATGGCGTTGATGTGCTCGACGATAAACTGACTATGGGTAACCCACAGCTTCATATCTGCCAGATAACGCGAGTTGAAGCCTGGCTCCTGCATCGCCTGATTCAGCGTGTTGAAGAGCGTATTGTGTGCCTGGTTGACGCGCATCCGTTGGTAGGCAAGCTTCGGTGCCTGCGGGTCGGGGCTTAAGATGAGACGAATGGCCTCCTGGTCTGCCTCCAGCGCCGCCTGAGCGTTTTGCCGCAGCTGGCCGCTTTGCCACTGTGGCCACAGCCAGATCATGCCGCCAAAGGCAATCAGGCAGCCGATGATGGTGTCGATAAAGCGGGCGACGATGAACTGCTCGCCGTTCAGCGTCAGAATCTGCAGGGTATACACGGCGGTGATAGTAAAGCCAACGGTGGCCCAGCCGTAGTGGCGACGGATGATCAGGTAACTCCCCAGCGTGACGATAAGCATGCCTGTCAGCGCCAGCCCTTCCGGCGCATGGAAGTGCAGGACGACGGCGGCAATCACCAGCCCCGCCAGCGTGCCCGCCGCGCGGTGGAAAATACGTACGCGGGTCGCGCCGTAGCCGTTCTGCGTGACCAGCAGCACCGTCATCAGGATCCAGTAAGGCTTCGGTAGGTGCAGCGCGACGCCCATCAGGCTGGCGATGCTCAGCATCACGCTGAGCCGGGCGGCGTTGCGCAGGGCCGGAGATTTCAGCGACAGGTAGTTTTTAAGCGCCGGGAATAGCGGCAGGCGGCGCTGTTTATCGGCCATCAGGTCACGCGGGTAGAGTGGGCGCTGGGAGCGCAGCACGCGGGCGATACGGCTGAAGTGCCAGGCGCAAAACTGACCGACCGGGTTATCCGGATGCTGGTCGGCAATTTTTTCCAGCGCGCCGATCTGCTTATCCATATTGAAGCGAGTCGGGTAGCGGTGATAGAGAATATCGTCTGCCAGTACCCTCAGGCGTGCCGCGACGGTCTGGGCGTTCCAGCGGATCACCGCTTCGGCGTGGCTGCGTTCAACCAGCTTTTGTACCTCTTCCGGCTGGTGCAGGCTGACGGAGATATGCTCCTGTAAATCGAGCCCCACCTGGAAGGCGCGCAGCAGCCGCTTGTAATCGTTATGCTGGTTAGCCGCAAGCATGTGTAACTGCTGATAGCATTGGGAAATCAGATCCACCACTTTCTGCTGGCGAGTCAGCAGCGGCGGCAGCGCGGTGCTCGGGTCGGTGTGCTGGGTCAGCAGGCTATATTTAGCCTCGCAGTATTCGGCAAGCTGGCGATAGAGCAGGCTCAGCGATTCCCGCAGCGGCTGTTCGCGCCACATCCAGAACCACCACCAGTTAAACAGCCCGTACCAGAGCGTGCCCAGCGCGTAGAGCAGCAATGGCTCCCAGATGGGCATATTACCCGCCAGGCTAAGGGTAAAGATGGAAGCAATCAGCGAGGCAGGCAGTAGTCGCCCGTGCAGCGCGCTGATTTCCGCCGTGACGCCCAGCAGCAGCGCCAGCCCGGTGAGAATCAACGGTAGGGGAATGTCGTGTTCCAGCAGTAGCTGTACGGCAAGGCTACAGCCAGCAAACAGGCAGCCGCCAATAATCAGGCGCTTAAAAAAGCGTTTATGCGGCGTGTCGAGACCCGCGATATTGCAGCAGGCGGGCACTAAGGAGAACAGCAGACCTTGCTGGAGATGGCCGAGAAGCAGCCCGATGGCAACCGGCAGGCATAACACCAGCGTTTGCCGCAGTGCATAGTTGACTTCCGGGTGGTAAATCAGCCTGCGCCACATAGGGGGAAAACAAAAATGGCGTATTGCTTTCACAATACGCCATTTTGGGCCGGATTAGCGGGTACCGTAAACGACAATGGTTTTGCCGTGCGCGGAGATCAGATTCTGATCTTCCAGCATTTTCAGAATACGGCCCACGGTTTCACGGGAGCAGCCAACGATCTGACCGATTTCCTGACGGGTGATTTTAATCTGCATACCGTCTGGGTGGGTCATCGCATCAGGCTGTTTTGCCAGGTTCAGCAGAGTCTGTGCGATACGACCGGTAACGTCCAGGAAGGCCAGGTTACCGACTTTTTCGGAAGTGACCTGCAGACGACGCGCCATCTGAGAAGAGAGACGCATCAGAATGTCCGGGTTTACCTGGATCAGCTGACGGAATTTTTTATAAGAGATTTCAGCAACTTCACAAGCGGTTTTTGCTCGTACCCATGCGCTGCGTTCCTGGCCTTCTTCGAACAGACCCAGCTCGCCGATAAAATCGCCCTGGTTGAGGTAAGAGAGGATCATCTCTTTACCTTCTTCGTCCTTGATGAGTACAGCCACGGAGCCTTTTACGATGTAATACAGCGTCTCTGCTTTTTCACCCTGGTGAATCAGCGTGCTCTTCGATGGGTACTTATGAATATGGCAATGAGACAAGAACCATTCGAGAGTAGGGTCTGTTTGCGGTTTGCCAAGCACCATGCGCGGTTATCCTCTGTTATAAGCTCTTCCCAGCGGCAAAAACATTGCAGCCACTGGTTGCAATAGTATCCTTCCCGTTACCTGGGAAGTCGGCTGTCGAATAGGGTCGCAGCCTGTAATGTGATGTCCTCTGCATACATGCAGTACGTTTATGTATTACCGTAGCATCCTGACTGTTTTAGCATAGCTTTTGCCGTGTGTCTCCTGGTGTCTCGCTTCAGCATGACGTCGATCGCCTTCCATTGCGAGAATTGTTATGTGCGCGTAATCTGAGAAGAAAATTGCAACCTGGGAGTTAAATATTATGCAAGCGCGTGTGAAATGGGTTGAGGGGTTAACCTTCCTCGGTGAGTCAGCTTCAGGCCACCAAATTTTGATGGACGGTAACTCTGGCGATAAAGCGCCAAGCCCGATGGAAGTGGTGCTGATGGCCGCCGGCGGTTGCAGCGCGATTGACGTGGTCTCCATCCTGCAAAAAGGTCGCAATGACGTGACCGACTGCGAAGTGAAGCTCACCTCCGAGCGTCGTGAAGAAGCCCCGCGTCTGTTTACGCACATCAACCTGCACTTTATCGTCACCGGTAAAGCGTTGAAGGATGCGGCGGTATCGCGCGCGGTCGATCTCTCTGCTGAGAAATACTGCTCGGTTGCGCTGATGCTCGAAAAAGCGGTGAACATCACTCACTCTTACGAAGTGATTGAAGGCTGATTACATGCCAGACGTAGCCCGGCCGAACGTAGTGACGCCGGGGCCATTCCCGGCGTCGGTGCTCGCGCGCCTCGTCCGGGCTACCTGGTCTTGGTGCTAGTTCCGACCTTCCATCAGACGCTGCACCAGCGGCGTCATGATTAATTCCATCGCCAGCCCCATCTTCCCGCCGGGAACGACCAGCGTATTCATATGCGAGATAAATGAACCCTGCAACATGGCCAGTAGCCACGGGTAGTCGATGTGGTCGAGATTACGGAAGTGAATCACCACGAAACTCTCGTCCAGCGACGGAATGCTTTTGGCCGCAAATGGGTTAGAGGTGTCGACCGTTGGCACGCGCTGGAAGTTGATATGAGTGCGGGAGAACTGCGGGGTAATGAAGTTGATGTAGTCTTCCATTGACCGCACGACGGAATCCATCACCGCCTCACGAGAGTGACCGCGCTCGCTGGTGTCGCGGATCATCTTCTGAATCCACTCCAGGTTAACAATCGGTACCACGCCGACCAACAGATCGACATGGCGAGCCACATCGTGCTGCGGGGTAACGACGCCACCGTGCAGTCCTTCATAGAACAGCACATCGGTCGGTTCCGGCAGCGGCTGCCACGGCGTAAACGTACCGGGCACCTGGTTCCACGGCACCGCCTCGTCGTAGGTATGCAGGTATTTACGCGATTTCCCTTGCCCGTTCAGGCCGTAGTCGCGAAAGGTCTGTTCCAGCAGGCCAAAGTCGTTGGCATCCGGGCCGAAGTAGCTGATATGGCGGCCAAGGTCACGGGCCTTGCGGATAGCCATATCCATTTCCGGACGGGTATAGCGGTGAAAGCTGTCGCCTTCGACTTCCGCCGCGCGCAGGTTGAGCTGAGCAAAGATTTTACGAAACGCGAGGCTGGTGGTGGTGGTTCCTGCTCCGCTGGAGCCGGTAACGGCAATGACCGGATGTTTGGCAGACATGCGAATAACTCCCTGAACAGACGACAACGGAAGCGGGTAAAACGCTCCCTATCGTTAGAGTATAGTTAACCGCGAAATTGGTTACGGGGCATGATGTTGACGGTCTCGTGAAGCTCAGACCAGACCAGCACCGCTTCGCCTGTTTGTAGCTGGTGTTTGACGTCGGCGACCTTTTGCGCAAGTGAACGTTCATATTCACCATAATCAGTGCCTTCGCGCAAGACAAAGCTTTCAATCAGATTATCCAACGTCTCCGGGTCGATATCCTGCCAGGGAATCATCATGCTTTTGCTCCTAACCACGGCATCAGCCAGTCGGGGATGCGTTTTTCCAGCCACATTTCCGGGTGACGCAGGGTGCCGCCGATAAACCCGACATGGCCGCCGTACTCAGTAAGCTGGTAGACGACGTTATCCGGCAACTCTTCCTGGGCAGGAATAGAGTGATGGTCCATAAACGGATCGTCTTTTGAGTGGATGATCAGCGTCGGCTTGGTGATTTTGCTTAGGATCGGCATCGCACTACATTGACGGTAGTAATCGATCGCGTCGGCAAAGCCGTGGATCTTCGAGGTGATCGAATCGTCGAACTCGCGGATGCGGCGCATGCTTTTCAGCTGACGCAGATCCACCGGCAGCGAGCCGGGATAGGCTTTGAGCTTACGGGCGGCGTTGCCTTTCAGCAGGTTCAGTAGGTAGCGCTGATAGACTCGCGAGAAGCCTTTATCCATATGGTAGCTGCAGGCTTCCAGCATAAATGGCGCGGAGACAATCACTGCCGCATCTATCGGCACGTCATCACCTTCTTTGGCCAGCAGGCAGGCCAGCATATTGCCGCCAAGCGAGTACCCGACCGCCGCCGTTGGTGCTTTACCATATTCACGCTGCAGCCAGTTCAGGAACCAGGTACCGTCTTCCGTTTCACCTGAGTGATAAATCCGGTTCAGGCGGTTCGGCTCACCGCTGCAGCCGCGAAAATGCATCACCACGCCCAGCCAGCCCTGTTCTTTCGCCGCGTTAATCAGGCCATGCGCGTACGGGCTGTGTAGGCTGCCCTCCAGACCATGAAACACCACCAGACGAGGCTTATGCAGCGCACCCGCCGGGTCTTCACTCCACGCTAAATCGACGAAGTCGCCGTCCGGCAACTCAAGGCGTTGCCAGTGCGGGGTGAATTGCAGTTTTCGACGAAGCAGCCGCGGCAGCATGGTCTGAAGATGACGGTTGCTGATACCGCGCATGGGGACGAAGTCCGCGCTGCTGGAGGTGTCGATACTGAGATCGTGGTGGGTTGTTTCAGTCATAACTCGGCGATGTTTACCTGGAATCTGCGCCTACTATACCGTCACTTTGCCATCGTGTTTATGAAAATGAGGCATCGGTAGTCGTTTTTATCCCGCCAGGATCTGATCTTAATCACAAATTGTTACTTCAATTATTACTCTTAGGCTAATGATTCTTTCCTACGCTTAATTGATGACTTTCTCGCCAGGGTGCACAATCTTTTCAGTGTTAAGCAATCAAAATGATTAGCTGAATCAGGAGGTTAATAATGTTATCTGGGCAAACACCAGCACGCGTCTGGAACACACGTCGCACCGAAAAACAGCGACGTCTGGCTTCCGTACCGGTGCAGGGCAAGGTTCTGCCGACCGCAGACCTGACCGCAATGCTGGAAAAACTGATCGCGCCGGGTGACCGCGTGGTATTAGAAGGGAATAACCAAAAGCAGGCAGACTTCTTGTCTCGCATGCTGGCAGAGGTTAACCCGCAGATTGTGCACGACCTGCACATGATTATGCCGAGCGTCGGCCGCAGCGAGCATCTGGATATCTTCGAAAAAGGGATCGCCCGCAAGCTGGACTTCTCCTTCTCCGGTACCCAGAGCCTGCGTATTTCGCAACTGCTGGAAGATGGCCTGCTGGAAATCGGTGCCATCCATACCTACATCGAACTCTATTCCCGTCTGTACGTTGACCTGTCGCCGAACGTCGCGCTGATTGCCGGTTTTAAAGCCGACCGCAAAGGTAACCTCTATACCGGGGCGAGCACCGAAGATACCCCTGCGTTAGTTGAAGCCGCCGCGTTCCACGATGGCATCGTCATCGCACAGGTGAACGAGCTGGTGGACGACGAATGTGACCTGCCGCGCGTCGATATCCCAGGTTCCTGGGTTGACTTCGTCGTCGTAGCCGACAAGCCGTTCTTTATCGAACCGCTGTTTACCCGCGACCCGCGTCTCATCAAACAGGAACACATCCTGATGGCGATGATGGCGATTAAAGGCATCTACGCAGAACATCAGGTTCAGTCGCTGAACCACGGTATCGGCTTTAACACCGCCGCTATCGAACTGCTGCTGCCAACCTACGGCGAACAGCTCGGCCTGAAAGGCAAAATCTGTAAACACTGGACGCTGAACCCGCATCCAACGCTGATTCCAGCGATTGAGAGCGGCTGGGTAGAAAGCGTGCACTGCTTCGGCGGCGAGCTGGGGATGGAAGAGTACATCCGCGCCCGTCCTGACATCTTCTTTACCGGTTCCGACGGCTCGATGCGTTCTAACCGCGCCTTCTGCCAGCTGGCAGGCCAGTACGCGGTGGATATGTTTATCGGCTCAACCCTGCAGGTTGATGGCTACGCCAACTCCTCCACCGTGACCCGCGGTCGTCTCTCCGGCTTCGGCGGCGCGCCAAACATGGGTCATGACCCGCACGGCCGTCGTCATGCGACGCCAGCCTGGCTGAACATGATCACCGAACCAGACCCAATGCAGCGCGGTAAAAAACTGGTGGTGCAGATGGTCGAAACCTTCCAGGCGGGCGTGAAGCCAACCTTCGTCGAAAAACTCGATGCTGTGGAAGTGGCTAAATCCTCTGGGATGCCGCTGGCTCCGGTGATGATCTACGGCGACGACGTGACCCACGTGCTGACGGAAGAAGGTATCGCCTACCTCTATCGTGCCAAAGACCTTGAAGAGCGCCGTGCAATGGTCGCTGCGGTCGCGGGTATCACCGATATCGGCCTGGGCGTTGACGCTAAGCGCGTTGCCGAACTGCGTCAGAGCGGCAAGGTGGTTTATCCGGAAGATATGGGTATTCGTCGTACCGACGCGACCCGTTCGCTGCTGGCGGCCGGTAGCGTCGCTGATCTGGTGGAATGGTCCGGCGGTCTTTACAACCCACCTGCGAAATTCCGGAGCTGGTAATGAAACTTCTGCCCCAGATTCAGGTTGAAGGCGGTGCCGAATGGCTGGCGCGAACCGCCACGCAGTGTCTGATTGACGAAGCACGGTTAAGCCCGAAACCCGGTCTGGTGGACAGTCGGGGGAACGGCGCACACCACGATTTATCGTTGGCGTTGATGGAACGCTCAGCGCACAGCCTGACCTCCACGTTTCAGGCGCTGGCGCAACAAAGCTGGCAGCGTCCAGCGGATATCGCGCTCAGACAAACCATAGGGCGACTCGGCCGTGAAGGCGAGCAGCAGATGATGGCCGCGACCAGCGGCGTGAATACCCATCGCGGCGCGATTTGGGCGCTGGGGTTGCTGGTGAGCGCCGTGGCGATGCACGGCGGTACCGGTGGCGCGCAGCAGATAGCCGCCACCGCTGCGGAACTGGCGAAACTGCCGGATAACGCTGCGCCGAAGGTCTTCAGCAAAGGGCTTCGCGCGACGCATCGTTATCGCGTACCGGGCGCTCGCGAAGAAGCTCAGCAGGCGTTTCCGCACGTGATGCAGCGTGCGCTGCCGCAGCTGCGTTTAAGCCGCCTGAACGGTAGTAGCGAGACGCACGCGAGGCTGGATGCGCTGATGGCCATCATGACCTCGCTGACCGATACCTGCGTGCTGTCTCGCGCAGGGCTGGAAGGGCTTGATGCCATGCAGGACGGCGCCCGTGCGGTGCTGAATGCGGGCGGTAGCGCGCATCCGGCAGGTCAGGCGGCATTGGCGGAACTGGATAGCCAGATGCTGGCGCTGAACGCTTCACCGGGCGGCGCTGCCGACCTGCTTGCCGCCACGCTGTTTCTCGATCGCGTCGAAATCACGTCGAATCGCCTTATTTAAAGCATTAAGAGGATGTTATGGAACACATTACGTTAACCGTACCGGCCAGCCGCACCTTAAGCGGCAAAGCGCTGGCAGGCGTTGTGGGCTCCGGGGATATGGAGGTGTTATTCACCGCCGACCAGAGCCAGACGTTAACCATTGATATCACCACTTCTGTCGATAACAGCACCAGCCGCTGGGAAGCGCTGTTCAACCGTCTGCAAACGGTCAGCAGCCTGCCGGCAGGCAAACTGACTATTCACGACTTCGGCGCGACGCCGGGCGTGGCGCGCATCCGTATCGAACAGGTTTTTGAAGAGGTGAGCTATGCGTGATGATCGCAGTTTTATCGAATTAAAAGCGCGCCAGCGTGCGCATGCGCTGCTGGATGAAGGCAGCTACCGTGAACTGCTCGACCCGTTTGAAGGCGTGATGTCGCCGTGGCTGGGGGCGCAGGGCATTGTTCCGCAGGCCGATGACGGCATGGTGGTAGCCAAAGGCACTATCAACGGCAAACCGGCCGTTGTGGTGGCGATTGAAGGCGCATTCCAGGGCGGCAGCATGGGCGAAGTGTCCGGTGCCAAAATGGCGGCCGCACTGGAGCTGGCGGCGGAAGATAACCGTAACGGCATTCCTACCCAGGCGGTACTGAGTCTGGAAACCGGCGGCGTTCGTCTGCAGGAAGCCAACCTTGGTCTGGCGGCGATTGCCGATATTCACGCGGCGATTGTTGATCTGCGCCGTTATACCCCGGTCGTTGGTATTGTGGCCGGTACCGTAGGCTGCTTCGGTGGGATGTCCATCGCGGCGGCGCTGTGCAGCTATCTGATTGTGACCCGCGAAGCGCGTCTCGGCCTGAACGGCCCGCAGGTTATCGAACAGGAAGCCGGGATTGAAGAGTACGACTCCCGCGACCGTCCGTTTATCTGGAGCATGACCGGTGGTGAAGTTCGCTACCAAAGCGGACTGGTAGAAGCGCTGGTTAATGACGGCGTGAACGCGGTGAAAGCCGCCATGAACGAGGCGCTGGCGAAAGGCGTTCCGGCAAAACATCGCACGGATAACTACGACTGGTATCTCGATCGCCTGAGCCATTTCGACACCCGCAAACAGGCCGATTCAGAACAGATTAAAGCGCTCTTCGCCCGGGAGGTGAAATGATGAGTAACGTAATTAGCCGTGGCGAATTATGGCTGGAAACGCTGGTTCCAGGTGCCAAACGTATTGCAGGGCTGTGCCCATCCGTGCAGGCCGCTGATGGTGAGCTGAACGGTGAAGTCGTGCGTTTTATCGCCGTCGTTCCGGATGCCCATAACCACTACCCGCGTGCCACCAAAGGCGAAGTGGGTCTGCTGGAAGGCTGGACGCTGGCAAAAGTGGTGAGCGAAACCGTCGCCGCCGATGCCAACAGCGCGGTGAAACGCCCGATTGTGGCGGTGATTGACGTCGCCAGCCAGGCCTATGGTCGTCGTGAAGAAGGCTTTGGTATTCACCAGGCGCTGGCCGGTGCCGCAGCGGCGTATGCCAATGCGCGTCTGGCAGGTCACCCGGTGATTGGCCTTATCGTCGGTAAAGCGATGTCCGGTGCGTTTCTGGCACACGGTTATCAGGCAAACCGTCTGATCGCTTTTAACGACAAAGGCGTACTGATCCACGCGATGGGCAAAGAATCCGCGGCACGCATTACCCTGCGTACCGTTGAGGCGCTGGAAAAACTGGCGGCAACCATTCCGCCGATGGCATATGACATCAGTAACTACGCCACCCTGGGCCTGCTGGAAAACCTGCTGGATATCAGCAATCCGGATGCCCCATCTACACAAGACCTGACGCTGGTGAAAGACACTCTGCAACAGGCCATCAACGACGCTCGTCAGGACCCGACGCTGAAAAGCCGCCTGGGTGCCGACAATCGCCGCAGCTCTGCCCTCGTACGCGAACGCATGCGAGCAAGCTGGTAAGTAAAAAAAGAGACCTGCCGGATGTACGGCTCCATGGGCGCTTCCCAGCGCCCATGAGGGCTCCTGCATCTGAAAAATAATAATCATCGCGCCAGTGCTAACTTTTTTTCATTACAGGTGAAATATGACTTACGTAATTGTTCATGCTCTTGCTCCGATTTTCGTCATCATGCTGCTGGGATTCTGGGCCGGTAAGGCCAAAATGGTCGATAACAAAAATGTCTCCCTGCTCAATATCTTCGTGATGGACTTTGCCTTGCCAGCTGCGCTGTTCAGCGCCACGGTACAAACACCGTGGGCGGGTATCGTCGCCCAGTCGCCGCTGATTCTGGTGCTGACCCTGGCGATGTGGATTACCTATGCCGCTATCTACTTTATGGCGACCAACGTCTTCAAAAAGTCCCCACAGGATGCCGCCGTACTGACCCTGACCGTGGCGCTGCCAAACTACGCCGCGCTGGGTCTGCCGATTCTGGGTAGCGTGCTGGGTGAAGCGTCTTCGACTTCGCTGTCCGTTGCCGTTTCCATTGCCTGTGGTTCCGTGTTGATGACGCCCTTCTGCTTACTGATCCTCGAACGCGAAAAAGCGCGTGCTGAAGGCGGTAATTCCGGTTCTACGCTCTCCATGCTGCCGGTGCTGATGTGGCGCTCAATTAAAAAACCTATCGTAATGGGCCCGCTGCTGGGGGTTATCCTCTCCGCGATTGGCATCAAAATGCCGGAACTGGTGCTGGCGGCGATCAAACCGCTGGGTCTGTCTGCTACCGCAGCGGCGCTGTTCCTGACTGGTGTGATCCTCTCTGCGCGTAAACTGCAGATCAACACCGTGGTGATTACCTCAACCATCGCCAAGCTGCTGATTCAACCGGCTATTGCCTGGGGTATCGTGCTGATTTTCGGCCTGCATGGTTCCGTGGCGATCACCGCTATTCTGATGATTGCGCTGTCCGCTGGTTTCTTCGGTGTGGTATTCGGTAACCGCTTTGGCGTGCAGTCGCCGGATGCAGAAGCCGTGCTGCTGTTGAGCTCCGTACTGTGTATCCTGTCGCTGCCGCTGTTTATCTCGCTGACTTCAGGAATTTAAATCATGAGCACAACATTACGTCCACACGACCTTATCTGGCTGAACGCGCGCGACGCGCTTGAAGATGTCACGGAATCCTGGGTGGATACCGTCTGGCATAGCGGCCTGCCGGTGGTGGTGCGACGTGATGTTGATGCGCAGGGGCGCATTCCCGTGGGCGTCCGCGGGATGAAGCGCGACCAGCGTGCCGCCGGTTGGGTGAAAGCAGGGGCGGTCGTCCGCGTCTGCACGCCGGAATCGCTGGTGGACCCGCTGTCGCTCCTGCGTTCGCCCTTTATCTCTCAGCCACCGCTTCAGGTGGCTTTGTTATTGGCGCAGCAGGCGTGGCCGTGGACGTGGGGCATTACTGGCAGTACCGGCTATGCGCTGGCAACCGGGATCCCGGTGATCCACGCGGCAAGCGATCTGGATCTACTGATCCGCGCGCCGCAGCCGCTCTCCCGAGAAGCGCTGGAGAAGTGGCAGCAGCAGCTGACGGGCGGGCTATGCCGGGCGGATACCCAGGTGGATACCCCGCGCGGTGGATTTGCCCTCAATGAATGGCTGCGGGATGGAAAAGCGCTGTTAAAAACCTCACAGGGGCCGCAACTGGTTCGCGATCCGTGGGGCAGGGAGGAGTCATGAAAATTCTGTTTACCTTCCCGGGGCAGGGGACGCAGCATGAAGGTATGCTGCAAAACCTACCGGGGACGGTGCTGGCCCAGGCACGTGACGTGCTGGGCGCTGAAGTTGATTCACTGGATAGCTCTGAAGCGCTGAAACATACCCGAGCGGTTCAGCTGTCTCTGCTGATTGCTGGCGTCGCCTGGGCGCGTGAGCTGGAGCGTCGTGGCGTGGTACCGGATATCGTCAGCGGGCTCTCCATTGGCGCCTACCCGGCGGCGGTGGTTGCCGGTGCGCTTGATTTTGCCGACGCGTTGACGCTGGTGGCGCTGCGCGGCGACTTAATGGAGCAGGCCTATCCGCACGGCTACGGTCTGACGGCAATTATGGGGCTGACGCTCGCTCAGGTGGAAAGCCTGGTGGCAGGCAGCGGCACCTATATCGCTAACCTGAATGCCGAAACGCAGATTGTGATTGCCGGCCCTGATGACGCGATGGCAGATGTGGCAAAACGCGCGATGGCTAAAGGGGCCAGCAAGGCACCTCGTCTGGCCGTGAGCGTGCCGTCACACTGCGAGCTACTCGCCAGGCCTGCGCAAAAGCTGGTTGAGGCGTTCAGCCATGTGACGCTTTCCCGCCCGCGCTACGCCTATCTGAGCGGCAGTACCGGTCGTGTGCTGTGGCAGCCGGAGCGGATTGCTGACGATCTGGCGATGAATATGGCGCGCACGGTGCGCTGGCAGGAGGCGGTTATCTCCGCTAACGAACGCGAAGCGCGACTGGCGATTGAAATGCCACCCGGCGGCATCCTGACCTGCTTGACGCGGCAGGCGGCGTGGGAAGGGGAATCTATTTCTCTGGATCGCAGCGGCGTGGATGTTGCCGTGCACCTGGCGAAACGCCTACGGTCGTAGTCAGCATTTACCGTAGTAGCCCGGCCGAGCGAAGCGACGCCGGGACTTCCCCGGAGTCGACGTTGCGCGTCTCGTCCGGGCTACATTGTGATACGCAGATCCGGCAATCAGCCGCTTTGATTCAGCGTCCTGGCATACATGCGCCCTTCGGCGGCCAGCGCCAGCAGGCTTGGGTCACGCTCGCGGTTGCGGGCAAAGACAATCGCGATAAGCTGCTGCATCTGATAGGGCTCAGCGAGCTTTTGCAGCTTCACGGTATTCTCATACATCTTCTTCATTCGCCCCGGCATCAAACAGAACCCCACCCCTGCTTGTACCAGACTGAGCATTGAGAATATGTCGTTTACACGGGTGACGATTTCCGGCTCAAACCCGGCGATGTGAAATGCTTCCTGGAAACCGGCATAGGTCGCAAACCCTTCCGCTAGCGAGACAAACTTCTCGTTACGATAGTGGCGCAGATCCGCTTTCATGGTGGCGTCCAGCGTGGCGGACATGGGTGCAGCGAGGTAGATATCGTCGTGGAACAGAGGGAGGACTTCGAGGCTGTTGCGGTCGATTTCGCTTTCGGAGATGGAGATGAGGATGGCGTCCAGCACGCCATCTTCCAGCATCTTCAACAGCGCTTCGTTGGAGCCCATCGTGAGATCGAGCTCCAGGTCCGGACGGCGCAGCTTCATGCCCATAATCAGGTGCGGCACCGTCTCCAGCGTCAGCGAGTAAAGCGTGCCAACACGTAAACGCCCCTGGCCAACCCCTGCTGTTTTGCGCGTCTCTTCCAGACCTCGCTCCATCAACTGGGTGACTTCCTGGCAGTACTCCAGCAGCGTCCACGCCGCAGGCTGGGCGATAAGATTACGCCCTTTGTGCACGAACAGCGGACAACGAACGTTTTCTTCCAGCGTGTGCAGCGCCCGGTGAACGCTGACGCCGCTGATGTTCAGCGCCTCGGCGGTGCGGGCGATGTTACCCTTCTCCATAAAGGTCATGAAGATGGTCAGCTTGCGGAAGGTAATATCGTCGGTGATTGACAGGTTCATCGTCCGCCTCAGGCAATCAGTCGTTTTGCATCATCTGCTCAAGCTGCTCCTGCGCCTCGAGCCATGCTATTTCACACGCTTCCAGCCCGGACTTGGCGCTGGCCTGCAGCTGTAAGCATTCGGTCATTTCGGCTTTACGGCCTGGTTCATACAGACCGCTGTCGCCGAGCTTCTCTTCTGCCTTCGCCAACTGCGCGTTGAGTTTCTCCATCTCTTTTTCCAGACGGGTAATCTCTTTGCGCAGCGGTTGGGTTAGGGTGCGCAGTTCCGCTTCGCGGCGCTTCTGGTCTTTACGCGACTGAGCGCTGTTGGCGTTGTTCTCTTTCGGCGTGTCGTCGGCCTGGTTTTCCAGCTTCTGCACGTCGCTCAGCCACTGCTGATAATCTTCCAGGTCGCCGTCGAACGGTTCGACCTTCTTATCATGCACCAGATAGAGATCGTCGGTAGTGGAACGAATCAGGTGACGGTCGTGCGAGACCACAACCAGCGCGCCTTCGAAGTCGATTAATGCTTCGGTCAGCGCCTGACGCATATCGAGGTCAAGGTGGTTAGTCGGTTCATCGAGCAGCAGCAGGTTCGGGCGCTGCCAGACGATCAGCGCCAGCACCAGACGGGCTTTCTCGCCGCCGGAGAAACGGGCGGTTTGCTCGGTGACTTTATCGCCCTGGAAGCCGAAGCCGCCAAGGTAATCACGCAGCTTCTGCTCCAGCTCCTGCGGTGCCATACGGGCCAGATGCTGCAGCGGAGATTCGTCCGCGCGCAGGAACTCCAACTGATGCTGAGCGAAGTAGCCCAGCTTGATGCCTTTGGCGAGGCCGATTTCACCGTGCAGCGGTTCCAGTTCGCCCGCTAGCAGCTTAATCAGCGTCGATTTACCCGCGCCGTTGCGGCCCAGCAGGCCGATACGCGAGCCCGGTACCAGGTTCAGTTTGATAGATTCCAGAATGGTGCGGTCACCGTAGCCAGCGCTGACCTTTTCCATCTTAAGCAGAGGGTTCGGCAGGCTTTCCGGCGCGCGGAAGCTGAAGTGGAACGGGTTATCGACGTGGGCCGGGGCAATCAGCTCCATACGCTCGAGCATTTTGATACGGCTCTGCGCCTGCTTGGCTTTGGTGGCCTTGGCGCGGAAACGGTCGATATAGCTTTGCAGATGCGCCACGCGCTCCTGCTGGCTTTCGTACATCGCCTGCTGCTGAGCGAGGCGGGTAGCGCGCTGCACCTCAAACGAGCTGTAGTTGCCGGTGTACTCGAACATCGTTTCCTGTTCGATATGAATAATCTTGTCGATGACCGGATCGAGGAAGTCGCGGTCGTGAGAAATCAGGATCAGCGTGCCCTGATAGCTTTTGAGCCATCTTTCCAGCCAGATAACCGCATCGAGGTCCAGGTGGTTGGTCGGTTCATCGAGCAGCAGCAGGTCGGATCGACAAATCAGCGCTTGCGCCAGGTTGAGGCGCATACGCCAGCCGCCCGAGAAGTCGCTGACCGGGCGGTCGAGCTGTTCGTTGCTGAAGCCGAGGCCGTGCAGCAGGCTGGAGGCGCGAGAGCGGATGGTCCACGCATCAATCGCGTCCAGTTTGCCGTGAACGGTGGCAATGGCGTGGCCATCATCGCGTTCGTTGGCATCGTTTAACTGGGCTTCGAGCTGGCGGTATTCACGGTCACCGTCAATGACATAGTCCAGAGCAGGCTGCGGCAGCGCAGGCGTTTCCTGGTTTACCCACGCCAACTGCCAGCTGCTCGGATAGGTAAAGTTGCCGCCGTCGGCGCTTATCTCGTTTTTCAGCAGCGCCAGCAGTGTGGATTTGCCGCAGCCGTTTTTCCCCACCAGGCCGACTTTCTGCCCTGGGTTGATGGTGGCCGATGCGTTATCCAGCAGGACGCGCACGCCGCGACGAATTTGTAACGAGGAGAAAACAATCATAAGGCGCCGTATGTTCTGAATATGTTAAATTGTCATTGTGGTAATGTAATGTGGTAAGCGAATCGCTAGACCGGGCCGCAATGGTAGCCCAAAACGATGACTATACACAAAATCATTCCGGTTGCGTTCAGCTACCAGAAAGAGGATGTGATTGACGCCCGGGAGGGGAATGATGTCACAGACGGCGAAAGTACTGCTTGTCTATGCCCATCCGGAATCACAGGACTCGGTCGCTAACCGGGTTTTGCTTAAACCGGCTTCGCAGTTAAGCAACGTAACCGTGCACGATCTCTACGCGCACTACCCTGATTTTTTTATCGATATTCCTCGCGAGCAGGCGCTGCTGCGCGAACATGATGTCATCGTGTTTCAACATCCTCTTTATACCTACAGCTGCCCGTCGCTCTTGAAAGAGTGGCTGGACCGTGTGCTGAGCCGTGGTTTCGCCAGCGGCATCGGGGGAAATCAGCTGGAAGGAAAGTACTGGCGTAGCGTGATTACCACCGGGGAGCCGGAAAGCGCCTACCGCCATGACGGGCTCAATCGCTACCCGATGAGCGATATTCTGCGTCCGTTCGAACTGACGGCCGCCATGTGCCATATGCACTGGCTGAGCCCAATCATCATCTACTGGGCGCGACGTCAGCCGCCTGATGAGCTGGCAAACCATGCGAAAGCCTATGCCGACTGGCTAGCTGCGCCGATAACGGCAGGGGGACGATGATGGAAGGTTCTGATTTATTACTGGCTGGAGTGCTGTTTCTCTTTGCGGCGGTGGCCGCGGTGCCACTGGCAGCGCGGCTGGGTATCGGTGCGGTATTAGGTTATCTGCTGGCGGGGATCGCCATCGGCCCGTGGGGGCTCGGCTTTATCAGCGATGTGGATGAAATTCTCCACTTCTCTGAGCTGGGCGTGGTGTTCCTGATGTTTATCATCGGCCTGGAACTGAACCCGGCTAAGCTATGGCAGCTACGACGCCCCATCTTTGGCATCGGTGCGGCGCAGGTGATTTTCAGCGCGACGATCCTCGGCGGGCTGTTGATGCTCACCCACTTCTCCTGGCAGGCCGCGGTGATTGGCGGCATTGGCCTTGCGATGTCGTCGACCGCGATGGCGCTGCAATTGATGCGTGAGAAGGGGATGAACCGTAGCGAATCCGGGCAGCTTGGCTTCTCGGTGCTGTTGTTCCAGGACCTGGCGGTCATCCCCGCGCTGGCGCTGGTGCCGCTGCTGGCCGGTGCCGGTGACGAGCATTTTGACTGGCAAACCGTCGGCTTGAAAGTCCTTGCCTTCGGCGGCATGCTGATTGGCGGGCGCTACCTGCTGCGCCCGGTATTTCGTTTTATTGCCAGCTCCGGGGTGCGCGAAGTCTTTACCGCCGCCACGCTGTTGTTGGTTCTGGGGTCGGCGCTGTTCATGGACGCGCTGGGCCTCTCGATGGCGCTGGGCACCTTTATCGCTGGCGTCCTGCTGGCGGAAAGTGAATACCGCCACGAGCTGGAAATTGCCATCGAGCCGTTTAAAGGGCTGCTGCTGGGGCTGTTCTTTATCTCGGTGGGAATGTCGCTCAACCTCGGCGTGCTCTACACCCATCTGCTGGTGGTGATTGGCTGCGTGGCATTGCTGGTGGCGGTGAAAACGCTGGTGCTGTATCTGCTGGCGCATCTGCACGGCATGCGCAGTTCGGAGCGGATGCAGTTTGCCGGTGTGCTGAGCCAGGGCGGTGAGTTCGCCTTTGTGCTCTTCTCGGCAGCCTCGTCGTTTAAAGTCTTTAAGGGCGACCAGATGTCGCTGCTGCTGGTGGTCGTGACGCTGTCGATGATGACCACGCCGCTGCTGATGAAGCTCGTCGACCTCACGCTGTCGCGCCGCTTTAACGGGCCGGAAGAAGAAGACGAAGCGCCGTGGGTGGATGACGATAAGCCACAGGTGATTGTAGTGGGGTTTGGTCGCTTCGGGCAGGTGATTGGTCGCCTGCTGATGGCCAACAAATTGCGGATCACCGTCCTGGAGCGCGATATCAGCGCGGTTAACCTGATGCGCAAATACGGCTATAAGGTTTACTACGGTGATGCAACCCAGGTTGAATTGCTGCGTTCGGCAGGCGCTGAGCAGGCGCAGTCGATCGTTATCACCTGCAACGAGCCGGAAGATACCATGAAGCTGGTGGAGATCTGCCAGCAGCACTTCCCGCATCTGAAGATTATGGCCCGTGCGCGAGGACGTGTGGAGGCGCACGAACTGCTGCAGGCGGGCGTGGTACAGTTTTCCCGTGAGACCTTTTCCAGTGCGCTGGAACTGGGGCGCAAGGCGCTTATCTCCACCGGTATGCACCCGCATCAGGCGCAGCGCGCACAGTTGCACTTCAAGCGGCTGGATATGCGCATGCTGCGTGAGCTGATGCCGGTACACAGCGATACCCAACAAATTTCTCGCGTGCGGGAAGCGAGACGAGAGCTGGAGGAGATCTTCCAGCGCGAAATGCAACAAGAGCGGCGGCAGCTGGACGGCTGGGACGAATTTGAATAGAAGGTGAGTATGGCGGTACGTAAACGTTTTATCGCGGGCGCGAAGTGCCCGTCGTGTCAGGCCCAGGATTCAATGGCGATGTGGCGCGAGAATAATATCGATGTGGTTGAGTGCGTTAAGTGCGGACACCAGATGCGTGAGGCGGATAAAGAAGCCCGCGAACACGTTCGCAAAGAGGAACAAGTGATCGGTATTTTTCATCCGGAGTAGCGATCCGTGCTGTCTTTTTTTAAGCTTATGGGTACACGGGTGTAGAATTCCGCTACAATCTGCGCCACTAAAATATTCCCATGCTCAGGAGATATCATGAAAGTAGCAAAAGACCTGGTGGTCAGCCTGGCCTATCAGGTACGTACAGAAGACGGTGTATTGGTTGATGAGTCTCCGGTAAGTGCACCGCTTGACTACCTGCATGGTCACGGTTCCCTGATCTCCGGCCTGGAAAACGCGCTGGACGGTCACGAAGTTGGTGATAAATTCGACGTTGCTGTTCAAGCTAACGACGCTTACGGTCAGTACGACGAAAACCTGGTGCAGCGCGTTCCTAAAGACGTCTTCATGGGCGTTGACGAACTGCAGGTTGGCATGCGCTTCCTGGCTGAAACCGACCAGGGTCCAGTACCGGTTGAAATCACCGAAGTTGAAGACGACCACGTTGTGGTTGACGGCAACCACATGCTGGCTGGCCAGAACCTGAAGTTCAACGTTGAAGTTGTTGCTATCCGCGAAGCGACCGAAGAAGAACTGGCTCATGGCCACGTTCACGGTGCGAACGGTCACGACCACGATCATGACCACGACCACGACGGTTGCTGCGGCGGTCACGGCCATGACCACGGTCACGACCACGGCGGCGAAGGCTGCTGCGGCGGTGGCGGTAAAGGCCACGGCGGCTGCGGTTGCCACTAATCCCTCTCGTTCTGTAGAACGATGGATACAAAAAAAGCGGGGAATACCCGCTTTTTTTACGCCTCAATAATGAGGTGGTGGCGTCTCTTCAGACGGTGACGCCATGTTTGACGGCTGGCTGGCCTTGAGCTTTTCGGTCAGCAGACGCAGATGCTCGCGCAGCTTCGCCATTTCCATCTCGTGCGCTGTGACCGTCATGTTAAGGTCATCAATGGTGATCTCCTGAAAGGCCAGACGGCTTTCAAGCTCAGCCAGACGCGCTTCGATAGTCGTTTCCTGCATGATGTCCTCTCTACTGTTATCACCGCAATCGCCGCGGATTCTACGCAACTTTGCCCGGCCGCGCAGCCTCTCTTTGCGACGCTGGAAACTAATTTAAACAAAAAGAGTCTGAAAAGAGTCGATATGAGAAGCGTTCATATGTAGATTTCCTCTACAACGTTCTATAGTACGCTTCTCATTTAGTTAACATTGGGGCGAGAGGCCCCGGCCCTGGAGAGATGGATGAAATCACTGTTTAAAGTAACGCTTCTGGCAACCACAATGGCCGTTGCACTGAATGCACCTCTGACCTTCGCAGCTGACGCTGCTGCTAAAGCTGCACCAGCTGCGGACGCGAAAGCGGCTCCGGCAGCAGACAGCAAAGCTGCATTCAAAAATGACGACCAGAAATCTGCCTATGCACTGGGCGCATCGCTGGGTCGTTACATGGAAAACTCTCTGAAAGAACAGGAAAAACTGGGCATCAAACTGGATAAAGACCAGCTGATCGCCGGTGTTCAGGACGCGTTTGCTGATAAGAGCAAACTGTCCGATCAAGAGATCGAACAAACTCTGCAGGCGTTTGAAACTCGCGTGAAGACCTCCGCTCAGGCGAAGATGGAAAAAGACGCCGCTGACAACGAAGCAAAAGGTAAGGCTTTCCGTGACAAGTTCGCTAAAGAGAAAGGCGTGAAAACCTCTTCTACTGGCCTGCTGTACAAAGTAGAGAAAGCGGGTACTGGCGACGCGCCGAAAGACAGTGACACCGTTGTGGTTAACTACAAAGGTACGCTGATCGACGGTAAAGAGTTCGATAACTCTTACACCCGCGGTGAACCTCTCTCCTTCCGTCTGGACGGCGTTATCCCTGGCTGGACCGAAGGTCTGAAAAACATCAAGAAGGGCGGTAAAATCCAGCTGGTTATCCCACCGGATCTGGCTTACGGCAAAACCGGCGTTCCGGGTATCCCGGCTAACTCCACCCTGGTCTTCGATGTTGAACTGTTAGACATCAAACCGGCACCGAAAGCCGAGGCACAGCCAGACGCTGCGCCGGCTGATAAAGCGGCCGAAGCCAGCAAAAAATAAGATTGCGAAAGCCGCCGCCCAATGGGCGGCGGCTTTTTATTATCTACAGGATATAATTAATGCTGGAAAGCGCCTTATGCGCTGTATTACTTTAGATGCCCCTAATAGTGATGAGCCTGCCCTGACAACATAACGACAGGCTCCTGAAAAGGAGTGCTTTTTTTCATGTCCAGGTCGCTTTTAACCAACGAAACCAGTGAACTTGATTTACTGGATCAACGTCCTTTCGATCAAACTGACTTCGATATTCTAAAATCCTACGAAGCGGTTGTGGACGGGTTGGCGATGCTCATTGGTTCCCACTGCGAAATCGTGTTGCATTCACTTCAGGATCTAAAATGCTCGGCAATACGCATCGCGAACGGCGAACATACCGGGCGTAAAATCGGTTCTCCGATTACCGATCTCGCGCTGCGGATGCTGCATGATATGACCGGGGCAGATAGCAGCGTTTCCAAATGCTATTTTACTCGCGCCAAAAGCGGCGTACTGATGAAGTCCGTTACCATCGCCATCCGTAACCGTGACCATCGGGTTATCGGCTTACTGTGCATCAACATGAACCTCGATGTCCCGTTCTCGCAAATCATGAACACCTTTATTCCGCCGGAAACGCCGGAAGTCGGCTCTGCGGTTAACTTCGCTTCCTCCGTTGAGGACCTGGTCACCCAGACGCTGGAGTTCACTATCGAAGAGGTGAATGCCGATCGCAACGTTTCCAATAACGCCAAGAATCGCCAGATCGTGCTCAATCTTTATGAGAAAGGCATCTTTGATATCAAGGATGCGATTAACCAGGTTGCCGATCGCCTGAACATCTCCAAACACACCGTCTATCTCTACATCCGCCAGTTCAAGAGCGGTGATTTCCTGGGGCAAGATAAGTAATGCGTTTTGCCCTGATGGTGACCGGCCCCGCGTATGGCACCCAGCAGGCGAGCAGCGCGCTGCAGTTTGCGAAAGCTGCACTGGCGGAGGGTCACGAGATAGCCTGCGTATTTTTCTATCGGGAAGGGGTCTATAACGCCAATCAGCTGACCTCGCCCGCCAGCGATGAATTCGATTTGGTCCGCGCCTGGCAATCATTGCATGACGAAAATGGCGTGGCGTTGCATATCTGCGTGGCCGCCGCGCTGCGCCGTGGCGTGACCGATGAAACCGAGGCTCGACAGCTTGGTCTGCCGACGTTTAATCTCCAGCCCGGCTTTTCGCTGAGCGGACTAGGCTCGCTGGCCGAAGCCGCGCTAACCTGCGATCGAATGGTACAGTTCTGATGAAACGAGTTGCGTTTGTTTTTTCCTCCGCCCCGCATGGCAGTAGCACCGGTAGGGAAGGGTTGGATGCATTACTGGCGACATCAGCCCTGAGCGAAGACCTGGGCGTGTTTTTTGTGGGCGATGGCGTGTTTCAGTTACTCGGCCAGCAGCAACCGGGCGTTATTCTCGCTCGCGACTACATTGCCACCTTCAAGCTGCTTTCGCTCTACGATATCGAAAATTGCTGGATCTGCGCGGCGTCGCTGCGCGAACGTGGGCTAACGACAGAGACGACGTTTGTCACCGACGTCGAGCCGCTGGAAGCGGATGCCCTGCGCCATCGCCTTAACGACTACGATGTGATCCTGCACTTCTGAGGCCCTTATGCTGCATACGCTACGCACCTCACCCTGGCATGCCGACATTAGCGGGATTACCCGCCTGATGGACGACGGTGATGACCTGCTATTGATCGCCGATGGCGTGCTGGCAGCGGTTGAAAACAGCCGCTTCCTTGAAATTCTCCGCGCGGCCCCCATATCCATCTACGTGTTGAATGAAGATGTGCAAGCGCGCGGTCTTTGTGCTCAAATTTCGAGCGATGTCATCATGGTCAGCTATACTGACTTCGTCAGGTTAACGGTAAAACACGCCTCTCAGATCGCCTGGTAGCAGCTTTGCCGTTGTATATTTCTTGACACCCTTTCGGCATGGCCCTAAAATTTCGCGTCCTCATATTATATGAGGCGATTTATTACGTGTTTACGAAGCAAAAGCTAAAACCAGGAGCTATTTAATGGCAACAGTTAACCAGCTGGTTCGCAAACCACGTGCTCGCAAAGTTGCAAAAAGCAACGTGCCAGCGCTGGAAGCCTGCCCGCAGAAACGTGGTGTATGTACCCGTGTATATACCACCACTCCTAAGAAACCAAACTCCGCACTGCGTAAAGTATGCCGTGTGCGTTTGACTAACGGTTTTGAAGTTACCTCCTACATCGGTGGTGAAGGTCACAACCTGCAGGAACACTCCGTGATCCTGATCCGTGGCGGTCGTGTAAAAGACCTTCCGGGTGTTCGTTACCACACCGTTCGTGGTGCGCTTGACTGCTCCGGCGTTAAAGACCGTAAGCAAGCTCGCTCCAAGTATGGCGTGAAGCGTCCTAAGGCTTAATGGTTCTCCGTTAAGTAAGGCCAAACGTTTTATATTAATGTCAAACTCTTTGAGTTTTGGACAATCCTGAATTAACAACGGAGTATTTCCATGCCACGTCGTCGCGTCATTGGTCAGCGTAAAATCCTGCCAGATCCTAAGTTCGGATCAGAACTGCTGGCTAAATTTGTCAACATTCTGATGGTAGATGGTAAAAAATCTACTGCAGAATCAATCGTATACAGCGCGCTGGAGACCCTGGCTCAGCGTTCTGGTAAAAATGAACTGGAAGCATTCGAAGTTGCGCTCGAAAACGTGCGCCCAACTGTCGAAGTTAAGTCCCGCCGCGTAGGTGGTTCTACTTATCAGGTTCCAGTTGAAGTTCGTCCGGTCCGTCGTAATGCTCTGGCAATGCGTTGGATCGTTGAAGCTGCTCGTAAACGCGGTGATAAATCCATGGCTCTGCGCCTGGCGAACGAACTTTCTGACGCTGCAGACAACAAAGGTACTGCAGTTAAGAAACGTGAAGACGTTCACCGTATGGCAGAAGCCAACAAGGCGTTCGCACACTACCGTTGGTAATCCCTTCGGAGTATTAGTCACCAGGCGGGCGCTTCAGCGAAGCAGCCCGCTTTGGGTTACTTAACTGAACGCCTAAAAAGATAAACGAGGAATCAAATGGCTCGTACAACACCCATCGCACGCTACCGTAACATCGGTATCAGTGCGCACATCGACGCCGGTAAAACCACTACTACCGAACGTATTCTGTTCTACACCGGTGTAAACCACAAAATCGGTGAAGTTCACGACGGCGCCGCTACCATGGACTGGATGGAGCAGGAGCAGGAACGTGGTATTACCATCACTTCCGCAGCGACTACTGCATTCTGGTCTGGTATGGCTAAGCAGTATGAACCGCACCGCGTAAACATCATCGACACCCCAGGGCACGTTGACTTCACCATCGAAGTAGAACGTTCCATGCGTGTTCTTGACGGTGCGGTAATGGTTTACTGCGCAGTTGGTGGTGTTCAGCCACAGTCTGAAACCGTATGGCGTCAGGCTAACAAATACAAAGTTCCACGTATCGCGTTCGTTAACAAAATGGACCGTATGGGTGCGAACTTCCTGAAAGTTGTTGGTCAGATCAAAACCCGTCTGGGCGCGAACCCTGTTCCGCTGCAGCTGGCAATTGGTGCTGAAGAAGGTTTCACCGGTGTTGTTGACCTGGTGAAAATGAAAGCCATCAACTGGAACGAAGAAGACGCAGGCGTTACCTTCACTTATGAAGATATCCCAGCAGACATGCAGGACCTGGCTGACGAATGGCACCAGAACCTGATCGAGTCCGCTGCAGAAGCTTCAGAAGAGCTGATGGAGAAATACCTGGGTGGTGAAGAACTGACTGAAGAAGAGATCAAAAAAGCTCTGCGTCAGCGCGTTCTGAACAACGAAATCATCCTGGTAACCTGTGGTTCTGCGTTCAAGAACAAAGGTGTTCAGGCGATGCTGGATGCGGTAATTGATTACCTGCCATCCCCAATCGACGTACCTGCGATCAACGGTATCCTTGACGACGGTAAAGACACTCCGGCAGAACGTCACGCAAGCGACGATGAGCCGTTCTCTGCACTGGCGTTCAAAATTGCTACCGACCCGTTTGTTGGTAACTTGACCTTCTTCCGTGTGTATTCCGGTGTGGTTAACTCTGGTGATACCGTACTGAACTCCGTGAAAACTGCACGTGAGCGTTTCGGCCGTATCGTACAGATGCACGCTAACAAACGTGAAGAGATCAAAGAAGTTCGCGCGGGCGACATCGCTGCTGCAATCGGTCTGAAAGACGTAACTACCGGTGACACTCTGTGTGACCCAGATGCGCCTATCATTCTGGAACGTATGGAATTCCCAGAGCCGGTAATCTCCATCGCAGTAGAACCAAAAACCAAAGCTGACCAGGAAAAAATGGGTCTGGCTCTGGGCCGTCTGGCTAAAGAAGACCCATCATTCCGCGTATGGACTGATGAAGAATCTAACCAGACCATTATCGCCGGTATGGGTGAACTGCACCTCGACATCATCGTTGACCGCATGAAGCGTGAATTCAACGTTGAAGCGAACGTCGGTAAACCTCAGGTTGCTTACCGCGAAGCGATTCGCGCGAAAGTTACCGATATCGAAGGTAAGCACGCTAAGCAGTCTGGTGGTCGCGGTCAGTACGGTCATGTTGTTATCGACATGTACCCACTGGAGCCGGGTTCTAACCCGAAAGGCTACGAATTCATCAACGACATCAAGGGTGGTGTAATCCCTGGCGAATACATCCCTGCCGTTGATAAAGGTATCCAGGAACAGCTGAAATCTGGCCCGCTGGCTGGTTACCCGGTTGTTGACATGGGTGTTCGTCTGCACTTCGGTTCTTACCATGACGTTGACTCCTCTGAACTGGCGTTTAAACTGGCAGCTTCTCTGGCGTTTAAAGACGGCTTTAAGAAAGCGAAACCAGTTCTGCTTGAGCCTATCATGAAGGTTGAAGTAGAGACTCCTGAAGAGAACACTGGTGACGTTATCGGTGACTTGAGCCGCCGTCGTGGTATGCTCAAAGGTCAGGAATCCAACGTTACTGGCGTTGTGATCCACGCTGAAGTTCCGCTGTCCGAAATGTTCGGTTATGCAACTCAGCTGCGTTCACTGACCAAAGGCCGTGCTTCTTACTCCATGGAGTTCCTGAAGTACGACGATGCGCCGAACAACGTTGCTCAGGCCGTTATTGAAGCCCGTGGTAAATAATCCACAGGATTAAAACCTAAGTCCCGTGCTCTCTCCAAAGGGGAGAGCACTATAGTAAGGAATATAGCCGTGTCTAAAGAAAAATTTGAACGTACAAAACCGCACGTTAACGTCGGCACCATCGGCCACGTTGACCACGGTAAAACTACCCTGACTGCTGCAATCACTACCGTACTGGCTAAAACCTACGGCGGTGCTGCTCGTGCTTTCGACCAGATCGATAACGCACCAGAAGAAAAAGCTCGTGGTATCACCATCAACACTTCCCACGTTGAATATGACACCCCGACTCGCCACTACGCACACGTAGACTGCCCAGGCCACGCCGACTATGTTAAAAACATGATCACCGGTGCTGCGCAGATGGACGGCGCGATCCTGGTTGTTGCTGCGACTGATGGCCCTATGCCACAGACTCGTGAGCACATCCTGCTGGGTCGTCAGGTAGGCGTTCCTTACATCATCGTGTTCCTGAACAAATGCGACATGGTTGATGACGAAGAGCTGCTGGAACTGGTTGAAATGGAAGTTCGTGAACTTCTGTCCCAGTACGACTTCCCAGGTGATGATACCCCAATCATCCGTGGTTCTGCTCTGAAAGCGCTGGAAGGCGAAGCAGAGTGGGAAGCAAAAATCATCGAACTGGCTGGCTTCCTGGATTCTTACATCCCAGAACCAGAACGTGCTATCGATAAGCCGTTCCTGCTGCCAATCGAAGACGTATTCTCCATCTCCGGTCGTGGTACCGTTGTTACCGGTCGTGTAGAGCGCGGTATCATCAAAGTTGGTGAAGAAGTTGAAATCGTTGGTATCAAAGAGACTGCTAAGTCTACCTGTACTGGCGTTGAAATGTTCCGCAAACTGCTGGACGAAGGCCGTGCTGGTGAGAACGTTGGTGTTCTGCTGCGTGGTATCAAACGTGAAGAAATCGAACGTGGTCAGGTTCTGGCTAAGCCAGGCTCTATCAAGCCGCACACCAAGTTCGAATCTGAAGTGTACATTCTGTCCAAAGACGAAGGCGGCCGTCATACTCCGTTCTTCAAAGGCTACCGTCCACAGTTCTACTTCCGTACTACTGACGTGACCGGTACCATCGAACTGCCAGAAGGCGTTGAGATGGTAATGCCAGGCGACAACATCAAGATGGTTGTGACTCTGATCCACCCAATCGCGATGGACGACGGTCTGCGTTTCGCAATCCGTGAAGGCGGCCGTACTGTAGGTGCGGGCGTTGTTGCTAAAGTAATGAGCTGATTATTGATTAATTAGTTTTGCACTTGAAAAGGGCACTTCGGTGCCCTTTTTGCTTTTTGTTATTTATCCCCGCAATATTTTTCGCACGATTTGATCCCTTATTTCACGCGACTTCTCGCGTCTGGCTATTGTAATCATAATTATTCTCACTTACACTTTGTTCAGAAATTGAACGGGAGTGGTTATGTACGTTTGTTTGTGTAATGGCGTCAGCGATAAAAAAATTCGCCAGGCAGTACGCCAGTTTCATCCGCAGTCTTTCCAGCAATTAAGAAAATGCATTCCTATTGGAAATCAATGCGGTAAATGCGTTCGTGCTGCACGTGAGGTGATGGAAGACGAATTAATGCAAATGCCAGAGTTCAAAGAGATTGCCTGAGCCCGGATTTCTTTTTTGACATCCCGGTAGGCCGTTCTACGCTTCAATAAGTGGAAGCGGAGGGTCTATATAATGAAAGGTGATGTTAAGATAATAAATTATCTCAATAAATTATTGGGAAACGAGCTTGTCGCAATCAACCAATACTTTCTCCATGCGAGAATGTTCAAAAACTGGGGCCTGATGCGCCTCAACGATATTGAATACCACGAATCCATCGATGAAATGAAACACGCCGATCAGTACATTGAGCGTATTCTGTTTCTTGAAGGGATCCCTAATCTACAAGACCTTGGCAAGCTGCATATCGGCGAAGATGTCGAAGAGATGCTGCAGTCCGACTTAAAGCTTGAACTGGACGGCGCGAAGGATCTGCGTGAAGCCATTGCCTATGCTGATAGCGTACATGACTACGTCAGCCGTGATATGTTGATTACCATCCTCACCGAGGAAGAACATCACATTGACTGGCTGGAGACCGAACTGGATCTGATCGGCAAAATTGGTTTGCAGAACTACCTGCAGTCGCAGATTAAGGTTGAAGGTTAAAAGCAGACAAGCCAGCCATAATAAAACCCGCCGCCCCCAGAAATGGTCCAAAAGGCAGCGGGTTTTTTATATTCTCCGCCTGATGCAGCCACAGTGCCTTCCCCACGATAAAGGCACACGCCAGCAACGTAGCCACCAACACGAGCAGCGGTAGAGATTGCCAGCCGTGCCAGGCGCCGAGTGCCGCCACATACTTTACGTCACCATACCCTAAGCCTTCACAGCGTCGCAGTGCGCGGTATCCCCAGTAAAAGAGAGCCATCGCGCAATAGCCTGCAATCGCTCCCCATAGTGCCTCGTTACTCCTTGTTGGATTCAGACAGAGCTGACTTAGTAACCCTCCCCAAAGCAAAGGGCAGGTAAAGCTGTTACGCAATAACCCGGTGCGGAAGTCTTGCCAGCACAGGATGATGTTGAGTACGGCATAGAGAAGATAGAAGGGGAGGGCCGGAAGCATCATTATTGGTTTCCATAAGAGGTCATGCCGACAGTGTGCGAGGCGAAGAGAGGGGCGGCAACGGCCGATGCGCGTTTTCACGAAGGGCTATCCAGACTCATACCCATCGTTGCAGTTTGTTCACCGATTCTGCTAGCCGCCTTCCAGGCTTTACTGACTAATTTATAAACGCGGCTTGCTTAGTATGGGTATACGTGTATAATGCGCGGGCTTGTCTAATATAGACAGCGGTTCAATATGAACCACCGGTACTGCGTAAGCGATACCAGACAATGTTCCCAATTGGGGAACTCTGTAAGAACGGTTACACTCTCCCATCAATCGTAATGGGTTTGAGGAGTAACTATTTCGTCTATAAAATAATTGGAGCTCTGGTCTCATGCAGAACCAAAGAATCCGTATCCGCCTGAAAGCGTTTGATCATCGTCTGATCGATCAATCAACCGCGGAAATCGTCGAGACTGCTAAGCGCACTGGTGCGCAAGTCCGTGGTCCGATCCCGCTGCCGACCCGCAAAGAGCGCTTTACCGTTCTGATCTCCCCGCACGTCAACAAAGACGCGCGTGATCAGTACGAAATTCGCACTCACAAGCGTCTGGTTGACATCGTTGAGCCAACTGAAAAAACCGTTGATGCTCTGATGCGTCTGGACCTGGCTGCCGGTGTAGACGTGCAGATCAGCCTGGGTTAATCAGGTCATCGAGCGATTGAGAGGTTGATACAATGATTGGTTTAGTCGGTAAAAAAGTGGGTATGACCCGCATCTTCACTGAAGATGGCGTTTCTATCCCAGTAACCGTTATCGAAGTTGAAGCAAACCGCGTTACTCAGATCAAAGATCTGGCTAACGATGGCTATCGCGCTGTTCAGGTTACCACTGGTGCTAAAAAAGCTAACCGTGTAACCAAGCCGGAAGCTGGTCACTTCGCTAAAGCTGGCGTAGAAGCTGGCCGCGGCCTGTGGGAGTTCCGTCTGGCAGATGGTGAAGAATACACCGTTGGTCAGGACATTAGCGTTGAACTGTTTGCTGACGTTAAAAAAGTTGACGTAACCGGTACCTCTAAAGGTAAAGGTTTCGCTGGTACCGTTAAGCGCTGGAACTTCCGTACCCAGGACGCTACTCACGGTAACTCCTTGTCTCACCGCGTTCCGGGTTCTATCGGTCAGAACCAGACTCCGGGCAAAGTGTTCAAAGGCAAGAAAATGGCAGGTCAGATGGGTAACGAACGTGTCACCGTTCAGAGCCTTGACGTAGTACGCGTTGACGCTGAGCGCAACCTGCTGCTGGTTAAAGGTGGTGTTCCGGGTGCGACCGGTTGCGACCTGATCGTTAAACCAGCTGTGAAGGCGTAAGGGGATAGCAATGGAATTAGTATTGAAAGACGCGCAGAGCGCGCTGACTGTTTCCGAAACTACCTTCGGTCGTGATTTCAACGAAGCGCTGGTTCACCAGGTTGTTGTTGCTTATGCAGCTGGTGCTCGTCAGGGTACTCGTGCTCAGAAGACTCGTGCTGAAGTAACTGGTTCAGGCAAAAAGCCATGGCGCCAGAAAGGTACCGGCCGTGCGCGTTCAGGTTCTATCAAGAGCCCGATCTGGCGTTCAGGTGGCGTGACCTTCGCTGCTCGTCCACAGGACCACAGTCAAAAAGTTAACAAAAAGATGTACCGCGGCGCGCTGAAAAGCATCCTGTCCGAACTGGTACGTCAGGATCGTCTGATCGTTGTCGAATCATTCTCTGTTGAAGCGCCTAAAACTAAGCTGCTGGCACAGAAACTGAAAGACATGGCTCTGGAAGATGTGCTGATCATCACCGGTGAGCTGGACGAAAACCTGTTCCTGGCTGCGCGCAACCTGCACAAGGTTGACGTACGCGATGCAACTGGTATCGACCCGGTTAGCCTGATCGCCTTCGACAAAGTCGTAATGACTGCTGATGCTGTTAAGCAAGTTGAGGAGATGCTGGCATGATTCGTGAAGAACGTCTGCTGAAGGTGCTGCGCGCACCGCACGTTTCTGAAAAAGCGTCTACTGCGATGGAAAAAACCAATACCATCGTTCTCAAAGTTGCCAAAGACGCGACCAAAGCAGAAATCAAAGCTGCTGTGCAGAAACTGTTTGAAGTCGAAGTCGAAGTCGTTAACACCCTGGTAGTTAAAGGGAAAGTTAAACGTCACGGACAGCGTATCGGTCGTCGTAGCGACTGGAAAAAAGCTTACGTCACCCTGAAGGAAGGCCAGAATCTGGACTTCGTCGGCGGCGCTGAGTAAGTCGGAGGAGTAATACAATGGCAGTTGTTAAATGTAAACCGACATCTCCGGGTCGTCGCCACGTCGTTAAAGTGGTCAACCCAGAGCTGCACAAGGGCAAACCTTTTGCTCCGCTGGTTGAAAAAAACAGCAAATCCGGTGGTCGTAACAACAATGGCCGCATCACCACTCGTCACATCGGTGGTGGTCACAAGCAGGCTTACCGTATTGTTGACTTCAAACGCAACAAAGACGGTATCCCGGCAATTGTTGAACGTCTTGAGTACGATCCGAACCGCTCCGCGAACATCGCGCTGGTTCTGTACAAAGACGGCGAACGTCGTTACATCCTGGCCCCTAAAGGCCTGAAAGCTGGCGACCAGATTCAGTCTGGCGTTGATGCTGCAATCAAAGCAGGTAACACCCTGCCGATGCGCAATATCCCGGTTGGTTCTACCGTTCATAACGTAGAAATGAAACCAGGTAAAGGCGGTCAGCTGGCACGTTCCGCTGGTACTTACGTTCAGATCGTTGCTCGTGATGGTGCTTATGTCACCCTGCGTCTGCGTTCTGGTGAAATGCGTAAAGTCGAAGCAGAATGCCGTGCAACTCTGGGCGAAGTTGGCAATGCTGAGCATATGCTGCGCGTTCTGGGTAAAGCAGGTGCTGCACGCTGGCGTGGTGTTCGTCCTACCGTTCGCGGTACCGCGATGAACCCAGTCGACCACCCACATGGTGGTGGTGAAGGTCGTAACTTTGGTAAGCACCCGGTATCCCCGTGGGGCCTGCAGACCAAAGGTAAGAAGACCCGCAGCAACAAGCGTACTGATAAATTCATCGTACGTCGCCGTAGCAAATAATTTTAGAGGATAAGCCATGCCACGTTCTCTCAAGAAAGGTCCTTTTATTGACCTGCACTTGCTGAAGAAGGTAGAGAAAGCGGTGGAAAGCGGAGACAAGAAGCCCCTGCGCACTTGGTCCCGTCGTTCAACGATCTTTCCTAACATGATCGGTTTGACCATCGCTGTCCATAATGGTCGTCAGCACGTTCCGGTATTTGTAACCGACGAAATGGTTGGTCACAAACTGGGTGAATTCGCACCGACTCGTACTTATCGCGGCCACGCTGCTGATAAAAAAGCGAAGAAGAAATAAGGTAGGAGGAAGAGATGGAAACTTTAGCTCAACATCGCCATGCTCGTTCTTCTGCTCAGAAGGTTCGCCTTGTTGCTGACCTGATTCGCGGTAAGAAAGTGTCGCAGGCGCTGGAAATTCTGACCTACACCAATAAGAAAGCGGCTGTACTGGTCAAGAAAGTTCTGGAATCTGCCATTGCTAACGCTGAACACAACGATGGCGCTGACATTGATGATCTGAAAGTTACGAAAATTTTCGTAGACGAAGGCCCAAGCATGAAGCGCATTATGCCGCGTGCTAAAGGTCGTGCAGATCGCATCCTGAAGCGCACCAGCCACATCACTGTGGTTGTGTCCGATCGCTGAGACTCTGGAGACTAGCAATGGGTCAGAAAGTACATCCTAATGGTATTCGCCTGGGTATTGTAAAACCATGGAACTCTACTTGGTTTGCGAACACCAAAGAATTCGCTGACAACCTAGACAGCGATTTTAAAGTACGTCAGTACCTGACTAAGGAACTGGCTAAGGCGTCCGTATCTCGTATCGTTATCGAGCGTCCGGCTAAGAGCATCCGTGTGACCATTCACACTGCTCGCCCGGGCATCGTTATCGGTAAGAAAGGCGAAGACGTAGAAAAACTGCGCAAGGTCGTAGCGGATATCGCTGGCGTTCCTGCACAGATCAATATCGCTGAAGTTCGTAAGCCTGAACTGGATGCTAAATTGGTTGCTGACAGCATCACTTCACAGCTGGAACGTCGCGTTATGTTCCGTCGTGCTATGAAGCGTGCTGTACAGAACGCAATGCGTCTGGGCGCGAAGGGTATTAAAGTTGAAGTTAGCGGCCGTCTGGGCGGCGCGGAAATCGCACGTACCGAATGGTACCGCGAAGGTCGCGTACCTCTGCACACTCTGCGTGCTGACATCGACTACAACACCTCTGAAGCGCACACCACTTACGGTGTAATCGGCGTTAAGGTATGGATCTTCAAAGGTGAGATCCTGGGTGGTATGGCTGCTGTTGAACAACCGGAACCGGCTGCTCAACCTAAAAAGCAGCAGCGTAAAGGCCGTAAATAAGGAGCGTCGCTGATGTTACAACCAAAGCGTACAAAATTCCGTAAAGTGCACAAAGGCCGTAACCGCGGTCTGGCGCAGGGTACGGATGTTAGCTTCGGCAGCTTCGGCCTGAAAGCTGTTGGCCGTGGTCGTCTGACTGCACGTCAGATCGAAGCAGCACGTCGTGCAATGACCCGTGCAGTTAAGCGTCAAGGTAAGATCTGGATCCGTGTATTCCCGGACAAACCGATCACCGAGAAACCGCTGGCAGTGCGTATGGGTAAAGGTAAAGGTAACGTGGAGTATTGGGTTGCCTTGATCCAGCCGGGTAAAGTCCTGTATGAAATGGACGGTGTCCCGGAAGAGCTGGCCCGTGAAGCATTCGGCCTCGCTGCAGCGAAACTGCCGATCAAAACCACCTTTGTAACTAAGACGGTGATGTAATGAAAGCAAAAGAGCTGCGTGAAAAAAGCGTTGAAGAGCTGAACGCTGAGCTGCTGAACCTGCTGCGTGAGCAGTTCAACCTGCGCATGCAGGCTGCCAGTGGCCAGCTGCAACAGACTCACCTGCTGAAGCAGGTTCGTCGTGATGTTGCACGCGTTAAGACTTTACTGACTCAGAAGGCGGGTGCGTAATGACCGATAAAATCCGTACTCTGCAAGGTCGCGTAGTTAGCGCAAAAATGGAGAAATCCATTGTTGTTGCTATCGAACGTATGGTGAAACACCCGGTATACGGCAAATTCATCAAACGTACGACCAAACTGCACGTACATGACGAGAACAACGAATGTGGTATCGGCGACAAGGTTGAAATCCGTGAATGCCGTCCACTGTCCAAGACTAAGTCCTGGACGCTGGTTCGCGTTGTAGAGAAAGCGGTTCTGTAATACAGTACTCGTTCTCGATACGAATAAACGGCTCAGCGATGAGCCGTTTATTTTTTCTACCCTTATCGTTGAAGCGGTGTTATAATGCCGCGCCCTCGATATGGGGCTTTTTAACGACCTGAATTCGGGTCTCAGTAGTAGTTGACATTAGCGGAGCACTAAAATGATCCAAGAACAGACTATGCTGAACGTCGCCGACAACTCCGGTGCACGTCGCGTAATGTGTATCAAGGTTCTGGGTGGCTCGCACCGTCGCTACGCAGGCGTAGGCGACATCATCAAGATCACCATCAAGGAAGCAATTCCACGTGGTAAGGTCAAAAAAGGTGATGTGCTGAAGGCGGTAGTGGTGCGCACCAAGAAGGGTGTTCGTCGCCCGGACGGTTCTGTCATTCGCTTCGATGGTAATGCATGCGTTATTTTAAACAATAACAGCGAGCAACCTATCGGTACGCGTATTTTTGGGCCGGTAACTCGTGAACTTCGTAACGAGAAGTTCATGAAAATTATCTCTCTGGCACCAGAAGTACTCTAAGGAGCGAATCATGGCAGCGAAAATCCGTCGTGATGACGAAGTTATCGTGTTAACCGGTAAAGATAAAGGTAAACGCGGTAAAGTTAAGAATGTCTTGTCTTCCGGCAAGGTTATCGTTGAAGGTATCAACCTGGTTAAGAAACACCAGAAGCCGGTTCCGGCTCTGAACCAACCAGGTGGCATTGTAGAGAAAGAAGCAGCTATTCAGATCTCTAACATTGCACTGTTCAACGCGGCTACCGGCAAGGCTGACCGTGTAGGCTTTAGATTCGAAGACGGCAAAAAAGTCCGTTTCTTCAAGTCTAACAGCGAAACTATCAAGTAATTTGGAGTAGTACGATGGCGAAACTGCATGATTACTACAAAGACGAAGTAGTCGCTAAACTCATGTCTGAGTTTAACTACAATTCTGTCATGCAAGTCCCTCGGGTCGAGAAGATCACCCTGAACATGGGTGTTGGTGAAGCGATCGCTGACAAGAAACTGCTGGATAACGCAGCAGCTGATCTGACAGCAATCTCCGGTCAAAAGCCGTTGATCACCAAAGCACGCAAATCTGTTGCAGGCTTCAAAATCCGTCAGGGCTATCCGATCGGCTGTAAAGTAACTCTGCGTGGCGAACGCATGTGGGAGTTCTTTGAGCGCCTGATCACTATTGCTGTACCACGTATCCGTGACTTCCGTGGCTTGTCCGCTAAGTCATTCGACGGCCGTGGTAACTACAGCATGGGTGTCCGTGAGCAGATCATCTTCCCAGAAATCGACTACGATAAAGTCGACCGCGTACGTGGTTTGGATATTACCATCACCACTACTGCGAAATCTGACGAAGAAGGCCGTGCTCTGCTGGCTGCCTTTGACTTCCCGTTCCGCAAGTAAGGTAGGGTTACTGAATGGCTAAGCAATCAATGAAAGCACGCGAAGTAAAGCGCGTAGCTTTAGCTGATAAATTCTTCGCTAAACGCGCTGAACTCAAAGCTATCATCTCTGATGTGAACGCAACCGACGAAGATCGTTGGAATGCTGTTCTGAAGCTGCAGTCTCTGCCGCGTGATTCCAGCCCGTCTCGTCAGCGTAAACGCTGCCGTCAAACTGGTCGTCCGCATGGCTATGTGGGCAAGTTCGGGTTGAGCCGTATCAAGCTTCGTGAAGCCGCTATGCGCGGTGAAGTACCAGGCTTGAAAAAGGCTAGCTGGTAATTACCAATTGAATCACGGGAGTAAAGACAGATGAGCATGCAAGATCCGATCGCGGATATGCTGACCCGTATCCGTAACGGTCAGGCCGCGAATAAAGCTGCGGTCACCATGCCTTCCTCCAAGCTGAAAGTGGCAATTGCCAACGTGCTGAAGGAAGAAGGTTTTATTGAAGATTTTAAAGTTGAAGGCGACACCAAGCCGGAACTGGAACTTACTCTTAAGTATTTCCAGGGTAAAGCTGTTGTAGAAAGCATTCAGCGTGTTAGTCGCCCAGGTCTGCGTATTTATAAGCGCAAAGACGAGCTGCCAAAAGTTATGGCTGGCATGGGTATCGCGGTTGTTTCTACCTCTAAAGGTGTTATGACTGATCGTGCAGCGCGCCAGGCTGGTCTTGGTGGCGAAATTATCTGCTACGTAGCCTAATCGGAGGAAAAAATGTCTCGTGTTGCTAAAGCACCGGTCGTTGTTCCTGCCGGCGTTGATGTAAAAATCAACGGTCAGGTTATTACGATCAAAGGTAAGAACGGCGAGCTGACTCGTACTCTCAACGATGCTGTTGAAGTTAAACAGGCAGATAATGCCCTGACCTTCGGTCCACGTGATGGTTACGTAGACGGCTGGGCTCAGGCTGGTACCGCGCGTGCCCTGCTGAACTCAATGGTTATCGGTGTTACCGAAGGCTTCACTAAAAAGCTTCAGCTGGTTGGTGTAGGTTATCGTGCAGCGATCAAAGGGAATGCAGTAAGCCTGTCTTTAGGCTTCTCTCACCCTGTTGAGCATCAGCTGCCTGCAGGTATTACTGCTGAATGTCCGACTCAAACTGAAATCGTGCTGAAAGGCGCTGATAAGCAGGTGATCGGTCAGGTAGCAGCTGATCTGCGCGCCTACCGTCGTCCTGAGCCTTATAAAGGCAAGGGTGTTCGTTACGCCGACGAAGTCGTGCGTACCAAAGAGGCTAAGAAGAAGTAAGGTAACACTATGGATAAGAAATCTGCTCGTATCCGTCGTGCGACCCGCGCACGCCGCAAGCTCCAGGAGCTGGGTGCAACTCGCCTGGTGGTACATCGTACCCCGCGTCATATTTACGCACAGGTCATTGCACCAAACGGTTCCGAAGTTCTGGTAGCTGCTTCTACTGTAGAAAAAGCTATCGCTGAACAACTGAAGTACACCGGTAACAAAGACGCTGCAGCAGCTGTGGGTAAAGCTGTCGCTGAACGCGCTCTGGAAAAAGGCATCAAAGATGTGTCCTTTGACCGTTCCGGGTTCCAATATCATGGTCGCGTCCAGGCACTGGCAGATGCTGCCCGTGAAGCTGGCCTTCAGTTCTAAGGTAGAGGTGTAAGATGGCTCACATCGAAAAACAAGCTGGCGAACTGCAGGAAAAGCTGATCGCGGTAAACCGCGTATCTAAAACCGTTAAAGGTGGTCGTATTTTCTCCTTCACAGCTCTGACTGTAGTTGGTGATGGTAACGGTCGCGTTGGTTTTGGTTACGGTAAAGCGCGTGAAGTTCCAGCAGCGATCCAGAAAGCGATGGAAAAAGCCCGTCGCAATATGATTAACGTCGCGCTGAATACCGGCACCCTGCAGCACCCAGTTAAGGGTACTCACACGGGTTCTCGTGTATTCATGCAGCCGGCTTCTGAAGGTACCGGTATCATCGCCGGTGGTGCAATGCGCGCCGTCCTGGAAGTCGCTGGGGTTCGTAACGTTCTGGCTAAAGCGTATGGTTCCACCAACCCGATTAACGTGGTTCGTGCAACTATCGACGGTCTGGAAAATATGAAATCTCCGGAAATGGTCGCTGCCAAGCGTGGTAAATCCGTTGAAGAAATTCTGGGGAAATAAACCATGGCAAAGACTATTAAAATTACTCAAACCCGCAGTGCAATCGGTCGTCTGCCGAAACACAAGGCAACGCTGCTTGGCCTGGGTCTGCGTCGTATTGGTCACACCGTAGAACGCGAGGATACTCCTGCTGTTCGTGGTATGGTCAACGCGGTTTACTTCATGGTTAAAGTTGAGGAGTAAGAGATGCGTTTAAATACTCTGTCTCCGGCCGAAGGCTCTAAAAAGGCGGGTCGCCGTCTGGGTCGTGGTATCGGTTCTGGCCTCGGCAAAACCGGCGGTCGTGGTCACAAAGGTCAGAAGTCTCGTTCTGGCGGTGGCGTACGTCGTGGTTTCGAGGGTGGCCAGATGCCACTGTACCGTCGTCTGCCGAAGTTCGGCTTCACTTCTCGCAAATCAGCGATTACAGCGGAAGTCCGTCTGTCTGACCTGGCGAAAGTGGAAGGCGGTATTGTTGACCTGAACACGCTGAAAGCAGCTAACATTATCGGTATTCAGATCGAGTTCGCGAAAGTGATCCTGTCTGGTGAGGTTTCTACCCCGGTAACTGTTCGTGGCCTGCGTGTTACTAAAGGCGCTCGTGCTGCTATCGAAGCTGCTGGCGGTAAAATCGAGGAATAAGTAGCAGATGGCTAAACAACCGGGATTAGATTTTCAAAGTGCCAAAGGTGGCTTAGGCGAGCTGAAACGCAGACTGTTGTTTGTAATCGGTGCGCTTATTGTGTTCCGTATTGGCTCTTTTATTCCGATCCCTGGTATTGATGCCGCTGTACTTGCCAAACTGCTTGAGCAACAGCGAGGCACTATCATTGAAATGTTCAACATGTTCTCTGGTGGTGCTCTCAGCCGTGCTTCTATCTTTGCCCTGGGTATCATGCCGTATATTTCGGCATCGATTATTATCCAGCTGCTGACGGTGGTTCATCCAACGCTGGCAGAAATCAAGAAAGAAGGGGAGTCTGGTCGTCGTAAGATCAGCCAGTACACCCGTTACGGCACTCTGGTGCTGGCAATATTCCAGTCAATCGGTATTGCTACCGGTTTACCGAATATGCCTGGTATGCAGGGCCTGGTAATCAATCCAGGCTTTGCATTCTATTTCACCGCTGTTGTGAGTCTGGTTACAGGGACTATGTTCCTGATGTGGCTCGGCGAACAGATTACTGAGCGTGGTATCGGCAACGGTATCTCAATCATTATCTTCGCTGGTATCGTTGCGGGACTCCCGCCAGCCATTGCCCATACTATCGAGCAAGCACGTCAAGGCGACCTGCACTTCCTCCTGTTGCTGTTGGTTGCAGTATTAGTGTTTGCAGTGACGTTCTTTGTTGTATTTGTTGAACGTGGTCAACGCCGCATTGTGGTAAACTACGCGAAACGTCAGCAAGGTCGTCGTGTCTATGCTGCACAGAGCACACATTTACCGCTGAAAGTGAATATGGCCGGGGTAATCCCAGCAATCTTCGCTTCCAGTATTATTCTGTTCCCTGCGACCATCGCGTCATGGTTCGGGGGCGGTACCGGTTGGAACTGGCTGACAACAATTTCGCTGTATTTGCAGCCTGGGCAACCGCTTTATGTGTTACTCTATGCGTCTGCAATCATCTTCTTCTGTTTCTTCTACACGGCGTTGGTCTTCAACCCGCGTGAAACAGCAGATAACCTGAAGAAGTCCGGTGCATTTGTACCAGGAATTCGTCCGGGAGAGCAAACGGCGAAGTATATCGATAAAGTAATGACTCGCCTGACTCTCGTTGGTGCGTTGTATATTACTTTTATCTGCCTGATCCCGGAGTTCATGCGTGATGCAATGAAAGTGCCGTTCTACTTCGGTGGGACATCGCTACTGATCGTTGTTGTCGTGATTATGGACTTTATGGCTCAAGTGCAAACTCTGATGATGTCAAGTCAGTACGAGTCTGCATTGAAGAAGGCGAACCTCAAAGGCTATAGCCGCTAAAAGGTCGCCCGAGAAGTTACGGAGAGTAAAAATGAAAGTTCGTGCTTCCGTCAAGAAATTATGCCGTAACTGCAAAATCGTTAAGCGTGATGGTGTCATCCGTGTGATTTGCAGCGCCGAGCCGAAGCATAAACAGCGCCAAGGCTGATTTATTCGCATATTTTTCTTGCAAAGTTGGGTTGAGCTGGCTAGATTAGCCAGCCAATCTTTTGTATGTCTGTACGTTTCCATTTGAGTATCCTGAAAACGGGCTTTTCAGCATGGTGCGTACATATTAAATAGTAGGAGTGCATAGTGGCCCGTATAGCAGGCATTAACATTCCTGATCAGAAACATGCTGTGATCGCGTTAACCTCGATCTATGGCGTCGGCAAGACCCGTTCTAAAGCCATCCTGGCTGCTGCGGGTATCGCTGAAAATGTTAAGATCAGTGAGCTGTCTGAAGGACAAATCGACACGCTGCGTGACGAAGTTGCCAAATTTGTCGTTGAAGGTGATCTGCGCCGTGAAATTAGCATGAGCATCAAGCGCCTGATGGATCTTGGTTGCTATCGCGGTTTGCGTCATCGTCGTGGTCTCCCGGTTCGCGGCCAGCGTACCAAGACCAACGCACGTACCCGTAAGGGACCGCGCAAACCGATCAAGAAATAATCGGGGTGATTGAATAATGGCAAAGGCACCAGTTCGTGCACGTAAGCGTGTAAGAAAACAAGTCTCTGATGGCGTGGCTCATATCCATGCTTCTTTTAACAACACCATCGTAACTATTACCGATCGTCAGGGTAATGCGCTGGGTTGGGCAACAGCCGGTGGTTCCGGTTTCCGTGGTTCGCGTAAATCCACTCCGTTTGCAGCTCAGGTTGCAGCAGAGCGTTGCGCTGACGCCGTTAAAGAATACGGCATCAAGAATCTGGAAGTTATGGTTAAAGGTCCGGGTCCAGGCCGCGAATCTACTATTCGTGCTCTGAACGCCGCTGGTTTCCGCATCACTAATATTACTGATGTGACTCCGATCCCTCATAACGGTTGTCGTCCGCCGAAGAAACGTCGCGTATAACGCTTCGTTTTCCAGGTTTGTTGGAGAAAGAAAATGGCAAGATATTTGGGTCCTAAGCTCAAGCTGAGCCGTCGTGAGGGCACCGACTTATTCCTTAAGTCTGGCGTTCGCGCGATCGATACCAAGTGTAAAATTGAACAAGCTCCTGGCCAGCACGGTGCGCGTAAACCGCGTCTGTCTGACTATGGTGTGCAGTTGCGTGAAAAGCAAAAAGTTCGTCGTACCTACGGCGTGCTGGAGCGTCAGTTCCGTAACTATTACAAAGAAGCAGCACGTCTGAAAGGCAACACCGGTGAAAACCTGTTGGCTCTGCTGGAAGGTCGTCTGGACAACGTAGTATACCGTATGGGCTTTGGCGCCACTCGTGCAGAAGCACGTCAGCTGGTTAGCCATAAAGCAGTCATGGTAAACGGTCGTGTTGTTAACATCGCTTCTTATCAGGTTAAAGCGAATGACGTTGTTAGCATCCGTGAGAAAGCGAAAAAGCAATCTCGCGTTAAAGCCGCTCTGGAGCTGGCTGAACAGCGTGAAAAGCCAACCTGGCTGGAAGTTGATGCTGGCAAGATGGAAGGCACGTTCAAGCGTCAGCCTGAGCGTTCTGATCTGTCTGCGGACATTAACGAACACCTGATCGTCGAGCTTTACTCCAAGTAAAGCTTAGTACCAAAGAGAGGACACAATGCAGGGTTCTGTGACAGAGTTTCTAAAACCGCGCCTGGTAGATATCGAGCAAGTGAGTTCGACGCACGCCAAGGTGACCCTTGAGCCTTTAGAGCGTGGCTTTGGCCATACTCTGGGTAACGCACTGCGCCGTATTCTGCTCTCATCGATGCCGGGTTGCGCGGTGACCGAGGTTGAGATTGATGGTGTACTTCATGAGTACAGCACCAAAGAAGGCGTTCAGGAAGATATCCTTGAAATCCTGCTCAACCTGAAAGGGCTGGCGGTGAGAGTTCAGGGTAAAGATGAAGTTATTCTTACCTTGAATAAATCTGGCATTGGCCCTGTGACCGCAGCCGATATCACCCATGATGGTGATGTCGAAATCGTCAAGCCGCAGCACGTGATCTGCCACCTGACCGATGAGAACGCAGCTATCAGCATGCGTATCAAAGTTCAGCGCGGTCGCGGTTATGTGCCGGCTTCTGCCCGAATTCATTCGGAAGAAGATGAGCGCCCGATCGGCCGTCTGTTGGTCGACGCATGCTACAGCCCTGTAGAGCGTATTGCCTACAATGTTGAAGCAGCGCGTGTAGAACAGCGTACCGACCTGGACAAGCTGGTCATCGAAATGGAAACCAACGGCACAATCGATCCTGAAGAGGCGATTCGTCGTGCGGCAACCATCCTGGCAGAACAACTGGAAGCTTTCGTTGACTTACGTGATGTACGTCAGCCGGAAGTGAAAGAAGAGAAACCAGAATTCGATCCGATCCTGCTGCGCCCTGTTGACGATCTGGAATTGACTGTCCGCTCTGCTAACTGCCTCAAGGCAGAAGCTATCCACTATATCGGTGATCTGGTACAGCGTACCGAGGTTGAGCTTCTTAAGACGCCTAACCTGGGTAAAAAATCTCTTACCGAGATTAAAGACGTGCTGGCCTCACGTGGTCTTTCTCTGGGCATGCGCCTGGAAAATTGGCCGCCGGCAAGCATTGCTGACGAGTAACCGGATCACAGGTTAAGGTTTTACTGAGAAGGATAAGGTCATGCGCCATCGTAAGAGTGGTCGTCAACTGAACCGCAACAGCAGCCATCGCCAGGCTATGTTCCGCAACATGGCAGGTTCACTGGTTCGTCATGAAATCATCAAGACGACCCTGCCTAAAGCGAAAGAACTGCGTCGCGTAGTTGAGCCGCTGATTACTCTTGCCAAGACTGATAGCGTTGCTAATCGTCGTCTGGCATTCGCCCGTACTCGTGATAACGAGATCGTGGCAAAACTGTTTAACGAACTGGGCCCGCGTTTCGCGAGCCGTACCGGTGGTTACACTCGCATTCTGAAGTGTGGCTTCCGTGCAGGCGACAACGCGCCGATGGCTTACATCGAGCTGGTTGATCGTTCAGAATCGAAAGCAGAAGCAGCTGCAGAGTAATCTGTAGTAAAGTAAAAAAACCCGCCTCGGCGGGTTTTTTTATATCCCCGTTACCCCCACCCTTCTACAATAGTCGTATCTTTTCTGTTCATTTCTCCGGAGTAGGTACATGTGGTTACTGGATCAATGGGCCGAACGCCATATTACCGATGCGCAGCGCAAAGGTGAGTTTGATAACCTGCCAGGTCAGGGTGAACCACTGGTGCTTGACGATGATTCCGCCGTACCCGAAGCGTTACGTTCTGGCTATCGGTTGTTGAAGAACGCGGGGTGTTTGCCCCCAGAACTTGAGCAGCGTAAGCAGGCCGTTGAATTAGCCGATTTGCTGAAAGGTATTCGTCGGGAAGATGCGCGCTATCAGGAACTGAGCCGTCGACTGGCGCTAATGGAACTGAAATTGCAGCAAGCAGGATTAAGTACTGATTTTCTGCGCGGTGACTATGCCGATAAGCTGATGAGTAAAATTAACGAGGAGTAGCTATGTACCGCATTGGTGAACTGTCAAAGCTTGCCGGCGTGACGCCGGATACCGTGCGCTATTATGAAAAACAGCAGATGATGAGCCATGATATTCGCACTGAAGGCGGCTTTCGCCTTTATACTGCGGACGATCTTCAGCGCCTGAAGTTTATTCGCTATGCCCGACAGTTGGGGTTTACTCTTGAGTCAATCCGCGAATTACTTTCGATCCGCGTGGATCCCGCTCACCACACCTGCCAGGAATCAAAAGGGATCGTACAGGCTCGCTTGAGCGAAGTTGAATCTCGAATCGAAGAACTGCAGGCGATGCAGCGCGCGCTAAAACAGCTGAATGATGCCTGCTGTGGGACTGCGCATAGCAGCCAACATTGCTCTATTCTCGGGATTCTGGAAGAGGGGGCGGGGGCATCGTAAAATGTGAGTTGAGTGTTTACATAATTAGATCTACACTCGCCGCGTAATAAACACACAATCAGGAGATGTTATGAGCCGCTATCAGCATACGAAGGGGCAGATTAAAGACAATGCCATCGAAGCCCTATTACATGACCCGCTGTTTCGTCAGCGCGTAGAGAAAAATAAGAAAGGTAAAGGCAGCTATCTGCGGAAAGAAAAACACGGTAAGGGGTACGGGCGGGAGGCCAGTGGCAAACAAGCGATGCGCTTTTTTACCACTGGCTTTCTGCTTTCTGCGGCCTGATTAAGAACGGTTGTTCTGTTCTTTCAGCAGGTCACGAATTTCAGACAGCAGGACTTCTTCTTTGGTTGGTGCAGGAGCAGCAGCTGGCTCCTCTTTCTTACGGTTAAGCTTGTTGATAAGTTTTATCGCCATAAAGATGGCGAAGGCAACAATCACAAAATCGAAGATGTTCTGAATGAATACGCCATAATGCATGACCACTGCCGGTACATCACCTTGCGCATCGCGCAGCGTTACCGCGAACTGCTTGAAATCAATCCCACCAATGAGCAGCCCCAGCGGCGGCATGATGATGTCCGCAACTAATGACGATACAATCTTGCCAAACGCTGCACCAATAATGACACCCACTGCCAAATCGACAACATTTCCTCGCATCGCGAATTCGCGAAACTCTTTAATAATGCTCATTTTATTCTCCCTTGTGCTAGCTGACGTTTATAAGTTTAACAAATGTTTATCTATTTTCCATTGGTGATAATAAATATGGCAGTATTAATTAACCCTTAAATAATAGCGGGTTAATAAAAAAGGCGCTCTATTGAGCGCCTTTGGGTAATTAAAGGAAGAAGGGACTTGGCTGGAACAAGCGTTCCACGTCCGAAATATATTTTTTATCGGTCAGGAACATAATCACGTGGTCGCCTTGCTCAATGCGTAAATTGTCATTAGCAATCATCACGTCATTTCCGCGTACCACCGCGCCAATAATAGTACCTGGCGGCAGTTTGATTTCATCGATAACGCGGCCCACTACGCGCGAAGTACTTTCATCACCGTGTGCGACGGCTTCAATAGCTTCGGCAACGCCGCGGCGAAGAGAAGAAACGCCCACAATATCCGCTTTACGCACGTGGCTCAGCAGTGCGGAGATCGTTGCCTGCTGCGGGGAGATCGCAATATCGATAACGCTCCCCTGCACCAAATCAACGTAGGCTTTACGTTGAATCAGCACCATCACTTTCTTGGCGCCCATTCGCTTAGCCAGCATCGCTGACATGATATTGGCTTCATCATCGTTGGTGACGGCAATAAACAGATCAACTTGATCGATATGTTCTTCCGCCAGCAGTTCTTGATCCGATGCATCGCCAAAGAATACGATCGTATTCTGCAGCTTTTCAGCAAGCTCCGCCGCACGCTGTTGATTACGTTCAATCAACTTCACGCTGTAATCTTTTTCCAGCTGGCGCGCCAGGCCTGCACCGATGTTCCCGCCGCCGACCAGCATAATGCGCTTGTATGGTTTCTCCAGACGCTGAAGCTCGCTCATTACCGCTCGAATATGCTGCGATGCGGCAATAAAGAAGACTTCATCCCCAGCCTCAACGATAGTTGAGCCCTGCGGGCGAATAGGTCGGTCGTGACGGAAAATAGCGGCTACGCGGGTATCGATATGCGGCATATGTTCGCGCATAGTCGAAAGCGCATTACCCACCAGAGGCCCGCCGTAGTAGGCTTTAACGACAGCCAGGCTCACCTTACCTTCGGCAAAGTTTACCACCTGCAGCGCGCCTGGGTACTCAATCAGGCGGTAGATGTTATCGATAACCAGCTGTTCTGGTGCAATCAGGTGATCGATAGGTACGGCATCGCTGTGGAACAGTTTCTCCGCATCGCGTACATAGTCCGGGGAACGGATACGGGCGATACGGTTTGGTGTGTTGAACAGTGAGTAGGCCACCTGGCAGGCAACCATGTTGGTTTCATCTGAACTGGTCACCGCGACGAGCATATCGGCATCATCGGCACCCGCTTCGCGCAGTACCCGGGGATGAGAAGCGTGACCCTGAACCACGCGCAGGTCGAATTTATCCTGCAGGCTGCGCAGCCGCTCGCCGTTAGTATCGACAATCGTGATGTCGTTATTTTCCCCGACCAGGTTTTCCGCCAGTGTGCCGCCAACCTGTCCGGCACCCAGAATGATAATTTTCATCAGTTGCGACCCGTTATCTCATCACTTCTTGATTAGCTTAGCGTAGAAGAAACCATCGCCTTCTTCTGCACCCGGTAAATTCTGTTGGCCAGGCTGTTCAGGTGTACCTGTATCGCTGAGCACGGCATCAGGTGTCCGCGCCAGGAACGCGGCAATTTGCTGCTGATTCTCTTCTGGCAGGATAGAACAGGTTGCATAAACTAACGTACCGCCCGGCTTCAGGTGAGCCCAGGTAGCATTGAGAATTTCAGCCTGCAGCTGAGCCAGCTCAGGGATATCGCGGTCGCGGCGCAGCCACTTGATGTCCGGGTGACGACGAATAACCCCGGTGGCGGAGCATGGCGCATCCAGCAGGATACGATCGAACAACTGCTCGCCGCACCATTGCTCTGGATAGCGGCCATCGCCCTGCTTAACGGTTGCCTTCATGCCAAGACGTTTAAGGTTGTCGTAAACGCGTGACAGGCGCTTTTCATCAACATCAACCGCCAGCACGTCAGCCTGTGGTGCGACTTCCAGGATATGTGTGGTTTTCCCCCCTGGCGCGCAGCACAGATCCAGGATCTGCTCACCGTTTTCCGGCTGTAGATAACGCATGCAGCCCTGAGCGGAAGCGTCCTGTACGGTAACCCAGCCCTGCTCGAAGCCTGGTAATGCTAACACCGATGCAGGTGTTTCCAGACGCACGGTATCTGGATAATCCGGGTGCGGGAAACCGGTCATGCCTGCTTCCGTCAGTAAGTCTAACCAGGCATCGCGGGTATGGTGATTACGGTTGACGCGTAGCCACATTGGCGGGCGTTGGTTGTTGGCCTCAAGAATGGCTTCCCACTGCTGCGGATAGGCATTCTTGATGCGTTTCACCAGCCAGGACGGGTGCAGAAAACGCAGTTCGCTTTGGGAGAATTCAGACAGCAGCTCTTCCTGACGACGTTGAAACTGGCGTAATACTCCGTTGATCAGCCCTTTGAGCTGCGGACGCTTGATGACCACGGCACCTTCAACGGTTTCGGCCAGCGCGGCGTGCGGGGGAATACGGGTATGCAGCAACTGATAAAAGCCAACCATAATCAGATAGTGGACGGTGCGCTGTTTGCCCGTCATCGGGCGCTCCATCAGCTGCTGGATCATCCATTCCAACTGAGAGAGTGTGCGCAGCACGCCGAAGCACAGCTCTTGCAATAGTGCTTTATCTTTATCGGCCACTTTTTGCTGCAATGCAGGCAGCACGTTGCTTAACGACTGGCCCTTTTCGACGACCTGCTCTACGGCCTGCGCCGCCATACTGCGTAAATTAAGATGTTTTTTCATAACCGCAAAAATAAAAATGCCCGGAGACTCCGGGCTTTAAAAGGTATGAACCGTCAAAGCAGACGGTTACCGGGAATGAACCACTCCCGACGTGAATTCAGCAGATCCTGTGCGCTCATCGCCTTCTTACCCGCTGGCTGTAGCGAAATAAGGTTGAGGATACCGTCACCGGTTGCGACCTGAATTCCCTGGCGAGTCGCTTCCAGGATGGTACCTGGCTCGGCGCCGGCGGGTTTATCAATCACCGTCGCCTGCCAGATTTTTACCGGCTGCTCATCAATGACGATGTAGCTCATCGGCCACGGGTTGAAGGCGCGGATGCAGCGCTCAAGCTGTGCTGCGCTGAGCGTCCAGTCAACCAGCGCTTCTTCTTTGCTGAGCTTCTCAGCGTAGCTGACCAATGCTTCATCCTGAACTTCAGGCTTAGCCGCGCCGGTCGCCAGCAGATGCAGCGTATGCAGCAGTCCCTGCGGGCCCAGTTCGGCCAGTTTGTCGTAGAGGCTGGCGCTGGTATCTTCAGCGGTAATCGGGCAGGAGAGCTTATGCAGCATATCGCCCGTATCCAGACCTACGTCCATCTGCATGATGGTGACGCCGGTTTCACTATCACCTGCCCAGAGCGAACGCTGAATGGGTGCAGCACCACGCCAGCGCGGCAGCAAGGAACCGTGAACGTTAATACAGCCGAGGCGCGGCATAGCCAGCACGGCTTTCGGCAGGATAAGCCCGTAGGCGACCACGACCATCACGTCAGCCTGCAGGTCAGCGACCAGCTTCTGGTTTTCTTCAGGGCGCAGTGAGACTGGCTGGAAGACCGGAATACCTTTCTCTTCCGCCAGCACTTTGACCGGGCTTGGCATCAGTTTCTTACCGCGACCGGCAGGGCGGTCTGGCTGGGTAAATACACCAACGACCTGGTGCTCAGACGACAACAGCGCGTCAAGATGACGCGCTGCAAAGTCAGGGGTACCCGCAAAAATAATACGTAGTGAATCTGACACGTTAATCCTTATCCTTAGGCACGCGCGTTCAGGCGATCCAGTTTCTCAACTTTCTGGCGAATACGTTGCTGTTTTAACGGAGAAAGATAATCGATAAACAGTTTACCGACTAAGTGGTCCATTTCATGCTGAATGCAGATAGCCAGCAGACCATCGGCTTCAAGCTCGAACGGCTTACCGTTACGGTCGAGAGCGCGAATTTTCACGCGTTCAGCGCGAGGAACCAGCGCGCGCTGTTCAGGAATGGACAGGCAACCTTCTTCAATACCGGTGTCACCGTCTTTTTCCAACAGCTCAGGGTTGATCAGCACCAGTTGGTCGGCGCGATCCTCTGACACATCGATAACGATAATGCGTTGATGAATATCGACCTGCGTTGCCGCCAGGCCAATACCTTCCTCGGCGTACATTGTCTCGAACATATCGTCGACAATTCGCTGAATTTCTTCATTCACTTCTTTTACCGGTGCGGCGACTTTGCGAAGACGCTCGTCCGGAATATGTAATACTTGCAAAACTGCCATAAATATCCAGAGTTCTGTTCAGGAGTAGGAAAGATTATTACCTCTATTCTAGACAAAACCCCCTCTAATTGACAGCATCAGTGACCAATCGCAAGGATTGCTGATGCCGCATGTGGCAAGGGGGAAAGGATGTCGCCAGAAGATATAGCCTTCCGGCTGATGAAGGTAAATGATTTGTATGGCGATGAGATGCTGTATGCGCTTTGCACGCTTCGCCGGGAAAGCAATATCACTCGCCAGACGCTCTTTGCGTTAGGGTTTAGTATTAAGCAGGCCGAACGATTTTTCGCCCTAACGCAGAGCGAGATAGAGGACAATCAGCGCTGGTTGGACATACCAGGAAACCACCTTTTACTCGCCGACTCTCCTTATTACCCTGAGCCGCTTCGTGCTATCCGCGATTATCCCGCCGTGCTGTGCGTGCACGGCAATCTCACATTATTACGCTCTCCACAGCTTGCGGTTGTCGGCAGTCGCCATCACTCACACTATGGTGAACGGTGGGGGAGGTACTTTTGTGAGGTGTTGGCGAGGCAGGGAGTGACTATCACCAGCGGTCTGGCATTGGGTATTGACGGTGTGGCGCATCGTAGCGCCCTGCAGGTGGAAGGGAACACTATCGCCATTCTGGGTAGCGGCCTGGCTCATATTTACCCCCATCGACACCGAGCGCTAGCTGAGCAGATTGTTGAACATGGCGGGGCGCTGGTTTCTGAGTTTCCGTTAAGTGCCGCGCCTGCGGCGTATAACTTCCCCCGTCGTAACCGCATCATTAGCGGTCTGAGCCGTGGCGTCCTGGTGGTGGAGGCCGCGCTGCGTAGCGGCTCGTTAGTGACAGCGAGGTGCGCACTCGAGCAAGGGCGAGAGGTGTTTGCGATACCCGGCCCGCTGGGAAATCCTGGCATGGAAGGGCCGCACTGGCTTATCAAGCAGGGGGCGATGATGGTGACGGAACCTGAGGATATTCTGGCGCTTTTTCCTGGATTAAACAGACATTTGTCCGAACCGCCCGAAATGACAAATAATTGTGCAGATAAGGAATGTGTAGCATTGCCATTTCCTGAGCTCCTGGCTAACGTAGGAGATGAGGTAACACCTGTTGACGTCGTCGCTGAACGTGCCGGCCAACCTGTGCCAGTGACCGTGGCTCAGCTACTTGAACTGGAGTTAGCAGGGTGGATCGCAGCTGTACCCGGCGGCTATGTCCGATTAAGGAGGGCAGGCCATGTTCGACGTACTAATGTATTTGTTTGAGACCTACATCCATACAGAAACAGACATGCGCGTGGATCAGGACAAACTGACTCGGGATCTTACCGATGCAGGGTTCGAACGTGAAGATATCTTCAACGCGCTAATATGGCTGGAAAAGCTCGCCGACTATCAGGAAGGCCTCGTAGAACCGATGCAGCTTGCGTCCGACCCTCTCTCCGTGCGTATTTTCACTGAGGAAGAGAGTCAACGACTGGATGCCAGCTGCCGGGGATTCCTGTTATTCCTTGAGCAGATTCAGGTGCTGAACCTCGAAACGCGGGAAATGGTGATTGAACGCGTCATGGCGTTGGATACCGCAGAGTTTGAGCTGGAAGAACTGAAGTGGGTCATTTTGATGGTTCTGTTCAATCTTCCGGGCTGCGAAAACGCCTATCAACAAATGGAAGAATTACTCTTCGAGACGAATGAAGGTATGCTGCATTAATTCATTTTGTGGCATCAAGAGTTGTTATGGCCAAATCTGCACTGTTTTCGGTGTCTAAAAACGAGCCCTGTCCGCAGTGCGGGGCTGAACTGGTTATACGGTCCGGTAAACACGGGCCGTTTCTGGGCTGTTCCCATTATCCGGAATGCGATTACGTTCGTCCCCTGAAAAGCCAGGCGGATGGACATATCGTTAAAATTCTGGAGGGGCAGTCATGTCCAGAGTGTGGTGCCGTACTGGTGTTGCGCCAGGGGCGCTTTGGCATGTTCATTGGATGCAGCCAGTATCCTGAATGTGAACACACTGAGGTTATTGATAAACCCGATGAAACGGCAATCGTCTGTCCCGCGTGTCAGCAAGGGCACCTGGTGCAGCGCCGTTCTCGCTTTGGTAAAAACTTTCATTCCTGCGATCGCTATCCGGAATGTCAGTTCGTCATTAACTTCACTCCGGTAGCGGGGGAGTGCCCCGAGTGCCATTACCCGCTGCTTATCGAAAAGAAAACGGCGCAGGGCGTAAAACGCTTTTGTGCCAGCAAACAATGTGGAAAGCCGGTACCGGCGAAACAAATCAGTGAATAAAAACCTGCCATCAGAGGCCGTACAGCGTGCGGTTGTCGCTCTGAACAATAAAGAAGTCATCGCTTATCCAACCGAAGCCGTATTTGGCGTTGGTTGCGATCCCGACAGTGAAGAAGCCGTCATGAGCCTGCTGGCGCTGAAACAGCGCCCGGTAGAGAAAGGATTAATCCTGATCGCCGCAAGCTTTGATCAGCTTAAACCTTATATTGACGACAGCATGCTGACCGAAGCGCAGCGCGCCACCGTGTTTGCGCGTTGGCCGGGCCCGGTGACTTTCGTCTTCCCGGCGAAATCAACCACGCCAGGTTGGTTAACCGGTCGTTTTAGCTCGTTGGCCGTTCGTGTCACGGATCACCCAGTGGTGATTGCACTCTGTGAGGCCTACGGTAAACCGTTGGTTTCTACCAGCGCAAACCTGACCGGTCTGCCGCCGTGCCGGACCACCGCCGAAGTGCTTGCGCAGTTTGGTGATGATTTCCCGGTGGTTGATGCGCCGACTGGGGGACGACTGAATCCATCTGAAATTCTTGATGCCCTGACGGGCGAACGTTTTCGCCAGGGGTAAACCGTGGAAAGCTACGTTGTTTTTGGTAACCCGATTGCGCACAGCAAATCACCGTTCATTCATCAGCAGTTTGCCGAACAGTTGAGTATCGCCCACCCCTATGGGCGTATGCTGGCGCCGCTGGATGGCTTCGTCGATACGCTAAACACCTTCTTCCAACAGGGTGGAAAGGGGGCCAATGTCACGGTGCCCTTTAAAGAAGAGGCATTCGCCCGGGCAGATGAACTGACGGAACGCGCTGCGCTGGCGGGGGCGGTCAACACGCTTAAGCGTCTTGATGATGGGCGAATTCTCGGTGATAACACCGATGGCATTGGTCTGCTGAGCGACCTGGAACGTCTGGGGCTGATTAAGCCTGGCTATCGTGTGCTGTTGATTGGCGCGGGTGGAGCGGCTCGTGGCGTGCTGCTGCCTTTACTCTCTCTGGATTGTAACGTGACGCTGACCAACCGTACCCATGCTCGTGCCCAGACATTAGCGGAATTGTTCCACCATACTGGAAGCGTCAACGCCATCCCAATGTCCGAGCTTTCCGGACACGAATTCGATCTCATCATTAATGCAACCTCCAGCGGTATTGCCGGAGAGACGCCGCCTATCCCCGAGTCGCTGATTAACCATCATGTTTGCTGCTATGACATGTTCTATCAGAAAGGTGATACCGCATTTCTCGCATGGTGTGCCGAGCACGGCGCTAAACGCTATGCTGATGGGCTCGGTATGCTGGTGGGCCAGGCTGCTCATGCGGTATTACTGTGGCATGGGATTTTGCCGGATGTCGAACCGGTGATTGCATCCCTAAAACGCGAGCTGGGTGTATGAACCAGGCGATCCAGTTTCCCGAGCGTGAAGAGTGGCGTGAGGACGTGGAGGCCGTTTGTTTCCCTGCGCTGGTGAACGGCATGCAGCTAACGTGCGCGCTCAGGGCTGAGATCATAGCGCGCCGCTTTGGTGGCGAGACGTCTCAACAGTGGCTCTCGCTGTTTTGCGAAAATCGCTGGGATCTGGAAGAGGAAGCCAGCGATCTTATTCGTGAACAGCAGGAAGATAATCAGGGTTGGGTTTGGTTGTCCTGATCCAGATAGTCGTTTTTCCACTTCACATAGTTATTGGCCGAATAGCGTAACCCTTCCAGTTCGGCCTCTTTCAACGGACGAACCTGTTTCACCGGGCTGCCAAGATAAAGATAACCGCTTTCCAGACGCTTATGTTGCGGGACCAGGCTACCGGCACCAATCATCACATCGTCTTCTACGACGACACCGTCCAGTAATATAGAACCCATACCAACCAATACGCGATTGCCTATCGTGCAGCCGTGCAACATGACCTTATGTCCGACCGTCACATCCTCACCAACGATCAGCGGATTGCCTTCTGGGTTTTTCGCTGATTTATGCGTGACGTGAAGAACGCTGCCATCCTGGATATTACTGCGGGCGCCAACCTGAATGTAGTTAACGTCACCGCGTGCAGCTACCAGTGGCCAGATGCTGACATCATCAGCTAGACGAACGTCGCCAACGATCACGCTAGAGTCGTCGATCATCACGCGATCGCCGATGACGGGGAATAAATCTTTATAGCGACGTAAAACGGCAGACATGTTTACCTCTTTGAAACGGTGTCATGGTGAGATTTCTTCCCATTATCGGCCCAATTTGGTTGTTTCTCATCTCAAAAATTAAGCAAATTGCACACTTACGACGCAAAAAGCGTGAAAAAACGACACTTAGAAAAAAAAGTGAGAAAAGGGGTTGTGTGAAAAACAAAGTTCCCTATAATGCGCACCCACTGAGACGGCAAACGTGAATCACTTCACACTAATTAGCCGGTTCGGTTGAAGAGAAAAACCTGAAAATGAGGGTTGACTCTGAAAGAGGAAAGCGTAATATACGCCACCTCGCAACAGTGAGCGAAAGCCGTGTTGCACTGCTCTTTAACAATTTATCAGACAATCTG
>NZ_JABBJF010000017.1 GCF_014218705.1 Kluyvera sichuanensis | reverse complement strand
CCCCCCCCCCCCCCCACGCCGGTGATGTGTAGAAACTTAGTCGAGCTTCACGCCTAAACGATGCGCCACTTCTTCGTACGCTTCAATCAGGCCACCCAGGCTCTGACGGAAACGGTCTTTGTCCATTTTGTCCATGGTCTTTTTGTCCCACAGACGGCTTCCGTCCGGGGAGAACTCATCGCCCAGCACCACTTCACCTTTAAACAGACCGAACTCCAGCTTGAAGTCGACCAGGATCAGGCCCGCGTCGTCGAACAGCTTTTTCAGCACGTCGTTCGCTTTGAAGGTCAGTTCCTGCATACGCGCCAGGTTCTCTTTGCTCACCCAGCCGAAGGTTTCGCAGTAGGATTCGTTAACCATCGGGTCGTGCATCGCGTCGTTTTTCAGGAACAGGTCAAACAGCGGCGGATTCAGCTCGATACCTTCTTCAATCCCTAAGCGTTTTACCAGCGAGCCTGCCGCACGGTTACGCACCACGCATTCCACCGGCACCATATCCAGCTTTTTCACCAGACATTCGGTATCGGACAACAGCGCTTCCATCTGGGTTGGAATACCAGCTTCTGCCAGTTTGCTCATAATGAAATGGTTGAACTTGTTATTCACCATGCCTTTACGATCGAACTGCTCAATGCGGGCACCATCCCCTGCTGACGTATCGTTACGGAATTCGAGTACCAACAGATCCGGGTTTTCGGTGCTGTATACGGTTTTCGCTTTACCACGATACAACTCAGCTAGCTTTTGCATCTTTGTCACTCCAGTGATGATTACGATAAATATTTGTGCATTTTCCGGCGACGCACACGATTGCGTCACTATACAGAAAAAAGGGCCGGATTGCTCCAGCCCTGTTTAATTACTTGCTAAATGCGGCCTGGAATGCGGCTACCAGGGCGTCATTCTGCGACTGCGTCAGCGTATGACCTTTCGGATCGATGAACTGCAGGCTACTACGGTTGTCCAGGTCGCCGACCTGAAGTTTGTAGTCACCGGAGACCAGACCCGGATCGCTAGCGCCCAGATCTTTCCAGCTGCTGTCAGACAGTGGCTTGTAGGTCACCGCGATGCTGCCCTGAGAACGGGTGCTGTCGGTCACTTTCATGCCCACTTTTTCCAGCGCGCCAGGCAGACGTTGCCATACCTGGTTAAACGGACCACGTACCACCAGCATTGGCAGGCCGGTATCGTCGGAGGCGCTCTGCACGTCGAAGGTTGCGCCCGCAGTACCTCTGGAACTGTTCGCGGCATCCGTCGCGTTCTTATCCAGGCCTGCGGAAATCACGTTCAGCATTTCAGCGCTATAGCGCTGCAGAGAAGCACGGTCAGCAACCGGCTTGCCAGCCTGTTCCAGGTTAACCAGCTTCACCATGACGGCCTGCTGGTAGCCCTGCGGCTGTACGGAGACCTGATAGCGACCACGGTACTGCTGGTCTTCATCAAGACGGTTCCACTCAACCCAGTCTGTCGTCAGCGTCTGGCTAGCATCATCACGTTTGGTGATGGTGTAGTTTTTCGCCTGAACGATGCTGACAACCTGCGGCCACAGAGAACCGCTACGGCCATTTTCAACCAGCAGCATAGCGGTATCACCCGTGAACTGGGTACGCGCACCAGAAACCAGCGCCAGCGGCTGAGCCGGTGGACGGATATCCAACGCTTTACCGACGGCACCGCTGCCGTTAGCGACCGGAATGTTATAGTCGCCATTTTCAACCGGCAGAATCATGCCCGCAGGGGCGTGAAGTTCACTCAACGGAGTGGCTTGCAGGTAGGATTCATCACCGCTGACCTGGCGCTTATAGCGCGAGTCGGAACTACAGGCCGCAAGCAGTAAAACCAGCGATACCCCCGCAACCTTCGCCAGGCGCGACTTCTGTACTGAGTAAGCCATCAAATCTCCCTAAACTTTACAGCAAACCGGCATGCTTTAATGCAGATGCCACCACATCACGACCGTGGTCGGTGATAGGGGTCATCGGCAAACGCATGGTGTCGGTCGCCACAAGTCCCAATTCCTTACATGCCCATTTCACTGGGATTGGATTGGGTTCGACAAATAATTTATTGTGCAGCGGCATCAAACGCTGGTTAATGATACGCGCCTGGTCAAACTGGCCATCAGCTGCCAGTCTGCACATTTCCGCCATATCACGCGCCGCAACGTTTGCCGTTACTGAAATAACGCCATGACCGCCGAGCTGCATGAAGTCCAGACCGGTTGCATCATCACCGCTCAGCAGGATGAAGTCATCTGAAACCAGCTCTTTGATCTGATGAACACGGCTTAAGTTCCCCGTGGCTTCCTTAATCGCGATAATATTTTTAATTTTCGCCAGGCGACCTACGGTTTCCGGCAGCATATCGCAACCGGTACGGGACGGCACATTATACAGAATTTGCGGCAGGTCAGTATGCTCAGCGATCGTTTTGAAGTGCTGGAACAGACCTTCCTGGGTTGGGCGGTTGTAATACGGGGTAACGGTCAGGCAACCCACCACGCCGGTATTATTAAAACGTTGGGTCAGGCTAATCGCCTCTGCGGTTGCATTTGCCCCCGTTCCTGCGATCACCGGAATGCGGCCGTCGGCCAGCTCCAGCGTCGTCATCACGACATCGCCATGCTCTTCGTGGCTGAGCGTTGCCGATTCGCCGGTCGTTCCTACCGAGACAATCGCCGAGGTTCCGCTGGCGACATGGTAATCAATCAGTTTTTTCAGGCTTGAACGGTCGACATTACCTTTTTCATCCATCGGCGTGACAAGCGCTACAATACTTCCCGTAAACATGGGCCATCCTCTGTGCTGACGTGCGGACATGAATCTCAATGGTACGTTTGGTCTTGTAATAAAAGCAAGAGACTGAGGGCCTTCAGAATGTTGTATGCCGGTTTTTTTTATGCTTTCCTAAGGAATACCGCACCTTTTTAAAGGAAGAACAGGTTTGACAGCCTCATTACAACACTATCTGGTCATTACAGCCCTGGGCGCGGATCGCCCTGGCATCGTCAATACGATTACCCGTCACGTGAGCAGCTGCGGCTGTAACATCGAAGACAGTCGCTTGGCCATGCTGGGGGATGAGTTCACTTTTATTATGCTGCTTTCCGGTTCATGGAATGCGATTACGCTGATTGAATCCACCCTGCCGCTCAAAGGTGCAGAGCTGGATCTGCTGATCGTGATGAAGCGCACCACCGCGCGCCCGCGTCCGGCGATGCCTGCCACCGTCTGGGTGCAGGTTGAGGTTCCTGATTCGCCGCATATTATTGAGCGCTTTACCGCGCTGTTTGATAGCTGGGAAATGAACATTGCCGAACTGGTGTCGCGCACGCAGCCTGGCGATAACGAAGGCGTTGCGCAGCTGTTTATTCAGATAACCGCCCACAGCCCCGCTACGAAAAATGCATCAAATATTGAGCAAGCGTTCAAAGCCCTATGTACAGAACTGAACGCACAAGGCAGTATAAACGTGATCAATTATTCACAGCATGATGAACAGGATGGAGCTGAGTAATGAACCCACTGAAAGCCGGTGATATCGCACCGAAATTTAGTTTGCCCGATCAAGACGGCGAGCAGGTAAATTTAACCGACTTCCAGGGACAACGTGTTCTGGTCTATTTCTACCCGAAAGCAATGACCCCTGGCTGCACCGTGCAGGCCTGCGGCCTTCGCGACAATATGGATGAGCTGAAAAAGGTTGGCGTTGAAGTGCTGGGCATCAGCACCGATAAGCCTGAGAAGCTCTCCCGCTTTGCGGAAAAAGAGTTGCTAAACTTCACGCTGCTCTCCGATGAAGATCACCAGGTTTGCGAGCAGTTTGGCATCTGGGGTGAGAAAACCTTTATGGGCAAAACCTATGACGGCATTCACCGCACCAGCTTCCTGATTGACGCCGACGGTAAAGTCGAGCACGTCTTCGACGACTTCAAAACTACCAACCACCACGACATCGTGCTGGGCTGGCTGCAGGCAAACGCCTAACCCAATAACGTAGCCCGGCCGAGCGCAGCGACGCCGGGGCTCCTCCAGGGCCGGCGTAACCGCCTCGCCCGGGCGACACGTTAGTTTGATATTTCTTCTTCTACCACCAGCCCATCCGGCCAGGCGTGAACTACCGCTTTAATCAACGTCGCCAGTGGTATGGCAAAGAACACGCCCCAGAAGCCCCACAGCCCACCGAAAATCACCACCGACAGAATAATCACCAGCGGGTGCAGGTTCACGGCTTCGGAGAACAGCACCGGCACCAGCAGGTTACCGTCCAGCCCCTGAATAATCAGATAGACCGCAAACAGGCTCCAGAACTCGGTACCAAGGCCAAACTGGAACAGCGCCACGCAGACCACCGGAATCGTCACCACGAACGCGCCGATGTAAGGAATAAGGACCGATAGCCCCACCAGCACCGCCAGCAGCAGCGAGTAGTTAAGGCCAAACATCAGGAAGCCAAGCCAGGTGGCAATGCCTACGACGATCATCTCCAGCACCTTACCGCGAATGTAGTTGGTAATTTGCTGGTTCATCTCTTTCCACACCTGCCCTGCCAGACCGCGGTTGCGCGGCAGCACGCGACGCACCGCGTTCAGCATCTGCTCTTTATCCTTCACCAGGAAAAAGACCATCAGCGGCACCAGCACCAGATAGACTGCCAGCGTCAGCAGTCCCATCAGCGAGGCCACCGAATATTTCACCACCGAGTCACCGAGCGTTAGCATTCGGGTACGCATATTTTCGGCCATCGCATCAATGATCCCGGCATCCATCAGCGCAGGATAGCGGCGGGGCAGCGTGGCGGCATAATCAGAAAGCTTGTTCAGCATGCCCGGCATGTCGTGGATAAGGTTAATCCCCTGCTGCCAGGCAATCGGCATCACCACGAAGGACATCAGCAACAGAATGCCGATAAACAGCACCATCACGGCGGTAGTGGCCCAGGTACGCGACCAGCCCAGCCGCTCCAGGCGGACGGTCGGCCACTCCAGCAGATAGGCCAGCACCAGTGCAACCAGCAGCGGCGCCAACAGGCCACTGAAGAAGAACAGAATGCAAAAACCTGCCACCAGAATGACCAGCAGCGCGATCGCCTCCGGGTCACTAAATCGGCGGCGGTACCACTGCATCAACATCTCGAGCATAAATCGATTCCCTGAACGCTTTGCTTTCACACGGAGATGAATTGTATCGAAGTGTCACAAAAAAGACTCCGCTTTTTATATTTATCCCAACAATCTCGCGATTATCATTTTCATCCCGTGAGCAGATAGATACACTCCCAGAGCAGCGTAAAATGGAACGTAAGATTATGCTGTTGGTCAAAACAGGCACATCCCCACATTACAGGACAGAGGTTATGTTCAGGCAGTTGAAAAAAACGCTGTTGGCATCCCTTATTGCAACGCTTACGCTTGGGCAAATCGCCCCGGCCTTTGCGGATTCGGCTGATACTCTCCCGGATATGGGCACCTCAGCAGGAAGCACGCTCTCCATCGGTCAGGAGATGCAGATGGGGGATTACTATGTCCGTCAGCTGCGCGGAAGCGCCCCGCTGATTAATGACCCGCTGCTGGTTCAGTACATCAATTCACTGGGCATGCGTCTGGTTTCGCACGCCTTTTCCGTCCGTACGCCGTTCCACTTCTATCTGATTAACAACGACGACATCAACGCCTTCGCCTTCTTCGGCGGTAACGTGGTGCTGCACTCAGCGCTATTTCGCTATTCCGATACCGAGAGCCAGCTGGCGTCGGTAATGGCGCACGAAATCTCCCACGTCACCCAGCGCCACCTGGCGCGCGCGATGGAAGACCAGAAGCGTAACGCTCCACTGACTTGGGTTGGCGCCCTCGGTTCAATTTTACTGGCGATGGCCAGCCCGCAGGCCGGTATGGCGGCGCTAAGCGGCACGCTGGCCGGTACCCAGCAGGGCATGATCAGCTTTACTCGCCAGAATGAAGAAGAGGCTGACCGCATCGGTATCCAGGTACTGCAGCGTTCAGGCTTTGATCCCCAGGCCATGCCGGCCTTTATGGAAAAGCTCCTCGACCAGTCGCGCTACTCATCGCGGCCGCCGGAAATGCTGCTGACTCACCCCCTGCCCGAAAGCCGTCTGTCCGACGCGCGTAACCGCGCCAACCAGATGCGTCCGGTGGTGGTGCAATCTTCCGCCGATTTCTATTTCGCTAAAGCGCGTACCCTCGGCATGTATAACTCCGGTAAGAACCAGCTCGGCAGCGACCTGCTGGATAACTGGTCGAAGGGCAATATTCGCGAGCAGCACGCCGCACAGTACGGCCGTGCGCTGCTGGCCATGGAAGCGAAAAACTACGCCGAGGCGAGCAAACAGCTGCAGCCGCTGCTGAGCGCCGAGCCGCAAAACGCCTGGTATCTTGACCTGGCAACGGATATCGACCTCGGGCAGAAGAAAACCGCCGAGGCCATCAGCCGACTGAAAAATGCCCGTGAACTGCGTACCAACCCTGTGCTGCAGCTCAACCTGGCAAACGCCCTGCTTGAGGGCGGGCAGCCTGCGGAAGCTGCAACTATTCTGAACCGCTACACCTTTAACAATAAAGACGATACCAACGGCTGGGATTTGCTAGCCCAGGCGGAAGCCGCGCTGGGTAATCGTGATCAGGAGCTGGCGGCTCGCGCCGAGAATATGGCGCTGGTAGGCAGACTCGATCAGGCGATTTCCATGCTCAGCTCGGCCAGCGGTCAGGTGAAACTGCGTAGCCTCCAGCAGGCGCGCTACGATGCCCGTATCGATCAGCTACGCGAGCTGCAGGAACGCTTCCGCCCTTATCAGAAAATGTAAACAGGAGAGACGATGACGGATTCGGTCACGATTTATCACAACCCGCGCTGCTCAAAGAGCCGCGAGACCTTAACCCTGCTGAAGGATAATGGCATCGACCCTGAGGTGGTGCTGTATCTCGACACGCCGCCGGATACCGCGACGCTGCGCAAACTGATTGACATGCTCGGCTTCAGCAGCGCGCGCGAGCTGATGCGTCAGAAAGAAGATCTCTACAAATCGCTGAACCTCGCCGATAGCCAGCTCAGCGAAGAACAGCTTATCCAGGCGATGGTGGAGAATCCAAAACTGATTGAACGCCCTATCGTTGTTCACAACGGGCAGGCGCGCATTGGTCGTCCGCCGGAGCAGGTGCTGGAAATCGTTCGCTAATCCCTTCTACCCGCCGCGGTTGATATTGTTCGGCTGCGGCACGCTCTCCCCCTTCCAGATGCGAACGTAATTCCAGCGTTTTGTACCGCTTGCATACATTGATAAACACTTTGCGTTGTACCATCTGTAGTTTGATTTTCCCTGCCTCTCCATGATGTCAAACTTGTTAGAGTCCCGCCATCCACTGGTCTTCACGGAGAGAAGCGATGAGCGAGAACGCCACATCGATGCCGCATGATGCGATTTTTAAGCAGTTCTTGCAGGATCCTGCCACCGCTCGCGATTTTCTACAGATTCATCTTCCTGGTTCGCTGCAGCGTCTTTGCGATCTCGATACGCTCAAGCTCGAGTCCGGTAGCTTTATTGAAGAGAGTCTACAGGCAAGCTATTCTGATATGCTTTACTCGCTTAAAACGACAGCTGGAGACGGCTATATTTATGCCCTGATCGAGCATCAGAGTAAGCCAGACCGTCATATGGGATTTCGCCTGATGCGCTATGCTATTGCCGCCATGCAGCGTCATCTCAATGCGGGGCACCGACGGCTTCCTTTGGTTATCCCCATTCTTTTTTATCATGGACTCGTGAGTCCCTACCCTCATTCACTAAACTGGACAGATGAATTTGCCGCACCGGAAATGGCACGAGCGTTCTATAGTCAACCCTTTCCGCTGGCCGATATCACCGTCATCCCCGACAGCGAAATTATGCATCACCGACGTATTGCCTCGCTAGAATTGCTGCAAAAGCATATTCGGCTACGGGATCTAGCCGAGCTTATCGCTCCTCTAGCTCAGCTATTAGTGATGGGATACACTGATCGCGACAGACTAATCGCAATCCTGAACTATATGTTGTTAAACGGCACCGCCGACCAGCCAGAAAAACTGATTCAGGAACTGGCACAACGCACAGCACATCATGAGGGAACACTGATGACGGTCGCAGAGTATCTGGAACAAAAAGGTTGGAAAAAGGGCCTGGAAAAAGGGTTAGCAGAAGGCAGAAACGAAGCCGCCACCCGTATAGCCAAAGCCCTACTTCAGGACGGTATGGAACGGCAACGGGTTATCGCACTTACCGGTGTCCTGGCAGATGATCTTAACGCCATCGCACAGGAAAAAGCGGAATAACCTACAGCTTCAGAATCTCTTTCACAAACGGAATGGTCAGCTTGCGCTGGGCGGTGATAGAGGCGTGATCGAGCTGATCCAGCGTCTGGAACAGCGTGCGCATTTCGCGATCCAGCCGTTTGAGCATAAAGCGGCACACATCGTCCGGCATCTCAAAGCCGCGCAGGCGGGCACGCAGCTGCAATGCCTGTAATTTATCTTCGTCGGAGAGCGGCTGCAGCTTGTAGATTTGCCCCCAGTCGAGGCGAGAAGCGAGATCCGGCAGGCCGAGATTCAGCTGACGCGGTGGGCGATCGCCGGTGATCAGCAGGCGGGTGTTACCCGACTCGAGGATCCGGTTGTAGAGATTAAAAATCGCCATTTCCCACAGTTCGTCTCCCGCCACGCACTCGATGTTATCGATGCACACCAGCGAAAGCTGCTCCATCCCTTCCAGCACTTCCGGAACAAACCAGGTGCGTTTATCCAGCGGTACGTAGCCCACGGCATCGCCGCGCTGCGAGAGTTCGGCGCAGGCTGCATGCAGCAAATGGCTGCGTCCGGCACCTTCACGTGCCCAGATATAGATGTATCCGCTGTGCTCCTGCCGCAGCACATTTTGCAGTGCAGCAAGTAAAGAAGGGTTATCACCTGGGAAGAAACTCGCAAAGGTTTCATCATCAGGAAGATAAAGTGGCAAAGAGAGCTGTGCCGGTGCGTTCAGAGAGACCTCAACATGGGCTTACGAAAAAACGGGAAGAGTTTACCACAGAAAATAGCGGGGAGAGAACCGGGCGGCGATCCGCCCGGCTTGAGGATCACGACTTAGAGGTATCACTCTCGTCCGCGTCCAGCACCACTTCTTCCGGACGCAGGACACTTATCAGCTTGAAGACCAGGCTCAGGCAGATACCAACGATCGTCGCCAGCGCCATGCCTTTCAGCTCAGCCGCGCCGATGTGCACTTTCGCGCCGCTGACGCCGATGATCAGGATGACGGAGGTCAGGATCAGGTTCTGCGCTTTGCTGTAATCCACTTTGGATTCGATCAGCACGCGGATACCGGAGGCACCGATTACGCCGTACAGCAGCAGAGAAACGCCGCCCATGACCGGCAGTGGGATAATCTGAATCGCCGCCGCCAGCTTACCAACGCAGGAGAGCAGAATCGCAATGATTGCCGCGCCGCCGATAACCCAGGTGCTGTACACACGGGTAATCGCCATCACGCCGATGTTTTCACCGTAGGTGGTGTTCGGCGTGGAGCCAAAGAAACCGGAGATCACGGTGGAAAGGCCGTTGGCAAACATCGAACGGTGCAGACCCGGATCGCGAATCAGGTCTTTCTTGACGATGTTCGCCGTCACCACCAGGTGGCCTACGTGTTCGGCAATCACCACCAGCGCCGCTGGCAGGATAGTGAAGATAGCAAACCACTCAAAACGCGGCGTATAGAAGGTTGGCAGCGCGAACCAGTGCGCATTCGCAATCGGCGAAGTGTCGACAACGCCCATCACGAAGGAGAGCGCGTAGCCCACCAGCACGCCGATAAGAATCGGGATAATCGCCAGGAAGCCGCGGAACAGCACCGAGCCAAACACGGTGACGCCCAGGGTTACCAGCGAAATAATAATGGTTTTGGTATCCGCAGACTGACCGTCCGGCGGCAGCAGGCCCGCCATGTTCGCCGCCACGCCCGCCAGTTCCAGACCGATAACGGCAACGATTGCGCCCATCGCCGCAGGAGGGAACATCACGTCAAGCCAGCCGGTCCCCGCTTTCTTCACGATGAAGGAGACCAGGCAGAACAGCACGCCGCACATAATAAAGCCGCCCAGCGCCACTTCGTAGCCTAACGGCAGCAGCAGCAGTACCGGAGAGATAAAGGCAAAGCTGGAGCCCAGATAGGCCGGGATTTTGCCTTTACAGATGAAGAGGTACAGCAGCGTCCCAAGACCGTTGAACAGCAGAACGGTGGCCGGGTTGATGTGAAACAGGACTGGCACCAGCACGGTTGCGCCAAACATGGCGAATAAATGCTGCAAGCTAAGCGGGATGGTCTGTAAAAGCGGCGGTCTTTCACTTACCCCAATGGCACGGCGTGTCATGATGTTTTCCTCGAGTGTGTTATTAGCTTCGGTTTTTTTATTCAAAAAAAAGCCGACTCTAAAAGTCGGCTCTTTTTATTTTTTCGTTTACTTGGTACCAAAAATCTTATCGCCGGCATCGCCGAGGCCCGGAATAATGTATCCGTGCTCGTTCAGGCCCTGGTCAATCGACGCGGTGTACAGCTCGATGTCCGGGTGCGCTTTTTCCAGCGCGGCAATACCTTCCGGCGCAGCAACCAACACCAGCACCTTAATGCTGGAGCAGCCCGCTTTCTTCAGCAGGTCGATGGTGGCGATAACGGAACCGCCGGTAGCCAGCATTGGGTCAACGATCAGCGCCATACGTTCATCGATGTTGGAGACCAGCTTCTGGAAGTAAGGTACCGGCTCCAGCGTCTCTTCGTCACGGTACATACCGACAACGCTGATACGCGCGCTTGGTACGTTTTCCAGTACGCCGTCCATCATGCCCAGGCCTGCACGCAGGATTGGCACAACGGTAATTTTCTTACCTTTGATCTGGTCGATTTCTACCGGGCCGTTCCAGCCTTCGATAGTCACTTTTTCGGTTTCCAGACCGGCGGTAGCTTCATAAGTCAGCAGGCTGCCGACTTCGGAGGCGAGTTCACGGAAGCGTTTGGTGCTGATGTCGTTCTCGCGCATCAGGCCCAGCTTGTGTTTGACGAGTGGGTGTTTAACTTCCACAATCTTCATTCTCTTTCTCCTTTAGATGGGGCAGCCACAAAAAAAATCGCGGGATTATACCGCTTTTTTACGATTGCGCCATACCTGTGATGATTGACCAGGATCAAGCAAAGCGGTGAATGGGTCCCCAGAGAGTATAAGACAGGATAAAAATAAACCCCGACTCGCGGGGTTTTATTTTACGTATTCAGCGGGTTAGAGCTCTTCGCCGTTGGTCGCAATCACCTTCTGATACCAGGCAAAAGATTTTTTACGGCTGCGCGCCAGCGTACCGTTACCTTCGTTGTCTTTATCGACATAAATAAAGCCGTAGCGTTTCTTCATTTCGCCGGTGCCAGCGGAAACCAGGTCGATACAGCCCCACGGGGTGTAGCCCATCAGATCCACACCGTCTTCCACAACCGCTTTTTTCATTTCGGCAATATGCGCTGAGAGATAGTCGATACGGTACTGGTCGTTCACCGTGCCGTCGCTTTCCAGCACGTCAATCGCCCCGAAACCGTTCTCCACGATAAACAGCGGCAGCTGATAGTGGTCATAGAACCAGTTCAGCGAATAGCGCAGGCCCACCGGGTCAATCTGCCAGCCCCAGTCGGACTTTTGTACATATGGGTTGGAGACCAGGCTGGTGGTTTCGTCGTAGTCGAGCTGCGGATTATCGTCGGTGGCCTTGGTGGCAAACGACATATAGTAGCTAAAGCCGATGTAATCGACGCAGCCCTGGGTCAGCGCCTGACGGTCTTCGTCGGTAATATCCAGCTCAAAACCGCGACGCTCGAAGTAGTTCAGCAGATGCTGCGGATACTTACCGCGCACGTGCACGTCGGTGAACCAGTAACGACGGTGCATGGCGTTCATCGCCATCATCATATCGTTTGGTGCACAGCTCAGCGGGTAGATTGGGCACATGGCAATCATGCAGCCAACCTGCAGCGATGGGTTAATCTCACGCGCGGCTTTTACGGCTAGCGCGCTCGCCACCAGTTCATAGTGCGCGGCCTGATACATCACCGGTTCGCGGTCTTCACCCGGCTGATACTTCAGGCCTGAGTTGGTAAACGGCGCAAAATCTTCGTGGAAGTTCGCCTGGTTGTTGATTTCGTTGAACGTCATCCAGTACTTCACTTTGTGCTGGTAACGGGTAAACACCACGTTGGCGAAGCGGACGAAGAATTCAATCAGCTTACGGTTGCGCCAGCCGCCGTATTCGGTGACCAGGTGGTACGGCATCTCGAAGTGCGACAACGTGATGACCGGTTCGATGCCAAGCTTCAGGCACTCATCGAACAAGTCGTCATAAAACTGCAGGCCCGCTTCGTTCGGGGTCAACTCATCGCCGTTCGGGAAAATACGCGTCCAGGCAATAGAAGTACGGAAGCATTTGTAGCCCATCTCAGCGAACAACTTCAGATCGTCTTTATAGCGATGATAGAAGTCGATGGCTTCGTGGTTCGGATAGTTTTTTCCTGGCAGTACGCCGTTGGTAATTTCGCGCGGCACGCCGTGCGCACCGGCGGTCATCACATCCGCCACGCTCACACCCTTCCCGCCTTCCTGCCAACCGCCTTCAAGTTGGTGTGCGGCTACCGCGCCGCCCCAGAGAAACCCAGCTTTAAATCCAGACATATCTTTCCCTCGTTAAACAGTGAGTTATCGCTGCGAATAGTGCTGATTGAAATGGTAAACCGCGCCGATAAGCCCGGCGTCGTTGCCATGGCTGACGGTATCGATGTAGTCGGCAATGCCGAACCAGGCCAGATGCTCACGCATCAGGGCCAGAAAACCTGGGCGCTCGACAATGCCACCGCCGATAAAAATAGTCTGCGGGTCAAACAGGTTTACCAGGTTGTAAAGGCCGGTGCCGATATCGTTGAGAAACTCTGATACCAGTCGCTGACAGATGGCGTCACCCGCGTCAAAGCGGTCAAAAATTTCCTCGCCCGTCACCTCTTCCAGCGCTTTGCCGATATGCTGCGCGTAGCGATGGCGCAGCACGCGCAGGGTGCAGTTTTCATTCATGGAGTAGCGACGGACGTCGCGTGAACCGGGGCGCATAGTTTGCATATAGCCAAACTCACCGGCGCGAAAACGGGCGCCGTGCACCAGTTGGTTGTTGCAGAAGATAGTGCCGCCGATGCCGGTGCCGATGGTCATCACCAGGCAGTTGGCCATATCGCGAGCTTTGCCCTGCCAGCGTTCGGCCAGCAGCACGCAATTCGCGTCGTTCTCAATCGCCACCGGAAGGCCGGTACGTTCTTCCAGCCACGCTTTAATGGCAAAGTTGTCGAACCGACGAATGGCGCCGCCCATTTCGATAAAGCCGGTATGCGGGTTAACGTAGCCCGGTGCGCTGATGGCAATCCCTGTGCACTCTGGGTGGGCCGTAATCCAGCGCTCAATCGCCGCCAGAATCTGGTCACCATCGCTGTTGCTGATTGGCTCTTTTCCCTTATCGAGCAGTTCACCGCTGGCGGCAACAACGCCCATCTTTAACGCCGTACCCCCAATATCAAAGGCAGCAATCTTCATTCCATTCATCCCTTGTAGCCGTTTTACATCGGTGATTGGCTTCGCTGAAACAAAAAACAGAAACCGGTTTCATTGATATGATGTGGATTGTGCTCAGTGGATGCAAGGACAAGGGTGTACCCGGTTTCATTTTCGTGAGCAGTATCATATTTGACCGATATATAGATGGAAACAATGGAAAAACCGGGAGGTAAAAATTGGGATCAGAATAGGCTCGCAAACGTTTGCCTGGACTGATAGAATTGCGCCGATTTTTCTTGCTATCGCAAACGCGTGGAGACTTAGCAGTGACCGACAAAACCTCTCTCAGCTATAAAGATGCCGGTGTTGATATTGACGCAGGAAACGCTCTGGTTGACCGTATCAAAGGGGTGGTGAAGAAAACTCGCCGTCCGGAAGTGATGGGTGGATTAGGCGGTTTTGGCGCACTGTGCGCGCTGCCGCAAAAATATCGCGAACCGGTGCTGGTTTCCGGCACTGACGGCGTTGGCACCAAATTGCGTTTAGCGATGGATTTAAAACGTCACGACACCATTGGCATCGATCTGGTGGCCATGTGCGTGAACGACCTGGTGGTACAAGGCGCCGAGCCGCTGTTTTTCCTCGACTACTATGCGACCGGTAAGCTGGACGTCGATACCGCAGCAAGCGTTATCAGCGGCATCGCCGAAGGCTGTCTGCAGTCTGGCTGTGCGCTGGTTGGCGGCGAAACCGCCGAAATGCCGGGCATGTACCACGGTGAAGATTACGACGTCGCCGGTTTCTGCGTGGGTGTGGTCGAGAAGTCAGAAATCATCGACGGCAGCAAAGTGACCGACGGCGACGTACTGATTGCCCTCGGCTCCAGCGGCCCGCACTCCAACGGCTACTCGCTGGTGCGCAAAGTTATTGAAGTGAGCGGCTGCAACCCGGATACCACTCAACTGGAAGGCAAAACCCTGGCCGACCACCTGCTGGCACCGACCCGCATCTACGTGAAGTCCATTCTGGAACTGATTGCCAGCGTCGACGTTCACGCTATCGCCCACCTGACCGGCGGCGGCTTCTGGGAAAACATCCCGCGCGTTCTGCCGGACAACACCCAGGCAGTAATTGATGAATCCTCCTGGCAGTGGCCAGCGGTATTCAACTGGCTGCAGGATGCCGGTAACGTGAGCCAGCATGAAATGTACCGTACCTTTAACTGCGGTGTAGGCATGGTTATTGCGCTGGCGGCCGATCAGGCTGACAAAGCGATTGCGCTGATGAACGAAAAAGGTGAAAACGCGTGGAAAATCGGCTATATCAAAGCCTCTGATTCCGAACAGCGTGTGGTCATCGAATAAATGAAAAATATCGTCGTGCTGATTTCCGGCAGCGGCAGCAACTTACAGGCGATTATCGATGCCTGTGAGCAGAAAAGGATTCCAGGCACCATCAGGGCGGTATTTAGCAACAAGGCCGACGCGTTCGGTCTTGAGCGGGCGCGTGAGGCCGGTATTCCCCAGCACGCGCTGGCTGCCAGCCAATTTGCCAGCCGCGAAGCCTTTGACCGCGAGCTGATGCATGAAATTGACGCCTATGCGCCCGATGTCGTGGTGCTGGCAGGCTACATGCGCATTCTGAGCGCAGAGTTTGTTCAGCACTATCAGGGCAAGCTGCTCAACATCCACCCTTCCCTGCTGCCAAAATACCCGGGCCTGAACACCCATCGTCAGGCGCTGGACAACGGCGATACGGAACACGGCACCTCGGTGCATTTCGTGACCGAAGAGCTGGACGGCGGGCCGGTGATTTTGCAGGCTAAGGTGCCGGTTTTCGCCGGTGACGACGAAGCGGAAATCACCTCACGCGTTCAGGCGCAGGAGCACGCTATCTATCCTCTGGTGGTGAGCTGGTTCCTTAATGGCCGTCTGAAGATGCAGGATAATCACGCCTGGCTTGACGACATTAAGCTGACGCCGGAAGGCTATGCCGCAGAATAAATCCAGTAGCCCGGACGAGGCGTGTCAACGCCGACTCCTCGGCATCTCCCCGGCGTCACTTCGTTCGGCCGGGCTACCTGACTAAGAGGGCCTTATGGCCCTCTTTTTTATGCAAATCAGGATAACTGTCATACTAAGATGACACAGTTGGACATAGCCCGGCAAAGCTAGCAATATAATCAGTAGACGACGTTGCCGCGTCCCGTGAATAAACCGGAGTGTGAGTAGTAATGGGTCAGGAAAAACTGTACATCGAAAAAGAACTGAGCTGGTTGTCATTCAACGAGCGCGTCCTCCAGGAAGCGGCTGACAAAAGTAACCCGCTTATTGAACGTATGCGTTTCCTGGGGATCTACTCCAACAACCTCGACGAATTCTACAAGGTCCGCTTTGCGGAGCTAAAGCGCCGCATCATCATTAGCGAAGAACAGGGCGTCACCACGCATTCTCGTCACCTGCTGAGCCGTATTCAGGCCCGGGTGCTGAAAGCCGATCAAGAGTTCGATGGCCTCTACAACGAACTCTTGCTGGAGATGGCCCGTAACCAAATCTTCCTGATTAACGAACGCCAGCTTTCCGTCAACCAACAGGGCTGGCTGCGTCACTACTTTAAACAGCATCTGCGCCAGCACATCACCCCGATCCTGCTGAATCGGGAGACCGATCTGGTCCAGTTCCTGAAAGACGATTACACCTACCTGGCGGTCGAAATTATCCGCGGCGACGAGATCAACTACGCGCTGCTGGAGATCCCGTCAGATAAAGTGCCGCGCTTCGTCAACCTGCCGCCAGAAACGCCGCGCCGTCGCAAACCGATGATCCTGCTGGATAACATCCTGCGCTACTGCCTGGATGATATCTTCAAAGGCTTCTTCGACTACGACGCCCTCAACGCCTACTCCATGAAAATGACCCGTGATGCCGAGTACGATCTGGTGCACGAAATGGAGTCGAGCCTGATGGAGCTGATGTCCTCCAGCCTGAAGCAGCGTCTGACCGCCGAGCCGGTGCGTTTTGTGTACCAGCGCGATATGCCGGATGCGATGGTGGAGATGCTGCGTAAAAAGCTGACCATTTCCCGCTATGACTCCATCGTGCCGGGTGGTCGCTATCACAACTTTAAAGACTTTATTGGCTTCCCGAACGTCGGTAAAGCCAACCTGGTCAACAAGCCAATGCCGCGCTTGCGCCATCTATGGTTCGATAAGTTCCGCAACGGCTTCGATGCTATTCGCGAACGCGACGTGCTGCTCTACTACCCGTACCACACCTTTGAGCACGTGCTGGAGCTGCTGCGTCAGGCCTCGTTCGACCCGAGCGTACTGGCGATTAAGATCAACATCTACCGCGTGGCGAAAGACTCGCGCATCATTGATGCGATGATCCACGCCGCCCACAACGGTAAAAAAGTCACCGTGGTCGTTGAGCTGCAGGCACGCTTCGACGAAGAGGCCAACATTCATTGGGCGAAACGCCTGACCGAAGCGGGCGTTCATGTGATCTTCTCCGCGCCAGGACTGAAAATTCACGCCAAACTGTTCCTGGTGTCGCGTAAAGAAGGCGACGACGTGGTGCGCTATGCGCACATCGGCACCGGTAACTTTAACGAGAAAACGGCGCGTATCTACACCGACTACTCGCTGCTGACCGCCGATGCCCGCATCACCAACGAGGTCCGCCGGGTGTTCAACTTTATCGAGAACCCGTATCGTCCGGTGAACTTCGACTATCTGCTGGTCTCGCCGCAGAACTCCCGTCGTCTGCTCTACGAGATGATCGACCGTGAAATCGCCAACGCGCAAAACGGCCAGGCCGCAGGAATTACCCTAAAACTCAACAACCTGGTCGATAAAGGGCTGGTTGATCGTCTGTACGCGGCCTCAAGTTCCGGCGTGCAGGTCAATCTTCTGATCCGCGGCATGTGTTCTCTGATTCCAGAATTAGAGGGGATCAGCGATAATATTCGTGTGATCAGCATCGTTGACCGTTTCCTTGAGCACGATCGCATCTATATTTTTGAGAACGGCGGCGATAAACGCGTTTATCTCTCCTCCGCTGACTGGATGACCCGAAATATCGACTACCGTATCGAAGTGGCGACCCCGCTGCTCGACCCGCGCCTTAAACAGCGGATCCTCGATATTATCGATATTCTGTTCAGCGACACGGTGAAAGCCCGCTTTATTGATAAAGAACTGAGTAATCGCTATGTGCCACGCGGCAACCGACGCAAGGTCCGCGCGCAGCAGGCGATTTACGATTACCTCAAATCACTTGAACAACCTGACTAACCTATGCCAATAAAAAGCAAAGCACCCCGGCCGCAGGAGTTTGCGGCGGTTGATCTTGGTTCGAACAGTTTCCATATGGTTATCGCGCGCGTCGTCGACGGCGCGATGCAGATTATTGGCCGTCTGAAGCAACGTGTTCATCTGGCCGATGGGCTGGATGAAAACAATATGCTGAGCGAAGAGGCAATGGAGCGCGGTCTTAGCTGCCTGTCGCTGTTTGCCGAGCGCCTGCAGGGCTTCGCTCCGTCCAGCGTCTGTATCGTCGGTACCCATACGCTGCGTCAGGCCGCGAACGCCACCGAGTTTCTGACGCGAGCGGAAAAGGTGATCCCTTACCCTATTGAAATCATCTCCGGGAACGAAGAAGCCCGTCTGATTTTTATGGGCGTAGAGCACACTCAGCCTGAAAAAGGCCGCAAGCTGGTGATTGATATCGGCGGCGGCTCCACCGAGTTGGTGATTGGCGAAGACTTCGAGCCGAAGCTGGTCGAAAGCCGTCGTATGGGCTGCGTTAGCTTTGCCCAGCAGTTCTTCCTTGCCGGCACCATCAACCGCGAAAACTTCCAGCGCGCACGCCTGGCGGCGGTGCAGAAGCTGGAAACGCTGGCGTGGCAGTACCGCATTCAGGGCTGGAATTTTGCCATGGGCGCGTCGGGCACTATCAAAGCGGCCCACGAAGTGCTGGTTGAGATGGGCGAAAAGGACGGTTTTATCACCCCTGAACGTCTCGAGATGCTGGTAGAAGAGGTGCTGAAGTATAAAAACTTCAATAGTCTGAGCCTGCCGGGCCTGTCGGAAGAGCGTAAAGGCGTGTTCGTGCCGGGGCTGGCTATTCTCTGCGGCGTATTCGATGCACTGGCGATTAAAGAACTTCGTCTCTCCGACGGCGCGCTCCGTGAAGGCGTGCTGTATGAAATGGAAGGCCGTTTCCGCCACCAGGACGTGCGCAGCCGCACCGCGCAAAGTCTGGCAAACCAGTACAACATTGACCGTGAACAGGCGCAGCGCGTGCTGGAAACGACCATGCAGATGTACGATCAGTGGCTGGAGCAAAACCCGAAGCTGGGCAATCCACAGCTGACTGCGCTGCTGAAATGGGCTTCGATGCTGCATGAAGTCGGGCTGAATATTAACCACAGCGGCATGCACCGCCATTCGGCCTATATTCTGCAAAACAGCGATTTGCCGGGCTTCAACCAGGAGCAGCAGTATCTGATGTCGACGCTGGTGCGCTTCCACCGTAAGGCGATTAAGCTCGACGAACTGCCGCGCTTTACGCTGTTCAAGAAGAAACAGTTCCTGCCGATGATCCAGTTGCTGCGCCTTGGCGTGCTGCTGAACAACCAGCGTCAGGCGACAACCACGCCACCGACGCTGAAGCTGACCACCGAGGCTAACCACTGGACGCTCTGCTTCCCGCACGACTGGTTTACCCAGAACGCGCTGGTGCTGCTCGATCTGGAGAAAGAGCAGCAGTACTGGGAGAGCGTCACCGGCTGGCTGTTAAAAATCACTGAGGAGCGTGCGCCCGACGAAGTGGTCGCCGCCTGATTCACACGCCGCCGTTTCCGCTACCGCCAGCTCCTCCAGGGGAGCTGGCTTGCCGATGCCGTACCCCTGCAGATAATCAATCCCCAGCGCAATCGCCGCCGTGCGGATCTCCTCGTTTTCAACGTACTCCGCCACCACCCGCATCCTCTTCATGCGCGCCAGATGGCAGATAGACGAGACAATCTGGTAATCCAGGCTGCTGGTCGCAATATTGCGGATAAAACTGCCGTCGATTTTCAGAATATCGGCGCTGATATGTTTGAGACGCGCGTAGCTGGCATAGCCGGTTCCAAAATCGTCAATCGCCACCCGACAGCCCAACTCCTGAAGCTCACGCAGCGTCCGCCGCGCCTGCTCGGCATTCACCAGCGAGTGGCTCTCGGTGATCTCAAAGACCAGCTGCCAGGCCTCAATACCGTACTCTTCCAGCAGTTCCTTCACCTGATGCGCAAAGCCAGTTCCGCTCGCCGTGGAAGGCGAGAGGTTAAGCGCCAGACGCATACCTGGATTACTTTCCCGACGGCTCGCCATAAAGACCAGCGTATTTTCCAGCACCCAGAGATCGATGCGCGAGGCCATGCCAAACTCATAGGCGACCGGTAAGAACAACAGCGGCGAGATAAGTTCGCCATCATCACCAAGCATACGCAGCAGGACTTCGTGATAATCATCGCCGCGAATACCGACAATCGGCTGCGCCATCAGTCGGAAGCGGTTGTTTTCCAGCGCCTGCTGCACCCGCACCATCATGGCGATCTTATCTTTCAGCTCTTGCTGCAGGTACTGCGCGCCGCGGCGCTGTAAGTTTTCCGGGCGATTCGTAGCAAGCGAAAGCTCCGCCACCGTATTCAGCTCCCCCAGCATCAGCGAGAGATGGGCCACCGGCGAATGGATATAGCAATAGCTAATACCAATCTGCGGCTGCAGCGGCATCCCATTCCAGCTGTAGCGGAACTGCTTCAGACGGTCGTAGAGCGCTTCCACTCGCTCTTTATAGGATTCAGTATGCAGCAGCACCGCCAGGTCACTACCGGTAAGCTGGTAGACGTTCTCGCCGGGGCGGAGCATTTCGCTAAGATACTTCGCCAGATTCTGCTTGTAGTTGATACGCAACATAATGCCATAGTGGCGCGTCAGCACTTCAAGATCCGGCATGCGTAAAAAGCACAGTACCGACCACGGCGTATTGTTCACCGCCCGACTCAGCGCGCGCATGTTAGGCAGGCTGACCACCGGGTCGATGAAGGCAATGCGGCGCACGCGTTCATGAATGGCACGCTGGCGGCTGGAGAGCATCGCCATATACGCAATAATAAACGAGAAGATCAGGTAACTCGATGAGGTTATCGCCAGCTGGACGCTATAGCCTGCGCTTTTAGGTACATAGTGATAGTGATAGTGGATGGCCACAATCAGCATCAGCGTCCAGATAACCGAGATAAAGCGGTAGCCAAAGCGCATCGAACCCCAGAGCATAATCGGCAGCAGCAGCGACAGCGTATAGTTGGTGCTGAATATCGTGCTGCCTTTGGTCATCGGTACCATCAACATCGAGAAAACACCAATCACCAGGGTGCTCCAGGCCAGCATTTCCGGCCATTTCACCTTTGGATCAAAATCACGGCGCACCTGCGACAAGAAGCTGCGAAGATAGTTGGGGTTACGGATTAAACGCACCATCAGATAGCATAGCGGCACGCCGGTCAGATAGCCCATCAGCAACGACTGGTAGTTAATCAGATTGCGCTGGGTGAGCGGAGAGGCCCACTCGGTATCCCCCAGGCTCGGATACAGCCCAAGATACAGCGCAAACTGTATCAGCAGCATGAAAACCGTCGATGGGACAAACATCTGCCAGAACAGCCGATGCGCCATCAGCCGCGTATCGCCGTGTGAAATCATCTTGCGTTGCTGGTTAAAAAACTGATACCCGCCCCATGCCACAATCGTCGGAATGAGGAACTGCAACGCAATGCCCACCCTTTCCACAAAATGGAGATCGTCAGTAAGATAGCAGCTAATACCTGCAACAAGGCCAGGCAGCACTTTCCAGTTGAAGAACAACATCATGCAAAGCATAAACGGCAGCGGTAGGTAATAAAGGTAGGTTTTGCCGCCGCCAATATAGGTGTATGTATTAGCAAATTTGATTATTGGTAACACAAGAAGAGGCAATATCAGGGGCAGTCCCCACCACTCATCTCGATATTGCTTATATATTTTACTGAAATTCATAGATGCTCTAAGGATACCCCAAATCCAGCTGGGTATTTTCAGACAGGCATCCAACCTGGCTTAAAAAAGGCCGCGAGAGAAGATATTACGCGGGTCAGGTGGAGATTTTAGTTATCGCTTACGAATGAAGTTTGATATGAGTCAAAAAATAACGTACATAAAAACACTAATTTTCTTTTCTTTGGTCTACCCCTCGTAATCAAGGCCTGCTTGTGAATACGAATAATATCTTATATAACATTAATTAATGTTTTATCTGACGGTTTTTTACATTCATCGCAATTGACCCACGCCCCGCTCTGTGCCTTAATGTACGTACCGCCCGTCTATGGGTATAACGTAAGGACCCCTTTGTGAGCCAGGTTACCAGCCTACGAAAACGACACCGATTTAATGGTCGAATGACCCGTATCGTACTGCTTATCAGCTTTATCTTCTTCTTCGGACGCTTCGTCTACTCCTCCATCGGCGCGTGGCATCACCACCAGGACAAAAAAGAGTCCCAGCAGAGCAGCCTGTCGCAAAAGACTTCCCCCGCGCAAACCGACGACCGTTAACGCCCCTTTTTTTCCGACACCGAGATTCCTTACCGAATGGCTAAAAGATTGATTTTTAACCATCCGGTAAGGAATTTAGTCGTGTTTCATCCCCATTCTGCCACATTAGTTTCAATTCGTACTTTATTAGCCAAAAAATAATTTCCCGCACAATTACACAAACTTTTCCTTTTCTGCTGCCGCAACATGCCGCGCTGATTTTTTGATGCATCAATCAGTCGTCTAAAAAAACGGTGATAAAAGCGCAAATAGTCGCTAATACATAACTCCAAAAGCACCCTACTTATAAATATATAGATTTTTTGTATATATGTTGAATATTTAATTGAATCTTCCACCATTAATTTTAAAGCGGCAGGATTTTTACCATGAAAGGTTTTACGTTATTTCCCAAAATAAGAAGTGGATTGGAGTGGATGTCAGGTCACAGCGACGCGGTTATCCAGTTTGGCTGGAACATCGTTGCGGCGATTATTCTGTTATTTATTGGTAAATTTATCGCCCGCCTGCTCTCCCGTGGGCTGGAAAAATTGCTGCTAAAACGCAAGGTGGATATCACCATCGTGCAATTCTTTACTGCACTGGTTCGCTACATCACGCTTGCGTTTTCGGTGGTCGCCGCGCTGGGGCGTTTGGGCATTGAGACGTCATCCATTATCGCCGTGATTGGTGCCGCAGGCCTGGCTATCGGCCTGGCGCTGCAAAGCTCGCTGTCAAACTTCGCGGCGGGCGTGATGCTGGTCTCCCTGCGCCCCTTCCGCGCGGGCGAAGTGGTGCAAATTGGCACCATGACCGGCACCGTTGAGAAGGTACATATCTTTTCAACGACACTGCTAACCGGCGACAGCAAAGAGGTGGTTATCCCCAACGGCAAGATTATTGCCGACAATATCATTAACTACTCACGACACCCGTTCCGCCGCATCGATTTGGTGATTGGCGTAGGCTATCAGAGCCGAATTGCCGATGTGAAAAGGGTCATCACCCAGCTCATCGAGCAGGATAAACGTATCGATCAGAAGCGCGGTTTCACCGTGCGTTTAGGTGAACTGGGCGCGTCATCGCTGAACTTCTATGTGCGCGTATGGGTGCGCAACGCCGAGTACTGGAACACCTACTACGACCTGCTAGAAAACATCAAAGAGGCGATGGATGCTAATCACATTGACCTACCGTACCCGCAGATGGATATCCGCGTAGAGAACGTTGCCAACCGGCCTCAGCAGCAACTGCAGTTGGTCGACTAAACCCGGCGCTCCCCTTTTTTCTTAGAGGGGAGCGTGCTGCTGCAACAGCCGGATAATTTCCGTCATTCCTTTGCTCAAAATTTTATCCTGCCGCATCACGATACCTAACTGACGATAGAGCGGCGGCGCCAGCGATCCTACCCGTAGCCCTTCCGCGTCACGATGATGCTCCACCGCCATCCGCGGAATAATGCTGTACCCCAACCCCGCCGCCACCATACGTTTAATCGCCTCTATGCTGCCCAGTTGCATCACCGGCGTCACCTGAAGCCCAGCCTGCTGGAACCAGCTATCAATCAGGTCGCGCGTTCCGCTTCCCGCTTCAAACGCAATCAGCGGCAGCGTCTTTAGCATTTCCAGGTTGAGTTCACCCTGTGATTCGGCGCTGATAACGACAAATTCTTCACGTAAAACCGGCATGATATCCAGGCTGCGCCCGCTGGCAGGTAGCGTGACCAGCCCTAAATCGAGGCGGTTTTCTTCTACTGCACGAGTAATATCCAGCGTATTACCGGTCGTTACCCCCACCGCGAGCATCGGGTGCTGCTCGCGCAGGTGCTGTAGTAAAGGCGGCAAAAGGTGGATACAAGCCGTGGCGCCGGTGCCAAGCGTAATCGTGCCGCTTACGGTCTGCTGGCAGTCGTTCACCGACTGCACTGCCTCACTGACCGCTTGTTCGATACGTTCACCGTGAAGCAGAAGCGCCAGGCCGGCCGCGGTGGCCTTTACCCCGCGTCCGGTGCGTTCGATAAGCCTCGCTTGCAGAAACTGCTCAAGCTGACGCACCTGCAGGCTGACGGCGGGTTGTGAAATCCCCAGCACGTCCGCCGCCGCCGAAAAGCTGCCACGCTGAACCACTAAACGAAACGTTGCCAGGTATCCCAGATTCAGCGTCGTCATTCAAAGTTTCTCTTATCAGGGTCATAAATGGAGGGCTCTGCCTGCACAATAGCGCGCAGGTTATGCTGCCAGCAACTGCATAACCTACGAGAAGATAATGAAAACACCTGCCGCATCGCTCCCCGTCACCCTCGCTGCCGGAGGCAATCAGCTGATCAACTGGGGGATTTCGTTTTATATGCCGGGCACTTTTGCCCGCGCGATTGCGCAGGACACTGGATGGTCATCAGCGCATATCTACCTGGGCCTGACGCTAGCGATGCTGATGATGGCGCTGCTCTCCCCCTGGGTTGCCCGCCTGCTGGCGCATTTTGGCGGCCAGCGTGGGGTGGTCTGTGGAACGTTGCTTATTGCCGTAGGCTGCCTGCTGATGTCGGTAATTCACTCGCTTTTTGGTTGGTACATCGCCTGGATGATAACCGGCATCGGTATGCGGCTAGCGCTCTACGACGGGCTTTTCGCCGCGCTGGTTAATCTGTACGGACAGCGCGCACGCGTGACTATCTCCCGCGTGACGCTTGCCGGTGGCCTTGCTTCCGCGCTGTTCTGGCCGCTGGGTGCGGCGCTGCTGACGGTCACCGACTGGCGGGGAGCATTGCTGGTTTATGGCCTGCTGGGGATCGTGAGTGCACTGCTGCTGATGCGCTTGCCTAACCAGAAGCTGCCGCCGGTTCCTGCTCGCCGTGCTGCGTCTGCGTCTGCGCACGATCGCCGTACTGGTTTGCTGTATGCCGCGTTGATAGCGCTGGTAACGTTTATATCTAACGGCACCTCGACGCACCTGCCGGAGTTCATCGCCGCACACGGACTGCCCGTTGCCGTCGGTATGCTCTGGGGCGTCGGGCAGACCGGCGCGCGCTTTCTCGAAGTTGCCTCGGGTTCAGCGCTCACGCCGATAAAACTCACCCTGCTCACCACCTTTTTTATTCCGCTTTGCTTCGCCCTCGGCATGAGCAGCACACATATCGCCTGGGCCGCCGGGGGTTTTGTCCTGGGCTATGGCGCGATCAATGGCTTAACCACCGTTTTCAAAGCGACTCTGCCACTTCAGCTATTCGCCACCGAAGATTACGCCCGTCGCACCGGCGTGTTGTTGATTCCGGCGCAGGTGCTCGCCGCTGCCTCACCGTTTGCCTACGCGTGGCTGAATCATCGTCTGGGGATCAATGGCAGCCTGATGCTCTCCGCTGCGCTGGCGCTGATCGTCGCCGGGCTGGCGGTGTCGATTGCGCTGTGCCAGGCTAGTCGCACAATAAAAACGCACGATGAACAACCTTTTCGACAAGGATAAACCCATGCACCTGCAATCCGAACATCTCACCCTGCGTCCAGCGACAGCAGACGATCTCGACGATCTTTATCGCATTTACGGTGACCCTGCGACCAACACTTTTAACCCAGCAGGCCCGCATGCGGATCTCGCACACTCTTGCCGGGTGCTGGCGGGCTGGCTCGAGCATCTCAACGTTTATGGTTTTGGTAACTGGGCCATCAGCCTGCGGGAAAACCCGCAGCGGGTGATTGGTTTTGGCGGGCTGCGTATCGTGGAATATCCCGACTGCACGGTAAACAACCTGGGGTATCGCTTTGCGCCAGAGGCCTGGGGTAAAGGGTTGGCCACGGAGTTCTCACTGACAGCGATTGATTATGCGTTCAACGTGCTGAATTTTGAGGAGGTGGTAGGCATCGTGCGCAAGAACCATCTTGCCTCGCAGAAGGTGCTGCTGAAATGCGGAATGACGCTGGTACGGGAAATTGATGATGTGCCGGGGAAGGAGCCTAGCCTGATGTTCAGACGGCTACGTGGCTAGCTATCGCTCCACTCTTCGAGACGCAACCCGCTGATGTGCTCAAATTCACGGGTATTAAGGATGTCCAGGGAAATGAAAATTCTGAGGTGAGCACTTAAGAAGTGATCCATTTGTGCCGCCTCGCGTGATACCAAACCTCGTTAATACGTGTGCGCACTAAAGTAGTTCCTATGAAAAAGACAACATCACGAAAAGCAACATTTACACTTTTTATAATGTTCCCCAATAGGAATTACATATTTCACAGAATGGAATCACATCAATGAACAACCCATTAACAAAACCAATGGTAAGTAAACCTCATATTCGATTACTTATCTCTGCATTGGTTTTCTTCATGATTTTAAGCTCTTGCTTCTTGCTATTGAAGATGCAACTTGAAGAATCAATAAATGAAATCACCCAGGATTCAGCTAATCAATTAATGACCAAAGCAGAAGTCATTCTTAATCATTCTGGAATGACTCATCAACTTATCAAAGACGATCTAACGAAGAAATGTAATTCCCGCGTTAACGAAAAAATACAAAATATAGTGGCTGAACAGCTCTATTTACGCAACGCAAGTTTTTTTAAGAACGGTAAAATTTTTTGTTCTTCGGTACCAGAAGCGGTTGGTATGCCGATTCGTTCGGCAGAAAATTTCCACCGCAATCATATCCTTTTATTTACAGATGAATATTTAACCAAAGGAATTCCTCTGTTTGCCACACGCATGGATGAAAATGACCTGGGAATTGTCAGTGTTATTGATGGTCGTTACTTGCAAAATATGCTTGAAGTCAATAACAGCAATACAAAACTGGTTTCATACTTACAAGTTGGCGATGCGTGGATCGAAAACAGCGGGCATGTACATCATTCAGCAATACCAATGCTTGATTTCTCTTCTACTGTCCAGGGCTCCTTACTTCCAATAACGATCATTGTTGGTATGAAGCCTATGCATATATTGCTACGCTTATGGTCAGAGTACAAACTGATAATAGTTATTATCACATTAGCATGTTTTATACTCTCAGTGTTTATCCATCAAATTCTTGCATCACCAGGAAAAAAAGAAAAGATACTTAATGCAGCGTTAAAAAACAATGAGTTCACCCCTTGGTTACAAGGTATCGTTAATAAAGATGAAAAGCTTTGTGGTGCTGAGGTGTTAATGCGCTGGCAAAAAACCTCAGGCGAAATTATTAGTCCTGACAAGTTTATCCCTGCGGCAGAAAAATGTGGGTTAATCGCCTCAATGACCACATCAATGATGCCAAAATTACAGGATTTTTTTATCCAGCATGAAGCGATAATACCGAAAGGATTTATTCTCAGCATCAATATTAGTAAGGTCCATTTTCAGGACATGAGTCTGGTTGAAGAATGCCGTCGCTTCCTTGGGAATTTCCCAAAAAACAACCTTGTATTGTGCCTGGAAATCACTGAACGCGAGTTAATTGAGCAAACCCCGGTGAGTATTGAAATGTTAAGGCAGTTGACCGAAATGGGCGTTAAAATTGCGATTGATGATTTTGGAACCGGACACTCCTCATTTAATTATTTACAGAATTTCAATGTTGATATCATAAAAATTGACCGTGCATATATTAATAATATTGGCACTGAGTCGGTCTCTGCTTCCTTAGTCGATATTATTATTGATATGGCATCCACATTAAAAATGGATGTCGTGGCAGAAGGCGTTGAGACTAAAGAGCAAGTTGAATACCTAATCTCTCGCAACGTCACCAAGCTGCAGGGGTTCTACTATCACAAACCTGTTCCACTACAGGTATTTACGAATGTTCTTGAGAAAAATACAGATTTACTGTGAGGAACTGGCGCTGATGTGCCACATAGCAATTTCATAATTAGCCATAAATAAAAACCCTCTGTAAAAGCAGAGGGTTGATTGCATTCTTAGCTGCTCATGAAAACTCAGGAAGAGTTATCGGCTTATTCCCACTCGATGATCAATGCAGCCTTAAAACACTATAAAATCAAAAAAAATAGCATTATCTTTGCATGTCAATACCACACAAAATATCATGGTAAGAAAACCTGGGAGCTGTACTGATCGTGTCGCCCGACGCAAAACGCTTTTAGACTGACAACTTGCACTCCACAAGGGACATTCGTCCAAAAGCGGTTATTCAAAGAAGTCAACGCCCCGGGTAGGATCTTCCGCTTGCCTCCACCAGACTTACATCATCACGAAGCAACGTTACCATCTCTTCATGATGTGCTGTTATCTGCTGATCGTCCCAGCTTGTATTTCGAGTGATTTCCGCCATTCTCTTGAGCTTGGGACTTTGAAGTTCAATCGTATCCTTGAAGTTTTCGGCCTTCGCTTTGGGAAGGCTATTGCTGAATTTTGAGTTCGCGCTGACGCTTACGAGCGCGAGGTTACCAAGCAGGTTAAGGCTAGAACCTGAAACAACCGCACCCGACTGTTCTTTGTCCGGATGCTGTGGATAAAAGTGCTCAATGGAAGTTCTGAACTGAAATTTGAAATCTCGTTTTGAGGAATCGCTCAACAGAAGATAGTCGAGATACGAAAAGACGATACGGCTAATACCAAACCCCTGTGGTTGCTGATCTTCCTCAAAGGGGAATGTCTCTTTAACCTTGCTGCGGGCATACCCCTTCAACAAATCGGCAAGATCCGCATGTTTCGCGTCTTGAGGGGCTTTAACGGATAGCCAGCGAAGCACTTTGGTAATCCAGTGCATCGTTCGCGGAGAAGTGTAGGTAATCCGAAGCATGGACTGGAGCAGCAATACATCTCGGGTATGTGGGTCAGCACCGCCGTCCTCCTCTAAGTTTCCATTGCTGGCCGAGAAAACATGGATGTACGTCGGGGTTAGCTTCTTGTCCGCGCCGCTTTTCTTCAATCGCTGGAGAGACCAATCACCATCGTCACCAATGTTCGCCGTGAATTGGCGCTTCAAGATGAAGCCATCGAAGAGGTTGCGGCACTTGAGAAGCATGAATGCAAAGCTACGCACCCAATCGGCTTTAGCATCGGGTACATTATTTACGGCATCGTCAAATGACTTGATGAGGCGCTTGTCGTCAAGCTGGCCTTCGTCTTCGACCTCATCGCCTTTCATAATTCTTAGAACGTGTAGCAGAAAGGCCGGAAACTCAATAGTCGAACGAAACCGCTCGTTGCCCTCGTCTTCAGTGGAATTTGACTTGATCTCTTTAGCGTATTTTGACAACGCCTCATCCAAGGACAACGATACCCCTTCGGAGGATTGCCTTGATGAATTGGTGCCGGATTGCGGACGACTTTCCATTAGCGATGCGAAGCTGGTCACCTCCAGCCAGGACCATTCATCGCCAAATACTTTGTTTCGCAAACTGGTGTCACCACGGGTCAGAGACATCTGGACATAAGAATCCATGTCAGCACAGGCATCCCAAACCCACGCGAAGCATTCGCGCTCATATTGATTGGGCAACTTGCTCATCAGGCGAGCCTTAACAATATCAACCTGCTTGAGTTGCTGCCCACGAGTGTTCATGATCTCGAAGTAGCGATTGAGGTCGGTATTGGGTGGTAGCGAGACACGGACGACAGTCACCTTCGTTAGCAAGAAATCGGAGAATTTTTCGCGTGAGCGATTAAGGGTTTCATTTTGTTTGAAGAACTGATTGATGATGCTGTAGCCCTCATGGATGCCAGCATCTGCATTACTCGTGTAGCCCTGCGGTCGGACGTGCTCCTTAGCCGCCTCCTGTGCTACTCGCCGCAGGGCTTCCGTTGCCCGTGCGCGCGACTCATATTGCAAGTGGCCTGCATGGCCAACCGACGGCTTCTCACCCTCACCGTTTAGCTCCAGGAAGGTCAGAAGCAGATAGAGGGTTGTAAGTCGTTGTTGTCCATCTATGACCTCGAACTCGTCCTCTCTACCCCGCTTGATTACAACAAGGTTCCCAAGAAAATAGTCGTCCTGGCCCCCAACCACCGAGTCTTGAATATCGCTGATAAGTTGCTCAATCTGTTCGGCTCGCCAAGCATAGTTCCGTTGATAAATAGGAATCAGATAATTGTCCGTGAATAGCTTGCCTACTGTTAGCAGTTCGGGTTTCAACTCCTTCTTGCTCATTGCAGCCCCTTGATAAAAGCAACGAGTTCCTTTTCGTGGTTATCGCTGTATGGCTGACTTGCTATTGGAAGTTTGTGGACAACACTTCCAGTCATCGCGTTGCGTAGCAAAACAAAAGGTGATTTATTTGCATCGTTTTTACCTCGCGCTCGGTTGTCAGCAGAAACAAATTGCACACGAAGTAACTCGACCCGCAAGGCATATGCCCATGCAAATAACCTATTTCGCACTTCATCCACATCTTCATCGCCAAACTTGTTTGTATAGCAAAGCAGCGCGGCAATGAACAATTCGTACACGTAACGGTAGCGACTTTGAGATGGGCCAAAGTTTTTGAAACCTCTGTCGATAACCTCTTTTTCCAGTATCTTCAATTCGTCAAGCATGAATGTCACCATCTCGAAAAATGAACGCCCAGCGATTATCGGGGCATCAAGCTGAAAGCGGCTGCGCCCGGCATTTCGTGCGTCATGTGTAGAGGACACCGCCCATGCACTTAGAAGTGGCATAGCGGCTTGTGCTGCAAGGTGATATCGCAGATTTGGCGAAAATGATCTGTGGGATCGTGATGAAATTCCCTTGAATATATCGATGTCCCTAATAGTAAATTCGAGCGAGCATTCTCCTCGTGACCACCTGGATATCCGGTATAAAAAAGTAGAAAAAAGCCTGTCCAGATCCTCATCATTTACGGCTTCCCAAGCCTCAACGACAGCCACTTTCATAGCAGCGGACTCATCGTGCATTTCGCGCAGGTGGTGTGCTTTGAGCAAGTCATGAGGGGCAAGCGGTTTACCGCGATAGTTCTGGGAATCAAAGACACGAAATGCCTCATCAATATCGTCCGTCACAATACGCACCAACTGACATTTGTGACAGATAAAATCCAAAAATTCTTTTTTATCTTCCAACTGCGGCAGGCGCCTTTGAAGCTCTATCCAAACCAGGGAGACAGGGGTTCCGCTGTTACCAGACATCGAAATCTGATGATTTATCGGATCTAAGGCCGCAAGAATCATTCGCAAAGTCAGCAGACGTTGCTGTCCGTCGACTACATTGAGATACTCACCATCATCGTGAAGAATGATTGCACCCAAAACATAGGGAATATCTGTTCGTTCGGTATCTCGAAGAGCTTCGCTGATATCATCCACCAGTTGTAGAGCGGTCGATACTTCCCAACTGTATGGGCGCTGATAGTTCGGTATCCGAAGGCCTTGCTGGAGTAATTCATCCACTGTGACTGCACTAACACCGTCCTCTCCGTTAATCGCCATTGCTATGTCCCTTCATTGACGCTTTTCTATTTTCTCAGCGTGTTTTCCGCAAACTTTATTCACCCATATGGATACTTCGATTCCGAGCGGCGGCTGCCTTGTTCACAATTTCGATCACGAGGTGCTCCTCTGGCGCATATTTAACGATCTGGAGGCTTGGGTCGAGAGAGCGGTTCTGACCAAAAGCGGGCATCGATGACATCAGCACAGCGCTGCAATGCACCCGGTTGTCGATACCATGGCATTTGCTTATACGGCCACATGGTATTTGCTATATCTTCGATTCAGCGTCGGCCTTATACCATGAAAAATGCCATTGATAATGCAGTCAATATCATCAATGGCACTCACTAAATCAAATAAAACAATAGGTTAAATAATAGCCTCACTCCCACTCAATCGTAGCCGGTGGCTTACCGCTGATGTCATACACCACGCGGGAGATACCGTTGACTTCGTTGATGATGCGGTTGGATACGCGGCCGAGGAAATCGTACGGCAGGTGCGCCCAGTGTGCGGTCATAAAGTCGATGGTTTCCACAGCACGCAGGGAGACAACCCAGTCGTACTTACGGCCATCGCCCATCACGCCGACGGAACGTACCGGCAGGAACACGGTGAACGCCTGGCTCACTTTGTTGTACAGGTCGGCTTTGTGCAGCTCTTCGATAAAGATAGCGTCCGCACGACGCAGCAGGTCGCAGTACTCTTTCTTCACTTCGCCCAGCACGCGAACGCCGAGGCCTGGGCCTGGGAACGGGTGACGGAACAGCATGTCGTACGGCAGACCCAGTTCCAGGCCAATTTTACGCACTTCGTCTTTGAACAGCTCACGCAGCGGTTCAACCAGACCCATCTTCATCTCTTTCGGCAGGCCACCCACGTTGTGGTGAGATTTGATGACGTGCGCTTTACCGGTTGCGGAGGCCGCAGATTCGATAACGTCAGGATAGATAGTGCCCTGCGCCAGCCACTTCACGTCTTCCAGCTTCAGCGCTTCTTCGTCGAACACTTCAACGAACACGCGACCGATGATCTTACGTTTGGCTTCTGGGTCGTTTTCGCCTTTCAGCGCGTCGAGGAAGCGCTGCTCGCCTTCGACGTGAACAATGTTCAGACCGAAGTGGTCGCCGAACATGTCCATCACCTGCTGGGCTTCATTCAGACGCAGCAGACCGTTGTCGACGAACACGCAGGTCAGGTTTTTACCGATGGCGCGGTGCAGCAGCATCGCGGTCACGGAGGAGTCCACGCCGCCGGACAGGCCGAGAATCACTTTATCGTTGCCAACCTGCTCGCGGATGCGGGCAACGGCGTCGTCGATGATTTTCTCTGGGGTCCACAGCGCTTCACACTGGCAGATGTCGCGTACAAAACGCTCCAGCATACGCAGGCCCTGACGGGTGTGGGTCACTTCCGGGTGGAACTGCACGCCGTAGAAGCGTTTTTCTTCGTGCGCCATAATGGCGAACGGGCAAGTCTCGGTGCTGGCAACGGTGACGAAACCTTCCGGGATGGCGGTAACTTTGTCGCCGTGGCTCATCCACACGTCCAGCAGCGGTTTGCCTTCAGCGGTCAGGGAGTCTTCGATGCCGCGGATCAGCGCGCTGTCTGTCTGTACTTCAACCTGCGCATAGCCGAACTCACGCTCGGTGGAGCTCTCAACGTGGCCGCCCAGCTGCATTGCCATGGTCTGCATGCCGTAGCATACGCCGAATACCGGCACACCTGCGTTGAACACGTACTCTGGCGCACGTGGGCTATTTGCTTCGGTGGTGCTTTCCGGGCCGCCGGAGAGGATGATACCGCTCGGATTGAACTCACGGATTTGCGCTTCAGTAACATCCCATGCCCACAGCTCGCAATAGACGCCCAGTTCACGTACGCGACGTGCAACCAGCTGGGTGTACTGGGAACCGAAATCAAGGATGAGAATGCGATGTTTATGAATATTGTCTGTCATTTGACGTTAATTCCGAGGCAAGTGAAACAATAACAAAGCGCCCGGTGAAAACCGGGCGCGGAAACTTATCAGGAGCCCATACGGTAGTTCGGGGACTCTTTGGTGATGGTCACGTCGTGAACGTGGCTTTCCTGGATACCCGCACCGCTGATACGCACGAATTCAGCCTTCGTACGCAGCAGGTCGATGGTACCACAGCCGGTCAGACCCATACAGGAACGCAGGCCGCCCATCTGCTGGTGAATGATCTCTTTCAGGCGACCTTTATAGGCTACGCGACCTTCGATACCTTCTGGTACCAGTTTGTCGGCAGCGTTATCGCTCTGGAAGTAACGGTCGGAAGAGCCTTTGGACATCGCGCCCAGGGAGCCCATACCGCGGTAAGATTTGTAAGAACGGCCCTGGTAGAGTTCGATTTCACCCGGGGATTCTTCGGTACCTGCCAGCATGGAGCCGACCATCACGGCAGCAGCGCCTGCTGCGATAGCTTTAGCGATATCGCCGGAGAAACGGATACCACCGTCGGCGATAACCGGAATACCGGTACCTTCCAGCGCTTCAACCGCGTCGGAAACGGCGGTGATCTGCGGTACACCGACGCCGGTGACGATACGGGTAGTACAGATGGAGCCTGGGCCGATACCGACTTTAACCGCGCTGCAGCCAGCGTCTGCCAGCGCACGAGCGCCCGCACCGGTAGCAACGTTGCCGCCGATGATCTGCAGGTCTGGGTATTTTGCACGCGTTTCACGAATACGCTGCAGAACGCCTTCAGAGTGGCCGTGGGAGGAGTCGATCAGCAGGACGTCAACGCCCGCGGCAACCAGCGCATCAACGCGGTCTTCGTTGCCCGCACCCGCACCAACCGCTGCGCCTACGCGCAGACGACCTTTCTCGTCTTTACAGGCGTTTGGTTTACGTTCTGCTTTTTTGAAGTCTTTAACGGTGATCATGCCCAGCAGGTGGAAGCTATCGTCAACCACCAGCGCTTTCTCTACACGGCGTTCGTGCATCTTAGCGAAGACCACTTCACGCGATTCGCCTTCGCGAACGGTAACCAGACGATCCTTCGGTGTCATGTAGACGCTCACCGGCTGGCTCAGGTCGGTCACGAAGCGTACGTCACGACCGGTAATGATACCGACCAGTTCGTTGTCTTCGGTCACAACCGGATAGCCTGCAAAGCCGTTACGCTCGGTCAGTTCTTTCACTTCAGCAAGCGTAGTGGTTGGCAGGACGGTCTGCGGGTCGGTAACCACGCCAGATTCGTGTTTCTTCACGCGGCGAACTTCTTCCGCCTGGCGCTCGATGGACATGTTTTTGTGGATAAAACCAATGCCGCCTTCCTGTGCCAGGGCAATTGCCAGGCGCGCTTCAGTCACGGTGTCCATTGCCGCAGAGAGCATAGGAATGTTCAGGCGAATTGTTTTGGTCAGCTGGGTGCTGAGGTCAGCAGTGTTCGGCAGAACGGTAGAATGAGCGGGAACGAGGAGAACGTCGTCAAACGTCAGGGCTTCTTTTGCGATACGTAGCATGGGCAATATCTCACCTGGGAGGTTATTAAATATTGCCGCGGCATTATACAGAGCGTAAGCGATTGCATCCACACTTTTTTGCACAAAATGCTTGCACTCACCTGTTAGCAGGTTACTATCGACTGAATAACCTGCTGATTTAGAATTTGATCCCGCTCACATGTTATCCTCACAAAGCCCCTCAATTTTTACCGTTAGCCGCCTTAACCAGACGGTGCGTCTACTGCTTGAGCAGGAGATGGGCCAGGTGTGGATTAGCGGCGAGATTTCAAACTTCACCCAGCCCGCTTCCGGCCACTGGTACTTCACCTTAAAAGACGATAACGCCCAGGTGCGCTGCGCGATGTTCCGCAACAGCAACCGCCGCGTGACGTTCCGTCCGCAGCATGGGCAGCAGGTGTTAGTCCGCGCCAATATTACGCTGTACGAGCCGCGCGGTGATTATCAAATCATCGTCGAGAGCATGCAGCCGGCGGGCGAAGGTCTATTACAGCAAAAGTATGAACAGCTAAAAGCGAAGCTCCAGGCCGAAGGCCTCTTCGACCAGCAGTTTAAACAGCCGCTCCCCTCACCCGCGCACTGCGTTGGGGTGATTACTTCCAAAACGGGCGCTGCGCTGCACGATATTCTGCACGTCCTGAAACGCCGCGATCCGTCGCTGCCGGTGGTGATTTACCCAACCGCCGTCCAGGGCGAAGATGCGCCGGGGCAAATCGTTCGCGCCATTGAGCTGGCCAACGCCCGCGGCGAGTGCGACGTGCTGATCGTCGGTCGCGGCGGCGGTTCGCTGGAAGATTTGTGGAGCTTTAATGATGAGCGCGTGGCGCGAGCTATTTTTGCCAGCCACATTCCGGTGGTGAGCGCCGTCGGCCATGAAACCGACGTCACTATTGCCGATTTCGTCGGCGACCTGCGCGCGCCAACGCCGTCCGCCGCAGCAGAAATGGTCAGCCGTAATCAACAAGAGTTAGTCCGCCAGATCCAATCCGCCCAGCAGCGTCTCGGTATGGCGATGGACTACTACCTGGCCAACCGCAGCCGTCGTTTTACCCAGATATTCCATCGCCTTCAGCAGCAGCACCCACAGCTACGGCTGGCACGCCAGCAAACGACGCTTGAGCGTCTTCGCCAACGCATGAGCACAGCGCTGGAAAACCAGATAAAGCAGGCCAATCAACGCCAGCAACGCATGATGCAGCGCCTCAATCAGCAGAATCCGCAGCCGCGCATTCATCGCGCCCAGTCGCGTATTCAGCAACTGGAATATCGTCTGGCCGAGAATATTCGCGCCCGCCTGAGCGAGCAGCGTGAACGCTTTGGCAATGCGGTGACGCATCTGGAAGCCGTCAGCCCGCTGGCAACGCTCGCGCGCGGCTACAGCGTCACGACTGCCAGCAATGGCAAAGTGCTGAAGCAAACGAAGCAGGCAAAAGCGGGAGAGATGCTGACGACGCGTCTGGCAGACGGCTGGGTGGAGAGTGAAATCCGCACGGTCACCGCGCAGAAGAAAACGCGAGCGCGTAAAAAAGCCGACTAAGCGCTGAGAATGACCGGGCATTTATGCCCGGTCTGAGACGTCCATTACTCACCGACAGGCGCCCACTCCACCCGTTTTTTCGATATCAATCCGTGGCCGTTCTGGCAGAAGTAGTCCACCGCGCCGCAGGCTTTCAACACTTCCAGCGGCTTCAGACACTCCGGGCAGCGTGCTTCCAGCGTAAAATCTTGCTCGCAGCGATCGCAGTGGGCCTGGTTACCCAGCACCTCCAGCGAGGCCTGACAGGTTGGGCAGATGAATTCCATGACGACTCCTTAACTCGGTTCTTGTGCCGCTATTTTACCACGACTCACCGCTCAATGTTCCCCACGCAGCTGCTGCTGGATACGCAAAAGCGTCTCCACTTCCGCCATCCGGCGCTGCGTCAGTTTCGCCACTTCGTCCGGGGCGCGGAAAAACAGGCTACGCTTACCGAGAATGTGCTCCGCGAGGCAGTGCGCGTAAATGGCGCCCGGCCGCGTCCAGCGCATCACGCTATCGCCATCAATCAGCTCTACGCTTTCACCGCCAGGAGCACGAGTCTGGCTGATAATCCTTCCGTCGCGCAGATAAATGCGGATCCCTTTGCGCTCTACGCCCGGCCCAGCGTATTTGTTCAGCCACAGGTTAACCGGAATATGGCCTAGCGTACCTTTGAGATGCGCCTCCCCTTCCGCCGTTTCGATATCGCCATGCGCGATAGGCCGCCCCAGCCGGTCCTTAACCTGCTCCGCCACCAGTTGAATATCATCGCTACCGCCGAGATAGCGCACCGTCTCACGCATCATGGCCAGCACGTGGGTGCCGATATCGACTATCACGCCGTCAGGATGGCGAAATTCACGGGTATCCGGCTCGCCGGTAGTAAAGTTCAGGGCGACAGGCTCTCCGGCGGCATTAAAGCCGCTTGGCTCCAGCAGAAAGCCGTCGATGCTGGCAATATCGTCCAGCGAAGTGACCAGCGGCGCAGTCACGCTCGCTGAATCCTCTGGCTGCCAGCGGTCATCCATTTCCCCCTGAGCCAGACACAACGCGCCATCGCGCGCCATCCAGTGGTCCAGCGCCAGCACGCGCTGGGCATTATCTTCATGGGCAAGCAGCTGGCGCAGGCTATCAATCTGCGCCAGGGTGGCGGCGACCGGTTTTTCCACCACGATACGGGGGATGTTAGAACGCAGTGCCTGCTCGAGCGCAGGCAGATGCTGCAACGAAACGGTGGTGATAAACAGCACGTCGAGCGGCTTTTCCAGCAGCTCCGCCAGCGACGCACAGGCGCTAACGCCCGGCAGCGTGCGCTGTGGATTCAGATCGTATCCCCACAACGAGGAGATTGGGAACGACAGTCGCGCTAGCGCAGGAAGATAGGCGGTTTCCACCACCGCCCCCAGGCCGATAAATCCAATATTCATAATTTCCGACTCACGTATAAGTAAACGACATTTAGCGCCATTATGCGTGAAGCGCCATCGTGAATTATTGTTCACGATGGGCTATCGGGTTACAGAACCGCGCGCAATCGCGCAAAACCTTCTGCCAGATCGGTTTTCAGATCATCCATATCTTCGAGGCCAATTTGGATGCGCAGCGTCAGGCCACCTGGCTGCCAGGTGGTGGCGGTGCGATAATCAGCGCAGTTAAACGGAATCATCAGGCTTTCGAACCCGCCCCACGAATACCCCATGCCAAAAATACCCATATGATCCAGCATGTTCGCCACGCCTGCTTTGGTAAATTCCGGCTTAAGCACGAAAGAGAACAGCCCGGATGATCCGGTAAAATCACGCTTCCACAACTCATGCCCCGGGCATTCCGGCAGCGCCGGGTGCAGCACTCTCATCACTTCAGGGCGTTCGCTCAGCCAGTGCGCCATCTCCAGGCCGCGTTTTTCCGCCTCTTTCAGGCGTAGATGCATGGTGCGCAAGCCGCGCAGCGCCAGGAAACAGTCTTCGGCACCGGGCAGCATCGCCATCAAATCGTAGGTCTGACGAAGCTGGGGCCACCAGTTTTCATTAGCCGACACCACACCCATCAGCAGGTCTGAATGGCCACCGAGATATTTGGTCCCCGCCTCCAGCGACAGATCGCAGCCGTGCTCGTGGGCGCGGAAGAAAATCGGCGTCGCCCAGGTGTTATCGATGATGGTGGCAATATTGTGTTTTTTCGCCGCCCGGGTCATCGCTGGAATATCCTGAATTTCAAAGCTTTGTGACCCCGGTGACTCCAGGAATAGCGTGGTGGTGTTGGGCCGGAATAGGCTCTCAATGTCCGCACCAATCAGCGGGTCGTAATAGGTGGTTTCAATACCCATTTTGGTCAGCATCCCGGCGCAGAAGTTACGGGTTGGCCGGTAAACGCTGTCGGGCATCAGCAGGTGATCACCCGCTTTCAGCGTGGTCAAAAGCGACAGCGCAATCGCCCCCAGGCCAGACGGCGACAGCACCGTACCCGCTGCACCCACCAGCGCACTCCACGCATTCTCCAGGCTGGCAATCGTCGGCGTGCCCATGGTGCCGTAGTTAAACTCCGCACGGTTATGTTCAAGGTCACTCACCGTCGGGAAAATCACCGTCGAGCCGCGATAGACCGGTACGTTCACAAATCCCGCCTGTTTGCTGGCATCCCGGCCAAGCTGGGTGATTTGCGTGCTGATGTTAAAGTCGGATGTGGATCGATTACTCATGGATTACCTCATAAATTTCCCTGGTCGCGAAAACATCGTAACCACCGAACGTTACTCAAAGAACTTAAAGAAGGGCGATAGACACAGCAAGATGCCGAAGAAAATGATGAACCAGACCCCCGGGCCTTTAAACTGATGCAGCACCTTCACCTTATAAACCAGATAGCAAGGGATCAGGCAGGACACCAGGCCAAACAGCGGACTGCCAAGCTGCATAAAGAACAGGATCGAGAAACGCGTCGAGATCCAGACCCACAGCGCGAGGATCACACCAATGCTAATTGCCACGTGCAGCACCTTCTGGTTGATCTTCTCTTCAGGCATAAAGCGGGTGATGACGTTCACCACGATGCCCTTAATCGCCTCCTGAAAACCGAGGTAGATACCGAGAAACGCGGTGAGGATGGCAAAAATATTGAGCAGCGCGCTCATCACTTTAACCACTGAACCAGGAATGACCTGGGCGGCAATGGCAAGCGCCGAAATATTCTGTTCAAAAGCCGATACTGCCTGCTCGTGGCTAATGGCAAAGGTGAACGAAAAAGCAAAAAACAGCACCGCAACGGCCAGAATAATATAGGCCACCCGGTTGGCGCGAATCGCCCGGTAAGTTGCGATACGTTTATCGGTTTCTATCTTGCGATAGGCGATATTCATTGGGCTTAATATCTGCACAAACAAAATAGAAAACAATGTAAACGGCAGCGTCAGGAACACATCACGCATAAACGTCAATATAGGCGGAAATGCGCTAATATTGCTGAAGTTCCAGTACGGCACCATCACCAGACCCAGCACCACGATAATGCCAAATTTCACGCACACCATGGGGCCTGAAACCTTAAACAGCAGCTTTTCACCCTGCGAGGCAATACAAACCAGGACCGTCAGGATAATCAATCCGTACCAGATAGAATCAGATAGCAGGCCTTTCGTCAGGCCAAAGGTTTGAATATAGGATGCGCTATCAAAGGTCACGGCCAGCGAGTAAGAAAACATACCGTGCAACAGCATCAGGAAATAGGCAATACCTAAACCCATCCCCCAGTTTTTCCCCAGATATTGAGTAATGACGCTGGCGTAATCCTGACAATCATCTGTTTCTGACAGCGTCTTCAGATAGAGGCTTTGCAGGATATAAATCGCTGGATACGAAATTGCCACCGAAGCGATAAAGACCCAAATACCTTTAATACCCACCTGTACTGGCATAAAAACGATGCCTGAACCAATGGCCATACCAATGCAGAGAATCACCCAACCAACATCATATTTCGTGAAGGGTACGGATTTATATAAATTATTAGCTTTATTTTCGAGTATCTCAGCCATTAAATGCCTTCCTATTTATAAGTGTTATTTAGAATAGAAACTCAAAAAACTGGATTGAGGTGTCTGTCAGCACAAATGTTAGGGGATATGGCAGGGACAAAGAAAGGTCTGAACGGTGTTAATCACTAACAATACCTTTGCGTTTAACGCAAAAGTTGATAGCCATCTCAATTTTTAAGGTGAATAATAAAAGTCTTTTAAAAACAAACAACTATACCATAAAAAGATTCTATTTTTCTTTCTGAGCCGGTTCGGGTAAGGTGACAGCAGGCGGCGTACTTTATTGCGCATAGCGAACAGGTCAGTGAGCGGTTCACCATTTCCGTGATGGTGTTCAAACTTCGAAATTTTTACGGCTATTGTTCAGCCAAAAAAAAGGGGTAGCGATGTCATTAAATAAAAATGCGGCACTCGCAAAATTAAAAATTGATAACTATTCCATCTTTCATCATCTGAAAACGTTTATCAAAGTGGTGGAGTGCAATAGCTTTTCTGCCGCTGCACAAAAGTTGAATCTGACCCCCTCTTCCGTGAGTCGCAGTATTGCCCAGCTTGAGGATCAGCTCGGTGTCGTGTTGTTAAAGCGCACCACCCGTACCTTAATTCTGACCGAGCCGGGGCAATATCTGCTATTCCGCGCCCAGCGCCTATTAGAAGAGCTGGACGAGTCGCTGGCCAATATCGCCAGCTTTAACCATCACCCTCAGGGCAAGCTGCGCGTCACCTGCTCTATTGCTTTCGGCGTCGGCCATCTGATGCGTATTTATAGCGACTATCGTCAGGACAACCCGGACGTCACGCTCTCCGTCGATTTAAACGACCAGAACGTCAATCTTAACGAAGAGAATTTTGATATTGCCCTCAGAATTACCGCACACCCACCTACCAATTTTGCGCTGCGCAAAATCTGCAAAATTAACTGGGTGTACTGCGCCAGCCGGGACTATTTCGCACGGCGCGGTGTGCCGCAACGGCTTGAGGATCTTGAGCAGCACGACTGTCTGATTAATCCTAACGTTTCCGATAACTGGCGCTATCAGAACGTCAACGGCAGCTTTAGCGCGCTAAAGGTGAACAGCATCATCGAAGTGAACAGCACGCTCGGGCTACTTCAGGCTGCGCTGCATCACCAGGGAATCGTCAGCCTGCCGACCTATATGCTGGGCGATTCGATTGCCCGGGGTGAGCTGGTGCCGGTACTGACGGAATATAGTGCGAGAGAAAATGATTACAGCCTGTACGCCCTGTATCACCCGGGGCATTACCAGGATCCCAAAGTCAGAAGTTTTATCGATTTTCTGGTCGAGAGCATCGGGGAAAACCCCGACTGGGATCGCTGGATGCAACGCCCCGCAGAGGCGTAGCGTGTTACTCGTTACCCCACTCGTTGAGGAAGTTGGCAATCTCATCAATACGCTGCGCACTGATACCGGCTTCGGTCGCCATCTCCTGCTGGGCTTCTTCGCTGATCTCTTCGTTATTCATTAAACGGGTCAGCAGTAGCTGGAAGTAGTGCGCCAGCGCATCCAGTTCGCTCTCGCCGACGGGCTTCGCCGATTCTGAAGCGTACTCTTCGGCAATATCATAATACTTCAGTGGAATGTCATTATTCATACATCGCTCCTGGGGTTAATCTCATTCTTCGCGGTTGAGCAGGTCTCAGACCTTAAGCATTTTTACCGTGGCTTCAATATCAATCTCATCTTCCGAGAAAATGAGCGTCGTGCCCTGGAAAGTGGTGATTGCCAGCTTCTTCAGTGTGCGCATTTCACCCGCTTTCTCCGCTGATTTCGGCTTGATGCTGTTCATCAAAAGCCCCACGGACAGCACCGCATTCTCTTTATCAATACGGGTATCGGCAGGCACTTCCTCGCTGTACACCAGGAAGGATTTGATCGACGTGAGCTTGATGCGCTCGCCCGCGATATAGATATGTTTGCTTTCCGGGATAACTTTCACCGCGTAAGCAGACAGCCCTTTGTTGTTGGTCGTGGGTTCGAAGGTCACCGCGGCATCTTTTTTAATCAGATCGGGGTTGGCAACCTTAATCACATGAAAATAGCGGTTATCGCCGTTTTCATCTTTGATAAACCCAAAACCTTTATCTTTAAACCAGGTTGTGATTGTTCCGTTCATCGACCTTACCGCCTACTTTAATCGTTTGTTGACTCAATTTTTGCAGCGCGCAGTGTAAAGCACAATGCCTGTACAGACTACGTCTTTGGCTTAAGTCTGGATGATAATTTTCGGCTACGCGAGAACAACCTGCCATAAGCGGCGTCATAAAGCGGTTACGTTCGCTGCTCACTCCGGCAATTGTGCCCATGGTCGGGCCACATTCAGCCGTCGGTACATCGACGGCGTGATACCGACGCGCTTAATAAACGCCCTGCGCAGCACGTCGCTGCTGGAGTACCCACACTCACTGGCGATGGTTTTCAGCGGCAGCGTGCCGCTTTCCAGTAGCATTTTAGCCCGGTCAATTCGCCCAGCCTCCAGCCACTCTCCAGCGGCCATATTCATCTCCTGACGAAACAGCCTACCCAGATGGCGAGCGCTAAGACCAATATGGTCAGCCATATCCTGCAGGCTCAACACCGTCGACAGGTTAGCAAGCGCCCAGCGCTGCAAGTCCTGAAAGGCATTGCGGCCGGTCGTAGAGACCGCGCTGTGGCGTATAAAATGTCCCTGATTCACCGGGCGGCGGAAAAACATCACCAGATTACAGGCTATCTCCTGCGCCACCTCGCGCCCCAGATCTTCTTCCACCAATCGAATGGCTAAATCCATACCCGAGGTCACCCCTGCCGCCGTTCTGACTGGGCCGTCCGCCACATACAACGCATCGGCATCGACCTCAACGTCTGAGAACGTCGCCATAAAACGGGACGTCATGGCCCAATGGGTGGTGATTTTACGCTGGGCCAGCAGCCCCGTTTGCGCTAATAGAAACGCACCGGTACAGACGGAGCCGTAGCGGCGGCTACTGTCACAAAGTCTGCGGATATGCGCGATTTGCTCATCGTTCAGCGTCTGTTGCCAGACTTCCGGCGCACCGGCCAGCAAAAACGTATCCGGCTGTAGTTCCGTGGTTTCCGCCAGTTGCGTGTTCGCCACCAGTTTCACGCCGGACGACGCGCTCACCGTCATCTCTTCCAGTGCAATAACGGCAAACTCATACACCTCGCGATGCAGGATCCGGTTGGCCTCGGCAAAGACATCCAGCGGGCCGGAAACGTCCAGTAACTGAACGCCGGGCACGGCAAGTAGAGCAATAACGCGTTTCATAAGCGGGGTGTCCTGATTCGATGAAATGTCTTAAATCGTCGTAATACGACAATTCATGACGTATAGAATGCCCTGTAAACTCTCCTTCAACAACCCATGAGGAGAAAAGATATGACCATCAACGTGCAAGGCATTCGTATTCCCGACAGCAAACTGGCTCGCGAAACTACCGAGTTTATTCGCGATACCGAAAGTGACCTGCTGTTCCACCACTCTAGCCGCGTCTACTACTGGGGGGCGCTGGCTGGAGCACGCCGGGAGCTGAAAGTGGACCACGAACTGCTGTACGTCGGCTGTATGTTCCATGATATTGGCCTGACACATGAGCATTGCAGTTGCGATAAGCGATTTGAAGTCGACGGCGCCAACGCCGCCCGCGCTTTCCTTGAGGGCCACGGTATTGCGACTGCTGATATTGATAAAGTGTGGACGGCGATAGCCCTGCACACCACGCCCGGTATTCCGGAATTTATGGCCCCGGAGATCGCACTGTTAACCGCAGGTGTGGAAATGGACGTGCTGGGAATTGGCTATGACGAGGTTAGCGATGCGAGTCGTGAAGCGGTCGTTCAGCAGCACCCGCGCCTGGATAACTTTAAAGAGAATATCATTAGTGCGTTTTATGATGGGATTAAAGGTAAAACCCAGACCACCTTCGGCAACGTGAAGGCTGATGTTATCTGCGATAAAGACCCTGGCTTTGTGCCCGGCAATTTCTGCAGCGTGATTCGTCAGTCGCGCTGGAAATCATAATAGCGCCGGATGGCACTTTGCTCATCTGGCCGACAACGGCCATAAAAAAACCCGCTCTCGCGGGTTTTTTGCTATTCGGCGCTTAAAGCATCGCTTATTTGCTTTTCTTAATGTGTCGAATCAGACGCTGACGCTTACGCATCTGGGTTGGCGTCAGCGTATTACGTTTGTTCGCATACGGGTTCTCGCCTTCCTTGAACTGAATGCGGATAGGCGTACCCATCACATCCAGCGATTTGCGGAAGTAGTTCATCAGATAGCGCTTGTAGGAATCCGGCAGGTCTTTCACCTGGTTACCGTGGATAACCACAATCGGTGGGTTATAACCACCGGCGTGCGCATATTTCAGCTTCACGCGACGACCGCGAACCAACGGCGGCTGGTGATCTTCCGTCGCCATGGTCATGATGCGGGTCAGCATCGCGGTACCCACGCGACGGGTCGAGCTGTCATACGCTTCACGGATAGATTCGAACAGGTTACCTACGCCGCTGCCGTGCAGTGCGGAGATAAAGTGCACGCGAGCAAAGTCGATAAAGCCCAGACGGTAGTCCAGGGTCTCTTTCACCTGCTCTTTCACTTCCATGCTCAGGCCGTCCCACTTGTTGACGACAATAACAAGTGAGCGCCCACTATTGAGGATAAAGCCCAGCAGCGACAGGTCCTGGTCAGAGATACCTTCACGGGCATCAATCACCAGCAGACAAACGTTCGCATCTTCAATAGCCTGCAGGGTTTTGATTACGGAGAACTTCTCAACCGTATCCGTTACCTTACCGCGCTTACGCACGCCTGCGGTGTCGATGAGGACGTATTCGCGCTCATCGCGTTCCATTGGAATATAGATACTGTCGCGGGTGGTACCCGGCATATCGTATACCACTACGCGGTCTTCGCCGAGGATACGGTTAGTAAGCGTAGACTTACCTACGTTCGGACGGCCCACGATAGCGATTTTGATTGGCAAGTCCTGCGGGTTGAAGTCGTCTTCCGGCTCTTCAACCGCTTCGCCATTCTCGGCTTCAAACTTCGCCCAGTACTCGGCATCTTCGTCCACTTCTTCCGGCGGGTTGACGTCGTCAACAAACGGCAGCAGAACGGTTTCCAGCAGCGTGGTTACGCCACGACCGTGGGAGGCCGCAATCGCGTGAATTTCACCGAGGCCCAGCGACCAGAAATCGGCAATTGCCTGATCCGGGTCAATCCCGTCGGTTTTGTTCGCCACCAGGAAGGTTGGCTTTTGACGAGAACGCAGATGTTTGGCGATACCTTCGTCCGCAGGCATCAGCCCCGCACGCGCATCCACCATAAACAGCACGACGTCAGCTTCTTCAATCGCCATCAGCGACTGTTCCGCCATGCGGGTTTCCACGCCCTCTTCCGTGCCATCGATACCGCCGGTATCGATACAGATAAACTCACGCCCTTCAACTTCAGCACGACCGTACTTACGGTCACGAGTCAGACCCGGGAAATCCGCAACCAGCGCATCACGAGTGCGCGTCAGGCGGTTAAAAAGCGTGGATTTTCCAACATTAGGGCGCCCGACAAGCGCGACCACAGGTACCATGTTAAAGCCTCATATACTCAAAATTTTGACAAAATCTATAAATAGCAAACGGCCCCTGAGCATTCAGGAGCCGTCCATTGCTGAATCAACGCCGCCGTTAACGCGTAATCGCGTAAACCGTACCGTCTTTCGCCTGAATCAGCAGTTTACCGTCAGCCACCACCGGCTCCGTCAGGAAGCCCGCGCTGTCAACCTTCTGCTGAGCGACGAAACGCCCATCTTCCGGGTTAATCCAGTGCATGTAACCTTCCGCATCACCCACCACCAGGCTGCCATTATACAGCGCCGGAGAGGTCAGCAGACGGTGCAGCAGATCGCTCTGCGTCCACAGGGTCACGCCACCGTCGGTGGTCAGCGCCAGCAGACGGTCGTTCTGGTCAACGATGTAGATACGGTTGCCGTCAACGATGAAGTCATTCACCGAGCCCAGCTCACGTTTCCACATGATCTGACCGCTGCGCAGATCCAGCGCCGTCAGGTTACCATTGTAGGCTAACGCGTAGACAACGCCATTCACGATAACCGGCGTAGTGTCTACATCGCTCAGACGATCGATTTCGGTTGAGCCAGTCGCCTGAGAAATACGCTGCTGCCAAATCATCTGGCCCTGCTGCATCAGTACCGCGCTCACGCGACCGTTATCGCCGCCAACAATCGCCGCGCCGAAGGCCACAGCCGGTGCAGATTCACCGCGCAGAGAGAGCGCAGGCATATCCAGGTTCACCGTCCATTTCACGACGCCGCTGTTTTCATCCAGTGCCTGCAGCTGACCGTTGCTGGTATGCACCAGCACCAGGCCATCGCTGACGGTTGGACGAGACAGTACTTCGCCTGCTGCCGTGGTTTTCCAGACAACGGAACCATCACCCGCATCCAGCGCATAAACCTGCGCTTTTTCGCTACCCACATAAACGTGGCCGCCGGCAACGGTCAGGCCACCGGAGAGCAGCGCTGGCTTACGAGAGAACCAGCCATCTTTTTCTGCCAGGTTGACGGACCACACTTCTTTGCCGTCATCCGCGTTCAGCGCTTTCACGGTACCTTTACGGTCAGCCGCGTAAACCACGCTGTCCGCATAAGCCGGATGCAGGTTAGAGTAGAAGTCACCGATACCGCTGCCGACGGAGACATCCCATGCGGTAGACGGCGTAAACTGGTTTTCTACGGTTGGCAGAGGAGACATTTTAACCACATCTTCTTCGCCGCTAAACAGTGAACAACCACTCAACAGAGTGACAGAAAGCAGTCCTGGCAAAAGTAATTTACGCAATTGCATCGGGTCCCTCTCAGACGGACAAATTATTAATTTTCATGCGCATCATTTCGCTCAGCGCGGGCGATGCATCGCTCTTAGCGCCAGCTTCCCACGCCGCACGTGCACCCTGCTTGTCACCTTTACTGAGCAGGATTTCCCCGCGTAAATCAGCAACAATCGCCGTCCAGCCTTCGCCCTTCACGCCTTCCAGCGTTTTCAGAGCAACGTCAGGCTGCTTCAGCTGTAGCTGAACGCGCGCCAGACGCAGGCTGATGACGGATTTCAGATTATCATCAGATGCGGCAGCCAGGCCCTGCTGCAGCTGTTTTTCAGCCTGAGCAAGGTCGCTTTTATCGACGAAGACCTGAGCCAGTTCCAGAGAAGCAAACGCACCATAGGTGTTTTTACTGTCGGCGGCAAATTTCTCCGCGGCGGCCAGCGCTTCCGGTTTCCCTGAACTCAGAGAAGAGACGGCGTTTTCATAAGCCGCAGAGGACTCACGGGCCGAATCTAACTGATGCGAGTTCCAGTAACGCCAGCCAACCAGCGCACCAATCCCCAGAATGACCCCAACGGCCAGCGCTTTACCATTTTCGGCAAAGAAGCTTTTAATCGCCTCAACCTGATCGTTTTCGTTATTAATTTCCACGCAGCCCTTCTCCTGATAATAATGTCCTGGAGATTAACCCAGAATAGTGCGCAAATGCGCGGCAACGCCTTCCTGCGTTACGGTTGTCTGCTCACCAGAGCGCAAATCCTTCACGACAACAGTGGCTTGCTCAACCTCAGACTCACCCAGAACCAGGGCAATACGGGCGCCCCATTTATCAGCGCGGGCAAACTGCTTCTTAAAGTTGCCGCCGCCGTGGTTGGTCATCAGCTTCACGCCCGGTAACGCATCACGCACCTGCTCTGCCAGACGCATGGCGGCTGACTGAGTATCGGTGCCTGAAGCGACCAGGTATATATCGACAACAGGATCGGCTTTAAATTCCGGATTAACTGCCTGAACTAATAAAACAAGACGTTCCAGACCCATCGCGAAGCCTACCGCTGGGGTAGCACGGCCGCCCAGTTGCTCAACCAGACCATCATAACGGCCACCTGCACAAACGGTACCCTGCGAGCCGAGGCTGTTGGTCACCCATTCGAAAACGGTGCGGTTGTAGTAGTCCAGACCGCGAACCAGACGCTGGTTAACGGTGTAGGCAATTCCAGCGGCATCCAGCTGTGCGCACAGGCCAGCAAAGTGCTCACGGGACTCTTCGTCCAGATAGTCGCCCAGCGCAGGAGCGTTGTTCAGCGGCGCCTGTACGTCTGGGTTTTTGGAATCCAGCACGCGCAGTGGGTTGCTGTACATACGACGTTTGCAGTCTTCGTCCAGCACTTCTACGTGCTGTTCAAGGAAGGCCACCAGCGCGTCACGATAGTTGGCGCGGGCTTCCAGAGAACCGATGGAGTTCAGCTCCAGATTCACGTGTTCTGCCATGCCCAGCGCACGCCACCAGCGCGCGGTCAGCATGATAAGCTCGGCGTCGATATCCGGCCCCTGCAGGCCAAACACTTCGACACCCAACTGATGGAACTGGCGGTAACGTCCTTTTTGAGGGCGTTCGTGGCGGAACATCGGCCCGATGTACCACAGACGCTGCTCCTGATTGTACAGAAGACCATGTTCGATGCCGGCGCGTACGCAGCCCGCAGTACCTTCCGGACGCAGCGTCAGGCTATCGCCATTGCGGTCTTCGAAGGTATACATCTCTTTTTCAACCACGTCGGTCACTTCACCGATAGCGCGTTTGAACAACGGGGTCTGCTCTACAATCGGCAAACGGATTTCGCTATAACCGTAGCTGCCGAGCACCTGCTTGAGTGTGCCTTCAATGCGCTGCCAGATGGCGGTCTCGCCAGGCAGATAATCGTTCATGCCGCGAATGGCTTGAATGTTTTTTGCCACGTTAATTCTCTTTATATATAAAAATGAACCCTCGGCGCGTTCGGCACCTGGGGTTCAATCATACACAGGAAGCAAGCCGCTTCCCATCTCGTTATTTTTCAACCTGCTGAACGTCGATACGGCGCGCTTCATCAAGCACCGACGCTTTCGCGCGGATCCTTGCTTCAAGCTGGCTAATCATATCGTCGTTATCGACGCGATCTTTACGCACGCCGTCTTCATACAGGCCGCTTTTTTTGTTGCCGCCGGTCACGCCGAGCGTTGACACCAGCGCTTCGCCAGGGCCGTTAACCACGCAGCCGATGATCGATACGTCCATCGGGGTGATGATATCTTCCAGACGCTGCTCCAGCGCGTTGACCGTCCCGATAACGTCAAACTCCTGACGTGAACAGGTTGGGCAGGCGATGAAGTTGATCCCACGAGCGCGGATGCGCAGTGATTTCAGAATATCGAAACCGACTTTGATCTCTTCAACCGGATCCGCCGCCAGCGAAACGCGCAGCGTATCGCCGATCCCTTCAGAGAGCAGCAGGCCCAGGCCAATGGCAGACTTCACGGAACCGCTACGCAGACCGCCCGCTTCGGTGATCCCGAGGTGCAGCGGCTGATCGATCTGTTTAGCCAGCAGGCGATAAGATTCCACCGCCAGGAAAACGTCGGACGCTTTCACGCTGACTTTAAACTTGTCGAAGTTCAGACGATCGAGGTGATCCACGTGACGCATTGCTGATTCCAGTAGCGCCTGCGGCGTAGGTTCGCCGTATTTTTCCTGCAGATCTTTTTCCAGCGACCCGGCGTTCACGCCGATACGGATAGGGATATTTTTGTCGCGAGCGCAGTCAACGACCATGCGAATACGCTCTTCGTTGCCGATGTTGCCCGGGTTAATACGCAGGCAGTCAACGCCATACTCCGCCACTTTCAGAGCGATACGGTAGTCGAAATGGATATCAGCAACCAGCGGGACGTTAACCTGCTGTTTGATAAGTTTGAAGGCTTCTGCGGCGTCCATCGTCGGCACGGATACACGAACGATATCCGCCCCCACGCGTTCCAACGCCTTAATTTGATTAACCGTCGCTTCAACGTCTGTTGTGCGCGTATTGGTCATCGACTGTACGGCGATAGGAGCCCCATCGCCGATCGGCACGTTCCCAACGTAAATGCGTGTGGATTTTCTACGTTGAATTGGAGCCTGGTTGTGCATGAAAAATCTCCCGCATTACGCGTCTGTTATTGTGCTGGTGATTGTTCAGCACTCACGGTCAGGCGCGCAACCTGGTTAGTTCTGATAAAGCGGCTCAGATCGACCGGTTTACCCTGGTAGGCGATCTGTACTGCGGCCGGTGCACCAATTTTCAGTTTGTAAGGCGCCTGGCCGCTCAGGTTCAGGTTACCACCTTTACGCTGCAGGCCGCTGAACAGCTTTTTACCGGTAGCGTCGGTCACTTCCAGCCAGCAGTCGGCGGAGAAGTTCATCACCAGCGCGTTAGCATCAGCAACCGGTGCGGCAGTTTGCGCCGGGTCGGTTGGCAGTGCGCCCGGCGTTGCGGTCTGCGGTGCAGGGGTGGTGGTTTGCGCTGCGGTACCGTCGACGTTAGCCTGAGACGGTGCCACAACGGCGTTGTTCTGTGCGGTCGCTACAGGTGCATCTGGAGCCGGGGTGGCATCCGCTGGTGCGGCAGTAGCGCTATCTGGGGTTGCTGCAGTATCGGTCGTAGCAGGAGCCTGCGCTGTATCCGCGCCGGTGTTCAGCGGGATATCCTGCGAGTCGTTGCCGCTCGCTTTCAGCTCAACGGAAGATTGATCGGCCATGGTGGTGATCTCTTCCTGCTGCGCTTTATGGTTCTGCCACCACCAGGCGACGGTTAACCCGACAACCACGAAGAGGACAAGCCAGGTAAAGCTCATCAGCCAGCCATCACGTTTTTTGCGACGCTTGCCCAGGGAGAAGGTCTGCATCGGAGCGACTTTCGCCGCGCGTACCGGTGCTTGCTTTTCCATCATTGGCAGCAGCTCTTCCTCGGGGATATGCACAAGGCGAGCGTAGGAGCGGATATAACCACGCAAGAATGTTGAAGCGAGTTCAGCAGGCGCCTTATCTTCTTCAATATCACGAACGGTGGAAACCTTCAGGCACAAGCGTTCTGCAACGGCTTGCTGGCTGAGTCCGAGTTGTTCACGGGCAGTACGCAGACGGACACCCGTGGTTTGTGCTTCTTGTTGGTCGTGGTTGGTTTCAGTATTCATTCGCTACAACTGCTGATTCGTGAAATTTAAGGTTCTGATGCGGAACCGTACCCGCACCGCGAAACATCCGATCGTTGCTATCGGACAGACCGACAAGCTGCCCGGTATACCCAACTTCAAAACAGCGTCAAAGGCCGTCGCTACGCTGTTGTTGCAACGCTACATACTGCCTCAATACTCATCGAAACGCACCGTAATTATTATCCAAATCAGTACGTTTCGCCTAATCCTTAAGCACTTGGCTTTACGTGCGCCTTTTCAGGCGCACGCCACGCTGAATTACAGCGCTTTCACGTCGATCGCTTCACCCTGCATACGCTTACGCATTGTACGCTTGGTGCGGTCGATAACGTCACCGGCCAGCTGGCCGCAGGCGGCGTCAATATCATCACCGCGCGTTTTACGCACAATGGTGGTAAAGCCATAGCCCATCAGCACTTTACAGAAACGGTCGATACGGCTGTTCGAGCTGCGGCCATACGGCGCGCCCGGGAACGGGTTCCATGGGATCAGGTTGATCTTACATGGCGTATCTTTCAGCAATTCCGCCAGTTCATGCGCATGCTCGGTACCATCGTTGATATGGTCCAGCATCACGTACTCGATAGTCACACGGCCCTGGTTGGCGTTGGATTTCGAGATATAGCCGCGAACAGATTCCAGGAAGGTGGCAATATTGTACTTTTTGTTGATAGGTACAATTTCATCACGGATGGTGTCGTTCGGAGCGTGCAGGGAAATCGCCAGCGCCACGTCAATCATATCACCCAGCTTATCCAGCGCAGGCACAACGCCTGAGGTAGACAGGGTTACACGACGTTTGGAGAGACCAAAGCCGAAATCGTCCAGCATGATTTCCATCGCTGGAACCACGTTGGTCAGGTTCAGCAGAGGCTCGCCCATGCCCATCATCACCACGTTGGTGATAGGACGTACGCCGGTCGCTTTGACGGCACCGACGATTTTCGCCGCGCGCCAGACCTGGCCGATGATTTCCGATACCCGCAGGTTACGGTTGAAGCCCTGCTGAGCCGTAGAGCAGAATTTACACTCTAACGCGCAGCCGACCTGTGAAGAGACGCACAGGGTCGCGCGGTCGTCTTCCGGGATATAGACAGTTTCAACGCGCTGATCGCCAACGGCAATCGCCCATTTGATGGTGCCGTCAGATGAACGCTGCTCTTCCACCACTTCAGGGGCGCGAATCTCAGCGACTTCTTTGAGCTTGCCACGCAGGACTTTGTTGATGTCAGTCATCTCATCAAAGTCGTCGCAGCAGTAATGATACATCCACTTCATCACCTGATCGGCGCGGAAGGGTTTTTCGCCTAAGTCTTTAAAAAACTCGCGCATCTGCGGACGGCTAAGATCCAGCAGGTTAATTTTTCCATCTTTGTTGGGAACCGCCGGGATGGCGCTCTCAGGCGTGACAATTTGTTCAGACATTTTCTATTCCGGCCTCGTTGTTACACGTTATGGCCCCTGGAGGGTTGATAAAAAGAAGCGCCCCAGGAAAGCGGTCTGCTCGTCCGGGGGCGCTGCATTGTACAAATTCTGGCGCATGGATGCCACGTCTGCACGCGGCATTCGCTAAATAAAGTGTAAACGTGCCCTTAGCGGGTACGTGGGCACACTTCGCCTTCTGCGAAGAAGAACGCGATTTCGCGCGCGGCGGATTCTACGGAGTCAGAACCGTGGGTGCCGTTTTCGGTGAAGCTGTCCGCGTAGTCAGCACGCAGGGTGCCAGCCAGCGCGTTGTCTGGGTTGGTTGCGCCCAGCAGGTCACGGTGACGCTGAACGGCGTTTTCGCCTTCCAGTACGGAAACCACGATTGGGCCGGAGGTCATGAACTCAACCAGACCGTCGAAGAACGGACGACCATCGTGCTCAGCGTAGAAGCCACGAGCCTGCTCAACGGTCAGGTGCAGCATTTTGGTGCCAACAATCTTAAACCCTGCTGATTCAAAGCGAGCGAAGATGCTGCCAATAACGTTTTTTGCCACCGCGTTTGGCTTGATGATGGAAAAAGTACGTTCAATAGCCATGATTACCTCTAATTTTATGTTGTCGTGCATACAGCTGTTGTATGACCTGGCGCGGATTATAAAGACCGGATGCGTCGTTGCCTATGGATGAAGGTAACATTTTTTTAAAATAAAACACTTTTAGGCAACACATTTTGTAACAAGCCCGGTTTGGCTATTGTGCGCCGGTTTTGCCCGATGGCGCTACGCTTATCGGGCCTACATCACGCTATCCACCCGGCAATATCACTCACTGCAGCGTAAAGTTCACCACCGACGTCTGCCCGGTTTCATCCATCACCACCAGTTGATAGCGCGTCGGGTTCGTCAGCGTTAAGGTCAGGCTATTCCCTGCGCTCATCTGTGGTTCACCGTTGAGAAACCACCAGCGTCGCCCTTCTCCACCACTCGCCTGTAGCACTATTTTTGCGTTCGGCTCCCCGGGCAAGCGCCGGATCACCGCGTCTTCACGAATACCGGAAAGCATCAGCGGGGCGGCATTCTGCAATTGACGCGGTGGGCAACGTGTCGAAACCGGCGGCAATCGCGCGGCACGTCGCTCACCGACGGGCAACCACGGCTCCAGCGGCAGCGGCCAGACGTCGAGCGTGATTTCACGAGCATCCGGGCAATCCGCGGCGACGCGCTTACCTTCGCCATCCAACCACAGTGGGAAGCGAATCCCCTGCATCCCTTCCTGCTCTGGCAGCAGCAGCGTCGGCGGCAGGCTGTTATCCAGTACCCAGGTGGACAGACGTCGACGGCAGTTGCTGTCTCCGGCAGGTAACGGCTGCCCGCCCGGCCAGCAAATTTCCGCTGAACTGACCGAGGTAGGGCGCGGATCGCGACCTTCCTGCTGGCGCGCACTATTCGCAAGCAGCAGGTTACTCACCTGATTGAGCAGCGGGATCGCGCTGGCAAACCCGAACTGCCCGGCAACCGGCGTGCCGTCTGGTCTGCCCGTCCAGATCCCGATGCTGTAGCGAGCATTTACGCCAATAGCCCATGCGTCGCGATAGCCATAGCTGGTGCCGGTTTTCCACGCCAGCGGCACCACTTGAGGCAACGACGCGTCCGGCACCGGCTGGGCTTCGCCGGCGAGGATACGGCGAATGATCCACGCCGCGCCGGGCGAAAGCAGCGGGCGTTCCACCAGCGGGTCACTCGCCAGCATACGTAATTTTCCGACCTTGCCGTGGCGAGCCAGAGCGCTATAGGCCGCGGTGATATCCGCCAATCGCGCGCCCGCACCGCCGAGGATCAGCGACAGATTCGGCTCCGCACCCGCAGGCAACATCAGCGGCAGCCCGGCATTACGCAAACGCGCGGCAAACTGTTTTGGCCCGTAGGCGTCCAGCACCTGTACCGCCGGGAGATTCAGCGAGCGCACCAGCGCCTCGCTCATGCTGACCGGACCGTGGAAACCGCTATCAAAGTTGCCGGGACGATAGTCGCCCACGCGCCGGGGGACATCCTGTAGCAGCGATTCAGGGTGAATCAGCGCGCTGTCGAGCGCCAGACCGTACAAAAATGGTTTCAGCACCGAGCCCGGTGAACGTACCGCCGTCACCATATCGACATGGCCAAAACGGCTGTCGTCAGTGATATCTGCCGAACCCACCCAGCCACGCACTTTCATATTGTGGTTATCCACCACCACCATCGCCAGCGAGCTGCGCGGCGGCAGGCGCGATTTCCAGTTCAGCGCCATCTCTTCCAGTTGACGCTGCAGCCCGGCATCCAGAGTGGTGACGACTTTCTCATCCCGGCTCTGCGCAAGTATATGGCGAGCAAACAGCGGCGCGAGCTGCGGCATCTGCCGAGGAAACAGCCACACCGGCTCCTCTTTGGCTTCTTTCACCAGCGCGGCGGACCAGACCTGCTGGGCCTGCATGCGGTCCAGCACTTTGTTACGTGCGGCCTGAGCCCGTTCGGGCCAACGGTCCGGGCGCAATCGGCTCGGCGCCTGCGGCAACACGGCCAGCAATGCAGCGTCGGCATAGCTTAGCTGGACGGGCGGTTTTCCGAGATAGGCCCAGCTTGCCGCACCAATGCCCTGCAGCGTGCCGCCAAACGGGGCGCGATTAAGATAAAGGGTAAGAATGTCACGCTTAGAGAGGTGCCACTCCAGCTGCATCGCGCGCCAGAGCTGACGAAATTTACCGCCGAAGGTTCGCGGGTGCGGGTCAAGCAGACGCGCGACCTGCATGGTCAGGGTGCTGCCGCCGGAGACGACGCGGCCAGAGGTCACATCCTGCCAGGCCGCACGGGCAATAGAAAACGGATTCACACCGGGATGATCCCAGAACCAGCGGTCTTCATACTGAATCAGGGCATCAAGATAGCGCGGCGACACCTCTTCGATGGTCACCGGGTAGCGCCAGATCCCCTGCGCATCGGCAAAACGCCACAGCGGGCTGCCATCCTCCGCCACCACCACCCTAGCGGGGGTGACTTCATGGAGCGGCAGCGGCCAGAGCTTATCCGCCAGCAAAATGCTGACGGATAATAATACGACCGCCCCGACAAGCCATCGCCAGACGCGGCGTATATTCCAGGCAAGACGCATCCTACGGCACAACGATCAGCATATCGTCAGCCGCCCCAACGGCGCGCCAGCCTGGTACATACATAGACTCAACCTGCGACGGCGGCACGCGGTAGGTTCCCGGCATCACCGCTCGAGCCAGATAGACCAGCGTGACCGGCTGATTCGCGCTGACGGCAACCGCCGCCACAAAGCGATCGTCACGGAACTCCATATGCTGGATATCTGCCTGCTGCATCTGGTTGAGCCACTCCTGCACTGCGGTGCCGTTGTCCTGCAGATTGGCGCTGCTGTTCGCAAGATTCTGATTTTCCAGCTCTAGCCCCGCTGGCAGCATATCGACAACCAACGCGTCTGGTACGTTTTGACTGGCGTTAACATCCAGCTTCACCAGCACCAGCTCGCCGCTGCGCAGGGAAGAGAGCGATTTACGCTGCCCGTCGGTACCGTAGAACTGACGCTCGATGTGCAGCACATTGCTGGACGCCGCAGGCGCATTTTCCGGGTATCCGTTGCTATCCAGGCGTAGCCACAGCGGCTGTTCGCCTTTGTTGGTCACCGTCAATGTAGAAAGCTGATCGCCGTCAAGATTCCGCGTCAGGGCCTTTTCTCCTTGCAGCGGCTGGCTTTCAAACGAGGTCTGCGCCTGCCAGTTGCCGGGGAGATCCAACACGCCTTTCGCCGCCAGGAACAGCGCATTGTTCTCCTGGGTTGACAGCCAGCGCTCGCTGAACGCCTGTTCAGAGAGCGTTTGCAGCAACGTATTTTGCGCGTCCGGCAGCAGCTTGTTCTCTTCCAGCAGCGAAAGCATCAGCGCGTTATCGCGAAGCACGCTGCCGTAGTCCGCCAGCCAGCGTCGCTGATCCTCACGTTTGGTGGTGAGCGAAAGCTGGATAGCCTGTTCGCTCCGTGGCGCATCCCCCATTGCTTTTAGCGCAATGCCTAGCTGCATTAACGGCAGGCCGGAACCCACTTGAGCGCGACGTTCCCACAATTCGCGCAGCGCGCCAAGCGGCGCTTTTTGCTGCCGCGCCAGCACCAGACCGGCATAGGACTGAATGGCGAAGCGGCTTGCCGCGTTATCATCGGTATAGCGTACGCTCATCAGCCCCGGCTCCTGCAAGTAGCGCAGCAGACGATTGTTACCGTTGTTAATCGCCTCTGCCGGTACGCTATAGCCCTGCTCGCCCGCGCGCACCAGGAAGTCCATCACGTAGGCGGTCAACCAATACTCTTCCGGCCCGTTTTTATCCCACAGCGCAAAGCCGCCGTTATCTTTCTGCATTTGCAGCAGGCGCGAGATACCGATATCGACCGCTGCACGGCGTTTATCGTCACTATCACCCACGATACCCAGCGTTTTCAGCTGCGCGGCGTTGGTATAAAGCTGCGGGAAGAGGCCGCTGGCAGTCTGCTCCAGGCACCCGTACGGATAGGCTTTGAGTTCACGAATATAGCGCGCCAGATTCAGCGGCGGTTTGCCGCTCAGCAGCAGTTGCCCCTGTAGCGTCACCGGAGAGAAATTCAGATGCTGATTTTCCGCAACGTTCCAGCTTTCACCCGGTTGCAGCACCGCACCGCTATTGACGGTTTGCGCCGGATAGGCCGGACGCACGCCGATTTTCCACTGTTTGTGGAGATCGGCCAGGGTTTCTCCTGGCAACGTCATGCCCGATACGCTTACGCTGATCTCGCCGTCACCAAAGCCTTCACCTGCGCTAACCGGGACAAAAAGCGTGTGACGCACGCCCGGCTCTAACGTGACCGGTTCCGGTGGTGTACTTTTCAGCTGCAGCAGGCCATTAGCCACTATCTGCACGTTGAGCGTCTGCGGTTTGTCCGTCAGGTTAGTGACGTCCAGCGTCAGACGCGCACTGTCGCCGCCGGCCATAAAGCGCGGCGTATTCAGTTCAACCACCACCGGCGCAGCGACCACGACCTTCGACTCGCTGCGGCCAAAATCTTCCGCCGTCCACGCCTGCGCCATCACTCTCAGCTCGCCGTTAAAATCGCCGATAGGCAGCGTAATGGTGCTCTCGCCGTTCTCATCAAGCGTTACCGGCTGCGCCTGTTCGGCAATAATGGTGACGTGGTTCACCGGCGGTTTGCCGCCACGATTAAGCTCATCACCATCGCCGCCAAAGCGCAGGCTCGCCAGTCTCCCCTGGCCTTCAATTACCTGACCGTAGATGTCGTAGATATCCGCACCGTAGCGTTTCTGACCAAAGAACGCCTGCCATGGATCGGGGGTGGTGTAGTCGGTAATACTCAGCACGCCGCTATCGACCGCTGAGAGCAGCACGTTTACTTGCTTCGGCGTATCACCCTCTTTGCGATTCACTTTAACCTTGACGGTCAACGGCTGGAGGGGACGCATTTTCTGCGGCCCCTCCAGCGTTACATCCAGACGACGCTGTTCATCGCCTAGCGGCAAATGCAATACGCCCACCGCCCGCTTCGGCGTAGCAGAGCGAGATTTATCCCCCGGACGCACCACCAGCGTGCTGAGATAGAGGTCGTGACGATTCCAGCTTTTATCCACCGGAATGGTGAGATCCAGCCCTTCGGCCGGAACGTTAATTTCCTGCCACCATAGCGGACCGTCGCTGGACTCCACCATCGCATAGCCTTTGCCTGCTGCCGGAGCAGCAACGTGCAGCTTGATGGTATCGCCAGGACGGTAGCTCGGTTTATCGAGTTTCAGCGTCACGCGATCCGGGCGCGCCGCGCCACTACCGTCGCTGTTGTCCTGCCAACTATAGCCTGCCCAGAAACGCACGCTGCTCACCGCATCGTTCGGTGCCTTCACTTCTAATCGATAAGCGCCCCACTCCACCGGGAAGCTGACTTTGCCGGTTTCGTCGGTTTTCAACGCCAGCGTCTCTTCACCTTCGACCAGATCTTTTTGATCAAAGCGGGACTGCCAGCCGTCGCTTTCCGACCAGTTCCAGTAGTAATCGCGGCGTTCGCGAATCAGCCGAACCTGGAGATCGGAAACGGCCTTTTTTTCACCCCTGGCATCGGTGTAGACGATATCAAACGCCGCCTGGCTGTTTTCTTCAACGATCGGCTGATTCACTGTAGTGTCGGTGCGGTAGTCATAGACCGCCTTGCTGGCGAACTGCGGGCGAATACCCGGCAATTCAGAGGCTGGCCAGATGGCCTGCGTGGCGCGGCGAGTGACTGGACGACCGCCGGACTCAAGCAGGCTGGCCTGTAGAATCACCTGCAGCGGCGAATGCGTTTCCTGCCACTGGCTAGCGGTGGTCACTTCGCCGTGACCTTTGGCATCCAGCGTCAGATTCATTTCATCAAGGCTGCGGGTGGTGTTTTGTTCGGCAATATCGCCAAACTGAAAGCCCGGCAGCGCGGCAACGGCCTCGCGCAGCGGGCGTAAAAACAGTTTCCCCTGCAGGCTATTGCCGTTAGCCGGTGCGCCGTAAAGATAGTAGCCCGACACGTCAAACTTCACGTCATCACTCGGTGCAAGCGGCGTCGGCTGCGGCGTCAGGTTGAGCGCCATACGTTCAGGCATAAAGTCTTCGACGTGGAAATCCCACTCGCGCGGCTGGTTATCGCCGGTGTTGGCGCGAATATGCCACATGCCGGTTGCCGCACTGCTATCCAGCGGATAGGTAAACTGATAGAGACCGTTCACCGGCTGGCTGACGACGCTGCGGATCACCTGCCCGTCAGGTTTCACCACCTCAAGTTTTACCGGCTGTTCCGGTAACGCTTTGCCATCGCCATCGCGCAGCAGGCCGTTGAGGATCACCGTTTCACCGGGACGATAAAGATCGCGCGGGCCAAACATAAAGAACTGCTTGCTGAAGCCAGGGTCACCTGCAACGTTAAACTCCGCCAGGTCGAGCGCCGGCAGTTTGAGATCAAGTAAGGTGGTTTGCCCCTCTTTGCGCGCTAGCAGCAGCGCAGCCTCTTTGTCGGTTTTCAGGACCGCATGTCCCTGAGCATCGCTGGTCGCCTGCGCCAGGGTTTGCCCTTTGTCGTTGAGCAGCGTGAGCTCAACCGCCGACTGGGCCCCGCCGTTTTCCAGGCTTTGCGTGAATACGTCAAGCTGGTTGTGATAACGGTGCAGCGACACGCCAACGTCGCTGAGAGTAAAGAGCGTGGCGGCATTACTGTAGCTGTACTGCCCCGCTGGGTTCATCACCGCGATATAGACGCCGGACTGCTGCAGCGGCGCAATATCTTTCAGCGGCAGCAGCAGTTTTTCCCGCGTGTTGCGTGCCGGGTTAAGGTCGAAACGTCCGGTGTAAACCAGATCCGCCATTTTCAGCAGTTCGTCAGATTCCCAGTTGCTAAGCGAACTGCGGTACTCCCACTGGCTGACAAACGACGCCAGCGACTCCGGCTTCACGCGGAAGAAGTTAACGTCTACATGCGGCACGTTAAGCACCATTACCGGCAGCCCGTCCACCACTTTGCCCGGCAGCAGCGAGCCACGGCTGGCGAAGCCAACGCTTGGGGCAATATCGCGGGTGGTCAGCGTTTTCTCCACGCTGGTGCCGAAGGTGGCCTTATTCAGCGCAGCAAGCTCTGGGTCAACGGTGACAATCAGGTCGCGCTTCGGCTCCAGATGACGCAGACGCAGCTCTTTCAGATTCGGCGCCAGCTCCCAGGCTCCGTCCACCTTGCCGCTTTTCTTATCCACCACGTGGACGGTCTTGCTGAAATCCTGCTCGGGATTGAGCGCAATAGAGAACGTCAGCACCAGCGTTGCCGCGCCGTCGAGCTGAACCTCTGAGGCATCCAGCAGCGTGAGCGCTTTACCCTCGCTCTGCTGGGCAAGTTTCGCCAGCTGTGCGGCATCCGGTTTAACCGGCGCAACGTTTTGCGACGCCGTCGAGGACGCGACGGGTTTGACATCCTGCGCTTTGTCGCTGTCGTCGCACCCGGACAGGAGCGAGGCGGCCAGCATAGCAAGCACGGCTAAACGGAACGGTTTCATCCTTATAACCTCTGACGTTAAGTCTCTATTTCGTTAATTGACATAGTATTATGTGCAAACGTGACTTTTACCAATAGCACGCTCATTACAGAGCCGATTTTCAGATTTCATATATAGCCTTAATCACAACCGCAGCGTTGCTAACTTGTCAGCTCTCCGGAAAACATCGACAATTCCTCTACGATTGCAAATGGAGGCACTCAATGACCACCTCTTTCTTTGTCGCCGCCGATTGGCTGGCTGAACACATAAACGATCCGGCAATTCAAATTATCGATGCGCGAATGGCGCCTCCCGGACAGGAACACCGGGATATGGCGGGTGAGTACCGTGCAGGCCATCTGCCCGGCGCGCGGTTCTTTGATATTGAAGCGCTGTCCGACCACACCTCGACGCTGCCGCATATGATGCCGCGCCCGGAAGCTTTTGCCGTCGCCATGCGCGAACTGGGCGTGAGCAGCGACCGCCATTTAGTGGTGTATGACGAGGGTAATCTGTTCTCCGCGCCGCGCGCGTGGTGGATGCTGAAAACCTTCGGCGTGGAAAACGTCTCTATTCTGGCGGGCGGCCTTGCAGGCTGGCAACGCGATGAACTGCTGCTCGAACAGGGCGATGTTGATGCCGGTGAAGGCGAGTTTGAGGTTAAGTTTAACGCCCACGCCGTTGCACGTCTGACCGATGTACTGCTGGCAAGTCATGAACGTTCGAAGCAGATTATCGATGCGCGCCCAGCCGGTCGCTTTAATGCCGAAGTGGATGAACCACGCCCTGGCCTGCGTCGCGGCCATATTCCCGGCGCGCTGAACGTGCCGTGGAGCGAACTGACTTTCAACGGCGAGCTGAAAACCACTGATGAGCTGGAAATGATTTTTGCTCGTCAGGGCGTAGACCTTAATCAGCCGATTATTACCAGCTGCGGCTCAGGCGTGACGGCAGCGGTGGTTCTGCTGGCGCTGGAGACGTTGGGGGCAAAAGAGGTCGTGCTGTATGACGGTGCCTGGAGTGAATGGGGCGCGCGCGACGATTTGCCGATTGAGCCTCAAAAGTAACGACGGGGCCGTGCCATCCCGGGGTCGGCGTGAACGCCTCGCCCGGGCTACCATAGAACCGGATCGGCTCAAATGATTCGGTTCTGCTTAAAATCACGCAGGAAACTGCCCCAGCGTTTTTCATAGAACGGCGTGATATGGGCGAGCATAAAGTGGCTAATGCCCTTCTCGCCTTCCACCACCTGGCAGATATCAATCGGTTCGTCACCCGGTAAGGTGTCGGTTGCTACGCTGCCCGCGGCGTGAATAATCTCTTCGATATCCCCTTCCGCTTCAATACCAATCAGCAGGTTCGGCTGTTCGTCCGCACGTTCTTTAATGGAGCAGATAAACGCACGTTTCACCGTTTTCAGGGTTTTGAACAGTGTGGTCAGCGACTCCACCATCTGGGCCGGTGGCTCTGCAACTTCAGAGAGCAGCAGCGCGCTGCCGCCTTCCAGCACTTCCTGCGTGCTGAGCGGGTTGCCCTCTTCACCAATCAGGTGGCTGATTTCACGCGGGGTGAACTCTTTGCCGGTCGGCAGCTTCGCGTTGAGGAACAAGGTTTCGCCAAGCGTCATTTCAAACAGCGTGCGCACCGGCATAACCACAAACGCCTGCTCGGTGGTGACCGCTTCTTTCAGCGCTTCCAGCGAGGTGAAGAACGGGATGACGGAGGTGCCGTCGTCTTTTTCCCAGTGCTGTAATTCTAAGGCGCTGTCATCAACAACCTGCTGGTCATCGGCTGCGCTGCCGGGAACCCAGACGGTGGACTCCAGTAAAGTGCGGAAAAAGGCTGGGCGATGAGCAGGTTCGGTTGCCGCCTGTTCCAGCAGCGTTTCGAGTTCGTTTTTGCTTTCAGACATAATGCTTCCAGAAGGTGTGAATACCCCTCACCCCGGCCCTCTTCCCAAAGGGGCGAGGGAGAAAACCGGACGGTCCCCTCTCCCCTTTGGGGAGAGGGTTAGGGTGAGGGGAAAAGATTACTCGGCGGTCAACAGATTCGCGATAGTCCGCACACCCAGCCCGGTGGCACCCGCCGACCACTGCTCAACGGCAGATTTGCGGTAGGTGGCAGAGCAGTCGATGTGCAGCCAACCCTGGTGGTAGTTTTCCACGAAGTGGGACAGGAAGCCCGCCGCGGTGCTTGCGCCTGCCGGGTAGGCTGCGCTGCCGGTGTTGTTCAGCTCAGCAAAGTTAGACGGCAGCTGGTTGCGGTGGAACTCGGCCAGCGGCAGACGCCAGAAGGCTTCGTTTTCCGCACTGGCGCTTACCAGCAGACGGTTCGCCAGCTGGTCATCAAAGCTAAACAGCGCGTGGTAATCGTTGCCCAGCGCGGTTTTGGCCGCCCCGGTCAGGGTTGCCGCATCGATGATAAGCTCTGGCTTCTGCGCGCTGGCATCAATCAGGCCATCGGCCAGCACCAGGCGACCTTCTGCATCGGTGTTCATCACTTCCACATTTTTACCGTTACGGTAGTGGATGATATCGCCAAGCTTGAAGGCGTTGCCGCTGATCAGGTTATCCGCACAGCATAGGTACAGTTTTACGCGCTTGTTCAGGCCGCGAGTAATCGCCAGCGCCAGCGCACCGGTCACGGTTGCGGCACCGCCCATATCGGACTTCATGGAGTCCATGAACGCGCTCTGTTTGATGCTGTAGCCGCCGGAGTCGAAGGTGATACCTTTACCGACCAGACAGGCGTAAACCGGCGCTTCTTTATCGCCGGTTGGATTGTAGTCCAGCGCCAGCAGAACCGGTGGACGTTCGGAACCACGGCCCACGGTGTGCAGGCCCGCGTAACCCTGCTCACGCAGATCTTCGCCTTTGGTGATGCGATATGAGACGTTGTCGCATGCCACGCCGCACAGCAGGTCAACCGCGCGCTGCGCAAGCTGCTCTGGGCCCAGCTCTTCCGCTGGGGCGTTGATGGTGTCACGTACCCAGTCAATGTAGGTCAGACGGTTGTCCAGTTCCTGGCGCTGCGCATCGTCCAGCTCAGGCCATTCAACCTGACGAGCGCCTTTCGGCCCTTTGTAGCCCGCCCAGAAAGCCCAGGCGAGGTCGACGTTCCAGCCTTCGCCAGACAGGTCAACGTGCTTGATGCCCATGCCGTCAATTTTACGCGCCGCGCGCTGGATAAGGCCCGCGTCGTCGCGGCCGGTCAGGTGCAGGATAATACCTTCATCATTAATGCTATAGGCCGCTTTTTCACCCCAGCGCGCATCGGCTGGCTGAGTAGAAAGGGTAATTTTCATGGCTTGTGTCATTTTTTTATCCTTATTAGCAAACGGGCCGCCGAATGGCAGCCCGTTATGTGACTTATTCTGCTTCATCCAACCAGACTAGCAGAATTGCCTCAAGGATTTTTTCATTTGATGCCTGAGGGTCATCATCAAAATCTTCGAGGTCGCAAATCCACTGGTGCATGTCAGTGAAGCGCACCGTTTTCGGATCGGTATCCGGGTAAGCATCGTACAGTGCTTCGCCGATTTCGCGGCTGTCAGTCCACTTAAGTCCCATACTATCCTCTTAGTGCTCGCGCGCGTGGTTAATTGTGTAACGCGGAATTTCGACCACCAGGTCTTCATCCGTGACGCGGGCCTGGCAGCTCAGGCGGCTATCTGGTTCCAGCCCCCAGGCTTTATCCAGCATATCGTCTTCGTCTTCGGTGCTTTCTGGCAGCGAGTCGAAACCTTCACGCACGATGCAGTGGCAGGTGGTGCAGGCACAGGATTTTTCGCAGGCGTGTTCAATCTCGATACCGCTACGCAGCGCAGCATCCAGAATGGTTTCACCGGTCTCAGCTTCCACAACGATGCCATCCGGACACAGGTCCTGATGTGGCAAAAAAACAATCTTTGGCATATTAAACCTCGTCCACGGATTGGCCTTTCAGCGCGACACGGACGGATTGGTCCATGCGGCGAGCGGCGAATTCCTGGGTTTGTTTATCAACGTTTTTAATGGCTTGTTCTATGGCGTCAGTGTCATTACCCTCGGCAACCGCACTCAGCACGGCGGCAGCCTCGTCAATCTCCTGACGCTCTGCGGCGCTTAACAGCGCGGCATCAGCGGCCAGCGCGCTGCGCAGGCTTTCCAGCACGCGAGCGGCTTCCACTTTCTGCTCTGCCAGCATACGTGCTTTCACGTCCTGCTCGGCATAGCTCATGGAATCCTGAATCATGGTGGCGATTTCGCCATCGGTCAGACCGTAGGACGGCTTCACCTGAATAGAGGACTCAACGCCGGTGGATTTCTCCATGGCGGTGACGCTCAGCAGGCCATCGGCGTCCACCTGGAAGGTTACGCGAATGTGCGCGCCGCCAGCCGGCAGCGCCGGAATCCCGCGCAGCGCAAAACGCGCCAGTGAACGGCAGTCCTGCACCAGTTCGCGCTCGCCCTGCATCACGTGGATGGACATCGCGGTCTGGCCGTCTTTGAAGGTGGTGAACTCCTGCGCGCGAGCCACCGGAATAGTGGTATTACGCGGGATAACCTTCTCTACCAGGCCGCCCATGGTTTCGAGGCCAAGAGAGAGCGGGATCACGTCGAGCAACAGCATTTCGCTGTCCGGCTTGTTGCCGACCAGAATATCAGCCTGCACGGCGGCGCCAATGGCGACCACTTTATCCGGGTCGATAGAGGTCAGCGGCGTACGGCCAAAGAACTCGCCCACGCGTTCACGCACCAGCGGTACGCGGGTTGAACCGCCGACCATGACTACTTCCAGCACCTCTTCGGCTTCCACGCCCGCATCTTTCAGCGCGCGACGGCAGGCCAGCAGTGTGCGCTTCACCAGCGCGGAAATCAGGTCGTTAAACTGTTCGCGGGTTACCTCGCCTTTCCAGCCAGCGACCTCAACGGTCACGCTATCGGCATCGCTCAGGGCGATTTTGGCGGCGATGGCGGCGTCAAGCAGTTCGCGCTGTACGCGGTTGTCGCTGCGATCGGCAATGCCCGCCTGTTCGCGGATATGGTCGGCCAGCAGGTGGTCGAAGTCGTCGCCGCCCAGCGCAGAATCCCCGCCGGTAGCCAGCACTTCAAACACGCCGCGGCTCAGGCGCAGAATCGAGATATCGAAGGTACCGCCGCCCAGATCGTAGACGGCAATCACCCCTTCCTGACCGGAATCGAGGCCGTAAGCGATAGCCGCGGCGGTCGGTTCGTTCAGCAGACGCAGTACGTGCAGGCCCGCCAGACGCGCGGCGTCTTTGGTGCCCTGACGCTGTGCATCATCAAAATAAGCGGGAACGGTAATCACCACGCCATCCAGCTCGCCTTCAAGCGTTTCGGTGGCGCGAGCCGCCAGCGCTTTGAGGATATCGGCCGAAACGCGGATTGGGTTCAGTACACCGGCCTTGGTCACCAGCATTGGCAGGCCGTTTTCGCTTGCCTGGAACTGGTACGGCAGATGTGGGTAGCGCGTCTGGATATCCGCCAGCGAGCGGCCCATCATGCGTTTTACGGAGCTGATGGTATTAGCGGGGTCAAGCGCGGCGTTGGTGCGCGCATCGTAGCCGACCACGTGGCCCTGCTCCTGATAGTGCACAACGGAAGGCAGCAGGTGACGCCCCTGATTGTCGGCCAGCGTTTCCGCCTGGCCGCTACGCACGGTAGCCACCAGGGAATTGGTGGTGCCTAAGTCAATGCCCACCGCCAGACGACGCTGGTGCGGCGCGGCGCTTAGACCCGGCTCACTAATTTGTAATAAGGCCATGTTAAGCTTCCAGAATCAGAAATCGAGCAGCTTTTCTTCGAGTAATTCAGCGCTGCTTTGGAGTTTATCGAGAAAACGCAGTTTACGGACGGTATCCGCCGCCGCTTCCCACGTTTGCGAATCGAGTTCCGCCACCATCTGCTGCTGGCGTTGGCTATACATTGCTTTGATGCGTTTGATAAGCCCTTCCAGGCGGTCGGTATCTTTTGCCTGTTCAATCTCGTCCAGCTCTTCACGCAGTTCCAGCTGTTCCATCAGGAACGCGGTATCGCGCACGGTGTGCTGTTCGGAGGCAAGATCAAACCCGTGCAGGGAGAGCAGATATTCGGCGCGCATCAGCGGGTGACGCAACGTTTGCCAGGCCTGGTTTATGTTCGCAGAACGCTGAACCGCTGCGAGCTGTTCAGCGTCGCTGCCGCTAGCAAATCGGTCGGGGTGGTTCTGACGCTGCAGGTCCTGGAAGCGTGCCGCGAGGGCCTGAGTGTCTACGTGATAACCGGCTGGCAATCCAAAGAGAGTGAAGTAATCCATGACGATCTCAGGGTTAACTATTTAAAACAAACCCCACGCACAGCGATAAACCATGGGTGGGGTTGGCAGGACTCAAAATCAGACGTTAAAGCTTTCGCCGCAACCGCACTCGTCTTTCACGTTCGGGTTAGTGAATTTAAACCCTTCGTTCAGACCTTCTTTCACGAAGTCGAGCTGCGTGCCATCAAGAAATTGCAGGCTCTTACCGTCGATGACAACCTTCACGCCTTTGTCTTCGAAAACGGTATCTTCTGCCGCCGGCTCGTCAACAAATTCCAGTACATAGGCCATACCTGAACAACCGGACGTTCTCACGCCAAGACGCAGACCAAACCCTTTACCGCGGTTTGACAGGAAGGTATTGACTCGCGCTGCTGCACTGTCGCTTAAGGTAATCGACATAAAAACCTCAACTCTTAATTATTTTGCTTCACGTTTGCTTTTGTAATCCGCAATAGCGGCTTTAATCGCGTCTTCTGCCAGGATAGAACAGTGAATTTTCACTGGTGGCAGTTCAAGCTCGTCTGCGATATCGGTATTTTTAATGGCCTGTGCTTCGTCCAGGGATTTCCCTTTTACCCACTCGGTGACGAGGGAGCTGGAAGCAATGGCGGAACCGCAGCCGTAGGTCTTGAAACGCGCGTCTTCAATGATACCTTCATTGTTGACTTTAATCTGCAACTTCATCACGTCGCCGCAGGCCGGAGCACCGACCATGCCGCTGCCGACGCTTTCGTCGCTGTTGTCGAAGGAACCTACGTTACGTGGGTTCTCGTAGTGATCGATTACTTTTTCGCTGTAAGCCATGATGAATTCTCCTTATCGGTACCGATTAATGATGCGACCATTCAATGCTGTTCAGATCCACGCCCTGTTTGAACATTTCCCACAGTGGAGAAAGGTCGCGCAGACGGCCAATGGAGTTGCGAACCAGATTGATGGTGTAGTCAATCTCTTCTTCGGTAGTGAAACGACCTAAAGAGAAACGAATGGAGCTATGCGCCAGCTCATCGGTCATGCCCAGTGCGCGCAGCACGTAGGATGGCTCAAGGCTTGCGGAGGTACATGCGGAACCGGAGGAAACCGCCAGGTCTTTCAGCGCCATAATCAGGGACTCACCTTCAACGTAGTTAAAGCTCACGTTGAGGATGTTTGGTGCGCCCTGCTCAAGATCACCGTTCAGGTAAACTTCTTCCATATCCTTCACGCCGTTCCACAGACGGTTACGCAGACCGCGCAGACGGGCCATTTCGGTCTCCATCTCTTCTTTCGCGATACGGTAAGCTTCGCCCATGCCGACGATCTGGTGAACAGGCAGGGTACCGGAACGCATGCCGCGCTCGTGACCGCCGCCGTGCATCTGTGCTTCGATACGGATACGTGGTTTACGACGAACGTACAGTGCGCCGATACCTTTTGGACCGTAGATTTTGTGACCGGAGAAGGACATCAGGTCAACTTTCAGCTGGCTCAGGTCGATAGGCAGTTTGCCCACGCTCTGGGTCGCATCAACGTGATAGATGATGGCGCGCGCACGGCACATTTCGCCGATGGTCGCGATATCCTGCACCACGCCGATTTCGTTGTTCACGTGCATGATGGAGACGAGGATGGTGTCGTCACGCATGGCTGCTTCGAGCTCTTTGAGATCGATAATGCCGTTGCGCTGTGGCGCCAGATAGGTGATTTCGAAACCTTCGCGCTCGAGCTGACGACAGGTGTCCAGCACGGCTTTATGCTCGGTTTTGCTGGTGATGATGTGCTTGCCTTTTTTCTGATAAAAGTTGGCTGCACCTTTAATCGCCAGGTTGTCGGATTCAGTCGCACCGGAGGTAAAGACGATTTCACGCGGGTCTGCACCCACGAGGTCAGCAATCTGGTTACGGGCGATATCTACCGCCTCTTCAGCCTGCCAGCCGAAACGGTGTGAACGAGAGGCCGGGTTACCAAAGGTCCCGTCCAGGGTCAGAAACTGCATCATTTTCTCGGCAACACGCGGGTCCACCGGCGTGGTTGCGGAGTAGTCGAGATAAATCGGTAATTTCATTGCTCTTTAACTCCGTACATCACTCAATGCAAGGAGTCAGGCAACCGGCTGGATGTACGACCGTGTTGACGGGACGCTGTCCCGGCCTGACTCTGAAATCTCATTTTTATCTATAACCAGCCCTGCTACGTGCGCCCGATAAGGCACACGGCAGAGCGGGTGGATTATGCACGTAACTTAACGTCGATAGCGTCTTGTACGCGGGTATTGCGGGAGGTGTCGTGCGAATGCTGGCGACCAGACACGTCCAGAACTTCCTGGTTATTGACCAGTTCACCGAGGGTGATGTTGTTCAGGAAGCCGGTCAGACGGTCGCTCAGATCGCGCCAGAGTGCGTGGGTCAAACATTTATCGCCGCCCTGGCAGCCACCTTTCCCCTGACAGCGGGTAGCGTCAACGGACTCGTCCACTGCGCTAATCACTTCACCCACTGCGATGTGGTTTGCTTCTTTACCCAGCAGATAACCACCGCCTGGTCCGCGTACGCTGGATACTAAGCCATTTTTACGCAGACGGGAGAACAGCTGCTCCAGATAGGAGAGTGAAATTCCCTGACGTTCAGAAATATCAGCCAACGGCACCGGGCCCGCTTCGGAGTTGAGTGCAACGTCCAGCATCGCGGTTACGGCATAACGCCCTTTAGATGTCAGTCTCATGTCTTACTTAACCTCAAACTCGCCCCTGCCCGGGGTTTTTAATAATATTGTGGGTATTGCATAGCAGGGCCAAGTCTGACATTCCCGACTAAAACAGTCAACTATTTACTTGAGTAATTTAGTCAGGTATTTGGCGTTCCGTGCGGTATTGATTCTGAGCCGTTTCCGGGGTCGGCCAGAGGCCTCGCCCCGGTTACAAAAGGGGTGTAGCCCGGCCAAACGGAGCACCGCCGGGAATGCACCTTACTCTTTGTTTTTCTGCTCAATAGACGCCAGAATCCCACGCAGGATGTTCAGCTCCTGGCTTTCCGGGCGCGCACGGGTAAACAGACGACGTAAACGGCTCATCACCTGCCCCGGATGGTTTTCGCGGATGAAGCCGGTAGCGAGCAGCGTCTGCTCCAGATGTCCATAGAAACGCTCAAGATCGTCCACCAACGGGTACGGCGTCTCTTCGTGCTCAACCTTCGGTTCGTTGCTTTCCTGCGTCGCCAGCCAGGCCATGCGCACTTCATAAGAGATAACCTGCACGGCCATCGCCAGATTCAGCGAGCTGTATTCCGGGTTAGCGGCAATCGCCACGTGGTAATGACATTTTTGCAGTTCATCGTTGGTCAGGCCAACGCGTTCACGACCGAACACTAGCGCCACCGGCGCATGTTCACCTTCTGAGACGCTTTTCAGACCGCACTCACGCGGGTCGAGCATCGGCCACGGCAGCGTACGGGAACGCGCGCTGGTGCCAACCACCAGGCTGCAACCGGCCAGCGCTTCATCGAGGGTATCGACGATCTGCGCGTTGCCAATCACATCGCTGGCTCCGGCTGCCAGGGCGATGGCCTGGGAGTCTGGTTTCACCAGCGGGTTGACCAGCCACAGGTTGGTTAACCCCATGGTTTTCATAGCGCGGGCCACGGAGCCCATGTTGCCGGTGTGGGAGGTTTCGACCAGCACGATTCGGATATTTTGCAGCATTGTCATTCTTCGTCTAAAGATTATTCAACCATATTACCATAAACCTGAGACAGAATCCGAATTCGCTGCTATGATATGCGCCGTTTTCCCCGTTCTTTAACATCCAGTGAGAGTAACCTGATGCATCCGATGCTGAACATCGCCGTGCGCGCAGCGCGCAAGGCGGGTAACCTGATTGCCAAAAACTACGAAACACCAGAAGCTGTTGAAGCGAGCCAGAAAGGCAGCAACGATTTCGTGACTAACGTTGATAAAGCCGCTGAAGCGATGATTATCGACACCATTCGCAAATCTTACCCGCAACACACCATTATCACCGAAGAAAGCGGTGAACATGTTGGCGAAGATCTGGATGTTCAATGGGTTATCGATCCACTGGATGGCACCACCAACTTTATCAAACGTCTTCCACACTTCTCCGTCTCCATTGCCGTACGCATTAAAGGTCGTACTGAAGTGGCTGTGGTTTACGATCCAATGCGCAACGAACTGTTCACCGCTACCCGCGGTCAGGGCGCACAGCTCAACGGTTACCGTCTGCGCGGCAGCACTGGCCGCGATCTGGATGGCACTATCATCGCGACCGGTTTCCCGTTCAAAGCGAAACAGCACGCTACCGCCTACATGAACATCCTCGGTAAAATGTTTACCGAATGCGCTGACTTCCGTCGCACCGGTTCCGCTGCGCTGGATCTGGCCTACGTTGCCGCTGCGCGCGTTGACGGCTACTTCGAAATCGGCCTGAAGCCATGGGATTTCGCCGCTGGCGAACTGATCGCTCGTGAAGCAGGCGCTATCGTTTGTGACTTCACCGGTGGCCATAACTACATGATGACCGGCAACGTCGTTGCAGGTAACCCACGCATCGTGAAAGCCATGCTGGCGAACATGCGTGACGAACTGAGCGAAGCGCTGAAGCGCTAAGTTCGGACTCCACGTCATTAAGAAGCCCCTTTGCGGGCTTCTTTTTTTTGTACCTACCCTTCCCCCAGAATTATCTCTATTCCCGTTGCCGCCAGATGCGTCGTCTATACTTAGCCTTTTGTTAGCCAAAAGGAGAACGAGAATGACCATTCACAAACACGGTTCGGCACACTGGTCAGGCGATATCAAACGCGGAAAAGGGACGGTCTCTACTGAAAGTGGCGTGCTCAACCAGCAACCTTACGGCTTCAATACTCGCTTTGAAGGCGCAAAGGGCACTAACCCGGAAGAGCTGATTGGCGCAGCGCATGCGGCCTGTTTTTCGATGGCGTTATCGTTGATGCTGGGTGAGGCAGGCTATACCCCTGATGCCATCAATACCACGGCAGACGTCTCATTGGATAAAACCGACGGCGGGTTTGCCATTACCAAAATCGCCTTACAGAGTAAGGTGAGCGTGCCCGGTATCGATCCGAAGCAGTTTGACGGCATCATCCAAAAAGCCAAAGCGGGTTGCCCGGTTTCCCAGGTTCTGAAGGCAGAAATCACGCTGGATTACACGTTGAACTAACGTTTTCAGGCAGCAGTAAGAACATGCTGGTCACCTTATTGACCAGCATTTCACTCTAGAACGGCCTTAACCCTCTGCTGACCGGCACTGCACTCACCCACATCACCACCGCCGCAGCGACCAGAACCGCGCCACCTGCCAGTGCCAAAGTTGTCCACCCCACCTGCCGCCAGAGTACCGGCGTTTTATTACCGCTGAGCTTCACCGCCAGGGTGCGAAAAACGTGGACCAGCAGCGCTAAAGAAGAGATGGTGAGCGACGTTCCTGCCGCCATCGCCAGCGCAGAGGCAACGCCCCAGCCAAACACGCCAATCACTTTACTGAACAGCAGCACCATAATGGCACCGGAACAGGGGCGCATGCCCATCGACAGTATAATCATCAGCCTCGCCCGCCAGTCTTCATCACGTTCAAGCCGTTTAGGGTCCGGCATGTGCTGATGACCACAGCCGCAGTGCTGGTCATGAACGTGATGTGGCGTAAAAGCGGTAAACTTCGGTTTGCGCAGCAGTACCCGCAGCTTTCTCAGCGCCCGCCAGCAGAGTAATAATCCCAGCACGCCCACCAGCGCATAGCTGCCCTTCTCCAGCCAGAAACTGCTGAGGTGCAGCTGGCGCGCCGGAAGTCGTAGCAGCGTCAGCACAACGATGACCAGGCCAATGGCTACCAGCCCCTGTAATAAAGAAGCCGCGAGCGTCAGGCCAATACTGGATTTTAACTTTGACGGATGGGTGGCCAGCCACGTGGTGATGACGACCTTACCGTGCCCCGGCCCCAGCGCGTGCAGCACGCCGTAGACAAAGCTGAACAGCAGCAGCGCCCCGCCCGCCTGAGTCGGATTTTCCGCCACGGCCTGTAACAAACCACTCATCTGCTGGTTCACGTCGCGTTGCCAGACCACGCTTTGCAGCATGACCTGTGGCCAGGCCTGCCAGAGCCATAGCAAGCCAATAACCGCAACCGCAAAAAACAGTAGCAGCGGCCAAAGCGACAGCCAGCGGCGCGAGGTGCGACGATTAACGGAGATTACTGACATGCGATGGTGACCTTCTGCGCAAACTGTTTTCCAAGATCCATATCTTCCGGAGGCGCATCCGCTTTATCGAGCGATTGCGCGTAGGAGAGCATCTCATCGTTGGGATGCGGGGTATGGACGCTGACCTTACATGCACCTTTAAAATCTGGCGCAAACGCCACGTCGCCGTCCTTCTCGTAGCTCATATCGACATAATAGGTCGGGTCGAAGGTGGAAAAGGTGTAAGTCTGTCCCGCCAGCGTTTGCGGCGTCGCCAGCGGTAAGGTGAAGGTCAGCACCGCCTGATGCCCCTGTCGCGCCAGGCCGTAGGCGGTAGGCAGGTTTTCGAACTTCACCTTTTTGCCGTCGTGCCAGAACTCGGTAAAGTAGTGCTGCCCCAGCACGTTCGCCATCACCTCAGCGGCCAGCTTTTTCCAAACCTCATCGCCCGGTTTTGCGTTGCCCGCGTCGTAGAGCAGATCCGCCGAGGTGAGTTCATCCATTACCCAGCGCATTTTCATGCCCGTCAGCTTGCCGTCAGCCACCACCAGCTGGTTAGTGATGGTAATAAAGCTGTGCGGATGTGCGCTGACGTTTAACGATAAAACCGTAAGAAATATCAGAACCGCGCATTGTTTCACTCTCTTCATCGGTTCCTCAGTGAAAAATTCTGTGACCGTCACCCGCATTCCTTAGCTAAAGCTCATTAGCTGCCGTTATCTTTTGTCTATTCTTATGCTCATAACCTGCTGCTGGATCCCAACAGATGATGACCGTACTCGAACCGCCATCTGTGCTTTCCAGTCCGCAGCGCCGCTGCCAGGCGCTGCTGATGCTCTATCTCCCTGGTCATTCCATCACGGCGGAATACATTGGCATGGTGAATAATGTCGATGTTTCCACCGCCCGGCAAGATGTCATTGAAGCCGGAGAGGAGGTTGAGCGTTACCATCGTCTGGCGATCGCCACTCAGGCGGATGGCTGCTATCGGATTGAAGGCACAACCCTCGACCTGCGCCTGTGCTTACTGCACTGGCTTCGCCGCGCATTGCGTCTGTGTCCGCACTTTGTGACGCACCATTTTACACCAGCGCTGAAAACGCAGCTCAGGCAGTTGAAGATCCCGCGTACGCTATATGATGAAACCAACCTGCAGGCGCTGGTGAACCGCTGCGCCCGAAGCCTGCAGCGCGATTTTGAATGTCGTGACGTGCAGTTTTTACGCCTCTATCTCCAGTACTGTTTATTACAGCATCATCAGGGAGAAAGCCCTATTTTTAGCACGCTGCAAAGCGCCTGGACGCAGTCCACGCTGGAATATCAGATGGCGGCGGATATTGTCCACCACTGGCAGAGGCGGGTAATGCAAACGCCAAACCGCAACGAGCAGCACTTCCTGGCGCTGCTGTTTATGCTGCTGAAAGTGCCAAATCCCCAGTTTGATGGACGCGAGCAGGACCAGCAGCTACATCTGGCGATTGCCCGGCTGGTCGACCGTTTTCAGCATGAGGCGCACTGCCATTTCACCAATGAACGCAGCCTGCACGATCAGCTCTACGTTCACGTAGCGCAGGCGCTGAACCGCTGCGTGTTTGAGATCGGCATCGATCATCACCTGCCGGAAGAGATCCACCGACTCTATCCGCGATTGATCCGCACCACTCGTGCGGCGCTGAGTGATTTTGAAACCCGCTATACCCTGCACTTCAGCGACGATGAAGCGGCGCTGATTGCGGTGATTTTTGGCGCCGGATTAATGCAGGAGAGCGAACTTCACGAGAAACAGGTGGTGCTGTTAACCGGCGATAACCCGGCGCTGGAGCAGGAGATTGAACAGCAGTTGAGGGAACTGACGCTGCTGCCGCTCACCGTGAAGTACCTGACGGTCAACGTCTTCCAGAAAGAGGGCGCGCCGAAAAACAGCACGCTCGTGATTTCACCTTACGCGATTGCCCTGCCCCTATTTTCACCGCCGCTGATCCACGCCGAGCAACCGCTCAGCGAGCATCAGCAGCAGCATATCTGCAAGATACTGGAAACCTAGCGGGCGACCGTTTTTGGTCGCAGCACCAGCGCAGGCAGCGCCACCAGCGCCATCACCCAGAACAGCCCCTGATGAAGATGCTGATAAAGGAAGCCTGAGAACATGGTCATCACCGCAATGCTGCCGCCCATTGCCACCGCCGAGTAGACCGCCTGCAGGCGGATAACTTCGCTCCCCTGACGGGCGGCAATATAGCGCATCGCCGCCAGATGGCAGACGGTGAAGGTGCCGCAGTGCAGGATCTGAATCAGAATCAGCCACGGCAGACTCGTCGTCCAGCCCATCAGCCCCCAGCGGATAACGCCGCAAATGGCCGACAGCAGCAGCAGATCCCGGGCGCTAAAGCGACGGAATACCTTTTTACTCAGCGCAAAGGTGACCACTTCGGCCACTACGCCCAACGACCACAGATAGCCAATAGCCGACGCCGAGTACCCCGCCCCTTCCCAGAAGATAGCGCTGAAACCGTAATAGGCGGCATGTGCCCCCTGAAGCAGGCTCACGCAGGCAAGAAAGCGCCAGTTTTGCGTGACTAAGGAACGCCAGGCCGGCCAGCCAACGCTCTCCTGATGGCGGGATTCACCGAGCGGCATCACCGACGGTTTTAGCAACATCCCCAGCAGCATTGACGCGACGCCAAGACTCAGCATCACCAGGATGACGTGGTAATCGAACAGGCTCACCAGCTTACCGGTCAGCGCAGAACCAATCACGAAAGCAATTGAGCCCCACAGGCGCACCCGGCCATAGTCCATCGTTATCTGTTTTTGCCAGGTGTTCGCCAGCGCATCGGTAAGCGGCACCAGCGGCGAGAAGAACAGGTTGAAACCGATCATCACCACCATCAACCAGGCAACCTGCGTACCCGCCCAGAACGCGGCGGCGAACAACAGCGTCATCAGCGCCAGAATGCGCAGCACGCTTATCAAGCGCGAAGGATCGCTCACTCGCGGCGCTATCAGCAGGCTGCCGAGAAAACGAGCGACCAGCCCCGCCCCTAACAGTAGACCGATAGTTTCGGGCGACAGCCCAGCGCCTTTGAGCCAGACGCTCCAGAAGGGAAGAAAAATGCCGTAGCTAAAGAAATAGGTGAAGTAACTGAGCGCCAGCCAGCGCGTGGAGTGCAAAACCATGGGTCCTCCCGTTTTGGAGCCCCTAGTCTAATGACTCAACCCACATTCTGAAGAGCACTACTCCTCACATTAACAAAATAATTGTGATGAAAATCACCTTTAGCTGTTTTTGCGTCAGTCATCCGTCCGCACAAACGGTTACCGCGCTCGCTTCTCGCTGCCCCCCGACAAGAGCGCACAGAAAAGCGACGAACTTCGTATTAGAAATATTCATATAACCGGGCATCAAAGCGGGGTTATCGTCCTGCCATGGTGCGGTACGTACGTTACAGCCATAAGACTGATTTATGTGCGCGCGGTGGCAGGGAGCAACATTGTGTATTACGTTTAAATCACACGTACTTACACCATGGAATGACCATGAACGCTCTCCGTTATCTCGACTTTGGCGCATCGCGCGACTTGCTGTTGCTGATTGCGCGTATCGCTATCGTGCTGCTGTTTATTCTCTCCGGCTATCCCAAAATGCTTCACTACGATGGAACGGTGCAGTATATGGCATCCATCGGCACGCCAATGCCTGCGCTGGCGGCCATCATTGCCATTCTGATGGAAGTGCCGGCCGTTATTCTGGTGATTCTGGGCTTCTTTACCCGTCCACTGGCGGTGATTTTTATTTTCTACACTCTGGGGACGGCGGTGATTGGTCACCACTTCTGGAACATGACCGGCGATGCGGTGATGCCTAACATGATTAACTTCTACAAGAACATCAGCATTTCAGGCGCATTCCTGCTGTTGGCGATTGTCGGGCCGGGGAAAATTTCTCTGGATCGGCGCTAAGTATTGCCCGATGGCGCGACGCTTATCGGGCATAAAAAAAGGCCGCTTGCGCGGCCTTTTTTGCATCTTACGGTTAGCGATTACGCGTAAACCGGGAAGCGAGCGCAGATATCCAGTACTTTCGCTTTGACGCTTTCGATAACGGACTCATCGTTGATGTTGTCCAGCACGTCACACATCCAGCCAGCCAGCTCTTTCACTTCCGCTTCTTTGAAGCCACGGCGGGTAACAGCCGGGGAACCGATACGGATACCGGAAGTCACGAACGGGCTCTTCGGATCGTTTGGCACGCTGTTTTTGTTCACGGTGATGTTCGCACGACCCAGAGCGGCGTCTGCTTCTTTACCGGTCAGGTTTTTATCAACCAGATCCAGCAGGAACAGGTGGTTTTCAGTACCGCCGGAAACCACTTTGTAGCCACGGTTCAGGAACACTTCCACCATCGCTTTGGCGTTTTTAGCAACCTGCTGCTGGTAAACCTTGAACTCTGGCTCCATCGCTTCTTTCAGCGCAACCGCTTTACCAGCGATAACGTGCATCAGAGGGCCACCCTGCGCGCTTGGGAACACCGCGGAGTTCAGTTTTTTGTACAGCTCTTCACTACCGTCTTTCGCCAGGATCAGGCCACCGCGTGGACCTGCCAGGGTTTTGTGAGTAGTGGTAGTCACAACATGAGCGTGTGGAACCGGGTTCGGATAAACGCCCGCGGCAATCAGACCGGCAACGTGCGCCATGTCGACGAACAGGTAAGCACCGATGCTGTCAGCGATTTCACGCATTTTTGCCCAGTCTACAACGCCGGAGTATGCGGAGAAGCCACCGATGATCATTTTCGGTTTGTGGGTCTGAGCCAGCTTAGCCATCTCGTCGTAGTCAATTTTACCGGACTCATCAATGCCGTAAGGGATGATGTTGTACAGTTTACCGGAGAAGTTAACCGGGGAGCCGTGAGTCAGGTGGCCGCCCTGCGCCAGGTTCATACCCAGAACGGTATCGCCCGGCTGCAGCAGCGCGGTGTAGACCGCGAAGTTAGCCTGAGAGCCAGAGTGCGGCTGTACGTTAGCGTAGTCTGCGCCGAACAGTTCTTTCGCGCGGTCAATCGCCAGCTGTTCAACGATATCAACGTATTCGCAACCGCCGTAGTAGCGTTTGCCTGGGTAACCTTCAGCGTATTTGTTGGTCAGCTGAGAACCCTGCGCCTGCATCACGCGAGGGCTGGTGTAGTTTTCGGAGGCGATCAGTTCGATGTGCTCTTCCTGACGTACTTTTTCCTGCTCCATAGCCTGCCACAGTTCGGCATCATAATCGGCAATGTTCATTTCACGCTTTAACATCCGCATCTCCTGACTCAGCTAACAATTAAATTTTGGCCTGAAAAGGCAGTCCAATTGGACAACGGCCAACAGTATAACTGATTAGTTCTGCGATAACAGGTCTTGACAAACGAAATTACGCAAACGTTTTCCTCCGCGCCGCACAAGGGATTGAGGAATAAAGGGCTGAGGCAGGGAAACGGATTTCTTTTCAGGATTGTGATGTGAATAATTCATGTTGTAACCGCAATGGTGCATTCTTTCAAAGAACCATTTACAAAACAGGGGTATTTTTATAAGATGCATTTAACATGCAACATTAGATAACATTGATTGAAAGGAAGACCTGCCATGCTTGACGCTCAAACCATCGCCACCGTAAAAGCCACTATCCCCCTGCTGGTTGAAACCGGCCCGAAGCTCACCGCCCACTTTTATGATCGGATGTTCACCCACAATCCGGAGCTGAAAGAGATTTTCAATATGAGCAACCAGCGTAACGGCGACCAGCGTGAAGCGCTGTTCAACGCCATTGCCGCCTACGCCAGCAATATTGAAAACCTGCCCGCACTGCTGCCGGCGGTAGAGAAAATCGCCCAGAAGCACACCAGCTTCCAGATCAAACCAGAGCAGTACAACATTGTGGGCGCGCACCTGCTGGCGACGCTGGATGAGATGTTTAGCCCAGGCCAGGAAGTGCTGGATGCCTGGGGCAAGGCCTATGGCGTGCTGGCGGGCGTGTTTATCAACCGTGAAGCTGAGATTTATCAGGATAACGCCAATAAAACCGGCGGTTGGGAAGGTACCCGTGCGTTCCGCATCGTCAAAAAGACCCCGCGTAGCGATCTGATTACCAGCTTCGAGATGGAGCCGGTAGATGGTCAACCGGTGGCCGATTATCAGCCGGGCCAGTATCTGGCGGTATGGCTAAAGCCGGAAGACTTCGAGTATCAGGAGATTCGTCAATACTCGCTGACCCGCAAGCCGGACGGTAAAGGCTATCGCATTGCCGTGAAACGTGAAAACGGCGGCCAGGTCTCCAGTTGGCTGCATAACGCGGCAAAAGAAGGCGATGTGGTCTATCTGGCCGCGCCTGCCGGAGATTTCTTCCTTAACGTCACCCCGCAAACCCCGGTTACGCTGATCTCCGGTGGCGTGGGGCAAACGCCAATGCTGGCCATGCTGGATACGCTGTCAAAAAACCGCCATCCGGCACAGGTGAACTGGTTCCACGCGGCGGAAAACGGCAGCGTCCACGCCTTTGCCGATGAGGTGAAAACGCTGGGTAGCGCGCTGCCGAACTTCACCTCACACCTATGGTATCGCACCCCGACCGACGCAGACCGCCAGTCCGGCGCGTTCGACAGCGAAGGGCTGATGGCGCTTTCAGCGCTTGCCGATAAGCTGCAGGATCCGCAGATACAGTTCTACCTGTGCGGCCCGGTGGCCTTTATGCAGCATGCGGCAAAACAACTCGTTGAGCTTGGCGTCAACGCCGACAGCATCCACTACGAATGCTTCGGCCCCCATAAAGTCCTGTAATCTTTTCTTTCCAGGCGGGTAGGAAACTCCCCGCCTTCCCGCCTTTCTTCGCTCGTCCCAGTCAAAAAATAGAGTAGTGAGCTGTGTTATCATTACCCACTTATCTATTTCTTTTCCTTTGGTGATTCATTTTTATGCAACAACCGTTTGTGCGCGTTGGGGAATGGCTCGTCACGCCTTCAGTGAATCAAATAAGCCGCCCTGGACGCCAGCTCACTCTGGAACCTCGATTAATCGATCTGCTGATGTATTTTGCCCACCACCCAGGGGAAGTGCTCAGCCGCGACGAGCTTATTGATAACATCTGGATGCGGAATATTGTGACCAGCCATGTGGTCACGCAAAGTATTTCTGAACTGCGTAAATCGCTGCGCGACGGTGGCGATAGCCACGCCGAATACATTATTACCGTGCCCAAACGCGGCTACCAGCTTACGGCCCCGGTGACCTGGCTTAGCGAGTCTGAAATACAAGATCAAGCCGCAGAGATACAGCCTACCACCGCCCCTGAGAGCGCACCGGTAGCCCCCACGAAAAGCCCTTCGCCTGCCGCCACCGTAGAGCACAAACCACGCCGCTGGTTCGCCAACTTCTGGACCCAATGTGCCTTTTTACTCTCGCTTGGCGTGCTGATTGCCATGGTCCTGTTAAGCGTGGTGCGCCCGCATCCGCAGGTCACGCGTGCACATCTGCTGCTGAACCCGCGCGATATTGACGTTCGCTTTGAACCGGGATCCTCCTGTAATAACTGGGCCTCGCAGCAGTCTTATGCCATCGGCCTCGGCACGCTGATTACCACCTCGCTGAACACCTATTCCACCTTTATGGTTCACGACAAAACCAACTATAACGTCAATGAACCGAGCAGCTCCGGGAAGACGCTGACCATCAGCTTTGTGAATCAGCGCCACTACCGCGCCCAGCAGTGCTTTATGTCGGTGCTGCTTATCGACAACGCCGACGGCTCAACCATGCTCGATAAGCGCTATTTTGTCACTGATAGCAACCTGGTCTCTATCCAGGGCGATCTGTTCGATAGCCTCTCCAGCGCACTGGCCCAGCCGTGGCCAGAGGGGATGCAAAAGGAACTGACCCGGCTGAAGCTGCCGGAAACGCAGTCACTGGCGCAGTTTTACCAGGCACTGCAGCTGGTTTCTGTCGGCGATGCGCCGTCGTTAAATAAGGCCAGCACGCTACTGACAAACATTACTAAATCCTCACCTCATTTTGCCTATGCCTATGCGCAAAAGGCGATGGTGGATGTTTTACGCCAGTCGCAGCAGCCTTTTGATAACCAGCAACTGGTCGCGCTGAATGAAGAATTAACGCGCGTAGAACAAATGCCGGATATTCAGAACAGCGCCATACTGTATCGAATTAAAGCTATCGACTATTTAAGCCACGGTAGTATCGATAACGCCTTCGAGGCGGTGAATAAAAGCATTGAAATTGAGATGTCATGGCTTAACTACGTGCTGCTGGGTAAAGTTTACGAAATGAAAGGCGAGAGTCGTCTGGCGGCTGATGCCTATATTACGGCCTTTAATTTACGTCCAGGTGAGAACACGCTGTACTGGATTCAAAACGGTGTATTCCAGACCTCGATTGAAAAAATAGTCCCGTATTTGCAGTCTTTTTTAGCTAAAGAGTAATCGTTAGCCCAATAACTCGATTATCATGGTTAAATAATCACCCTTAAGATGTAATATTGATGTTGTCACAAGGTGTTATTTGTTACTTTGTGACAACATTAACCTTCTTAAAATACCACCACCTAACCAATTGTAATTAGTCACTATTTACCTTTTCCTGATATAAAGTTTTTATCCTGACGTGTTACGTTAAAAAGGTAAAGACCTCATTTTTTCTATGTTTGTTTTTACTTCACCTTTACTTTAGGACTTCTCTTAGCCTGCTCAGTAATAATTGCCGTCAGTTGGTCGGGTCATTCGTCATTTCTCATCTCGCGATCCGGTCCTAAAAATACTGTTCAGGAGAAACGAACATGAGTTCTGCCAAAAAGATCGGGCTATTTGCCTGTACCGGCGTTGTTGCCGGGAATATGATGGGGAGCGGTATCGCATTATTACCCGCGAACCTCGCCAGTATCGGTGGTATTGCCATTTGGGGCTGGGTTATTTCTATTATTGGTGCCATGTCACTGGCTTACGTTTACGCTCGACTAGCAACGAAGAACCCGCAGCAGGGTGGCCCCATTGCGTACGCTGGTGAATTATCTCCCGCTTTCGGCTTCCAGACCGGCGTCCTTTATTACCATGCCAACTGGATCGGTAACCTGGCTATCGGTATTACCGCCGTCTCTTATTTATCCACCTACTTCCCGGTATTAAACGACCCGATTCCTGCCGGTATCGCGTGTATCGCCATCGTGTGGCTGTTCACCTTTATCAACATGCTGGGCGGTACCTGGGTGAGCCGTCTGACCACTATCGGCCTGTTCCTGGTGCTGATCCCGGTTGTACTGACCGCCGTGGTGGGCTGGCACTGGTTTGACATGGCGACCTACCACGCCAACTGGAACACCTCTACCACGACCGATCCACACGCGGTGATTAAAAGTATTCTGCTGTGCCTGTGGGCGTTCGTCGGCGTGGAATCTGCCGCAGTGAGCACCGGCATGGTGAAAAACCCGAAACGTACCGTACCCATGGCAACCATGCTCGGTACCGCGCTGGCCGGTATCGTTTATATCGCTGCCACTCAGGTTATCTCCGGGATGTATCCCGCTTCCGTGATGGCCTCTTCCGGTGCGCCGTTTGCCGTCAGCGCCTCAACCATTCTGGGTAGCTGGGCCGCACCGCTGGTTTCCGCCTTCACCGCCTTTGCGTGCCTGACTTCTCTGGGCTCCTGGATGATGCTGGTAGGTCAGGCGGGTGTGCGTGCCGCCAACGACGGTAACTTCCCGAAAGTGTACGGCGAACTCGATAAAAACGGCATTCCTAAAAAAGGTCTGCTGCTGGCTGGCCTGAAAATGACCGGTCTGATGATCATCATCACCGTGATGAACTCCAACGGCGGTAAAGCTTCTGACCTGTTCGGTGAACTGACCGGTATCGCCGTGCTGCTGACCATGCTGCCTTACTTCTACTCCTGCGTTGACCTGATTCGCTTCGAAGGCATCAACGTTCGTAACTTCGTCAGCCTTATCTGCTCCGTGCTGGGCTGTGCGTTCTGCTTCATCGCGTTGATGGGTGCAAGCTCCTTCGAACTGTCCGGTACCTTCATCGTCAGCCTCGTTATCCTGATGTTCTACGGTCGCAAAATGCACCAGCGTCAGCATAACGACGACGAAAACAACACGGCTCAAGCGCTGTAATCATCCCCTAATTTCTCTAAAGGCTCCTCCTTCACCTGCCACATCGTGGCGGGAGGGGCCTTCTTTATCCGGAAACATGACTATGACTATGAACGTTATTGCTATCATGAACCACATGGGCGTCTATTTTAAAGAAGAGCCTATTCGTGAGCTTCACCGCGCGCTGGAAGGCCTGAACTTCCGCATCGTTTACCCAAATGACCGTGAAGACCTGCTGAAGCTGATTGAAAATAATGCCAATCTCTGCGGCGTGATTTTTGACTGGGATAAGTACAACCTTGAGCTGTGCGAAGAGATCAGCGCACTGAACGAGTACATGCCGGTTTACGCTTTTGCCAACAGCTACTCCACGCTGGACGTCAGCCTGAACGATCTGCGCATGCAGGTTCGCTTCTTCGAATACGCCCTGGGCGCCGCGGCTGACATTGCGGCGAAAATCCGCCAGAGCACCGACGAATACATCGACGCCATTCTGCCACCGCTGACCAAAGCGTTGTTCAAATACGTACGTGAAGGTAAATACACCTTCTGTACCCCTGGCCACATGGGCGGCACCGCCTTCCAGAAAAGCCCGGTCGGCAGCATTTTCCATGATTTCTTCGGCCCTAACGCCATGAAGTCAGACATCTCCATCTCCGTTTCCGAGCTGGGCTCTCTGCTGGACCACTCCGGACCGCACAAAGAAGCTGAAGAGTATATCGCCCGCGTCTTTAACGCCGAGCGCAGCTACATGGTGACCAACGGTACCTCTACGGCGAACAAAATCGTTGGCATGTATTCCGCACCGGCGGGCAGCACCGTGCTTATCGACCGTAACTGCCATAAATCACTGACGCATCTGATGATGATGAGCAATATTACGCCGATCTACTTCCGCCCGACCCGTAACGCTTACGGTATTCTCGGCGGTATTCCGCAGAGCGAATTCCAGCGCGCGACCATTGAAAAGCGCGTGAAAGCCACGCCTAACGCAACCTGGCCAGTGCATGCGGTGATCACCAACTCCACCTATGATGGTCTGCTGTACAACACCGACTACATCAAGAAGACGCTGGATGTGAAATCCATCCACTTCGACTCTGCCTGGGTGCCTTACACCAACTTCTCGCCAATCTATGCGGGTAAATGTGGGATGAGCGGCGACCGCGTTGAAGGCAAAGTGATTTATGAAACCCAGTCCACGCACAAACTGCTGGCGGCGTTCTCTCAGGCATCAATGATCCACGTGAAGGGCGATATCAACGAAGAGACCTTCAACGAAGCCTACATGATGCACACCACCACCTCTCCGCACTACGGCATCGTCGCCTCTACTGAAACCGCCGCGGCGATGATGAAAGGCAATGCCGGTAAGCGTCTGATCAACGGTTCTATCGAGCGGGCAATCAAGTTCCGTAAAGAGATTAAACGTCTGAAAGGTGAATCCGAAGGCTGGTTCTTTGACGTCTGGCAGCCGGAGCACATCGATGGCCCTGACTGCTGGCCGCTGCGTTCTGACAGCGCATGGCACGGTTTCAAAAATATCGACAACGAACATATGTACCTCGACCCGATCAAAGTCACCATCCTGACTCCGGGCATGAAAAAAGACGGTACCATGGACGACTTCGGTATTCCGGCGAGCCTGGTTGCCAAATACCTCGACGAGCGCGGCATTATTGTTGAGAAAACCGGTCCTTATAACCTGCTGTTCCTCTTCAGCATCGGTATTGATAAAACCAAAGCGCTGAGCCTGCTGCGCGCGCTGACCGAGTTCAAACGCGCCTTTGACCTGAACCTGCGGGTGAAAAATATTCTGCCTTCGTTGTACCAGGAAGCGCCTGAATTCTATGAAAACATGCGTATTCAGGAGCTGGCGCAGAGCATCCATAAATTGGTTGAGCACCACAACCTGCCGGACCTGATGTTCCGCGCGTTTGAAGTGCTGCCAGCTATGGAAATCACCCCGTACGAAGCGTTCCAGAAAGAGCTGCACGGCGAAACGGAAGAGGTCTATCTGGATGATGTGGTTGGTCGCATCAACGCCAATATGATCCTGCCGTATCCTCCAGGCGTGCCACTGGTGATGCCGGGCGAGATGATCACCGAAGAGAGCCGTCCGGTGCTGGAGTTCCTGCAGATGCTGTGCGAAATCGGCGCACATTACCCAGGCTTCGAAACCGACATCCACGGCGCCTACCGTCAGGCGGATGGTCGTTACACGGTTAAAGTGCTGAAAGACGCTAAAAAATAATTAAAACAACAGAGGGAAGCGGCTTGTCGCTTCCCTTTTTCGTGCATCCACACAGCAAGGAATCGACATGAAAACACCCTCACAACCGCGCGCGATCTACTACATCGTGGCGATTCAAATCTGGGAATATTTCAGCTTCTATGGCATGCGTGCCCTGCTCATCCTTTACCTTACCCACCAGCTTGGCTTCAACGACAGCCACGCTATCGACCTGTTCAGCGCCTACGCGTCGCTGGTCTATGTCACCCCTATTCTGGGCGGCTGGCTCGCCGACCGCTTGCTCGGTAACCGAACCGCCGTCATATCCGGCGCACTGCTGATGACGCTTGGGCATATTGTGCTCGGCGTGGAATCGGATTCCACGTGGAGCCTGTACCTCGCATTGGGGATTATCATCTGCGGCTACGGCCTGTTTAAATCCAATATCAGCTGTCTATTAGGCGAGATGTACGCCCCCGACGACAACCGCCGCGACGGCGGCTTTTCGCTGCTGTATGCGGCAGGCAACATCGGCTCCATTGCGGCGCCTATCGCCTGCGGGTTGGCGGCGCAGTGGTACGGCTGGCACGTTGGCTTCGCGCTGGCGGGCATCGGCATGTTCATTGGCCTGATCGTCTTCTTAAGCGGCCATCGCCATTTCCTCCATACGCAAGGGGTGAACAAACCGGCGCTGCGGGCGGTGAAGTTTGTCCTGCCGACCTGGGGCTGGCTGGCGCTGACGCTATGCATCGCGCCGCTGTTCTTCACCCTGCTGCTGCAAAACGACTGGTCAGGCTATCTGCTGGCGATCGTCTGCGCGGCCGCCGCCGTTATCGTGGCGCGCATTATGCTGCGCTTCCCGGCGCAGCGCCGCGCCCTATGGCAAATCATTTTGCTGATGCTGACCGGCACGCTGTTCTGGGTACTGGCTCAGCAGGGCGGCAGCTCTATCAGCCTGTTTATTGATCACTTCGTGAACCGTCGCTGGCTGAACATTGAAGTGCCAACCGCCCTCTTCCAGTCAGTTAACGCGATTGCCGTGATGACGGCAGGCGTGGTGCTGGCCTGGCTGGCACGTCCGGAAAGCAGCGTTAGCTCTGCTCTGCGGGTATGGCTGAAGTTCGCATTCGGGCTGGTGCTGATGGGTGCAGGCTTTATGCTACTGGCGCTGAACGCGCGCGGCGCACAGCTGCACGGTCAGGCTTCGATGGGCATGATGATCGCCGGGCTGGCGCTGATGGGCTTCGCCGAGCTGTTTATTGACCCGGTGGCGATGGCGCAGATTACCCGTTTGAATCTGCCTGGAGTGACCGGCGTATTGACCGGTATCTACATGCTGGCAACGGGCTCGGTCGCTAACTGGCTGGCAGGCGTGGTAGCGCAGAAAACCACCGAATCACAAATTAGCGATACGGCTATCGATGCCTATAGGCACTTTTTCTCGCAAATGGGGGAATGGACGCTGGGCGTGGTGGCGCTGATTGTGGTGCTGGTCGCGTTGAAACGTCTGCTGGGTTCGTCCAGCGTAACGCTGGCACAGGCCGACGAGTAATGAAAAGGCGGCCGATGGCCGCCTTTTACTGATTAGATTGCTGCGTCGTCTTCTTCGCCGGTACGGATACGAATCACGCGCGCCACGTCGAAGACAAAGATTTTGCCGTCGCCGATTTTACCGGTCTGCGCGGTACGGATAATGGTATCCACACAGGTATCGACGATATCGTCGGTCACCACGATCTCAATTTTCACCTTCGGCAGAAAGTCCACCATGTACTCCGCACCGCGGTACAGTTCGGTGTGGCCTTTCTGACGGCCAAAGCCTTTCACTTCCGTTACCGTCATCCCGGTGATGCCAACTTCCGCCAGCGCCTCACGTACGTCATCCAGTTTGAAGGGTTTAATAATCGCATCAATCTTTTTCATGGTGTTCCTGTCGTTTTTATCGCGTAACCGGTTGCTCACCGTATCATAAATCAGACGTATTTCGGGTGCTACTCTTTAAAATCGTTCGCATCCAGTTCATGGCGGGAGAGCAATTTGTAGAACTCGGTGCGGTTGCGCCCGGCCATACGCGCAGCATGGGTGACGTTGCCTTTGGTGATTTGCAGCAGCTTGCGCAGGTAGTTGAGCTCAAACTGATTGCGTGCTTCCACGAAGGTCGGCAGCGCAGTGTTCTCACCTTCCAGCGCCTGCTCAACCAGCGCATCGCTGATGACCGGCGATGAGGTCAGCGCCACGCACTGCTCAATCACGTTAACCAACTGGCGCACGTTACCCGGCCAGTTAGCCGCCATCAAGCGCTTCATGGCGTCGGTGGAAAAGGCGCGCACGAACGGCTTATGCCGATCCGCCGACTGACGCAGCAGGTAGTTTGCCAGCAGCGGAATATCTTCGGTGCGTTCGGCAAGCGTTGGGATCTTGAGGTTCACCACGTTCAGGCGGTAGAAGAGATCTTCACGAAACTCGCCGCGGGCCATCGCTTTCGGTAGATCCCGGTGGGTCGCCGAAATGATACGCACATTGATGTCGAGATCGCGGTTGCTGCCAAGCGGGCGCACTTTGCGCTCCTGCAACACACGCAGCAGTTTCACCTGCAGCGGCGTGGGCATATCGCCTATTTCATCAAGAAACAGCGTACCGCCTTCCGCCGCCTGGAACAGCCCTTCCCGGTGGCTGACCGCGCCGGTAAACGCACCGCGCGCGTGGCCGAACAGTTCAGATTCCAGCAGTTGCTCCGGCAGCGCCCCGCAGTTAATGGCTACAAACGGCTTCGCGTGGCGCGGGCTGGCATTGTGAATGGCCTGCGCCAGGATCTCTTTCCCGGTGCCGCTCTGGCCGTTAATCAGCACGCTGACGTCCGACTGCGCCACCATCTGCGCCTGTTCCAGCAGACGCAGCATCAATGGGCTGCGGGTGACAATCGCTTCCCGCCACCGTTCATCGTTTGTCGGTGACGTGCGCTCCAGCGCTTCGTCGATGGCTTTATACAGCGCGTCTTTATCCACCGGTTTGGTTAAGAAGCTGAACACGCCCTGCTGGGTCGCTGAGACCGCTTCCGGGATAGAGCCGTGGGCGGTCAGAATAATCACCGGCATCCCCGGCTGCACTTTCTGAATTTCGCTGAACAGCTGCAGGCCGTCCATCTCATCCATCCGCAGGTCGCTAATCACCAGGTCGATACGCTCTTTCGCCAGCACACGGAGCCCCTGCGGGCCGCTTTCTGCCGTAACGACCCGATAGCCTTCGCTGGTCAGACGCATCCCGAGAAGCTTCAACAGGCCGGGGTCGTCATCCACCAGCAGCAGATGCGCAGGTTTACGGTTAGTCATGCTTATCCTCGTCAGATGCCGCGCCGTGAGACATATCGGCGCCCGGTTTGCGGGTAGAGAGTTGGCGTTCGATATCCGTCAGGTTTTGCAACTTACGGGTGGTTAAGTCCAGCTCACCCTGTAGTTGTTGCTGCTGCAGGCGCAGCGCGTCCAGTTGGCCGTCGCTGGCCTCCTGCAGTTTGCTGTAACGTTGACGCTCTTCGGACAGCGACAGCTGCAATACCTGCCCATCGCGCCAGAGTTGGTACAGCGGGCGAATGCGGACCGGAATTTGCGGGCTGAGGGTATCAATCGCCGTGACCACCTGCCGACGCTCGGTCGGGGTGATTTTGGCATTAGCCAGCAGGATGCCGCGCTTAAACGCGCCCTGCCAGGTATCCGCCGTCAGCGGGCTGGCTTCCGCGCGTGCGCGAGCTGCAGACAGACGATTGGCGCAGTCCACGCTGCGCAGCCAGTAAAGAGGGTTGTTCTCTGCGGTATCGCCATCCAGTGACCAGATATCGTCGCAGTTAGTCGACAGATAATCCGCTACTTGCTGGCGCGGTTCGCTGCCTTCAGCGCTGCTGCCGAGACTGTGCGGCGTCAGTGCGCTATTACATCCGGAGAGCATCAGGCAGGTGAGCCCAAATAGCCCGCCGCACCACCGCCGTGGTATCCGACTCGTCCGTGCTAAGAATTGGGGCATAGTGACTCGATTTCGATTCATGTGGTTGTTTTTTCCAGCCCTGGTACCGGGAGTTCGATGCGAAAACAGACGTTGCCGTCCTGGGTGTCGAGAAGCTGTAGTTCGCCGTGCATTTTCCGAACGGAGTCGCGTGCAAGGCTCAATCCCAGGCCGCTTCCCTTCACCGCACCTTTGCGCTGATGGCTCCCCTGAAAGAAAGGCTCGAAAATCATTAATTTTTCGCTATCCGGGATCGGCGTTCCGGTATTGATAACGTCTATGGCTATCCGCGAACCGTCCCGATGGCTGCGGAGATAAATGTTACCGGATTCAGTGCCATAGTGCACCGCATTCGAGTAGAGATTATCCAGCGCATTCAGCAGAAGAGTCGGTTCCGCCAGGCAAGCCGGTGCCTGCAGGTCGACCAGCGTGTGCATCAGTTTAGCCCTTGCCGGCAAACTGTGCGCAGAAACCACCAGCTCTACTAGCGGTGCCAGCGCGACGTACTCCATGCGCACGGCGGTTTCACTGAGTTTACGGTTGTAGTCCAGCAGCTGTTCAATCAGGGTTTGTAGATTGCGGCTACTGCTGTCGAGAATATCCACCACCTCTTTTTGCTCCGCCGTCAGCGGCCCCACCACCTGGTCGGCTAACAGTTCGGTACCCTCACGCATGCTGGCGAGCGGCGTTTTCAGTTCATGGGAAAGATGGCGCAGGAATTGGTGACGCTGCGACTCCAGCCAGGAAAGCCGGTCGCTAAGCCAGATAATTCGCTGCCCGACGGAGCGCAGCTCGCGGGGGCCACGGAACATCACCTCACCGTCCAGCGTCTGCCCTTCGCCCAGCCGGTTAATCATGCTCTCGATGCCCTTCACCGGGCCGATAATCATACGGGTAAACAGCAGCACCATCGCCAGGCTGACCAGGAATAGCACCAATGCCTGCCAGCCAAAGAACTGGCCGCGTTCGGCAATCGCCTGCTGGAGCTGCTGCCCACGGGAGAAGACCACGGTACGGGTAGCTTGTACCAGCTCACCGTTAGCGGTGGAGAAGGCTTCAAGCTTCGCCACCGCCTGCTTTTCCGGGCCGCTGTTGGTGCACTGTAGAGCCGTCAGGTCGTGAAGATTCTGCCGCAGCCGCTGGTAAAGCGTGTCGTCCGGCAGCACGCCCGCGTGCGCCTCCAGCATATCGCTGTAGCGCTTACGCTGACTCTGGTACACCTTCGCCAGCGTCGGGTCATCCAACACGCAGTACTGGCGGTAGCTGCGCTCCATATCCAGCGCAACGTTCGCCATCGCTTCGCTACGTCGGGCATCCATCAGCGTGGTGCGGTTGGTCTGTTCGGCCTGCGCGCTGAGCATGTTGAGGCTCTGCCATGCCTGCCAGGCAAGCACCAGCAGCGGCAGCAGAATCAGCAGGAAAGCCAGCGTCACCAGTTGGCGAAGCGATCGTGGAGAGAGCGAGGGGCGTTTCAAAAGAGGTATCTCAGTAAATCAACGTACTGGAATGCTAACTGAGGATATCGATGAGGGAAAGGCCAGAAACAACAAAGCCGGGCAGAAGCCCGGCTTTGTTATGGAATAAGGCGGTGCCTAACTCAACGTTTCGCCCGATGGTTGATAAAGCTACGCTATTATCAGTTGCTGGACGGCAGGCACCTTGTTGTGCGTCATTCGAAGTTTATGTAGCACGTCCCGAAGGGGCTGACATAAGAAGGTGAATGAGCCACTGGTTAATATTATGCATGATGCGTGCCATAATGCAAAACAATAAATTAACACAATGATAAATATAGAAAATATATGAAACAGGTCAGAAAAGTGGTGAAGGCTGTTTTTGGGCATTGTGTCGCTAATTAGCAACACCCATTGGCGAATAATAAAAACATCTTATAAATCATTAAATTAAGTGTCTCCATTTAGCGACAGCGCAATACCACCAATGTCGGGGTTTCCCGACACACCTTCACCGTACCGAATGTAGCCCAGCCGAGCAACGCGGCATGAGGGATGTGCAGAAACAAAAAAGCCCCTCACCAGGAGGGGCTTGATGCATTAAGCGTCTAACTTAACCAAGCTGCTTACGCGCATTGCGGAAAATACGCATCCACGGGCTGTCCTCGCCCCAGTTTTCCGGGTGCCAGGAGTTGGAAACCGTACGGAACACACGCTCCGGGTGCGGCATCATAATGGTGACGCGACCGCTTTCGTTGGTTACCGCGGTGATCCCATTAGGAGAACCGTTCGGGTTCGCCGGATAGGCTTCGGTGACTTTACCGAAGTTATCCACGAAGCGCAGCGCCACCAGCCCTTTGCTTTCCAGCTGAGCCAGATGCGCACCGTCGCGAACTTCCACATGACCTTCACCGTGAGAGACGGCGATTGGCATACGTGAGCCTTCCATACCGGCGAGCAGCAGCGATGGGCTGCTGGCGACTTCGACCAGGCTGAAGCGCGCCTCAAAACGGTCGGAGTGGTTACGCACAAAGCGCGGCCACAGGTCGCTGCCCGGGATCAGCTCATGCAGGTTAGACATCATCTGGCAGCCGTTACAGACGCCCAGCGCCAGGGTCTGCGGACGGTGGAAGAAGGTCGCAAACTCATCGCGAACGCGGTTGTTGAACAGAATGGATTTCGCCCAACCTTCACCCGCGCCCAGTACGTCACCGTAGGAGAAGCCGCCGCAGGCCACCAGCGCCTGGAAGTCTGCCAGACCGGTACGCCCTGCCAGCAGGTCGCTCATGTGCACGTCAATGGCGTCAAAGCCCGCACGGTGGAAGGCCGCCGCCATCTCAACGTGGGAGTTCACGCCCTGCTCGCGCAGTACCGCGACTTTCGGACGCGCCCCGGTGGAGATGTAAGGTGCTGCGACGTCGGCGGCGATATCGAAGGTGAGCTTCACATTGAGGCCCGGGTCGTTATCGTTGGCTTTCGCGTCGTGTTCCTGATCGGCACACTCTGGGTTATCGCGCAGGCGCTGCATCTGCCAGGTGGTTTCTGCCCACCACATACGCAGCGTAGTGCGGCTTTCACTGAATACCGGCTGGCCGTTGGCGGTCAGGGTGAAATGGTCACCTTCAACGGCTTTACCGAGGAAGTGCACGCAATCAGCCAGGCCGTTGGCCGCCAGAATCGCCTCTACCGCTTCACGGTCTGCAGCACGAATCTGAATCACCGCGCCCAACTCTTCGTTGAATAGCGCCGCCAGACGATCGTCGCCGAGGGTTGCCACGTCAGCTTCCACGCCGCAGTGACCGGCAAAGGCCATTTCAGCCAGGGTAACCAGCAGGCCGCCGTCGGAGCGGTCGTGATAGGCCAGCAGCTTACGCTGTGCAACCAGTGCCTGAATCGCCTCGTAGAAGCCTTTCAGCTGTGCCACGTCACGGACGTCGGCTGGCTTATCGCCCAATTGACGGTAAACCTGCGCCAGTGCGGTGGCGCCCAGCGCGTTATGACCCTTACCGAGGTCAATCAGCAGCAGAGCGTTATCTTCGGTTACCAGCTGCGGCGTGATGGTGCGGCGCACGTCTTCAACGCGAGCAAAGGCGGAAATCACCAGCGACAGCGGCGAAGTCATTTCGCGCTGTTCGTTGCCTTCCTGCCACCGGGTTTTCATCGACATGGAGTCTTTGCCCACCGGAATGGTCAGACCCAGCTGCGGGCACATCTCTTCGCCGATCGCTTTCACCGCTTCGTACAGACCGGCATCTTCGCCAGGGTGACCTGCAGCTGACATCCAGTTTGCCGAGAGCTTAATGTGTTTGATGTTACCAATCTGGGTTGCGGCAATGTTGGTCAGCGCTTCGCCTACCGCCAGGCGGGCGGAGGCCGCAAAGTCCAGCAGCGCAACCGGCGCTCGTTCGCCGATAGACATCGCTTCGCCGTAGTAGCTGTCGAGGCTAGCGGTGGTCACCGCGCAGTTCGCTACCGGAATCTGCCATGGGCCAACCATCTGGTCGCGCGCGACCATACCGGTCACCGTACGGTCACCGATAGTCACGAGGAAGGTTTTTTCCGCCACGGTTGGCTGGTGCAATACGCGGTTCACCGCGTCGGCCAGCGTGATATTTTCACGAGCAAGCGCTTCGCCTTTCGCTTTCAGCGTCTGCACGTCACGAGTCATCTTCGGCGTTTTGCCAAGCAGCACGTCCAGCGGCATGTCGATTGGCTGGTTGTCGAAGTGGCTATCGCTCAAGGTCAGATGTTTCTCTTCGGTGGCTTCGCCGATCACCGCATACGGCGCACGTTCACGTTTGCACAGTTCGTCGAACAGCGGCAGCTGATCGGCGGCGACCGCCAGTACGTAGCGTTCCTGAGATTCGTTACACCAGATTTCCAGCGGGCTCATGCCCGGCTCATCGCTGAGGATGTCGCGCAGCTGGAATTTACCACCGCGCCCACCGTCGCTCACCAGTTCCGGCATGGCGTTAGACAGACCGCCCGCGCCCACGTCGTGGATAAACAGAATCGGGTTGGCATCGCCCAACTGCCAGCAACGGTCGATAACTTCCTGGCAGCGACGTTCCATTTCCGGGTTGTCGCGCTGTACGGAAGCGAAGTCGAGATCAGCATCAGACTGGCCGGAAGCCATTGAAGAGGCAGCACCACCGCCCAGGCCAATGTTCATCGCCGGGCCGCCGAGGACGATCAGCTTCGCCCCTACCACGATCTCACCTTTCTGTACGTGATCGGCTCGGATGTTGCCGATCCCGCCTGCCAGCATGATCGGTTTGTGGTAACCGCGCAGCTCTTCGCCGTTGTGGCTGTTCACTTTTTCTTCGTAAGTCCGGAAGTAGCCGGTCAGCGCCGGACGTCCAAATTCGTTGTTGAACGCCGCGCCGCCCAGCGGGCCATCGGTCATGATGTCCAGTGCGGTAACGATACGATCCGGCTTACCGAAATCTTCTTCCCACGGCTGTTCAAAGCCAGGAATACGCAGGTTGGACACAGAGAAGCCCACCAGCCCCGCTTTTGGTTTGGCACCGCGACCGGTAGCGCCTTCATCGCGGATTTCACCGCCGGAGCCGGTTGCGGCGCCAGGCCATGGAGAGATAGCCGTCGGGTGGTTATGGGTTTCCACCTTCATCAGGATATGCGCAGGTTCCTGATGGAAATCGTAGCGACCGGTTTTGTGGTCGGCGAAGTAACGGCCCACTTCAGAGCCTTCCATCACCGCGGCGTTGTCTTTATAGGCAGACAGCACGTGATCCGGCGTGGTTTCGAAAGTGTTTTTGATCATCTTAAACAGCGACTTCGGCTGCTGTTTACCGTCGATAATCCAATCGGCGTTAAAAATCTTGTGACGGCAGTGCTCAGAGTTCGCTTGCGCGAACATGTAGAGCTCGATGTCGTTCGGGTTGCGGCCCAATTTAGTGAACGCATCCTGCAGGTAGTCAATTTCGTCGTCCGCCAGCGCCAGGCCAAGACGGATGTTGGCGTCGATCAGCGCCTGACGGCCCTGCCCCAGCAGGTCCACGCTGGCAACCGGTGCTGGCTGATGGTGAGCAAACAGTTTTTCGGCATCCTGCAGCGAGTCAAATACGCTCTCCATCATGCGGTCGTGCAGTTCGGCCGCCACGGCGCTCAGCTGTTCGGCGGTCAGGCTAGCGGCATCAACATAGTACGCCACGCCGCGCTCAAGGCGCAGAACCTGTGAGAGGCCGCAGTTGTGGGCGATATCGGTAGCTTTTGAAGACCAGGGGGAGATGGTGCCAGGGCGAGGGGTGACGAGCAGCAGTTTACCGGTAGGGTTATGGCTATTGAGGCTTGGACCATACTGCAACAGTCGCTCAAGTCGGGCTCGCTCTTCTTTATTAAGCGGCGCGTCCAGGTCGGCAAAATGGACATACTCGGCGTAAATGTTGCTTACCGGGAGGTTGGCTGCCTGAAACCGCGTCAGCAGTTTGTTAATACGAAATGCAGACAGTGCAGGCGAACCACGCAGAATTTCCATCATAAGTCTCTCGTCTTCTCAGCTTTCAGTGTGCGCAATGGGGGAGAACGGGCGCTATTATAGAGAATCCTGCGCCCCGACGAAACCGTTTGCGTCGAAATAAACACATCTCTTTTCTTTATCAATAGATGTGACGTATATCTCGAATAAGTTGCCAACTGGCGCAATGTTAAGCAAAATGCCGCTCATTCTATAACAAGGCTTTAGATTATCTGGAACAATTTCTGACAGCGCAGTGAATTAACCATTTGAAAAAACTAAAGATTAATTACCTGCTTATCGGCTTTGTGACGTTGCTGCTCGCAGCGGCGCTCTGGCCCTCTCTTCCCTGGTTTGGAAAACCAGAGAATCGCATCGCCGCTATCAAAGAGCGGGGGGAGCTGCGCATCAGTACCGTGCAATCTCCGCTGACCTACACCGTCGTCAATAATAAGGACTACGGGCTCGATTATGAGCTCGCCCAGCAGTTTGCCAACTACCTGGGCGTGAAGCTGAAAGTGACGGTGCGACAGAACATCAGCCAGCTGTTTGACGATCTCGATAACGGCAGCGCCGACATGCTGGCCGCCGGTCTGGTCTATAACAGCGAGCGCGTAAAAAGCTACCAGGCGGGGCCGACTTACTATTCGGTATCACAACAGTTGGTGTATCGCGTTGGTAATACGCGTCCACGCAGCCTTAGCAGCGTCTCCGCAGACCAGCTCACCATTGCCCCAGGCCAGGTGGTCATCAGCGATTTGCAAAACCTACAGGCGAACAAATACCCGGACCTCGGCTGGACCGTCGATGAGAAACGCAGCTCAGCCGACCTGATGCAGGCGGTGATCGACGGCAAGCTTGATTACACCATTGCTGATTCAGTGGCGATTGGTCTGTTTCAGCGCGTACACCCGGAACTGGCGGTTGCCCTCGACGTGACCGACGAACAGCCGGTAACCTGGTTTAGCCTGCAGGACGACGACAATACGCTTTCCGCTGCAATGCTTGATTTCTTCGACAACATAAATGAAGACGGCACCCTTGCCCGCCTTGAAGAGAAGTATCTCGGCCATGGCGACGACTTCGACTATGTTGATACTCGCACCTTCCTGCGCGCGGTAGATAGCGTGCTGCCTGACCTGCAACCGCTGTTTGAGAAGTACGCCAGCGAAATCGACTGGAAGCTGCTGGCGGCTATCTCTTATCAGGAGTCCCACTGGGATCCGCTTGCTACCTCGCCTACTGGGGTACGTGGCCTGATGATGCTCACCAAAAACACCGCCCAGAGTCTGGGCTTGAGCGACCGTACCGATGCCGAGCAGAGCATCAGCGGCGGGATGCGCTACCTGCAGGATATGATGAGTAAAGTGCCGGATAGCGTGCCGCAGGAGGAACGAATCTGGTTTGCGCTGGCGGCCTATAACATGGGATATGCCCATATGCTGGATGCCCGTGCCCTCACCGCTAAGCAGAAGGGCAACCCGGACAGCTGGGCCGACGTAAAGCAGCGCCTGCCGCTACTCAGCCAGAAATCGTGGTACAGCAAACTCACCTATGGCTATGCACGCGGGCATGAAGCCTATGCCTACGTCGAAAATATCCGTAAGTATCAGATAAGCCTGGTGGGGTATTTGCAGGAAAAAGAGAAAAAAGCAGAGGAAGAGATGGCGATAGCGCAAGCCTATCCTACCGTTTCGCCAAATGAGCTACAGCATAGTGAAAATGATACGGGGATATTTTCATTCCTGCGTCGAGGCGATCGCGATAACAGCGATACGCCGCTGCTGCGCTTCACCTCGAAAAACTAGCAGCCCTTTTCTGCCTGCCTTAACGCTTTTTTCTGCTGCCGCCGTTCGCGGAAGAAATCGCTCAGCATTCCCGCGCAATCCTCAGCCAGCACCCCTTCGGTGATCTCAACGCGGTGGTTCATTCCTGGATGATGCAACACATCAATCAGCGAACCCGCCGCGCCGGTTTTGGCATCGCGAGCGCCGAAGACCAGATTGCCGATACGACTATGCACCATCGCCCCCGCGCACATCACGCAAGGCTCCAGGGTCACATACAGCGTGGTATCTATCAGCCGGTAGTTTTGCAGCACCAGGCCGCCCTGACGCAGCGCCATGATCTCCGCGTGCGCGGTGGGATCGTGACGCCCAATAGGACGGTTCCAGCCCTCACCTATCACCTGATTATTGTGAACCAGTACGGCGCCTACCGGCACTTCGCCTTCATCCCAGGCTCGGCGGGCAAGTACAAGCGCGTGGCGCATCCAGTATTCGTGGTTCAGTTCAGTGTCGGACAACGTGAGGACTCCAGATGATAAAACGCCGCGCATTATACACAATATCCATCAAAGCGCAGCGCCGACTATTCCAGTTGCTCCAGCTCGCCGCGCGCAGTGACCCGCCAGCGATGCTCACAAAAAAAGAGTAGCGGGTTATCCTGCTTGCTGTCGCTATAGCCGCTGTACAAGCGTAACGGCGCACCGAGGCGCTGTTCAAGCTGGGCCACTTTTTCATGGCCCAGGCAGCGAACTGACAGCACCCGCCCGCCAAACCCCCTCTGCATCTGGCTGCCAATCAGGTTGACGTGCGTCATCCAGGGTGCATCGGCATAGGCGCGTTCCACCAGCGTCTGCGGCGACCCGGTGATAAGCCAGACATCGGCATCCTGATGCTGGAGATAGCCGTCCAGCCGCTGCTGCACGACGGGAAACGGCGTGACGGTCGCACGAAACCAGAGGGTGAAGCTCGCTTCTAGCGCCTTTAGCGTTGCCTCGCGTCGGCCAAAGGTGCTTCCCCACAGCAGCACGCTTACCGGCCAGCGCGCCGCGCGCCCCTTCACCAGCATCGCCGCGCCAACGATCGGCAGCAAGGGCATCACCAGTAAGGCGTTAAGCGGTAATCGGCATAATAGATAGCGTAAAAAAGCGCCAAAGAGATCCTGCTGATGCAGCGTACCGTCGAGGTCGAAAAACACCACGCGGCGACAGTGACTGACCAAATGCATCTCCCGTTATCATCAATTCATTCGTGACCAGACTACCAGATAGCCCCTCAGGTTTCGCCCGATAGCGATCCCCCCGAGAATTGCTGCTATTTTACAATCACATAGCACATTTAATTCGATATATTCCGTTATAATAGAATACAAAATTCTTGCAAACGAGCAGAATGGTGGCCTGGCACATCGTGGTCATTGTGCCCGTGAGGTTATTATGAATTGTTTACTGAGTATTCGTCAGCGTTATCCGCAGTTGGCACAAAGCGACAGAAAGCTGGCTGATTTCATTCTGGCACAGCCGGATTTAGCCCGCCATTTAAGCTCCCAGCAGCTCGCCAGCCAGGCGGGTGTGAGCCAATCCAGCGTGGTGAAGTTCGCCCAGAAGCTTGGCTTTAAAGGCTTCCCGGCGCTTAAACTGGCGCTGAGTGATGCACTCGCCAGCAACGTCAACCCGCACTCCGTCCCGGTACATAACCAGATTTGCGGCGACGACCCGCTTCGCCTGGTCGGCGAAAAGCTGATTAAAGATAACGTCGCGGCGATGCATGCCTCGCTCGACGTGAACACCGAAGACAAGCTGCTGGAGACGGTCAATATGCTGCGCAGCGCGCGTCGTATCGTGCTGACAGGCATTGGCGCATCGGGGTTAGTTGCCCGTAACTTTAGCTGGAAGCTGATGAAAATCGGTCTGAACGCCGTTTCCGAGCAAGACATGCACGCCCTGTTGGCTACCGTGCAGGCGATGACCCAGGATGATGTGATGCTGGCGATTTCTTACTCCGGGGCGCGCCGGGAGATTAATCTCGCTGCCGATGAGATGTTGCGCGTAGGCGGTAAAGTGGTGGCGATCACCGGCTTTTCCCCCAATGCCCTTCAGCAACGGGCGACGCACTGCCTGTACACCATTGCCGAAGAGCAGGCGACGCGCAGCGCAGCTATCTCTTCAACCAGCGCGCAGATGATGCTGACGGATCTGTTGTTTATGGGGCTGGTGCAGCAGGATCTGGAAAACGCGCCGGAACGCATTCGTCATAGCGAAGCGCTGGTGAAAAAGCTGGTTTGATCGGCGGTGCTATTACCACAGAAAAGGTATGGCCTGGCGGTAAAATGAGCGTATAATGCGCGCCCTGTTTATTTCGTTTCTGAGAATGTCCTGATGGCGCTGTTAATCACCAAAAAATGTATCAACTGCGATATGTGAAACAAAACAAATAAAAACCAATATTTTCAATGAAATACAAAAGCGTGTTACTGATTGCGTTGCTGGTTTTTGTGGATAAAATATTTTTAAACCTAACCCAGCAACACAAATTTTAAGTCGGTCCGACACCAAGTTTTTGGTCGCCTACATAACAGGACAATCATCAAACTCCGCCTGCCTGGCATCGTTGATAATGTATGTAAGCACACCAAAGACAGGACGGGTAGTGTCGTCCTCATCAGGTAACGCCTCCTTCTTCCCGTTCTCCAGATTTTCGAGATGAGGCCTCGGGTGTTTCCGGTAGCGCTTAATCTTGAATTCTCCATCCAGCGCGCATACCAGGAGTGAGCCATCACATGGTGATAACGCCATATCGACGACGAGCAGCGCTCCCTGGACAATGCCCTCTCTGTAATGTGAACAACCTGCCCTCATAAAATATGTCGAGTTTGGTCGGCTTATCAGTTTCTCATCAAGCGAAATTCGTGTTTCCGCATAATCTGCCGCTGGGGATGGAAAGGCCATGGTTAAACCCTCTCTTTATTACTGGATATAAACACAGTATAAATACTGTATATCCAACCAGTAAAGAGGTAACGCGTAATGTTTGTGGAACTCGTTTATGACAAAAGGAATTTTGATGGTTTGCCCGGTGCGAAAGACATCATTCTGGGGGAGTTGAGCAAAAGGGTGCAGCGCATCTTCCCTGATGCTGATGTGAGGGTGAAACCTATGATGACGTTGCCGGCGATCAATACTGACGCCAGCAAGCATGAGAAGGAGCAGATTAGCCGTGTGGTTCAGGAAATGTTTGAAGAAGCAGAGTTCTGGCTTGTTGCTGAATGAGTGATTCCCCCTATACTTGCGCCAGCGCCACGGCATGAACACCTGGCCTACAGCTGTGGGTCGTGGCGTAAAATCACGGCCCACAGCAACTATCTAGCATCCAGCGGGAAACTTCTTATACAGCGTGGACATGCCAACATTATACCTGCTGGCAATACTCTGTCTGGATTCTCCGGCAGCTATCAGTTCACCAATTTCCTTCCACTGATCGTCAGTAAACTTTGGTCTTCTGCCACCAACACGACCTTTTGCCATGGCAACAGCTAAACCCGCCAAAGTGCGCTCACTATTAAGGTCGGATTCGTATTGTGCCGCAGAGAGGATGTTGCGAAAGTTATAGCGACCACTGGCTGTTTTGAGATCAACACCATCTGTAATACTTCGGAAGTTAATGCCCTTCTCCTGTAGTTGCTGAAACATCAGCAGCGCATGTAAAACGTTACGCCCAATCCTGTCCAGCTTCCAGACCACCAACTCATCTCCCGTATGCATAGCCTTAATTAGGCGCTTCAGTACGGGGCGGTTTGATTTTCTACCGCTGGCATGCTCTTCCATTATTTGTTCGCACCCTGCTGATTCGAGCGCGATTCGCTGAAGTTCGGTGTCCTGGTGGTTTGTTGATACTCGGGCATAGCCGTAAATCATGGGTATTTCTCCTGTTGTGAAAACAGGAGAAACGGCGAGAGATCGCCAGATACTTGAGGGTTTTAAAAAGGTTGGTTTAGGAAGTTTGCCAACATTCGGAACGGCAGCATCAAAAGATGTTGGTACCGGAGCTGGTCAAATCCCAGATATGAGCTACTTCGCTGC
>NZ_JABBJF010000016.1 GCF_014218705.1 Kluyvera sichuanensis | reverse complement strand
TGACCCCATGCCGAACTCAGAAGTGAAACGCCGTAGCGCCGATGGTAGTGTGGGGTCTCCCCATGCGAGAGTAGGGAACTGCCAGGCATCAATTAGTGAAGAAGCCCATCCTGACGGATGGGCTTTTTTGCGTCTGCGGGAAAGTGAAAGAACGGTGAACATCCCGGGGTCACTGCGTTCGCCCGGGCTACCAATTACTCTTCTGTTTCTAACCATGCCACAATAAACGCCACTATCTCCGGCAAATTATTCAAATCCAGCACCGGCACATCGACATTCAGCGTAATATCGCTGGCCACTGCAATCGTATGTTCATCGATCGTCAACTCGTTCACCGGGTGCCCGGCATCTTGACGAAATAGCAGGATCTTAGCGACGACTTCATGCTTAAACCCTTCAACCAGCACCAGATCCAACTTTGAAGCATCCATCCTACTGACCAGAAACGCTAGATCTAACTCCTCTTCTTCCGGTGTTTCCGTCATCAGCGCCCAGCGTTGCCGGCTGGCAACCAGCGTCTGTGCCGTCCCCGCCTTGCGAAGTTCGTAGCTATCCTTTCCTGGCTTATCTACATCCATATTGTGATGCGTATGTTTGATAAGCCCTGGACGAATACCCTTTGCACAAAGTTCGGGGATCAGTTTTTTCAGCAGCGTTGTTTTTCCCGTACCGCTCCAGGCGGCAATCGCTAACAATGGGATCATATTCTTTCCTGATTGAGCGTGAGATCTTCCGGGGTGTTCATGTTGCGAAATGCTTCTTTCGTGTCGCAAAAATCGACGGAATGGCCGCCAACCTGACGCATAAACACCATTACGCGACGTTCACCACTGGCAAGGTAATCGATAATCTTTGGGGCCAGACTGCGGTGAGCAAGGGTGACCGCAGGGTGGTCGCGATCGCCATCATGGACCCACACCACTGGAGCATTTTGGCGCTGTTCTACCAGGCGTTCGACAAGATTGTCGGGGATAAACGGCGTATCGCAGGGGCAAAACAGAAACCACTCGCCGGATGTCTGCTGCATAACTGATAACAGTCCGGCAAGCGGCCCAGGGAATCCCGAGAGCGTATCGGCAATTACCGGAAAGCCGCTCTGTCGGTAGATATCCAGATTACGATTCGCGCTAATGACGACCTCGTTTACCTGCGGAAGAAGGCAGTCCGCTACGTGCTGCCACAGCGGTTTACCGTTAAGCAGCATTAATCCTTTGTCCTGCCCACCCATTCTTGAGGCTTTGCCGCCTGCTAACACTACACCGGTTATCTGGCACTCTGCTTTCACCGCTATCGCCTCTTTTATTGTGGGGTTTACCCTGCTAACGTGTCTCTATCAAGCGTAAGGAGCACGACCATGAAATGTAAACGTCTGAATGAAGTTATTGAACTCCTCCAGCCAGCCTGGCAGAAAGAGCCGGAGCTGAATTTACTGCAATTTTTGCAGAAACTGGCGAAGGAGTCAGGCTATGACGGCGAATTGGCCGATTTAACGGATGATATTCTGATCTACCATCTGAAAATGCGCGACTCCGCCAAAGACGCGGTTATTCCAGGCATTCAGAAAGATTATGAAGAAGACTTCAAAACCGCGCTGCTGCGCGCTCGCGGCGTAATAAAAGAGTAAAAGGTTGTAAGCAGAGCCACTCAAGGCAGCGCGAAATGATATCCTGAATCATTCGTATCGTTATCGGATGTCAGGATGAACGACAAGGCTTTCACTTTCCAGACTCTCCACCCGGATACCATCATCGATGCCCTATTCGATCAAGGTATCCGGGTTGATTCTGGACTCACCCCTCTTAACAGCTACGAGAATCGGGTCTATCAGTTTCAGGATGAAGATCGTCGCCGCATGGTGGTGAAATTCTATCGTCCGGAACGCTGGTCGGCGGCGCAGATTCTTGAAGAGCACCAGTTTGCACTGGAGCTAGTCGAGGATGAGGTTCCGGTTGCCGCACCTATCCTATTTAATGACCAGACTCTGCTCACGCATGAGGGGTTCTATTTTGCCGTCTTCCCGAGCATGGGTGGCCGCCAATTTGAATCAGATAACCTGGATCAGATGGAGTGGGTTGGGCGCTATCTGGGGCGCATGCACCAGACTGGCCGCAAATCGCGCTTTGCTGCGCGTCCTTCTATCGGCGTAAAAGAGTATCTGATTGAGCCGCGTGCCCTTTTTGAGCATTCGGCGCTGATTCCCGCCGGTTTAAAAGACCGTTTCCTGAAAGTGACCGATGACCTGATTGATGCGGTCATGGGGCTATGGCATGGGCGTTTCGATGCTTTACGCTTACACGGCGACTGCCATGCGGGAAATATCCTCTGGCGTGATGGCCCGCTATTTGTCGATCTTGACGATGCGCGCAACGGCCCCGCAGTTCAGGATCTCTGGATGTTGCTTAACGGCTCTCCTGCTGAGAGACGTATGCAGCTTGAAACTATCGTTGAGGCTTACGAAGAATTCAGCAGCTTTAATTCAGACGAATTGGCGCTGATTGAGCCTTTACGTGCAATGCGGTTGGTTTATTATCTTGCCTGGATTATCAGGCGTTGGGATGACCCTGCATTTCCGAAAAATTTTCCCTGGTTAACCGGGGAAGATTTCTGGCATCAGCAGATCGCGACTTTTATTGAGCAGGTGAAGGTTCTGCAAGAACCCCCTCTTCAGTTAACGCCAATGTATTAATTCGACACAGTCAGGAGAGAGTGAGTTATGAAAAAGGTTTGGCTTGCGCTGGCAGGTATGATTCTGGCATTCAGCGCATCCGCTGCTCAGATTACCGACGGCAAACAATACGTTACGATCGATAAGCCGGTTGCAGGTGAGCCGCAGGTGCTGGAGTTCTTCTCCTTCTACTGCCCGCATTGCTATCAGTTTGAGGAAGTTCTGCACGTTTCCGACAACGTGAAGAAAAAGCTGCCGGAAGGCACCAAAATGACCAAGTACCACGTTGAGTTCCTGGGCCCGTTGGGCAAAGACCTGACTCAGGCGTGGGCGGTAGCGATGGCGCTGGGCGTAGAAGATCAGATCACTGCACCGATGTTTGAAGCGGTACAGAAAACCCAGACCGTGCAGACCGTTGCAGATATCCGCAAAGTCTTCACCGATGCTGGCGTGAAGGGCGAAGATTATGATGCCGCCTGGAACAGCTTCGTGGTGAAATCTCTGGTCGCGCAGCAGGAAAAAGCGGCAGCCGATCTGCAGCTGCAGGGCGTTCCTGCGATGTTTGTTAACGGTAAATACCAGCTGAACCCGCAGGGTATGGACACCAGCAACATGGACGTCTTTGTCGCTCAGTATGCTGATACCGTAAAACAGCTTGTTGAGAAGAAATAAAAAAGAAAACGCCGGTCAATGACCGGCGTTTTTGTATTCTGTTTTGATGTCTGTAATCTGATGGTCTTTCTCTTCCCACAGCGCATTCAGCCATAGCTGGAAGCGTCGCTTAAAGTTCTTATCCCCCACGTAATCACCGTGCATCTCCGGGTCAATGGGACGCAGATTCACGCGGACCACAATGCGCGTCAGCTTACCGCTGAGCATATCGTAGAACGGCGTTTTATCGTTTTCCGGGTAGCAGAGCGTCACGTCGAGCAGCTTATCAAACTGGGCACCTAACACGTTCAGCGCCATGGCAATACCGGCGGCTTTTGGCGGCAGCAAGTTTTGATAAGGCGAACGGGTTTGCAGGCGCTTTTCAGGGGTAAAGCGCGAGCCTTCGACAAAGTTGACGATGGTGGTGGGATGCGCGCGGAATTTCTCGCACGAGCGGCGCGTCGTTTCCACATCTTTACCGCGACGTTCCGGGTGACGAATCAAATAGCTGCGGGAATAGCGACGCATAAATGGCATATCCAGCGCCCAGCATGCCAGCCCCATGAACGGAACCCAGGCCAGCTGCTGCTTCAGGAAATACTTATTCATCGGGATATGCTTGCGGAAAATCACGCACAGCACCACGATGTCTGCCCAGCTGTGGTGGTTACAAATGAGCAGATACCAGTTCTTCTTATTGAGTGTTTCTAGCCCTTCGATATCCCACTTGAGCCAGGGATTGAGATGCAGCAGCGCCGCCAGCCCTTCACACCAGCAGAACATCATAAAGTTGCAGAATACCGAGACGGAGCGCCAGATTGCCGGCACCGGCAAAATCAGTTTAATCATGCCGGCGAGAATAATCGGTATGGAGCACAATATGGTCAATAATATGGTGAGTGCGATACTGATGGGCAGCGTTATCGCAGCGAGTAATCTCGACATAGTTTGTTTATTCAGATAGTTAGTTATTTAACGTGCCCATACAAAAAGGCACAAGGCGCTGATTTTACCAGAAAACGTGTTAAATGACGGTTCTTACCTGAAGAGAAAAATTGTCGCTATGTCTATCCACACTGTGTGAATTACCACCAGATCACGGTTATTAACCACGATCTACATATAATTAATTGAAAATATTGAATTATTTTGTTGTTAACCATCGATTACATATCATTTGTTATTAGTAAAATAAAACTATTCACAAACTTATCCACAATTTGTTTTGCGTGCGATCGCGAGGATCTGCAAATCTTTTCTCGTTATTTTGGCGAAAAACTCATGTTTTCATGCCGTCTGTGGCATCCTTTACCCATAATCTGATAAACAGGCACGGAAATTATGGTTCAGATCCCTGAAAACCCTCTCATCCTCGTTGATGGATCTTCTTATCTCTATCGGGCATATCACGCATTCCCACCGCTGACGAACCGTGCGGGAGAGCCGACGGGCGCGATGTACGGCGTGCTGAACATGCTGCGCAGCCTGATCCTCCAGTATCAGCCAACCCATGCTGCCGTGGTGTTTGATGCGAAGGGAAAAACCTTCCGTGACGAATTGTTTGAAGACTACAAGTCACATCGCCCGCCCATGCCGGATGATCTGCGTGCGCAGATAGAACCGCTGCATATCATGGTGAAAGCGATGGGCCTGCCGCTGTTAGCCGTCTCCGGCGTGGAAGCGGATGACGTGATCGGTACGCTGGCGCGTGAAGCGGAAAAAGCGGGCCGCCCGGTGCTTATCAGCACCGGGGATAAAGATATGGCGCAGCTTGTCACCCCGGGCATTACGCTTATCAATACCATGACCAATACCATTCTCGGCCCGGACGAAGTGGTGACCAAATACGGCGTGCCGCCGGAGCTGATTATTGACTTCCTCGCGCTGATGGGCGACTCCTCGGATAACATTCCGGGCGTGCCGGGCGTGGGTGAAAAGACCGCGCAGGCGCTGCTGCAAGGGCTAGGTGGCCTCGATACGCTCTACGGTGAACCGGAAAAAATCGCCGGGCTGACCTTCCGTGGCGCCAAGACCATGGCGGCGAAGCTTGAGCAGAACAAAGATCTGGCCTACCTCTCCTATAAGCTGGCGACCATTAAAACGGACGTAGAGCTGGAGCTGGGCTGCGAGCAGCTCATTGTTGCAGAGCCTGCGGCCGATGAGCTGCTAACGCTGTTCAAGAAATACGAATTTAAGCGCTGGATAACTGACGTTGAGTCCGGCACCTGGATGCAGGCTAAAGGGACGAAACCTGCCGCTAAACCGGCCAGCAAAGCCGCTGACGTAGACGTTGAGGCTGAAGTCGAAGAGACCGCAGCCACGCTGTCGTCCGAAAACTATGTCACCATCCTCGATGAAGCTACGCTGGTCAGCTGGATTGAGAAGCTGAAGAAAGTGCCTCTGTCTGCTTTCGATACTGAAACCGACAGCCTTGATAACATCTCTGCCAATATGGTGGGCCTGTCGTTTGCGACTGAACCCGGCATTGCTGCCTATGTTCCCGTCGCTCATGACTATCTCGATGCCCCTGACCAGATCTCCCGCGAGCGCGCTTTAGAACTCCTCAAGCCGCTGCTGGAAGATGAAACGCTGCTGAAGGTGGGTCAGAACCTGAAATATGACCGCGGTATTCTTGCCAACTACGGTATTGAACTGCGCGGTATCGCCTATGACACCATGCTGGAGTCCTACACGCTGGATAGCGTTGCCGGTCGCCATGATATGGACAGCCTCTCCGACCGCTGGTTAAAACACAAAACCATCACGTTCGAAGAGATTGCCGGTAAAGGTAAAAATCAGCTGACCTTCAACCAGATTGCGCTGGAAGAAGCCGGTCGCTATGCGGCGGAAGATGCCGACGTGACGCTCCAGCTGCACCTGAAGATGTGGCCGAAGCTACAGAAGCACGAAGGGCCGCTGCGCATCTTTAACGAGATTGAAATGCCGCTGGTGCCGGTGCTGTCACGCGTTGAACGTAACGGCGTGAAGATTGATCCTGCCGTGCTGCACGCGCATTCGCAGGAGATTGCCAAGCGCCTGATCGAGCTGGAGCAGAAAGCCTACGAGATTGCCGGGGAAGAATTTAACCTCTCCTCGCCGAAGCAGCTGCAGACCATCCTGTTTGAAAAACAGGGCATCAAGCCGCTGAAGAAAACGCCGGGCGGTGCGCCGTCTACGTCGGAAGAGGTGCTGGAAGAGCTGGCGCTCGACTACCCGCTGCCGAAGGTGATTCTGGAGTACCGTGGTCTGGCGAAGCTGAAATCGACCTACACCGATAAACTGCCGTTGATGATCAACCCGAAAACCGGCCGCGTTCATACCTCCTATCACCAGGCGGTAACCGCAACCGGGCGACTCTCTTCGACCGATCCGAACTTGCAGAACATTCCAGTGCGTAACGAGGAAGGGCGTCGTATTCGTCAGGCGTTTATTGCGCCGGAAGATTACCTCATCGTCTCTGCCGACTACTCGCAAATTGAGCTGCGCATTATGGCGCACCTGTCCCGCGACGAAGGCCTGCTGAACGCGTTTGCCGAAGGTAAGGATATCCACCGTGCCACCGCAGCTGAGGTATTCGGTCTGCCGCTGGAGAGCGTGAGTAGTGAACAGCGTCGCAGCGCTAAGGCGATTAACTTCGGCCTGATTTACGGTATGAGCGCCTTTGGCCTGGCTCGCCAGCTTAATATTCCGCGCAAAGAAGCCCAGAAATATATGGATCTCTACTTCGAGCGTTACCCTGGTGTGCTGGACTATATGGAACGCACCCGTCAGCAGGCTAAAGAGCAGGGCTATGTTGCCACGCTCGACGGTCGTCGCCTCTATCTGCCGGACATCAAATCCAGCAACGGCGCTCGCCGTGCGGGTGCTGAGCGTGCGGCGATTAACGCCCCGATGCAGGGAACCGCTGCCGACATCATCAAACGCGCGATGATTGCGGTAGATGAGTGGTTAGAAAGCGAGAAGCCACGCGTTCGTATGATCATGCAGGTACACGATGAACTGGTTTTTGAGGTGCATAAAGATGATCTCGAGGCGGTATCGAAGAAAGTGCATGAGTTAATGGAAAACAGCACGACGCTGGATGTGCCGTTGCTGGTGGAAGTGGGCAGTGGTGAAAACTGGGATCAAGCTCATTAAGTATCCGATGAATAACGCTCTTTTTTGTAAGTAAGCAACATAACTTATCTAGTTTTGTGATGAACATTAGAATTCGTTATGTAACAAATGAAAAAAAACTACAAAAAATGCTTTCTGAACGGGGTAAAAAAGAGTAGAGTTAATCTCGTAGGGTACAGAGGTAAGATGTTCTATCTTTCAGACCTTTTACTTCACGTAATCGGATTTGGCTGAATATTTTAGCCGCCCCAGTCAGTAATGACTGGGGCGTTTTTTATTGGGCGAAAGAAAAGTTTTCGGCGCGATAAAATTGAAAGGTATTGCGTTAAATCAGTGGGATAGAGCGAGCCCGGAACAGGGCGCAGTGCGCCACTATCCGGGATAAAAGCAGGGGGATTACTCTTCTGCCGCCTCAACTTCTTCCTGCGGCGGAATATCGTTAAACCAGCTATCCAGCTTCTGACGCAGCTTATCGACACCCTGCTTTTTCAGTGAAGAAAAAGCTTCAACCTGCACGTCGCCATTAAAAGCCAACGCTGCTTCACGAACCTGGTTCAGCTGCGCCTTACGCGCGCCGCTCGCCAGCTTGTCCGCTTTCGTCAGCAGTACCAGTACCGGGATTTCGCTGGCGACGGCCCACTCGATCATCTGCTGGTCGAGGTCCTTCAGCGGATGGCGAATATCCATCAGCACCACTAATCCTTTCAAACACAGACGTTTCTCCAGGTATTCACCCAGCGCACGCTGCCATTTGATCTTCATCTCTTCCGGAACCTGCGCATAGCCATAACCTGGCAGGTCGACCAGGCGTTTGCCATCGGCGACTTCAAACAGGTTAATCAGCTGAGTACGGCCCGGCGTTTTTGAAGTACGCGCCAGACTTTTCTGGTTGGTGAGCGTATTCAGGGCGCTGGATTTCCCCGCGTTGGAGCGGCCAGCAAAGGCCACTTCGATTCCGGTATCGGAAGGTAAGTGGCGGATATCAGGCGCACTGGTCACAAAGTGCGTCTGTTGATAGTTCCAGTTAGTCAAAACGGTCTTCTCCGTTAAATCAGGCAATGCGGGCGATTATACCCGATCGGCAAAAAAAGACTGGTTTTCCTCTTCGCGCATTGACTGTAAGACGATGCCCTTTCGTTTGTAAGACATTTGCCATTGTCTCTATGCGAAATTTAGGAAAAAACGGGGGCGACATAATATTCAAATCATTTGAAATCATATAGTTAATATTGGGCAATATTCTGATTTGTCCATTTTTCACCGTTTCGTTGCTTGTTAGTTTAGTCCAACACTGTAAAGTAGCACCCATCGGCAAGGGCGCCGGAAGGAATGTAGACTCAGGATGAGCGGTCAGGAGCGCCAGGAGGCGAAGACCGAAGGAATCAGCCAGGAAGGCGAACGTCTGGAGACGTTAAACACGGATAGGGACCATAACAGGGACTGTTATAGAGCTAACGGATAGACAGGGCGCGTTGAAAGCCAACATGGAATGTAGAACCCGTAAAGGGTTGTGAGTCAGGAAAAAAGGCGACAGATTACTCTGTCGCCTTTTTTCTTTGTTTGCTTTCTGCTAGATTCCGGCTCAATTCTATACTGAATAAAACGGCTTAAAGACAGACATCATGAAAAAACCAACCTCTGCACCGCGCGGTAAAACTCCAGGTAAACAGCGTCGTAAAACGCGTGAAGAACTGAACCTGGAAGCTCGCGAGCGTAAAAACGATAAAAAACACCGTGGTAACGCGGCGGGAAGCCGTGCGACTGGCTCTGACGGTGCATCCGGCTCCAATAAACAAAAGCAGCAAAAAGATCCTCGTATTGGCAGTAAAAAACCCATCGCGCTGGGCGTTACTGACGCACCGGTCGTGAAACAGCCCAAACCGAAGAGCGAGAAACCTATGCTTTCACCGCAGGCCGAGCTGGATATGCTGGAGAGAGATGAGCGCCTGGACGCGCTGCTGGAACGTCTGGAAAATGACGAAACCCTGACCGCTGAAGAGCAGAAATGGGTAGACGCTAAACTGGATCGCATCGATGAACTGATGCAGCAACTCGGCCTCTCTTACGATGATGACGAAGAAGAAGAGGAAGAAGAGGGCAAGGAAGACATGATGCGTCTGCTGAGAGGCGGAAACTAACGTTTGCACCCGATTGGCTTGCCAGTCCTGCTTATAACCCTTTTGGTTGTATGTTATCTGGTGTGGTTATTCGTTAAACTACGACGGTTGTCGCGGCGTCAAAAGTGGCTGCGCAACCGGCTGTTGCTTCGTAACGGAGCAGCACCGGCACGCCGTCGTCGTTCGCGATACCATCGGAAGGAGTGAGCATGTCTGAGCAGTTAATCGACTGGGATCTGGCCCTGATCCAGAAATATAACTATTCCGGGCCGCGCTATACCTCGTATCCCACCGCACTGGAATTCTCTGACGCCTTTGGCGAACCTGAGTTTCATAACGCCGTTGCGCGTTACCCCGAACGTCCGCTGTCGCTGTACGTGCATATTCCGTTCTGCCACAAGCTCTGCTATTTCTGCGGCTGCAATAAAATTGTTACCCGCCAGCAGCATAAAGCTGACCAGTATCTCGATGTGCTGGAGCAGGAAATTCGCCAGCGCGCGCCGCTGTTTACCGGCCGTCACGTCAGCCAGCTTCACTGGGGCGGCGGTACGCCAACCTATCTGAATAAGGCGCAAATCAGCCGCCTGATGACGCTGCTGCGCGAGCATTTTCACTTTGATGCCGACGCGGAAATTTCTATTGAAGTCGACCCGCGCGAAATTGAGCTGGACGTTATCGACCACCTGCGCGCCGAGGGCTTTAACCGCCTGAGCATGGGTGTACAGGACTTCAACAAAGAAGTGCAGCGGCTGGTGAACCGCGAGCAGGACGAAGACTTTATCTTCGCGCTGCTCAACCACGCGCGCGAAATTGGTTTCACCTCGACCAATATCGACCTTATCTACGGCCTGCCGAAGCAAACGCCAGAGAGCTTTGCCTTTACCCTGCAGCGCGTTGCCGAGTTGAACCCTGACCGTCTGAGCGTGTTTAACTACGCGCACTTGCCGACGTTGTTTGCCGCTCAGCGCAAGATTAAAGACGCGGACCTGCCGTCGGCGCAGCAGAAGCTGGATATCTTGCAGGAAACCATCGGCTCGCTGACTCAGGCAGGCTACCAGTTTATCGGTATGGATCACTTTGCCCGCCCGGATAACGAACTGGCCGTAGCCCAGCGCGAAGGCGTGCTGCATCGCAACTTCCAGGGCTACACCACCCAGGGCGATACCGACCTGCTGGGTATGGGCGTATCCGCGATCAGCATGATTGGCGACTGCTACGCGCAGAACCAAAAAGAGCTGAAGCTCTATTACCAGCAGGTTGCCGAGCAGGGTAATGCGCTGTGGCGCGGCATTGCGTTGACTCGTGATGACTGTATCCGTCGCGATGTTATCAAAGCGCTTATCTGTAACTTCAGCCTCGATTTCGCGGTAATAGAGCAGCAGTGGGCGCTGAAGTTTAGCGACTATTTTGCCGAAGACCTGAAGCTGCTGGCACCGTTGGCGCAGGATGGGCTGGTGGATGTGAGTGAGAAGGGGATTAAGGTGACGGCGAAAGGTCGTCTGTTAATTCGTAATATCTGCATGTGCTTTGATGCCTATCTGCGACAGAAGGCGCGGATGCAGCAGTTTTCGCGGGTGATTTAGCGATGATATTGCCCGGTGGCGCTACGCTTACCGGGCCAACAGGCCGGTTAAGCGTAAGCGCCATCCGGCTTAGCTAAACAGCCCGACCAGCGCGGCACACAGCACGGCAGCAACGGCCGTCTGTGGTGAATGACCGGCGGCGCCGCTTGAAGCCAAATTAATCAATGATTCAAACATTATCGTCCCCTCGAATTTGCGGGCTGAATAATACTGAACTCATCGAAACAGTAAAGTATAAAATTGCAGCAACTTGCGCAAATCGAGCAATATTTACACTTCACTCTGGCCTTACTCCATTCCCAGTTCTTTCAGCTTACGCGTCAGGGTATTGCGACCCCAGCCAAGCAGGCGAGCCGCTTCCTGTTTGTGCCCCTGTGTGTAGCGCAGCGCGGTGGTCAGCAGCGTACGCTCCATCTCCGGCTGGGCCTCAGAAAGCAGGTTTTGATGACCGGAACGCAGCGCTCTGTCAGCCCACTGCGCCAGCAGCGTTGCCCAGCTATCCGGCAGCGACGTTGCCGTGGTGCTGTCCGGCATACTGGCTTCAAACAGCTCGCTCGGCAGATCCTGAATCAGCACTTCTTGTCCTGCGGCCATCACCGTGAGCCAACGGCAGGTGTTTTCCAGCTGACGCACGTTACCCGGCCAGGCCAGGCGCGTTAACGCCGCTTCGGTTTCTGGGTGCAGCAGCTTGGCTTCCACGCCCAGTTCGCGTGCGGCAACCTGCAAGAAGTGGTGCGCCAGGCGCGGAATATCTTCCCGGCGCTCGCGCAGCGGCGGCAGGTGGACGCGGATTACGTTCAGGCGGTGGAATAAGTCCTCGCGGAATTTGCCTTCCTGAACGCGCTGTTCGAGGTTCTGGTGGGTTGCCGCGATGATGCGTACGTCAACCTTCACCGGGGCATAGCCGCCGACGCGGTAGAACTGACCGTCGGCCAGTACGCGCAGCAGGCGGGTCTGAACGTCCATCGGCATATCGCCAATTTCATCGAGGAACAGCGTGCCGCCGTCGGCCTGCTCGAATCGACCCTGGCGAACGGTATTCGCGCCGGTAAATGCCCCTTTCTCATGGCCAAACAGCTCAGACTCAATCAGGTCTTTTGGAATTGCCGCCATGTTGAGCGCGATAAACGGTGCTTTAACGCGAGGGCTATGGCGATGCAGCGCATGGGCAACCAGCTCTTTACCGGTACCGGACTCGCCGTTAATCAGCACGCTGATAGACGAGCGTGAGAGGCGACCGATAATGCGAAACACGTCCTGCATAGCGGGTGCTTCACCGATGATATCGGTGGTTGGGTCATTGACCTGTACGTTACGCGGCTGCTGCTGCTCCTGGTAGTGACTAATCGCTCGCTCGACCAGCGCGACCGCTTCATCGATATCAAACGGTTTTGGCAGGTAGTCAAACGCTCCCTGCTGGTAGGCGCTAACGGCGGCATCCAGATCGGAGTGCGCGGTCATTATGATGACCGGAAGCATCGGATGGCGCTGCTTAATTTGCGTTAACAGCGCCAGGCCGTCCATTCCGGGCATGCGGATATCGGACATCAGCACGTCAGGCGTTTTGGTGGCCAGCGCATCCAGCACCTCTTTTCCGCCTTCAAACGTGGTGCAGGTTAACCCCGCGCCGGTGAGCGCGCGTTCAAGCACCCAACGGATGGAGCTATCGTCATCAACGACCCAGACTATCCCTCGTTGCATAAACACACCTTATTTCTTGATTGGCAGGAAAACCGAGAACTCGGTATGGCCTGGCCAACTGGTAAATTCAATTTTGCCGGAGTGCTGATCGATAAGGCTGCGCGCTATCGACAGACCCAGCCCGGTGCCGCCTTCGCGGCCGCTGACCATCGGGTAAAACAGCGTATCCTGCAAATGCGATGGAATACCGGGGCCGTTATCTTCAACATCAATTCGAGCGGCCAGTCGGTAGCGTACGCCGTGCAGCGTTAACTGAAATGCGGTGCGGGTGCGCAGGACAATTTCGCCCCCTTCCGGGCCAAGCGCCTGCAGCGCATTGCGCACAATATTTAGCAGAACTTGTTCAATCTGATCTGGATCGTGCGGAAGTTCCGGCAAACTTGGATCGTAATCGCGCACCAGAGTGACGTTCTCCGGCAGCTCCATCGACACCAATTTGACGACGCGTTCCGCCACTTTATGAATGCTCTCGGTGATGTGCGTACCGGGATGCTGTGGGCCAAGCAGACGGTCGACCAGATTCCGCAGGCGGTCGGCCTGCTCAATGATGACGTTGGTGTACTCGGTCAGCGCCGGGTCTGGCAGCGCCTTACTGAGTAGCTGTGCAGCGCCGCGTAAGCCACCCAGCGGGTTTTTAATCTCGTGGGCGAGCCCTCGTACCAGATCGCGTGCCGCGATTTGCTGGGCGTGCTGGAGCTGCTCCTGGCTGAGGCGACGTTGATTATCCATCGGCGCCATTTCCAGCAGGATAAAACCGTCCGGCAGACGCTGTGCAGTAAGCGAAAGAATATGTGAGCGGCCGTCAATCACCAGCGTCACTTCGTTATCGGTAAACCCCTGACCCGTTTGCAGGCTCTCCTGCATCAAGCCAATGTTCAGCGAGAAATAGCTCAGAAGCTCGGGTAAGGGCGTACCAAAGAGTTTGCGCGCGCTCTGCGCCAGTAGTTGCTGTGCGGCAGGGTTCGCATAGTGAACGGCCAGGTCATCATCGACCAGTAAAATGCTGTTGATTAACGAGTTAAGGATCTGCCCAGCATCGGGCAGTGCGCCTGTTGCCATTTAGCAGTCTCCTGAAAAGGCTTGCACTGTTTTAGTGCAGTATAGCTTTTTACGGGTAAAAAGCGCGAGATATCAGGTTGTTGGTGGAGAAAAAAGCCCATCCTGAGATGGGCTGAAAGTTTCCACGGCAACTTAATTCCAGGGAGTGCGCCAGAACCTAAGGGCAATGGCGCGGCTTCAGCTGGAAAGTACAACTCAAAATACGATTAGACGCTGTAGTACAGCTCGAACTCAACCGGGTGCGGAGTCATACGTACGCGGTCGTTTTCTTCGGTGCGCAGCGTGATGTAAGCGTCGATAGCTTCATCAGTGAACACGCCACCTGCGGTCAGGAACTCGCGGTCTGCATCGAGAGCCTGCAGCGCTTCTTCCAGAGAGCCAGCAACCTGTGGGATCTCTTTCGCTTCTTCTGGCGGCAGGTCGTACAGGTTTTTGTCCATGGCTTCGCCAGGGTGGATTTTGTTTTTGATGCCGTCCAGGCCAGCCATCAGCAGTGCCGCGAAGCACAGGTATGGGTTAGCCGCTGGGTCCGGGAAGCGTACTTCGATACGACGCGCTTTCGGAGAAGCAACAACCGGAATACGGATGGATGCAGAACGGTTACGGGCAGAGTAAGCCAGCATAACCGGTGCTTCGTAACCCGGGACCAGACGCTTGTAGGAGTTGGTGGTCGGGTTAGCCAGGGCGTTGATAGCTTTAGCGTGTTTGATAACACCGCCGATGTAGTGCAGCGCTTGCTCGGACAGGCCAGCATATTTGTCGCCGGAGAACAGGTTTACGCCGTTCTTGGACAGGGACATGTGGCAGTGCATGCCGGAACCGTTATCGCCAAACATTGGTTTTGGCATAAAGGTCGCGGTTTTACCGAAGCGGTGAGCGACGTTGTGCACAACATATTTGTAGATCTGAATTTCGTCCGCTTTCTTGGTCATGGTGTTGAAGCGGGTGGCGATTTCGTTCTGGCCAGCAGTCGCAACTTCGTGGTGGTGTGCTTCAACAACCAGGCCCATCTCTTCCATGATCAGACACATGGTAGAACGGATGTCCTGTGAGGAATCAACCGGAGGAACTGGGAAGTAACCGCCTTTAACGCCTGGACGGTGACCTTTGTTACCACCTTCGTATTTGGTGGAGGAGTTCCATGCGCCTTCGATGTCATCGATAGCAACGTGAGAACCGGAGATGGATGCGCCGAAGCGGATGTCATCAAACAGGAAGAATTCTGGCTCTGGCCCGAACAGAACGGTGTCTGCGATGCCGGTAGCGCGCAGGTATTCTTCAGCGCGTTTAGCGATGGAGCGCGGGTCACGGTCGTAGCCCTGCAGTGTACCTGGTTCCAGGATGTCACAACGAATGATCAGGGTAGACTCTTCAAAGAACGGGTCGATGAGAGCGGTAGATGCATCTGGCATCAGAACCATGTCGGATTCGTTAATGCCTTTCCAGCCACCGATAGAGGAGCCGTCAAACATTTTGCCTTCTTCGAAGAATTCGGCATTTACCTGATGCGCAGGAATAGTGACGTGCTGTTCTTTACCTTTGGTATCGGTGAAGCGCAGATCGACAAACTTCACTTCGTGCTCATTCAGCATCGTCAAAACGTGTTCAGCGGACATACTTAACATCTCCCGGATTTATCATTGTCGTCGTGGTAACGAGGTCTTCAATCACTGCTTAAAGTGGCGTTGTTGCCCTGAAATATACAAAGCGAAATCTGTGCCAACTTTTAAATCACCCCCAAAAGGCGTTATCATGCGCACCATAGTGCAAAAGGGCTGCACCACGATAGCGTCTTTGCACCATTATAGTGCTTATCCTGAAGCGATGAGCACCATATTGGTGCAAATTGTGATTAGGTGCCCTTTTTATGCTCCGTGAAAGCGATCACAAAGGAACTCTGCAATACTTGTTTGCGGAGGATCTCTGTGATCCTGTTTTGTAGTGCGATTAATCCGTGTACAATAACGCGCTATTTCTAATGCCCGAGGCAAAGTTGTGATCGAAAATTTGCGTAACATCGCCATCATCGCGCACGTTGACCATGGTAAAACTACCCTGGTCGATAAGCTGCTGCAGCAATCCGGTACGTTTGATGCACGTGCTGAAACTCAAGAACGTGTGATGGACTCCAACGATTTGGAGAAAGAGCGTGGGATTACCATCCTCGCGAAAAACACCGCAATCAAATGGAATGATTACCGTATCAACATCGTTGATACCCCAGGGCACGCCGACTTCGGTGGTGAAGTTGAGCGCGTCATGTCCATGGTTGACTCTGTGCTGCTGGTAGTTGATGCAATGGATGGCCCGATGCCGCAGACGCGCTTCGTGACCAAAAAAGCATTTGCTCATGGTTTGAAGCCAATTGTTGTTATCAACAAAGTTGACCGTCCAGGCGCGCGTCCTGATTGGGTTGTTGACCAGGTATTCGACCTGTTCGTTAACCTCGACGCGACCGACGAACAGCTGGACTTCCCTATCGTTTACGCTTCCGCGCTGAACGGTATCGCAGGTCTGGATCACGAAAATATGGCGGAAGACATGACCCCGCTGTATCAGACCATCGTTGATCGTGTACCGGCTCCAGACGTAGACCTGGATGGCCCGCTGCAGATGCAAATCTCCCAGCTGGACTACAACAACTACGTTGGTGTTATCGGTATCGGCCGTATCAAACGCGGTAAAGTGAAGCCAAACCAGCAGATCACTATCATCGATAGCGAAGGCGAAACCCGTAACGGTAAAGTTGGTAAAGTACTGACTCACCTGGGTCTGGAGCGTATCGATAGCGACCTGGCTGAAGCTGGCGACATCATCGCGATCACCGGTCTGGGCGAGCTGAACATCTCCGACACCATCTGCGACCCGCAGAACGTCGAAGCGCTGCCAGCACTGTCCGTTGATGAACCGACGGTAACCATGTTCTTCAACGTCAACACCTCTCCATTCTGTGGTAAAGAAGGTAAGTACGTTACCTCTCGCCAGATTCTGGACCGTCTGAAGAAAGAACTGGTACACAACGTGGCACTGCGCGTTGAAGAAACTCCGGATGCAGACGCATTCCGCGTTTCTGGCCGTGGTGAACTGCACCTGTCCGTTCTGATTGAAAACATGCGTCGTGAAGGTTTCGAAATGGCGGTTTCCCGTCCGAAAGTAATCTTCCGCGAAATCGATGGCCGTAAACAAGAGCCATTCGAAAACGTAACGCTGGACGTCGAAGAGCAGCACCAGGGTTCTGTCATGCAGGCACTGGGTGAGCGTAAAGGCGACCTGAAAAACATGAATCCAGACGGAAAAGGCCGCGTACGTCTCGACTACGTGATCCCAAGCCGTGGTCTGATCGGCTTCCGTTCAGAATTCATGACCATGACCTCCGGTACCGGTCTGCTGTACTCCACCTTCAGCCACTACGACGACGTTCGTCCGGGTGAAGTGGGCCAGCGTCAGAACGGCGTACTGATCTCCAACGGTCAGGGTAAAGCGGTTGCGTTCGCACTGTTCAGCCTGCAGGACCGCGGTAAGCTGTTCCTGGGCCACGGCGCAGAAGTTTACGAAGGCCAGATCATCGGTATTCACAGCCGTTCTAACGACCTGACTGTAAACTGCCTGACCGGTAAAAAACTGACCAACATGCGTGCTTCTGGTACTGATGAAGCCACCACGCTGGTCCCAGCTCAGAAAATGACTCTGGAACAAGCTCTGGAGTTCATCGATGACGACGAACTGGTAGAAGTTACCCCAACGTCTATCCGTATCCGTAAACGTCACCTGACTGAAAACGACCGTAAACGCGCGATGCGCGGTCCAAAAGAAGATTAATTTCTCTCTTTTGTCGTGACCTAAAACCCCGCCTATATGGCGGGGTTTTTCTTTTTGAAATAGAGCGCGTTTGTTCATGGTCAAAGTTCTCCTTTCCCGCTAGAGTGAAATTTCCACGGCGTGAACGGAGGCAAAAATGCTCTATATCTTTGATTTAGGTAATGTGATTGTCGACATTGATTTCAACCGTGTTCTGGGTACGTGGAGCGATCTCGCCCGCGTTCCGCTGGCTCGGCTAAAGCAGAGTTTCACTATGGGAGAGGTATTTCATCAGCATGAGCGCGGTGAAATATCGGATGAAGCGTTTGCAAAAGCCATGTGCCACGATATGGAGCTACCGCTCAGCTACGAGCAGTTTGCCCATGGCTGGCAGGCGGTTTTTGTGGCGCTGCGCCCTGAAGTTATCGACATAATGAAAACGCTGCGCGAGCAGGGGCATCGTGTCGTCGTCCTGTCTAATACCAACGCACTGCACACCACTTTCTGGCCGGATGAATACCCGGAAATCTATGCTGCTGCCGACCACGTTTATCTCTCCCAGGAGATGGGAATGCGTAAACCAGAAGCACGGATTTACCAGCGCGTACTCGAGTCGGAAGGTTTTTCCGCTGCCGATGCGGTCTTTTTTGACGATAACGCCGATAATATAGAGGGCGCTAACCAGTTGGGGATCACCAGCGTGCTGGTGACCGGGAGAGAAACCCTACCCAACTATTTTATGAAGTCGTTATGCTAAAAACCGTTCATCAAAAACTGATTCATCATACCCGGCCGCTGGTGGCGTGGAGTAAATTCCTCTGGCGGCGCATCGAAGAAGATAATATGACGACACTGGCGGGCAACCTGGCCTACGTGTCGTTGCTTTCCATTGTGCCGCTGGTGGCGGTGATTTTTGCCCTGTTCGCAGCATTTCCCATGTTTTCGGAAGTTAGCCTGCAGATTCGCCATTTTGTGTTCGCTAACTTCCTGCCCGCAACCGGCGACGTTATTCAGCGCTATATCGAGCAGTTTGTCGCCAACTCCAACAGGATGACCGCGTTTGGTGCCTGCGGCCTGATTATTACCGCGCTGCTGTTGATGTACTCCATCGATAGCGCCTTGAACACTATCTGGCGGAGCAAGCGCACGCGCCCAAAGGTTTACTCATTTGCCGTTTACTGGATGATCCTGACACTGGGGCCGTTGTTGGCCGGGGTGAGTCTGGCAATTAGTTCCTATTTGCTGTCGCTACGCTGGGCCAGCGAACTGAACGGCGTGATTGATAACCTGCTGCGGGTTTTCCCGTTGCTGCTTTCCTGGCTGTCGTTCTGGCTGCTCTATAGCGTGGTGCCGACTACCCAGGTGCCAAATCGTGATGCGATTATTGGGGCGCTGATAGCGGCGTTACTGCACGAACTGGGTAAGAAGGTGTTCTCGCTCTATATCACCGCGTTTCCATCCTATCAGCTGATTTACGGCGTGTTGGCGGTGATCCCCATTTTGTTTGTCTGGGTCTACTGGACCTGGTGTATCGTCTTGCTAGGTGCCGAAATAACTGTCACTCTCGGTGAATACCGAAAATTGAAAACAGAACAACAAGAAGCCGAAGAATCATGATTGCATTAATTCAGCGAGTCACCCGTGCTAGCGTCAGCGTGGCGGACGAAGTGACGGGAGAGATTGGCCTGGGGCTGTTGGTGCTGCTGGGCGTAGAGAAGGACGATGACGAGCAGAAGGCAAACCGCCTGTGCGAGCGCGTGCTGGGCTACCGTATCTTCAGTGATGCGGACGGTAAGATGAACCTTAACGTGCAGCAGGCCGGCGGTAGCGTGCTGGTGGTGTCGCAGTTTACGCTGGCGGCTGATACCGAACGCGGTATGCGCCCGGGCTTCTCAAAAGGCGCCGCGCCGGATCGTGCCGAAGCGCTCTATGACTATTTTGTACAACGCTGTCGCCAACAGGACATGAACACGCAAACAGGACGATTCGCAGCGGATATGCAGGTGTCGCTGGTCAATGACGGCCCCGTGACGTTCTGGTTACAAGTATGACCACGCTTCCCGTTAGGACGTGGGCGACAAAAGAGAGTGCCATTATGTACCATCTCCGAGTACCGCAGACTGAAGAAGAGTTAGAGCAGTATTACCAGTTCCGCTGGGAAATGTTGCGTAAACCCCTGCATCAGCCCAAAGGTTCCGAACGTGATGCCTGGGATGCCATGGCGCACCATCAGATGGTGGTTGATGAGCTGGGAAAGCTGGTCGCCGTAGGGCGGCTGTATATCAATGCGGATAATGAAGCTTCTATCCGCTTTATGGCGGTTCATCCTGAGGTTCAGGATAAAGGGCTGGGGACGCTTATCGCGATGACGCTGGAGTCCGTCGCGCGCCAGGAAGGGGTGAAACGCGTCACCTGTAGCGCGCGTGAAGACGCCGTGCCGTTCTTTTCCAAACTAGGATTCAAGAACGAAGGGGAGATAACGACCCCGCAGACAACCCCCGTTCGCCACTTCCTGATGATTAAACCTGTTGCCTCGCTGGACGATATTCTGCACCGCGGCGACTGGTGTGCGCAGCTGCAGCAGGCCTGGTACGATCATATTCCGCTCAGCGAGAAAATGGGCGTGCGCATCCAGCAGTACACCGGGCAGAAATTCATTACCACCATGCCGGAAACCGGCAACCAGAACCCGCACCATACGCTGTTTGCCGGCAGCCTCTTTTCGCTGGCGACGCTCACCGGCTGGGGGCTTATCTGGCTGATGCTACGTGAGCGCCACCTGGGCGGCACTATTATTCTGGCCGATGCCCATATCCGCTATCGAAAACCTATCACCGGTAAACCGACAGCCATCGCCGACCTCGGCTCGCTAAGCGGCGACCTGGACCGATTGGCTCGAGGGCGTAAAGCGCGCGTGCAGATGCAGGTTGAACTGTTCGGCGATGACACCCCTGGCGTGGTGTTTGAGGGAACCTATATCGTGCTGCCTGCAAAACCATTCGGTTCGTATGTCGAGGGCGGGAACGAAGAGGAGTAGGGTATCTCTTTTCGCCCAACATATTCAGTGGCCCGCCACCCTTCGGGCCACGTCCTGCATTGCCTCCCGCGCCGTTTGACTTATGCCACCTAGCTGGAAAAAGCCGTGAATAACGCCGAGATAGCGTTGGCTGGTGCATGACACACCTTGCCGGGTGAGCCGTTCAAAAAGTGCTTCTCCTTCATCCCGCAGCGGATCGTACTCGGCGGTGATGATATGCACCGGCGGCAGGCCGTTAAAATCATCGCGCCAAAGCGGGCTGGCTTCCGGGTGCTGTGGGTCGTGTTCCTGAAGATACATTTCAAAGCCGGAGAGCAGCGTGTCGCGGGTAATGATGTAGTCCTGGCCATTGCTGACATAGCTTGCAAAGCTGGATGTTGCGTCAAGCATAGGGTAAATCAGCACGAGTTTCGCGGGAGCCCACACGGCGGAAGCTTTCAGGCGCAGCGCGGTTACCAGCGCCAGATGCGCGCCCGCGCTGTCCCCCATCAGTGTTACCCGCTGGCGGTCAATACCCAACTGCTGCGCGTATTTGTGGATCAGGTTGGCACCGCGCTCGGCGTCATCGTGGGCGGCGGGGAAAGTGTGCTCTGGTGCCAGCCGGTACTGCACCGCAATGACCCGACACTCGCTATGCCAGGCTAATTGTCGCAGCTGATTATCATGGGTGATAAACCCACCGCTGACAAAACAGCCACCATGAAAGTAAACAATGCAGGGGAGTGACGATGCTGAATTTAGCGGCGAAATGACGCGAAATGTCATCTCTTCCAGCACAATATCTTCTGATTTGACGCGAATCTCTTTTTCGCCTGCCAGCGCTGTGCTGGCAATATACCCCTTTCTCCGGTCATCAATATTCTGCTTGCGTGAAGAGGGGCGACCCGCTGCAATAAACTCAGCCACTAACTGCGCAATGCCGTTTTCCAATGCCATGATGATGTCCTTTATGCTGTATAAACATACAGTTTTATAGCCTGGTTTATCGCGAATGAAAACGGGGAAATTGGGTAGGGTGGTGATTGTGGATAGCGGCTCGCAAAAATGAACGATTTCTCCATTGCAGCCTATAACCTTATTTAAATCACGTGTATTTTGTTCGCTTATTGAGCATGGGTGATATACTGGAGGTATATATGAGCGCGATGGTTGAAAGGGATATGGGCAGAATACTTCTCGATTTGTCGGACGAGGTGATTAAGCGCCTCGACATCCTTAAACAGCAGCGAAATCTTCCCCGTGCGGAACTGTTGCGTGAAGCCGTTGAGCAATATCTGGAAAAGCAAAGCCAGGCTGAGCTTATGATCTCGGGCGCGCTTGGGATCTGGCAAGAGTGTGAAGAAGATGGCGTTGAGTATGAACGTAAGCTCCGTGAAGAGTGGTAGCGATGAAAAGACCCGTTCTTTTTGATACCAATATTTTAATCGATCTCTTCAGCGGACGGATGGAGGCGAAGCGGACGATGGACTCCTATCCTCCGCAACATGCGATAAGCCTGATAACCTGGATGGAGGTCATGATCGGGGCAAAGCGTTTTCATCAGGAGCAGCGAACGCGAATTGCCTTGGGCGCATTTGAAATTATTGGTGTGACAGAAGAGATTGCGGAGCAGAGTGTGAATCTACGTCAGGAGTATGGTATGAAACTGCCCGATGCCATTATTCTGGCGACTGCACATGTTCATCGTCGGGAACTGGTGACGCGCAATACAAAGGATTTTGCGGGACTTCCGGGCGTGATTTTACCCTATGCGCTGTAAACCGGGCCGAAAATGCAGCCCGGTTTAGCGCGGGAATTTACTCCCCTTCCCCCGGGAACAAGAACGGGTTAATCGAGCTGCGGGCGAACCCTTCCTGCTCCATTCGCGCGTCCAGTACCAGTGAGGCAAGGTCGTCGGCAACCGCTTCGACTTTCGGGTCTTTTTCCTGATAGAGAATCTTCAGGTAAGTGCCGCAGTCACCGCAGCTTTCGGCTTTGATGGCAGCCTGCTCGTTGTCCAGTGACCAGTAATGCAGGTCGCGGCTCTGTTCGCAGTTGCTGCACTTCACGCGCACCACGTGCCATTCGGTTTCACACAGGTTGCAGTGCAGATAGCGCAGCCCCTGAGTAGTACCAATTTGCACCATGCTGGAGACCGGCATTGAGCCGCAAACCGGGCAGAACTGGCGCTGTTCGCCGTATTCGGCGCGGGCTTTTCCCGGAATCAGACTGGCCATTTGCGCCCAGTAAAGCGACAGAGCAGCCCAGATAAACGGCGCTTTATCGCTGCTCACGGAAGCAAAGTCAGAGGCAAACAGCGCGCTCGCCATCTGCTCCAGCTCCTGCTCGGAGGCTTTCTCCAGATTCTCGATGACCGCCAGCGCTGGGCCACTCATCTCTGGCTTCAGCTCGGCAATCATCGATTGCAGCAGCGTGTGCCAGTGCTTGTCGCGCGGCAGAACGTGAATATCCAGCGGCGGCTTGCCTTGGTCATTCGCTTCTTTGATGCGCGCAGTGAGATCCATTTTCAGCGGGTGGTCGTACAGCACCACTTCCTGTGCGTGGGCGATCAACGCAGCAAAGCGCAGGTAATCACCCAGCGGATTATTCTCTGCCAGCTCGCGCAGACGTTCGGCGCGGCGGTTGTAGAGGTTCTTGAGTCTGGGGAACAACAACGGCGGAATGACTTCCGCCGTACGTTTCTCGCTCGAACCCAGCTCATCTTGCGGGATTATGCGAATACTCATTCAGATGACTTTTCCTGTTTCTGGCGGACTTCACGGTACCAGCGCGGGTGGTGTTTCTTCGCCCACGTTTTGGTAACCCATCCCTCCACCATCGCGGTAATGGTGCCTTTCACCCAAAGGGCGGCGTAGATATGCACCATGATAACCACAATTAACGCCACTGCGGCAAATGAATGCAGCATTAGCGCAAATCGGATCACCGGGATTGAGAAAGCAGGCGCAAAGTACGGACGCCAGATAACCACACCGCTCACCAGCAGCAGCACCAGGAAGATAATCGCCGCCCAGAATACGCATTTCTGGCCGAAGTTATAACGCCCGGTGTCACCTACTTCCTCGTTGACGACGATCTTACGAATATTCTTCGCCCAAAAGATATCATCCCGATTGATTAGATTGTGGTGCCAGTAGCGGAAAAACATGATGATAAACGAGGCAAACATGATGACCCCGACAAACGGGTGCAGAATTCGCGCCAGTTGCGGAGTCCCCATGATTTGCATCAGCCAGTTGAAGGAGGGGAAGAAAAATCCCAGCCCGCTTATCGCCGCCAGCATGAAGCAGAAGGCGGTGACCCAGTGGTTGATGCGTTCCGGCGCCGTGTAGCGCACGATGGTGTCACGTTTTTTCATTTGCGCACCTCATCGTCTTTCTCATCCAGATTGTCTTCTTCCTCCTCTTCCGCACGGTTCGGACCGACCCCGACGTAGTGGAAGATGCTCGCGGCGAACGTAGCGGCAAAGCCGATAGCGGCCAGCGGTTTCCAGACGCCTTTCCAGAACTTCACGGTGGCGCTGATTTCCGGGTTCTCCGGCAGACCGTGGTACAGATTCGGTTTATCGGCATGGTGCAGCACGTACATCACGTGCGTACCGCCAACGCCTGCCGGATCGTACAGGCCCGCATTGTCGTAACCACGGGTTTTCAGTTCGGCCACGCGCTCGCCCGCCAGCACTTTCATATCCTCTTTGGAACCAAAGTGGATAGCGCCGGTTGGGCAGGTTTTCACGCATGCCGGTTCTTGCCCGACGTTCACGCGGTCAACGCACAGCGTACATTTGTAGACGCGGTTGTCTTCCGGGTTGAGTCGCGGCACGTTGAACGGGCAGCCAGCAATACAGTAGCCGCAGCCAATGCACTGCTCTGACTGGAAGTCGACGATGCCGTTGGCATACTGAATGATAGCCCCTTCTGACGGGCATGCCTTCAGGCAGCCCGGGTCGGCGCAGTGCATACAGCCATCCTTACGGATGAGCCACTCTAGTTTGTCGTTCTGTTCCACTTCCGAGAAACGCATTACCGTCCAGGATTTGGCGGTTAAATCCGCCGGGTTGTCATACACCCCGACGTTGCTGCCAATCTCGTCACGGATGTCGTTCCACTCTGAACAGGCCACCTGACAGGCTTTACAGCCGATACAGGTGGTCACGTCGATAAGCTTCGCCACCTCTTCCTGGTGATCCCGCGCGCGAGGCGCGGGAGTGAAACCGTTAGTGGCGGAACGACGGATGATGTCCTGCGATTGATAAGCCATAGGTCGTCTCCGTTACACCTTTTCCACGTTCACCAGGAAGGACTTGAATTCCGGCGTCTGCGAGTTCGCATCGCCGACGGACGGAGTCAGGGTATTCGCAATAAACCCTTTCTTCGCCACGCCTTCATAGCCCCAGTGGATTGGAATACCGATGGTATCGATATCCTTACCGTCAACTTTCAGCGTGCGGATACGCTTGGTCACCACCGCCTTGGCTTTGATATAGCCGCGGTTAGAGGAGACCTTCACGGTATCGCCATGGCCGATGCCGAGCTTATCGGCGAGCTTCTCACCAATCTCCACGAACTGTTCCGGCTGTGCGATGGCGTTAAGCAGCGCATGCTTGGTCCAGTAGTGGAAGTGCTCGGTCAGACGGTAGGTGGTACCGACGTACGGGAACTTGTCCGCTTTACCCAACGCTTCCCTATCACCTTTAAAGATACGGGCGGCAGGGTTAGAGATGACGTTCGGGTGCAGCGGGTTGGTGCCCAGCGGCGTTTCAAACGGCTCGTAGTGTTCCGGGAACGGACCTTCAGCCATCTTATCGAGGGCGAACAGGCGACCCATCCCTTCCGGCTGCATGATAAACGGCCCAACGTTGCTACCTGGTGCTGCGGCGCTGTAGTCCGGAATATCCACGCCGCCCCATTTCTCGCCGTCCCATTTGAGGAGTTGGCGCTTCGGATCCCACGGGTTACCCTGCGGGTCTGCGGAGGCACGGTTATACAGGATGCGACGGTTCAGCGGCCATGCCCAGGCCCAGCCCAGCGTGTTGCCAAGGCCGGATGGGTCGGCGTTATCACGACGCGCCATCTGGTTGCCGTCCGGCGTCCAGCTACCGGCGAAGATCCAGCAACCGCTGGCGGTGGTGCCGTCATCGCGCAGTTGGGCGAACGAGCTCAGCTGTTGGCCTTTCTTCACGATAACCGCGCCGGTGGCCGGGTCGATAATATCGGCCAGCGCCTTACCGTTGTTCTCCATCGCCACTTCCTCAGACGCAGGCTCATCCGGCGTTGAGTAGTTCCAGCTCATGTTCAGTACCTGTTCAGGTACTGGGCCGCCCTCTTCGGCGTACATCTTACGCAGGCGTAAGAAGATGCCGGCCAGGATCTCACCGTCGGTGACGGCATCCCCCGGGGCGTCCGCGCCTTTCCAGTGCCACTGGAGCCAGCGACCGGAGTTAACGATAGAACCGTTCTCTTCGGCGAAGCAGGTGGACGGCAGGCGGAACACTTCAGTCTGGATTTTCGACGGATCAACATCGTTCGACTCGCCGTGGTTTTGCCAGAAGGTCGCCGTTTCGGTGTTGAGTGGGTCAATGGTGACGAGGAACTTCAGTTTAGAAAGCGCCGCGACGGTTTTGTTTTTGTTCGGGAATGACGCCACCGGGTTAAAGCCCTGGCAAAGATAACCGTTGACCTTACCCTCGTTCATCATCTCGAAGTACTGCAGGACGTCGTACCCTTTGTCCCACTTCGGCAGCCAGTCAAAGCCCCAGCTATTTTCCGCCGTCGCTTTATCGCCGTAGAAGGTCTTCATCATCGAGACGAAGAATTTCGGGTAGTTGCCCCAGTAGTTCACCTGACCATCCAGCAGCGGTTTAGGCGTGTTGGCGGTGAGGTAGGTTTGCAGGTCAGTCTGCTTCTCGTTTGGCAGCGTCATGTAGCCCGGCAGGCTCGTCGACAGCAGGCCGAGGTCGGTCAGACCCTGGATGTTGGAGTGGCCGCGCAGGGCGTTCACGCCGCCGCCTGCCATACCCATGTTGCCGAGCAGCAGCTGAATCATCGCCATGGTACGGATGTTCTGCGAACCGATGGAGTGCTGCGTCCAGCCCAGTGCATACAGGAACGAGGCGGTTTTATCGTGTGCGCTGGTCTCTGCGATGTACTCGCAGACTTTCAGGAAGTCGGCTTTTGGCGTACCGCAGATCTTCTCGACCATTTCCGGCGTGTAGCGGGAAATATGCTGTTTCAGCAGATTCCAGACGCAGCGCGGATGGGTGAGAGTGGTATCGCGTTTCGCGTGACCGTTCTCATCCAGTTCGTAGTTCCAGGAGGTCTTATCGTACTTACGCGCTTCGGCGTCGTAGCCGCTGAACAGGCCGTCGTTGAAGCTGAAGTCTTCACGCACGATAAGGCTGGCGTTGGTATAGGCTTCGGTGTACTCGCGGTTGAATTTTTCGTTATTCAACAGGTACAGCATCACGCCCGACAGGAAGGTAATGTCGGTACCGGATCGAATTGGGGCGTAGAAATCCGCCACTGACGCGGTTCGCGTAAAGCGGGGGTCGATAACAATCAGCTTCGCGCCATTATGGATCTTGGCTTCCATCGCCCAGCGGAATCCCACCGGATGCGCTTCTGCCGCGTTCCCACCCATCACGACGATGAGGTTGGCGTTCTTCATGTCAACCCAGTGGTTGGTCATCGCACCGCGACCAAATGTTGGAGCAAGACTTGCTACCGTTGGTCCGTGTCAGACACGCGCTTGGTTGTCGACCGCGAGCATACCGAGCGCGCGGGTGAATTTCTGTGTTAAGAAGCCGGTTTCGTTACTGGAAGCAGAGGCGCACAGCATACCGGTCGTCAACCAACGGTTAACGGTGGTGCCTGCTTCGTTTTTCTCGATAAAGTTGGCGTCGCGGTCGGCCTTCATCAGCTTGGCGATGCGGTCGAACGCTTCATCCCAGCTGATTTGTTGCCATTTATTGGAGCCAGGAGCGCGGTATTCAGGGTATTTCAGACGGCTTTCAGAGTGGATAAAGTCCACCAGGCCTGCGCCTTTCGGGCACAGCGCGCCGCGGTTTACCGGGTGATCCGGATCCCCTTCGATGTGGAAAATTGAGGCTTTTGCGTTTTTTGCGCCGTCGCCGAGGCTATACATTAAAAGCCCACAACCGACAGAGCAGTAAGTGCAGGTGTTACGGGTCTCACGGGTGCGCAGCAATTTATACTGCCGTGTTTCCGCGAGTGCGATGCCTGGGGCAAAGCCCAGTGCGGCTGCCGTGGTTCCTGCCATACCGCCAGCGCAGATCTTAAAGAACTGCCTTCTGCTGACCTGCATGGATCGCTCCTTGTTTCGACATTGTCATTGCTTGTAGTTGTTCTCCGTCGTAGTCAGACGAAGATTCTGAATACTAAGATGCCCTCAGTTCCAGGAGGGCTTTGGTTCAGAATACCACAATATCGGTAGGCTTGTTCCAATGCGGTTAATGATAGGTGAATGGATTTTGCGCGGATTAACATTGAATCGTGAGATTTATCACATTTAACTCAGTTTATCGCGTTACTTTGGCGGGTGATTAACGAAGATAACCACAAGGTAGTACCTATAGTTTACACAGACTTTTTGTAGCAGAATGTCGCTAAAAAATGCGCACTGTGCGTTATTGCACCACAAAGTTGATCCATAATAAGCCTCAATTCCCTCCTGTTGTGATGGAATAGACGCCCCTTATTGTTGAAGTCGTTCAGAGTACTTGCCGTGTTTAATGTTAAAGATGAAGTCGAACCCTCGTTGCAGCTAATTGGCGCGGTCGAGCGTTCCGTCTTCAGAAGGCCAAAAATTATGCAACCGACACAGGATATTCTTGCTGAAGAAGTTCCCGTTGCGCTGGTCTACAACGGCATTTCCCACGTCGTGATGATGGCGACGCCGAAAGACCTCGAAGCATTTGCGATTGGCTTTTCTCTGTCTGAGGGCATTATCGAACACCCGCGTGAAATTTTCGGCATGGACGTGGTGCCGGCCTGTAACGGCGTGGAAGTCAGAATCGAACTCTCCAGCCGTCGCTTTATGGGGCTCAAAGAGCGCCGTCGCGCGCTTGCCGGGCGTACCGGGTGCGGCGTCTGCGGCGTTGAACAGCTTAACGATATCGGTAAGCCTATTCAGCCGCTACCTTTCAGCCAGACCTTCGACCTGGCCCACCTTGACCATGCGCTCAGACACTTAAACGATGTGCAACCGGTTGGCCGTGAAACGGGCTGCACCCATGCGGCGGCCTGGGTGATGCCGTCGGGCGAACTGGCGGGCGGCCATGAAGACGTGGGCCGCCACGTGGCGCTGGATAAACTGCTGGGCCACCGTGCGCAAGAAGGCATGCGCTGGCAGCGAGGCGCTGCGCTGGTTTCCAGCCGCGCCAGCTATGAAATGGTGCAGAAGTCAGCCATGTGTGGCGTTGAGATTTTGTTTGCGGTCTCTGCAGCTACTACATTGGCGGTGGAAGTTGCCGAGCGTTGCAACCTGACGCTGGTGGGTTTTTGCAAGCCGGGCAGAGCGACGATTTATACCCACCCAGAGCGCTTATTGACGGAGTAATGACGCCAGGCAGCCAGCAAAATGCTGCCTGAAAACGCCATCTCCATGATGATAGCCATCGGCGAACCGACAATCACATTGTTTAGCACCCAGCATAAACTGCCTCCCAGCGTGTATCCTCGCAGTTTATTGGTTTTATCCTGAAAAGAGGCGAAGGTCATCAGCAGGCTGCCGGCCAACGGCAACAGGTTTGTCATTCCCTGCCAGAAACAGGCGCTACAGATTAACGACGCCGCCATAAATACCCACATTGCCCATAGACGCTGCGTCAGGATCGCTGCCGTAAAGCGGCAAGCCGCAATCGTCATCAACCCGGATGCCACAGGCTGCTCCAGCAGATAAAAATGGAGCGCCAGCAGGCTGGTTGAGCCGGCAAGAAGGGTGAGCGTCATGGTTCGGTGACGAAAGTGAAAGGCAGAAATATCCAGCCCAAAACTGATGCCAGCAAGGATCTGGGAAACAAGAAATGTGGTCATAACGGACGCCATTGCACAAATGAATGGCGGAACAATAAGTGACGCCATCGGCGATGGCGTTAACCTTTGTTAAGACGTTGGCGAATGCGCGAAAGACTGACTGGCGTAATCCCGATATAGCTGGCGAGATCCCGTTGCGTAAGCTGTGACTCCCAGCCCGGGAACTGGCTCTGAATATACCGATAGCGTTGCTCAGGGGTATTGAGCAACAGCATCTGCTCCTTTTTTTCTTTGTAGATAAGTTGCTGAACGAGAAGCTGCATTTTGCAGTCCTGATTTTCGGCGGCATCCAGAAAAGAGAGGGGAACTTCACTGACCTCTCCCGCCGCGAGCGCCTGCAGGCTGTAATCAGCAGGGGTAGCCGTTAACCAGTTGAGATATAAAAAGCAGCACTCCCCCGAAAAATAGAACTCTTTTACCCGCTCCACGCCCTGGTCTGAGTGATAAACCGCGCGAACAACACCATGATGCAAATAGTAAAAATAGCTTTGCATCTCCCCCTGATGGAGAAGCCAGTCGCCCGCCGACAGCGGTTTTCTTCGACTCTCCAGTAAACCTTTTAGATCCTGACTTAATAACATTTTCTATCTCAAAAAAATTGAAAGATAAATGCAAATCATTCCGCTATTAGTTGATGAGAATGTGGCCTACTATTTATCACATCAAGGCAACGCGCCTTATCCAAACAACCAAGTGAAAGGGTTTATATCATGAAAAGTATCAAAACTTTTGTCGCAGTTATCGCACTCTCCGCTTCTTTCGGTACCTTCGCTGCTCAGACCGTGACCGCAACAGCCTCCACAATGGATGGTGCAGAAGCTAAAATCGCCGCTCAGGCACAGGCTGCAGGCGCATCGTCTTATAAAATTACCGAAGCGTTTACCGGTAACCGTGTGCACATGACCGCACAGCTGAATAAATAAGCGAAAAGCACCTGTAGAAAGAGCGCCCCAGGGGCGCTTTTTTTGTTTCTGCTAAAGATCCCCACGCATCACTCCCTTCTTAAGACAAAATTATGTGTCGATGTTCACATTTTTGCTCTCTCATAAAAACGTCACTAACCCTGAAAACCATTTGTTTATTTACGGGTATTTGCCCATAAAATAACTTCCTGATAATTAAAGTTTTTAATTAGTAAATGTCGTTGTGATCTCATTTTAAAAATGAGATTTAAATCACAAAAAACACCGTTTTTTATTATGTGTCAATATTAGGCCTGACTTAAATTATCGCTATTATGTGATCTTCGTTGCAAATAGAGGTCTTGAAGTCAGGGAAAAATGCTTTCACGGAAACAGGTGAGGGCAGAAGATGAAAATCGGTATTGTCATTAGCGGTGGAGATGTCTCTGGAATAAATAATTTTATTTTTCAGGTCGCGAGACTTGCCTGTGCACAGATCACGCTATTTAACGGTGGCATACCGGGTTTATTAGATAAAAATCACCGGGAGGTCTCCTGGTCAGATTTAGTGGATTTTTCTATTTCCTCTATTCCACTTATTACGTCTGGCCGTACAGCGCGAAATTTACAGCGCAGTGAGTATGAAACCATTGCGAAGAAAATAAAGTCGTTACGGATTGATGTGCTGATTATGGCTGGCGGTGATGGCAGTCTGCAATTCCTGAATACGCTCAGCGAATTTGATATTAACTGCTTTGGCGTCGGTATGACGATCGATAATGATGTTTATGGCAGCGACTACACCATTGGCTTTTCTACCGCCTGCGAGCAAATTATCAAAGAGGTATCGCGCTTAAGAAATACCGGCAGGGCACTTCCCGGGCGCGTTTTTATGGCGGAGATTCTGGGCGGTTACTGCGGCGAGTTAACGCTACAATCGGCGATAAAATCGAACGCCGATATTGCGCTGATTCCAGAAGCGCAGATCCCTCTGGACGCTCTGGCAGAGCGTATTAAGCAAAAACTGGCTAGCCAGAATAGCGTCGTTATTCTGTGCTCTGAAGGCTACACCCGCGAGTACTCTCCGGGCTTTCAGGGCGCAATAGATACCATGATAAAACAACTCGAACCGCGTATTGGCGTGCGTATCCGCAAAACCATCATTGGTTACGGTTTACGCAGTGGCGACCCGACCTGTGAGGAGATTTATCAGGGTACCATTATGGCGAATGAAGTGGTTCGCTGTATTCAATCTGGTATGAGAAATAAAGCCGTTATTATTAATTCAAGCAATAAACCTATTCCGATTGATTTAGTCAGTATGAAAAAACGTCTGGTTGATACCGACGGACATTATTATAAACTTGCCAAACAACTCAATATAATTTGAGGAGACCCTACATGCTGAAAATTCTCTGCGTATGTGGCTGCGGCCTCGGCTCAAGCTTTGCTATTGAAATGACCGCCAAGGCCGTTTTAAAAAAACTGGAAATTCCGGCGCATATTGAACACACCACGGTATCGGAGGCCGGGGCATTTAAATCTGACATGATTCTGACGCAAAAAACCTTTGCCGATATTCTGACAGCCGATGCCAGCGAAGAAGAGATAAAACGCGTGGTGATTTTAAATAAACTGACGGACAAAGATGAGATCGAACAAAAGATTGTCGCGTTTTTAAATGAACGTAATTTACAGGTAGCCGACTATGAATAGTGTCGTTGAGTTTATCGTCAAAGATTTGCTCGGCCAGGCTTCAATACTCATCGCCTTTATTGCGATGCTGGGGCTTATCCTACAGAAAAAATCACCGGGCAAGACGGCTGAGGGCACATTTAAAACCCTGCTCGGTTTTTTAATCATGATGGCCGGTATCAACATCATTGTGGCCACGCTGACGTTCCTGAATGACATCTTCACTCAGGGCTTTGGCATGAAGGGTTACATTACCGATGTCGCGGCGATTGCCGGTTTAGCTAATCGTGAGTTGGGTTCCGAGGTGGCGCTGACCCTGCTGGTGATTTTTGCCGTCAACATCATCATCGCTCGCCTGACGCCACTGAAATATATCTTCCTGACTGGCCAGGCGCTGCTGTGGATGGCGACTATTGGTGCCGTTATCGGCTATAAAGCCGGGCTGACGGGGCTGCCGCTGATTTTGACCGGCGGGATCTTCGGCGGCGTAATGGCGGTACTGATGCCCGCGCTGGCGCAACCGGTGGTGCGGCGGATCACCGGCTCAGATGACGTCGCGCTGGGGCACTTCTGCACCATTGGTTACCTGGTGCAGGCGGCGGTCGCTAAAGTGGTCGGCAAAGGCTCTCGCTCCACGGAAGATCTTGAATTACCGGATAACTTCAAGTTTCTGCAGGACACCTATCTCGCTATGGCAGTGGTCATGGTGCCGATGTACCTCATTCCGGCATTGGCAGCAGGCCCGGCATATATCGGCCAGTTCTCTAACGGCATTAACTACCTGATGTACGCCTTTATGCAGTCCATCCAGTTTGTAGCCGGGGTCTTCGTTCTCTATAGCGGCGTGCGCCTGCTGCTCAATGAACTGGTGCCAGCGTTTCGCGGGATTGCAATGCGCATCGTCCCTGATGCCAAACCAGCGCTGGACTGCCCGGTACTGTTCCCTTATGCGCCAAATGCCGTGATTGTTGGCTTCCTGGCAACAACGGTCGGTTCGATCATCGGCATGCTGGTCTTCCCGATGTTCGGTCTGGCGATGATTCTGCCCGGCCTGCTCACTAACTTCTTTGCGGGCGGCACGGCGGGTGTATTTGGCAATGCGTTGGGCGGTCGTCGCGGGGCGATGATTGGCGGTGTGGTGCACGGGCTGTTTATCACCTTCCTGCCCGCCATTCTGGTGCCGATGCTTGAAAGTTACGGCTTTACCGGCGTGACGTTCAGCGATTCGGATGTGATTAGTTCTGGGCTGGTATTAGGCCACGCCTTCCAGAATAACTGGTTATTTGTCGCGTTGTTTATTGTCTTTGTCGCCGCACTGGCATGGTTTGTAAACGGTAAATCAGCTAAGCCGAAAGGGGAAAACGTTCATGAGTCTGTATAACTTCAACGATATTCTTAATATTGCCCAGCAGAGAAATTTTAAAGCCATCGGGTCGTTTAATTTGCACTGTATTGAAATGCTGCCCGCGTTTTTCAAAGCCGCGCAGCAGAGTAACAGCCCGCTAATGATCCAAATCTCCACCGGGACGGCGGAATATTTAGGCTATCGTTTACTCGTGGATGCCGTTAGCTCGCTGGCCGAAAGTGAAAATGTGCCAACCTGCCTGCATCTGGATCACTGCTCGGATATCAGCGCCATTGAAACGGCAATGAACGCTGGGTTCTCGTCGGTGATGTATGACGGTTCCCATCTCAACCTGGAGGAGAATATTGGCAACACGCGCATCGTGGTTGAAATGGCGCGCCCGCGTAATATTACGGTTGAGGGGGAGCTGGGCGCCATTGGTGGCTCTGAAGACGGCAAAGCCGTCGCCGTAGAGGATATCTGCTTCACCACGGTAGAGGACGCCAAACGCTTCGTCGATGAAACCCAGGTCGATATGCTGGCGGTCTCCGTGGGGACGGTGCACGGGCTGTATACCGGCAAGGCAAAAATCCAGCACCAGCGGCTTAAGGATATTAGTGCGGCAACCGGCGTGCCTCTGGTGTTGCACGGCGGCACCGGCGTGAGCGATGAGGATATGCGCCTGGCGGTGACTGAGGGCATTAACAAGGTTAACGTCGGCACAGAAATGAATGTGCAGTGGGTTGATCAATGTAAAACCGCCTTTGAAAAAGGCAAAGTGAATGACAGCGTGCGGAAGTTTTTAATTCCAGCAAATAATGCCGTCACTCATGTATTAATGGAAAAGATCGCTTTATTTAAATAAACGTCTCTTTATTACTCGATATTTCGTTACCCTGTTGTTCATCAGGGAGGGGATTCGCTATGTTTGAATCATTGAAAACGTTGTGGAAAAAGCAAGATAGTCCGTCGGAAGATTATGATGAACAGTCGCTTCTGCTGGCGGTGGAAATATCCCGATTAGAAGGTGAATTACAGGGTAACCCGAGTGATGGCGAGATACAGAAAGCATTAATGCTGATTTATAACCGGGCATTGTCGGTATATGCCAAAAGCAAAACGCACCGACAGGAAATTGACGCTCTGTTTATCCGTATCGATGAATTACGCAACATTATTCGCCGTAACATTTAGGGAGTGGGTATGACGATTAAAGAGCTACTCATAGAAGCCGATGCTATTCAGGTTGGTGTCACTGAGTCGGACTGGCAGAAGGTGATCCAGCTGGCCGCCACGCCGCTGATTGAAAACGGCTATATCTCGGCTGATTACGGCCAGGCCGTTATTGAAAACACCCTGAACCACGGCGCGTATTACGTGTTTGACGAAGGGGTTGCCATTCCGCATGCGCGTCCTGAGTGCGGCGTGAAGCGGAACTGTTTTAGCCTGGTGCTGTTAGAGAAACCGATTCGGTTTGCCGAAAGCGAGGCCGCGGATATCGTCATTATGTTCGGCGCGCAGGACAGTAATGCGCATATTGAAGAGGGGATCCGCGCCATTATCTCGCTGCTGGATAACGATGAACGCATGGCCAAACTGCGGGCAGCAAACTCGAAAGAGGAGGTTGTGGCGCTGCTATGAAAAGAGACCTTACGCCAAACTGTAAAACCGTCATTCTGGTGAACGGCATACCCGCCTCTGGAAAGAGCACCATTGCCCGTCAGCTTTCGCAGACTTTTGGCTTGCCGCTGCTGACAATCGACGGAATCAAAGAGCCCTTTATGGCGCGCTTTACCGATATCGACCGCCCCTTCAACCGCCAGCTCGGCTGTGCTGCCTACGAGGCTATCTGGTCGATTGTGGGACAGTCTCCGGCGGGCTGTGTCTGGGTGATTGATGCCTGGTTTGGTTTCCAGCCTAAAGAGATGCTGCAGCGATTAGTGCAGGACGCCGGGGTTGAGCGGATTATCGAAGTCTGGAACCAGATCTCTCCTGAGGTCGCGGTGGCGCGCTATGCTCAGCGGTTAGCGCAGCGCTTGCCGGGTCATCCCGGAGAAGAGTATCTACCCGAACTGGCGCTGCTGGCCGAGCGGGCCGAACCGATGCGTCTGGGGGCTGTGTATTGCGTCGATCAGCAGGTGCAGCCCGATATTGGAGAGGTCTGCGACTGGGTCGATATGCAGTTGAAAAATTAATCAATTAATTTGAATGATGACAACAAATCCTTCCGCTTTTCGTTGAACGATGTGAGGGCTATTATTTATCACATCAAGGCAAAACGCCTTATCCAAACAACTAAGTGAAAGGGTTTACATCATGAAAAGCATCAAAACTTTTGTTGCAGTTATCGCACTCGCCGCTTCTTTCGGTACCTTCGCTGCTCAGACCGTGACCGCAACGGCCTCCACAATGGACGGTGCAGAAGCTAAAATCGCCGCTCAGGCACAGGCTGCAGGCGCATCGTCTTATAAAATTACCGAAGCGTTTACCGGTAACCGCGTGCACATGACCGCACAGCTGAATAAATAAGCGTAAGTTACTGTCGAAAGAGCGCCCTTGGGGCGCTTTTTTAGTTTATACCCGCCAGACGCAGCAGCGCGGTCGCCACCGCAGCGGCAATAATCACTATGATAAGCGGCGCTTTGCGCCAGGCCAGAAACACGGCAAAACCTACCCCCAGCACGCGCGCCGCACCGGAGAAATGCTCACCCTCATAGAACGTGGTCGCCAGCGCGACGGAAAAGAGCAGTACCGTGGCGGCATCGGAAAGCAGTGCCTGAGAGCGTTCCGAAAAGGCCAGACGATTGCCGAGCTTTGCGCCGCCGAGACGCATCAGATAGGTTCCCAGCGAAAGAATGACGATCCCGGCGATAAACAGCGTCATGTTACCCATTATTTTTTCCTCGCCAGCAGGCCAAACAGGGAAAGCAGAACCGGTAATCCAACCGGCGCGAACGGTACGGCGGCAAGCGACAGCGCCGCGCCGCTGCAGGCACGAATCAGCGTGGTACGGTTTTTAAAGGCCGGGATCACCAGCGCCAACAGAATGGCCGGGAAAACAGCATCCAGCCCGATGGTTTCCGGGGCTGGGAGTAATCGCCCTACTGCTGCGCCAAACAGCGCGCCGAGCGGCCAGAAAATGGCGACGCCAGCCCCGCAGAGCCAGAAGGCAGCCTTACGCTGCTCGGGTGTAGGCTGCGACAGGCCAAAGACCACGCTCTCGTCATTCATGATATGGCAGCCAATAAAGCTAGCGGCGCGCTTGCCGACCAGGTCACGCACCGTCACGCCGAAAGGAATATGGCGGGCATTGACTAACAGACCGGCTGCTGCCGCTGCTAACGGGTTACCGCCGCTGGCGACGATGCCGATAAACATAAACTCTGACGCGCCCGCGAGGACCGAAACCGAGAGCAGCAGCGGCACCCACAGCGGAAAGCCGTACGCCATTGCCAGTGAACCATAAGAGACGCCGACCACGCCGACCGCCAGACAGACGAGGAAAATCGCCTTAATCGTGCTGCCTTTCAGGCAGGAGAACATTTTTAATGACATCTAAATTTACCATATCGAACGATATATCCATTATAATGAACGAATCAGTGTGGTAGTTCAAGATGAACATTTCGTTCGATATATAAAACGATGGAGTTGTGTATGACACAGCCAATCAGCGTGATTGCCAAAAGCCTGGTGCGTGAGCGAGCGAGGACCGGATTATCTCTGGCCGAAATCGCACGTCGTGCCGGTATTGCCAAATCGACGCTTTCCCAGCTTGAGGCCGGGAACGGTAATCCTAGCCTGGAAACCCTATGGGCGCTCTGCGTCGCGCTGGACATCCCTTTTGCGCGCCTGCTTGAGCCACAGCCCAATAAAACCCAGGTGATCCGCCGGGGAGAGGGAACGAAGGTTATTGCCGAGCAGGCCAACTATCAGGCTACGCTGCTTGCTACCTGCCCGCCGGGGGCGCGTCGCGATATTTATCTGCTGACCACGCAGCCGGGCGCAGACCGTATTTCACATCCGCATCCACCGGGTTCTATCGAACATATTATTGTGACGCAGGGGCGAGCGCTGGTTGGCCTGACCGCCGCGCCGGAAGAGTTGAATGCCGGTGATTACATCTGCTATCCCGCCGACGAACCGCATCTTTTTAAAGCGCTAGAGCCAGATACGCTGGCGATTCTGGTCGCCGAGCAGAACTGATCGTAGAGGCGCGCAGTGATATATTAATTACTGCGCGTATTTTTATATTTATATCCCAAAGCTAATATTATAATTTTATTGTTTATTTACCGTAATAATTCCTAATTATATATATTGCTCACCCTTCTCTTTTCTTTCTCTACCGTGTTACCTCGCTCACGATCTTAAAATTAGAGATGTTTACCGGCTAAAATATATTAGCTAGTGTCTTTGGTGCTTGTTATGAAATGTGTCCGTACGTAACTGGCGATTTCTACCGACAAATGAATAATAAAAATACATTCATGGTCGTTATAAAACACCAAAAATCGTATTTTGATTTTTCGGGATATTCTTTATTTCAAGGAAAGCAAATAATGAAGAAATCGACGCTCTCGCTGGCAATAGGATTATTGCTGGTGGCCAATACCGGTTTTGCGAAAACAACGAACATGACGTTAGAGCAAAGGCTGGCGCAGTTAGAATCACGTCTGGAAGCAGCAGAGAATCGCGCAGCAAAAGCAGAACAGCAGGTTGAAACGCTGCGCGTTCAGCAGGCTGCTGAAATCAACGAGATTAAGGCTGCACAGGGCAATACGCCGGTGAACGGTCAGGCTTCGGCCGAAGAGACTCACATCAATGCCAATAAACCTAATCTTATTCTTTCCGGCTACGGCGATCTGAAAATTTACGGCGACGTAGAATTTAATATGGATGCGGAAAGTAAGCACGGCTTACTCGCCATGACCAACCCCAACTACGACGGCGATCCGAGCAATGAGAAATGGGACGTCAACGGACGCATTCTGCTGGGATTTGACGGTATGCGTAAGCTGAATAACGGCTACTTTGCCGGTTTCTCCGCGCAGCCGCTGGGCGATCTTTCCGGGACGGTGAATATTGATGATGCGGCGTTCTTCTTTGGTAAAGAAGATGACTGGAAAATTAAAGTGGGTCGTTTTGAAGCCTATGATATGTTCCCATTAAATCAGGATACGTTTGTTGAGCACTCGGGTAATACCGCTAACGACCTCTACGATGACGGCAGCGGCTATATCTATATGATGAAAGAAGGTCGCGGTCGTTCTGATTCCGGCGGCAGCTTCCTGATGAGCAAGCAGATAGATAACTGGTATTTCGAATTAAACACCCTGCTGGAAGACGGTACCTCGCTCTACAACGATGGCGATTACCATGGTCGTAGCCTGGAACAGCAGAAGAACGTGGCCTATCTGCGCCCGATTATCGCCTGGTCGCCAACGGATGAGTTTACGGTGTCGGCGGCGATGGAAAGCAACGTCGTCAACAATGCGTACGGCTATACCAATAAGAAAGGCGAGTTTGTCGACCAGTCTGACCGCACCGGTTACGGTATGACCATGACGTGGAACGGCCTGAAGAGCGATCCGGATAATGGCGTGGTGGTTAACCTCAATACGGCTTATCTGGATGCGAACAACGAACAAGACTTTACCGCAGCGGCGAACGTGCTGTGGAAGCGTTTCGAGCTGGGCTATATCTACGCGCATAACAAGATTGACGATTTTTCCGGTGTGGTCTGCGACAAAGACTGCTGGATCAACGATGAAGGCACCTACGATATCCACACCATTCATGCGTCCTACCAGTTTGCTAACGTGATGGATATGCAGAACTTTAATATCTATCTTGGCGCTTACTACTCCATCCTGAACAGCGATGGCGACGGTTACAACGGCGATGGTTCTGACGATCGCTACGGTGCGCGCGTTCGCTTTAAATACTTCTTCTAAAAAAATGAAGGCCTCCGTAAACGGAGGCCTTTTTCTGTAACCCGGGGAGGCTCGGTGTGAAACCCCGGCGTCGCTACGCTCGGCCGGGCTACTATGTGGATTTTGTAGGACTTTACGCCAGGTAAAACACTTCTTTCAACTCGGCGCTAACCGGGCTGTTATCCGGATTGGACGGCATCACGTCGGTCATGTGCTTCCACCAACGCTGGCAAACGTCGGTGTTTGCCACCGCGTTCCAGCGCTCTTCGGACTCAATTTCCACGGTGGCGAACAGCAGGTTACGTTCTTTATCGAGATAAATCGCGTAATGGTGCGCGCCATGTGCTTTTAGCACCGCTTCCAGCTCCGGCCAGATTGGGCTGTGGCGGCGTTGGTACTCTTCGTGTGCGTTGGCGTTCACCTGCATCACAAAGGCTTTGCGGATCATAATGCCTCCAGGTACAGCTCACGCACTTCATCGCGGCTGGCGGTACGCGGGTTGCATGGCGCGCACGGGTCGGCCAGCGCTTTATCCAGCCAGCCTTCGATATCGGCTTTGGTCACGCCGAGCTTGCTGAACCCTTCAGGAATGCCCACGCGCGCACTCAGCTTACGGATGGCGTTGATTGCCTCCATGCTCGCCACTTCGTCGCTCATGCTGCGGGTGTCCACGCCCATCGCCTGCGCCACGCGGGCAAAGCGTGCCACGGCGTTCGGGCGGTTAAAGTTTTCGATGATCGGCAGCAGGATGGCGTTGCACACGCCGTGCGGCAGGTTGTGCGTGGCCCCCGGTTGGTGCGCCAGCGCGTGTACCAGTCCCAGACCGGCGCTGTTAAACGCCATGCCTGCCAGATACTGACCAAACGCCATCTGCTCGCGGGCTTCCAGGTTATGACCATCGTCCACGGCTTTCGGCAGCCACAGGGTGATAAGACGAATGGCTTCGAGCGCGTTGGCATCGGTTAATGGGTGTGCGCCGACGGATACATAGGCTTCTACCGCATGGGTCAGCGCATCCATACCGGTGGCGGCGGTTACGGAAGCGGGAATATCGAGCATCACGCTGGCGTCGTCCACGGCGATATCCGGGATGATGTTCGAGTCGATAATCACCTCTTTGACCTGACGCGCGGTGTCGATAATGACCGCGTTGCTGGTCATCTCCGCTGCGGTACCGGCGGTGGTGTTGATCGCCACCAGATGCACGCCAGCGTTCAGTACTTTGCCCACGCCGGAGTATGCGGTGGATGGGGCCGGGTTAGCGGTCAGGATTTTAATCGCTTTCGCGGTATCAATCGGGCTGCCGCCGCCGAAGGCAATAATGTAGTCACACTGATTAGCCTGATAGGCCGCGTAGCCTTGTTGCACCAGTTCTTCCGTTGGGTTCGGGAAAACCTCGTCGAACAGGTGATAAGACATTTTATGTGCGTCCAACGCGGCGAACAGGCTATCCAGCAGGCCCATTTTCACCAGTTGGCCGTCGGTGACGATCAGCGCTTTGCCCCATTGCTTACCGGCAACCAGGTTGACCATATCCCCAATGGCGCCTGCACCGTGCAGGCTGATTTTTGGCAGTGCTAACATAAAGCTCATGGTGTTTCTCCTTAAATACCTAACTTATGAAATCCTGGGTTCCCCTCATCCAGTGGGGTGAGGGGAAAATTTAAATGCGTCGTCGCTGCATCACCCGGCGGGCGATAATCGGCAGTGAAATCACCACAATCAGCATCGCGCCGATGATGATGGACATCACGATGCCGGGGACGTTAAGCAGGCTGAGCCCGAAGGTGACCAGCCCCATCAGGAAGGCCGCAATAATCACGCCGACCATGCTGCCGGAGCCGCCAAGAATGTTGACGCCGCCGAGCACCGCCATGGTGACTACCGCCAGCTCCCAGCCCATCGCAATCGTTGGGCGAGTACTGCCGAGGCGCGAGGTCAGTAGTACCGCCGCCAGGCCAGACATCAACCCTACCAGTGCGAACAGCAGCAGGTTGTGACGCTTGACGTTAATCCCCGAATACCATGCGCCGGTGGGGTTATTACCGATGGCATAGGTACGGCGACCGAAGTTGGTTTTGTGCAGCAGGAAGGCAAATGCTGCCGCGAGCACGATAAACAGCGCGAACTCAAACGACAGCGCGCCCCATACGTAGCCCTGGCCGAACCAGGCGAAGCTCTCCGGGTATTTATTCAGTGCCTGGTCACCGAGCAGAATGTAGGTAATGCCGCGATACAGGCTCATCGTGCCGATGGTGATAACAATCGACGAGAGGTTAAAGCGCATCACCAGCAGGCCGTTAAACAGCCCGCACAGCAGACCGACCCCTAACCCAACGCAGACCAGCAGCGGCGTATCCATTCCTGCGGCGGCGCAGAAACCCATCAGCGTCGAGCTCAGGGCAATGGTCGATGCCACCGACAGATCAATCTCCCGGGCGATAATCAGCATCGCCATCGGCAGCACGATGATCGCCTTCTCGGTGAAGTTGAAGGTGGCGTCCGACAGGTTCCAGATGTTGAGGAAGTAGGGCGAAGCCAGCGCGTTGCCGACAAACACCAGCAGCGTTACCGCCAGTAAAAAGCCTTCCCAGCACAGCAGTCGCTGGAAGAACGACGGCGCGGCGACTTCCGCTTTTATCTCGTCCGGCATCATTATTTTGCTCATGAGCGCACCGCCTGTTTCTGTCGGGCCAGCGCGGCATCGCGCAGGATAAGCCGTCTTTTGCGTTTATTGCCGCGTTCGTTCAGCAGGACGGCAATCACAATGACCGCGCCGGAAATGGCCATCTGCCAGAACGGCGAAATGCCGATTACCGGCAGGGCGTTGTTGATGATGCCGAGGAACAGTGCGCCGCACAGGCAGCCGACGACGCGTCCGGTGCCGCCCATGGTGCTGATACCACCGATGACGCAGGCTGCGACAACCTGTAGCTCAAAGCCGTTCGCCACGTCGACGTAGGCCACGGCAAAGCGCGAGATCCACAAATAGCCGCAGAATCCGGCCAGCGCGCCAGAGAGGCAGAAGCTGACGAACTGCATTTTTCCGGCGTTGATCCCGGTGTAGTAGGCCGCGGTGGCGTTACCTCCGGCGGTGTAGAGCGCGCGCCCGGTACGGCTAAAGCGCAGGAAGTAGCCGACCAGCAGCAGCGCGGCGACGGCAAACCAGCTCAATACCGGCAGGCCCAGCAGCGAGGCGCGCGGCAGGCCGAGGAAATCGGGGCTCATCTGGTGTGAGTTAACCCAGCCGCCGTCAGAGAGCAGGAAGATAATGCCGCGGTAGATGCTCATGGTGCCAAGCGTCACCACAATCGCCGGGATCCCCAGCTTCCAGACCAGCAGGCCGTTAATCATCCCCATGACCAGCCCCAGCACCGTCGCCAGCAGCAGCAGCGCCCAGACCGGCACGGCCGGGTAGTGGAAGTTAAGCAGCGCCACGATCATCCCGGTGAGCGCCAGATTGGCGGCCATCGACAGGTCGATGCCTTTGGTCAGCAGCACCATCATCTGCCCCAGCGCGAGGATGATTAAGATGGCGGTATCGTTGAACATTTCTACCAGGTTGCCCGGCGAAACGAACGACGGCACGCGGCTGCCGATGGCACCGATCATCAAAATAATCACCGCCGCGAGCAGCGCTTCGCGGTGTTTAAATAAGGATTGCCACATTTATGCTGCCTCCTTCCCGGCACCGCTGGCGGCGCTGACGATGGTCTCAGCGGTAGCTTCACCGGCCTGATATTCCGCGACCATCAGTCCTTCATGCATCACGATGATACGGTCGGCCATACCCATCACTTCCGGCAGCTCTGACGAGACCATAATCACCGCCAGCCCCTGGGCAACCAGCTCGGACATAAACTGGTGCACCGCGGCTTTTGAACCGATATCGATACCTTTGGTGGGCTCATCAAGAATGATCACGTCCGGGTGGGTCGCCAGCCATTTGCCGATCACCACCTTCTGCTGGTTACCGCCGGAGAGCGTCTCTACCGACTGTCGCCAGCTAAAGGCTTTCACCTGCAGGCGACGGGCGTACTCGTCGGCCAACTGCCATTCGCGGGCGTCGTTGAGCACGCCGCGTGGGTTGAGTTTGCTAAGCTGCGGCAGGCTGATGTTCTGGGCAATCGGCAGTTCAATAATTGCCCCCTGTTTCTGCCGCTCTTCCGGCACGCAGACGATCCCAGCGTTGATGGCATCGGCTGGCTGGCGAAAATGCACCGTCTTGCCGTTCAGGATAATCTCGCCGGAGGAAGGATGTGATACGCCAGAAAGCGCCTGCATTAGCTCGGTTCGCCCGGCGCCGACCAGGCCATAGAAGCCGAGGATTTCGCCTTTGCGCAGGGTGAAGTCGATATGGGCAAATTCGGTCGGATGGCAGAGGTCTTTTACCTCCAGCACCACATTGCCTTTTTCGCACGCCACTTTCGGATAGGTTTGCGTGATCGCACGGCCCACCATCATGGCGACCATTCGCTCTTCGGTTATCTCATTGATTGCGCCGGAGCCCACGTACACGCCGTCGCGCAAAATGGTGTAGTGATCGGTGAGCTCAAAAATTTCATCAAACTTGTGCGAGATAAACAGAATAGCTTTGCCTTCCAGCTTCAAGCGCTCAACGATTTGATAAAACTCCAGAATCTCGTGCTGGGAGAGGGCGGCGGTGGGTTCATCGAGGATCACTACCTGCGCTTCAAACGACAGCGCGCGCGCAATGGCCACCATGTGGCGCTGGGCGATACTGAGGGTTTTTAGGGTGGCGCGTGGGTCAATCTGCACATCGAGGCGGGTGAGAATTTCCCGCGCTTTCTGGTGCATGGCGGGCCAGTCGAGCTTTTTCAGCCAGCCTTTATAGAGGTACTGGCCGACAAAAATATTTTCGCTGACCGAGAGCTCATCGAACAGAACGGTTTCCTGATGAATCGCGGTGATCCCCACCCGGTGCGCGGAGTCCGGCGTGGGCAGGGTTATTGGAATGGCTTTGTAGAGAATCTCGCCCTCTTCGGGCTGATAGATGCCGGTCATTACTTTGACCAGTGTGGACTTGCCCGCGCCGTTTTCACCGATTAACGCGGTGACCTTGCCGGGCCAGAGATCGAGCTGCACGTTTTCAAGCGCGCGCACGCCGGGGAAGACCTTGGTGATCCCCTTAAGCTGCAATAGCGGAGTCGATGCGGTCATGATAGTTCTCCGGAGCATTCCCCTCACTGCCGCCTGCTTTTCTCCCTCTCCCATTTAGGGAGAGGGGCGGGGTGAGGGTCAAAGGATTAGAAAATCTTCGAGAACTTATCAATATTGCTGGCATCGTAGACGAACGGCTCGGACATCGCGCCATTACCGTCAGCATCGAGCTTCACTTTGCCCAGTTTACCCATGCTGGCTTCGGTTTTGGTTGCCGTACCTTTTACCAGGTCATCGGCGAGGTAGGTGGCGGCATAGCCCAGGTCGATTGGGTTCCAGATGGCGAAGCTTTTGCTCGCGCCGGACTTAATGGCGCCGGCCATTTCAGACGGCAGTCCCAGCCCGGTGACGTAAACCTTGCCAATTTTGCCTTGATCCTTCACCGCCTGCGCCGCCGCGACGATACCGACGGAGGAAGGGGAGACAATCACTTTCAGGTCTGGGTAAGACTTCAGCAGCCCAACCGCTTCGCGGTAGCTCTTATCCGACAGGTCGTCGCCGTAGGCCACGGTCACCAGGTTGATGGACGGATAGTTCGGCAGCACCTTTTTCATCTCGCCAATCCAGATATTCTGGTTGGTGGAGGTGGGGGTCGCGCTCAGAATGGCGACGTCGCCTTTCTCGACGTTCAGCGCTTTCAGCGCATCGGCGGCGAGCTTCACGTTGGTTTCGCCAATCAGCTGGTTGTTCGAAGGGTTCAGGTGAATCTGACGGCCACCGGCGGCAACGCCGGAATCCCATGACACGACCTTAATGCCGCGCTGCATGGCTTTTTTCAGCACCGGCACTACCGCATCAGGATCGTTGGCGGAAATAGCGATCGCATCGACGCCCTGGGCGATCAACCCGTTGAGCACTTCGATCTGCGCTTCAGCGGTGGTAGTGGTAGGGCCGGTATAAATGACTTTAACATCGCCTAACTCTTTGGCCGCCTCCTGTGCGCCAACGTTCGCGGCTTCGAAGAAGCCATTGCCTAATGACTTCGCCACAAGGGCAATTTTCACTTCAGCTAAAGCGGAACCGGACAACGCCAGGGCGGCAACGGTGAGGATGAAGCTTGCTTTTATTTTCATTGCTTGTACTCCACGGTTTTGAGTTAGTTGGTTTGCAGGTAACAGAGTTTCCCCTGCGGATCGTTGCCCGCAGGGGTTATGCGATGTTCTTACTTGTACAGATTTAATGCGCTGGCCATCGGGGTGACGCCAAAGCGCTGGCCGAGGGCAATCAGTTCTTGCTGGGTGATGGTCTGCTTCATGCCGCCCATCGAGTAGACCTTCACCAGCACTTCTGCGGATTTTTCGGCGGTATCGATCAGACCAAAGGCTTCATCGAGCGTTGGGCCGCTGCCGAAGACGCCGTGGAACGGCCACAGCACCAGAGAGTGCTTCTGCATTTCGACGGCGGTCGCCTGGCCGATTTCATCGGTACCCGGCACCATCCACGGCAGAATGCCAACGCCGTCCGGGAAGACCACCAGACACTCGGTGCTGCCTTCCCACAGTTTGCGGGTAATCAGCGCGGTGTCGTTTTCCAGTACGTAGGTCAGCGCGATCAGGTTAGTCGCGTGGCAGTGCATGATGACGCGGTCTTTACCACCGGTCAGTTTGATACGTTCGCAGTGTGACAGGAAATGCGCTGGCAGTTCGGAGGTTGGTACGGCTTCGTGAGTCAGCCCCCACAAAATATGGTAGCCCGCACCGTCGCTATCGACCTTCACTACGCCGAGGTTGGCGGCGGGGTCGAGCTGGACGTTGCGGAAGAATTTACCGGAACCGGTGACGATAAACGGCGTGTTCGCCAGCATTGGCATCGGCTGGCTCAGGGCGATATAGCGCGGTTTGGCGTGGAAATCGGCGGTGAAAGGCGTGATATCCGCATCGTCCAGACGCAGCGTCAGGTTGCCGCCGTTGCGTTCGTCCCAGCCTTTTAACCAGGCGTCAGAGGTGGCTTTAATCATGCCCTGGACGAACCAGGAATCGGTAATGGTCTGCATAGTCTTGTTGTCCTGTTGTCTCGGTGAGGTGTTTCCCCTCACCCTAGCCCTCTCCCCTAAGGGGCGAGGGAACGGTTCGGTTTTTGCCCTCTCCCTTTCAGGAAGAGGGGCGGGGTGAGGGTCAATCACCCACGCTGGTTCAGAATCTCTTTCTCGTAGCTGCGCACGCTCTCCAGCCACTGGCTGCCCGCCGGGGTATCGTTGCGCTGGCAGTACATTTCCCATACCGCCTGCCACGGCAGGCACTTCTGCTCTTCCAGCAGCGCCAGACGCGCGGTGTAGTCACCGTCAACTTCCAGCTGACGCAGCTGTTCGGTTGGTTCCAGCAGCGCGCGCAGCAGGGCTTTCTTCATGTTGCGAGTACCAATAACCCATGCTGCGATGCGGTTGATGGAGGCGTCGAAGAAATCGAGGCCGATGTGCACGCGGTCAAACAGGTCGTGGCGGATGATTTCGCTCGCGATGGCCTGGGTTTCGTCGTCCAGCAGCACCACGTGGTCGCTGTCCCAACGTACTGGGCGGCTCACGTGCAGCAGCAGACGAGGCACGTACAGCATGGCGGCGGAGATTTTGTCGGAGATAACTTCCGTTGGGTGGAAGTGACCGGCATCCAGGCACAGTGCGGTCTGGCGGCTGGTGGCGTAGCCCATATAGAACTCGTTAGAGCCGACGGTGTAGCTCTCAGCGCCGATGCCGAACAGCTTGCTTTCGACGGCATCAATGTGATGCGCCGGATCCAGTTTTTCACTGATGACTTCATCCAGCGCGGCCGCCAGACGCTGGCGCGGCGCCAAACGGTCAACGGTCACGTCTTTCATGCCGTCTGGGATCCAGATGTTCATCACCGAAGGCGTACCCAGCTGTTCGCCAAAGTAGGCGGAAACGCGGCGGCTGGCCTTGCAGTGATCAATCCAGAACTGGCGAATTTTCGGGTCGGCGTGAGACAGCGTAAAGCCGTCGGCGCTCAGCGGATGTGAGAAGCAGGACGGGTTAAAATCGAGGCCCAGCTTGTGTTTTTTCGCCCACTCAACCCAGTTTTTGAAGTGCTCAGGTTTGATCTCGTCGCGCGCCACCGGGGTGTCAGACTCCAGATAGATAGCGTGCAGGTTCAGGCGCTTTGGCCCAGGGATCAGGCTCAGTGCCTGCTCCAGGTCGGCGCGCAGCTCGGTGGCGTTACGCGCTTTGCCCGGATAGTTACCGGTCGCCTGAATACCACCCGTCAAGCTGCCTTCTGGATTTTCAAAACCCGCGACGTCATCGCCCTGCCAGCAGTGCATGGATACGGGTAAGCGGTCCAGCTGGCGTAACGCCTCTTCGACATCGATACCCACAGCGGAATAGCGCTGTTTCGCGAGTTCCCAGGCTTGTTCAAGTTGAGTGGTCATGCGCAAAGCTCCTTTGTCTGTCGTTGTTGCTGAAACTGCGCAACGTAGCGGGCAATTTCATGGTCTGAATTCGGGGTAAACGTGGTGAGGCCGTAGTTGCCGGTCACCACCTTGCGGAAATCGTCGACGTTGGTGAGTTCGTCCAGCGTCATTAATTGGATGCCGATGTTGCCGAGGGTTGAAGCTTCAATCGGCCCGGCGACCACGGTGATGCCGCAGGCATCGGCGCACAGCTGGTTCAGCATCTGGTTCTGGCAACCGCCACCAACAATGTGCAGCTGGCTGAATGGTTTACCGCGCAGCAGCGCCAGCTCGTTGAGCACGTCGGCGTACAGCAGCGCCAGGCTGTCGAAGATGCAGCGCGCCAGCTCGGCTGGGGCATGGGGAACGGGCAGCGCGGCTTCGCGGCAGGCAGCCTGAATCTCGGCGCTCATGTTTTCCGGGTTGATGAAGCGGTCATCGTTCGGGTTAATCAGGTAGCGGCAAGCCGGTAGCTTCTCCGCTCCGGCAATGAGATCTGGCAGGCTGCCGATGTTCTGCTCTTTCAGCACCCGCTGCAGCAGCCACAGGCCCATGATATTTTTCAGCACCCGGTAGCGCCCTTCCGCGCCGCCTTCGTTGGTGATGTTGGCGCGCTGCGCCTGCTCGCTGGTGTACGGCGTTTTGCTCTCAAAGCCCATCAGCGACCAGGTACCGGAAGAGAGATAAGCGGCATCGCGGTCAGCCAGCGGTGAAGCGATGACGGCGCTGGCGGTGTCGTGGCTGGCAACGGCAACCACCGGAATATCATTACCCTGCGGGCAGACCCAGCGGCCGATCACGTTGCCGGGATGCGTCGGCGTACCAAACCAGGACGACGGTGCACCGGTCCAGTTCAGCAGGTCTTCATCCCAGTTATCGCTATTGATATTGACCAACTGCGTGGTGGTGGCGTTGGTGTATTCCCAGTTCATCTTGCCGGTCAGGCGGAAGCTGAGGTAATCCGGGATCAGCAGGGCGTGAGCGGCCTGGCTCACCAGTTCTGGCTGCTGTTCAACCAGCGCGCGCAGCTGATAAAGCGTGTTGAACGGCAGGAACTGAATGCCGCTGCGACGATAGATCTCACTTTTACCCAACTGTTCCATTGCCATGGCCATGACGCCGTCGGTTCGACTATCGCGATAGGCCACCGGCAGGCCAACGCGCTGCCCGTGTTTATCCAGCAGGACGTAGTCCACGCCCCAGGTGTCGATGCCGATGCTGTCTATCAAAATGCCTTCATCGCACACCTTGTTGAGGCCGATGCGGATTTCGGCTTCCAGCGCGTCGATATCCCAGGTATCAAAACCTTCCTGCTTATGCAGGCTGTTCACGAAACGGTGGATTTCGCGCAGTGAAAGCGAACGCTGTTTGGCATCAAAGCGCGCCAGCATTACGCGTCCGCTGGAGGCGCCTAAATCGACGGCCACACAATGGCGAAAAGTCATGGCAAGAGTCCTTCTATGAGTCATTGCGAAACAGTCTAGAAAAAGCGCAATGCCACAACCTTCTCGTTACTGACAGGCGAAATTCGGCGCTGGCAAGAAAGCAAAGGTGAACGTGAGAGAGTTCACAAATTCCGCCGATGAGGGGGTGTGATGCTGACCGCATTTCCCGATCTTTCCGGCTGTTTCTTGAAAAAACGACCGGCTTTGCGCGGTTTGCTGTCAAAACGTCAAGGTCAGATCCCTCATCCGATATTACTATCCTGATAACATTTCTCATTTGTCGGGGGTCGCGATGACCGTACTACACAGCGTGGATTTCTTCTCTTCAGGTAAGCTGCCCGTGGCGATTGAACCTCGACTTCCTCAGGCGGCATTTCCTGAGCATCATCATGATTTTAATGAGATTGTTATCGTTGAACATGGCACAGGTATTCACGTGTTCAATGGTCAGCCGCATACCATTTGCGGTGGCACGGTTTGCTTCGTCCGTGACTTCGACCGGCACCTCTATGAGCACACGGAAAACCTGTGTCTGACCAACGTGCTGTACCGCGCGCCGGATGCTTTCCAGTTCTTGTCAGGTCTTAATAAGCTGCTGCCGCAGGAGCAGGATGGTCACTATCCTTCCCATTGGCGCGTAAACCAGAACACCTTGCAGCAGGTGAGAACGATTGTCGGGCAGATGGAAGAGGCGAATGACAGCACCGATATGATGTCGCTGGCGAACCGTGAAATTCTGTTTATGCAGCTGCTGGTGCTGCTGCGTAAAGGCAGCCAGGAACAGGGGGCGATGGATAACGACGCCCGTCTGAATCAGCTGATGGCGTGGCTGGAAGAGCATTTCGCCGAAGAGGTGTGCTGGGAAGGGGTGGCGGACCGATTCTCGTTGTCTCTGCGCACGCTGCACCGCCAGCTGAAGCACTGTACCGGCCTGACGCCGCAGCGCTATCTTAACCGCCTGCGCCTGATTAAAGCCCGCCATCTGCTGCGCCACAGCGATGAGAGCGTTACCGATATCGCCTATCGCTGCGGTTTTGGCGACAGTAACCACTTTTCGACCCTGTTCCGCCGCGAATTTAACTGGTCGCCGCGCGATATTCGCCAGGGGCGGGACACCCTGCTTCAGTAACGCGAAGGGAATCACCGTTTTTTGCCTCAAAACGGCTAATAATAGAGAGTTGTTAGTCGTGAGGTGCCAGCGTGCCAGGCCAGTTAGTTCTTCGAAAAGCGGATTTTTTTGCCAATCCGACGCAAGCCGTGGCGGTGGCTGACCGCTACCCGCAAAACGTCTTTGCTGAGCATACCCACGAGTTTAACGAGCTGGTGCTGGTCTGGCGCGGCAACGGCTTACACATCCTCAACGACCGTCCTTACCGCATCACCCGCGGCGATCTGTTTTATATCCGCGCGGAAGACAAACACTCCTATGCTTCGGTTAACGATCTGGTTTTACAGAATATTATCTACTGCCCTGAACGCTTAAAGCTCAACCTTGATTGGGTGGCCCATATTCCCGGGCTGCACGGTTCCCACTGGGCGCCGCACTGGCGGATAGGTAGCACCGGCATGACGCAGGCGCGGCAGATAATGACTCAACTGGAGCAGGAGAGCCGCAAAGACGACGCGTTAGCCAACGAGATGTCTGAACTGCTGTTTGCCCAGCTGGTGGTCTGCCTCAAGCGCTATCGCTATGCCACCGATAACCAGGCGGCCACGCAAAGCGAAGCGCTGCTCGACAAACTGCTGACCGTGCTCGCAGGCAGCCTGAACCGTCCTTTCGTCCTTGATACCTTCTGCGAGCAGCAGGGCTGCAGCGAGCGCACCCTGCGCCAGCAGTTCCGCAGCCAGACCGGCATGACCGTTAACCACTACCTGCGCCAACTGCGGATTTGCCACGCGCAATATCTGCTTCAGCACACCGAACTGCTGATTGGCGAAGTGGCGATGCGCTGCGGCTTTGAGGACAGTAACTACTTTTCGGTGGTCTTTAACCGCGAAATTGGGATGACGCCAGGACAGTGGCGGCATAAAAGCCGAATTCCCGTCAATTAACCTGAATGCCGCGTGTTATCAGGAACATAACAAAATGTTATAACCTTATAAAAACTACGGCATTGATAATCATTTTCAATATCATTTAATTAACTATAATGAACCAACTGATTACGCGGCGTTTACAGGTTTGCCGCCCGACAATAATGGAGATGATTATGAGCTATACCCTGCCATCACTGCCTTATGCGTACGATGCCCTGGAACCGCACTTCGACAAACAGACGATGGAAATCCATCACAGCAAACACCACCAGGCCTACGTCAACAACGCTAACGCAGCGCTGGAAAGCCTGCCGGAATTCGCTGCGCTGTCCGCTGAAGAGCTGATCGCGAAACTGGACCAGCTGCCGGCTGACAAGAAAACCGTTCTGCGTAACAACGCGGGCGGCCACGCTAACCACAGCTTCTTCTGGAAAGGCCTGAAAAAAGGCACCACCCTGCAGGGTGACCTGAAAGCGGCTATCGAGCGTGATTTCGGTTCCGTTGATAACTTCAAAGCTGAATTTGAAAAAGCAGCAGCAACGCGTTTCGGCTCCGGCTGGGCGTGGCTGGTGCTGAAAGGCGACAAACTGGCTGTGGTTTCTACCGCAAACCAGGACTCCCCGCTGATGGGTGAAGCCGTTTCTGGCGCTTCCGGTTTCCCAATTGTGGGCCTGGACGTTTGGGAACACGCTTACTACCTGAAATTCCAGAACCGCCGCCCGGACTACATCAAAGAGTTCTGGAACGTGGTGAACTGGGACGAAGCAGCAGCGCGTTTCGCCGCTAAAAAATAATTTGCATTGCCGGTCTGTAGAAGCGAGTCTGATGACTCGCTTTTTTTGTATCCGCCTAAGGAGCAGCAGATGCATTTTCCGGTTGATGTGTTTATTGGCAAAATCCGCGACTATGACGGCAGTCGCCCGAGCGCCATCGCGAAGGTCCAGATGGATGGCGAACTGGAACTCACCGAGCTGGGACTGTTAGGTGACGAACAGGCCGAGAAAAAAATCCACGGCGGCCCCGACCGCGCGCTGTGTCAGTTCCCCCGCGAACATTACGCCGACCTGATTCGTGATTTCCCCGAGCAGGCATCCCTGTTTTGTGCCCCGGCGTTTGGTGAAAACCTGTCGACGGAAGGCATGACCGAGCACAACGTTTTTATCGGTGATATTTACCGCTGGGGTGAGACGTTGATCCAGGTTACCCAGCCGCGTTCTCCGTGCTTTAAGCTCAATTTCCACTTTGCTATCAGCGATATGGCATCGTTGATGCAAAACAGCGGCAAGGTTGGCTGGCTGTATCGGGTGATTGCGCCGGGTAAGGTCTCTACTGATGCTCCGCTGGAGTTGGTGTCGCGTTTGAGCGATGTTTCGGTGTATGACGCCGCCGCGATTGCCTGGCATATGCCGTTTGATGACGACCAGTATCACCGCCTGCTGAGCGCGGCGGGGCTGTCGGTGAGCTGGAGCAGAACCATGCAGAAGCGTCGCCTGAGCGGCAAGATTGAAGATAACAGCAGAAGACTGTGGGGTTAGACGATACAAAAAATTGGCCTGCATTCGCAGGCCGATGGTTTTTAGGTTCGCTTATAAAGCGGTAGCCACAGCGTGAGCCGCAACCCGCCGAGTGGGCTGTCGTCGGCCTTCACCCAGCCGCGGTGCTGCTGCATGGCGCTTTCTACAATCGCCAGCCCCAGTCCCGTCCCGCCAGATTCACGGTCACGGGCCTCATCGGTACGATAGAACGGACGGAAAATCTGCTCGCGGTCTTCCGGGCTAACGCCTGGACCGTCGTCGTCCACGTGAACGGTGACGCCATCTTTGTCCACTGAGAAGCTCACGGCGATTTTGGTGTGCGAGTAGCGCAGCGCGTTGCGTACGATGTTCTCCAGCGCGCTTTCCAGCGCGTTCGGGTTACCGTAAAGCGGCCACGGTCCCGGCGGATAATCGACGCTGAACGACTTGCCCATCTGTTCTGCTTCAAACGCGGCGTTGTCCAGCACGTCGCCCCACAGTTGATTGGCCTTCAGGGTTTCGCTGACCAGTGCGCTTTTCTGCTGATTGCGCGACATCACCAGCATGTCGTTGATCATGCTGTCCAGACGCTGTGCCTCGGTTTCAATGCGCTCCAGCTCTTTACTCTCGCCGCTGCGACGACGCAGCAGCGCCGTGCCAAGCTGCAGACGCGTTAACGGCGTACGCAGTTCGTGAGAGATGTCGGAGAGCAGCCGCTGTTGCGACGTCATCATCCGCTCAAGCGCCATCACCATCTGGTTAAAGCTGGCACCGGCGGCGAGAAACTCCTGCGGCCCGGCCTCCAGCTCAGGATGCTGACGCAGGTTGCCCTGAGCCACTTCATCCGCAGCATTTTTCAGCTTACGCGCCGGTTTTGCCAGGCTCCACGCCAGCCACAAGAGTAGCGGGGCGCTGACCAGCATGGTGACGATAAGCAGCAATAAAGGTCGGTCGAACAGCAGGTTGATAAAGTCGGACTGCGAACTGCTTGCCGGACGGATCAGGTATAACTGGTAGTTATCTTCCCCGTCACGAATGGAGAACGGCCCGACTAACTCAACGCGGCCATACTTCTTTTTTTGCGGATGATCGGAGTTATCAGACTGGCCGATAAAGTTACGAATGATCTGCATTTCGTTGCGTTCTGCGCCGATCACGCGGCCTTCGCTAGTCACCAGTAACAAACGCTGGCCCGGCGGTGCCCACTTATCAATTGCGCGGAACAGCCGACGCCACCACATCAAATCGTTGGGTGGATCGTTAGCCAGTTCTTCTTCAACATGCTGCTCAATCATCAGGCCCTGACGCTGCTCGCTATCGAGCAGCTCGGTCATTTGACGGGAGTCGAGCTTTGGCAGCATCAAAACCAGCATCAGCACCAGCGCTAGCGTTAGCCAGAAAATGGCGAAGATGCGGGCGGTTAAACTTCCTATCATGAAGCGGAGACCATCAGATAGCCGCGGCCACGCAGGGTTTTAAACCACGGATGACCGTCTTTGCGTTCCGGCAGCTTACGGCGCAGGTTGGAGATGTGCATATCAATCGCGCGGTCGAATGGCGTTAAGCGTTTACCCAGCACTTCCTGACTCAGGTGTTCACGAGAAACCACCTGACCCAGATGCTGTGCCAGCAGATAGAGCAGGGTAAATTCGGTACCGGTCAGTTCGAGCGTTTGGCCATCAAAGCTGGCTTCCTGACGACCTGGGTTCAGGCTCAGCGCGTCAACTTCTACGGTTGGTGAACTGGTATCGCTACTTTGCTGCTGTTCGCTCCAGTGTGAACGGCGCAAAATAGCGCGAATACGCGCGACCAGTTCGCGATCGTTAAACGGTTTCGGCAGATAGTCATCCGCGCCCAGCTCAAGGCCCAGCACGCGATCCAACTCGCTTCCGCGAGCAGTTAACATAATGACGGGAGTCTGGTGTGTTTGTCGCAATTCTTTCAGCGTGTCGATACCGTTTTTCTTCGGCATCATCACGTCGAGTAAAAGTAGGTCGATGCTGTCGTCAATCAGCGATAACGCCTGTTCGCCATCGTGGGCAACAAGGACGTTAAAGCCTTCCATATCAAGAAGTTCCTTGAGCAAGGAAGTCAGCTCGCGGTCATCATCAACTAATAAAATTTTATTCATATTTTCATCCCTCCGAGGCAGAAATTACGTCATCAGAGCCAGCGAATCCATGACTTTACGTTGTTTTACACCCCCTGACGGATGTTTGCAGCCTGAATCGTAAACTGTCTCTCGTTGAATCGCGACACAAAAGTTTTTGGGAGCATGTGATGCGCAATGTTATCGCTGCCGTCATGGCCTCAACGCTGGCATTCAGTGCATATAGCCAGGCCGATGAAGTCGTCACCAGCGTTAACTGGCACCCAGCGGAAAGCAATACGCTGCGGAACGGCCAGGGCCATATGTTCGACGGTATTAGTTTAACCGAACATCAACGCCAACAGATGCGCGATCTGATGCAAAGGGCACGACACGATCGTCCACCTGTTAATGTTAGCGAAATGGAGACAATGCATCGCCTTGTCACCGCAGAAAAATTTGATGAAGCCGCCGTGCGAGCCCAGGCCGAGAAAATGGCCGAGGAGCAGGTAAATCGCCAGGTAGAAATGGCGCGGGTACGCAACCAGATGTACCGCCTGTTAACGCCGGAGCAGCAAGCGGCTTTAAATGAGAATCACCAGCAGCGTATGGAGCAGCTGCGTGACGTTGCACGGATGCAGCAAGGTTCAGTACCGAGTCAGAACCTGTTTAGTAGCAATACCCGTAGCAACCAGTAACAAACCCTGTTTTTCCTTGCCATAGACACCATCCCTGTCTTCCCCCTCATGATGAGGGGGTTTTTTTTGTCTTTTTTCCGGCACTTTCTGTTCGATCTTTCATTATTATCATGCTGTTCGTTTTTTGCTCTTTACTGTATAATATTTTATACCTTTTCAAGGCTGAGAAGGTATCGCAGGGTGGCGACGAAGCAGATTGAGTGGATGGGAACGTCTCTGGACGATCTCATCGCTTTCCCGGTTGATGTCCGGCGTGAGGCTGGATTTGAACTGGATAAAGTGCAAAACGGGAAGGAGCCGTCAGATTGGAAATCGATTAATGACTGGGGCTCAGGGGTTATTGAGATTAGGCTGCATGGTGAAGATGGTGAGTATCGCGTTGTGTATGTCGCCAAATTTGACGATGCAGTATGCGTGCTCCATGGGTTTCAGAAGAAGACGCAGAAAACCAGCCCGAGAGATGTTTTCATCATTACGAGTCGATATAAAGAGGCTGTTGCGCAGCGGAGGAGAGCAAAATGACGAAAGATATTGATACTAAAGTTCGCCATGTGACGAAGGCTGACGGCAACGTATTTGCCGACCTCGGATTTGCGCCTGAAGAGGCAACAAAGCTCCTCGCAGAATCTCGTGCCGAGATGGCCAGAACGGATGCGCTTAAAAAACAGCTGATGGGTGAAATTGCTGCCTGGATGAAGCGCGAAGGTTATAAACAGTTGGATGCAGCGAAGGTGCTGCGCGTTTCTCGCCCGAGGGTATCGGATGTGGTGAATAAGAAAACCGAAAAATTCACGTTGGATACGCTGGTTGGCATGGCGACGCTGATTGGTAAAAAAGTACGCCTGATTATTGAGTAACGGTGAACGGTACCGTGAGATTGAAAAACGCATGATGGCAGTTTCCATTGTGCGTTTTTTTGTCTTAAATTCGTCACCGCGCACCCCTCATACATTCCGCTATACTACGCAGATCGAAAGCAGGAGTGTTTATGAATCAATCTTATGGACGACTGGTAAGTCGTGCTGCAATCGCCGCGACGGTCATGGCTTCCGTGCTGCTGGTGATTAAAATTTTTGCGTGGTGGTATACCGGGTCAGTCAGTATTCTGGCGGCGCTGGTCGATTCATTGGTGGATATCGCCGCCTCGCTGACCAACCTGCTGGTGGTGCGCTATTCGCTGCAACCGGCGGATGAGGAGCACACCTTTGGGCACGGTAAGGCCGAATCGTTGGCGGCGCTGGCGCAGAGTATGTTTATTTCCGGTTCGGCGCTGTTCCTGTTCTTGACCGGGATTCAGCATCTGGCACGACCAACGCCGATGAGCCAGCCGGGCATCGGGGTGGTGGTGACGGTGATTGCGCTTATCAGTACATTAGTTCTCGTGACGTTTCAGCGCTGGGTAGTCAGAAAAACCCAGAGCCAGGCCGTACGCGCGGATATGCTTCATTATCAGTCTGATGTTATGATGAACGGCGCGATTCTTGTCGCGCTCGGCCTCTCCTGGTACGGCTGGCATCGCGCCGATGCGCTGTTTGCATTAGGAATTGGCATCTATATTCTATATAGCGCGTTACGCATGGGGTACGAAGCGGTGCAATCGTTATTGGATCGCGCGCTGCCCGATGAAGAACGTCAGGAAATTTTCGACATCGTGACCACCTGGCCAGGTGTGAGCGGTGCTCACGATCTCCGAACGCGGCAGTCAGGGCCGACCCGCTTTATTCAGATTCATATTGAAATGGAAGACAACCTGCCGCTGGTTCAGGCACATCACGTTGCCGATCAGGTGGAGCAGGCGATTTTGCATCGTTTTCCTGGGTCCGACGTGATTATTCATCAGGATCCATGCTCTGTTATGCTGCAGGCAAACAGAGACGTTTGAACTTTCGCAGTGGTTGTACGAAATGTGAGCTAAGTCGGCATTATTTGTATAAATAACCGCCGGTTAGCCTGACCTGAATCAATTCAGCAAGAAGCGCTTGATATACTATCTCTACATAGAGTCGTTCTCTCCCCCCTACAATTGCGGGAGCGCTTCGGGCAGAAGAATTAATTTTTAGCATTCCTAAGTTCAGAGGTAGTCATGATTAAGAAAATCGGTGTGTTGACAAGTGGCGGTGATGCGCCGGGTATGAACGCCGCCATTCGCGGTGTCGTACGCGCAGCATTGACGGAAGGCATTGAAGTCATGGGCGTCTATGACGGTTATCTGGGCCTGTACGAAGATCGTATGGTACAGCTCGACCGTTACAGCGTGTCAGACATGATTAACCGTGGCGGCACCTTCCTGGGCTCCGCGCGTTTCCCGGAATTCCGTGATGAAAACATCCGTGCCGTGGCTATCGAAAACCTGAAAAAACGTGGTATCGATGCGCTGGTAGTTATCGGCGGTGACGGTTCCTACATGGGCGCCGTGCGCCTGACCGAAATGGGCTTCCCATGCATCGGCCTGCCGGGCACCATCGATAACGATATCAAAGGCACCGACTACACCATCGGTTTCTTCACCGCGCTGAGCACCGTCGTTGAAGCGATTGACCGTCTGCGTGACACCTCTTCTTCTCACCAGCGTATCTCCGTTGTTGAAGTGATGGGCCGTTACTGCGGCGACCTGACTCTGGCTGCGGCTATCGCGGGCGGCTGCGAATTTATCGTGGTGCCAGAAGTTGAATTCAAACGTGATGACCTGGTTGCTGAAATCAAAGCGGGCATCGCTAAAGGTAAGAAACACGCCATCGTGGCGATTACCGAGCATATGTGCGACGTTGACGAACTGGCTCACTTCATCGAAGCTGAAACCGGTCGTGAAACCCGTGCAACCGTTCTGGGCCACATCCAGCGCGGCGGCTCCCCGGTTCCTTACGACCGCATCCTGGCATCCCGTATGGGCGCCTACGCGATTGAACTGCTGCAGCAGGGCTTTGGTGGCCGTTGCGTCGGTATTCAGAACGAAAAACTGGTTCACCATGACATCATCGACGCTATCGAAAATATGAAGCGTCCGTTCAAAGGTGACTGGCTGGAATGCGCTAAACAGCTGTACTAAGCCGCGTTTGCCCGGTAACGGGCAGATTTGAGCGAAAAAAAAGCCTTCTCATTGAGAAGGCTTTTTTGTATGCGTCAGGCGCTTATTCGATATCCAGCGCATCTTCCGACAGGATAATGCCGGTGTTATCAGCATACAGATGGTCGCCGGAGAAGAAGGTTACGCCGCCGAAGTTGACGCGTACGTCGCTTTCGCCGATACCTTCGCCCGCTGCGCCAACCGGAATCGCGGCAATCGCCTGAATGCCGATATCCAGCTCTTCCAGATCATCAACCTGACGCACTGCGCCATACACCACAATGCCTTCCCACTCGTTTTGAGTGGCCAGACGGGCGAGGTCAGCGTCGATCAGCGCGCGACGGACAGAACCGCCGCCGTCGACCAGCAGAATGCGGCCACGACCGTTCTGTTCGAGCAGATCGTACAGCAACCCGTTATCCTCGAAACATTTTACGGTGATGATTTGCCCACCGAACGACAGCCGCCCGCCAAAGTTAGAGAACAGGGGTTCTACTACGTTGACATCTTCCTGGTAGATGTCGCAAAGCTCGGAAGTATCGTATTTCATAGGATTAACGCTCAGTTGCTGCGAGTGATTTTAGTATATCGCGCTCTATGCATTGTTGGCAAAATCATCAATTGTTAATTGATATTTGTCAGTTAAGCCAGCGCCTTGCTGAGCACAATCCCGATGACGAACAGCAGGTTAGTTAATAGCGCTCCTTTCACCGTGCGTTCCAGCATCGGCGGCATCGCCTGCGGCGAGCGCTCGCGCATCACAAAGCGCGCTTGTTTCACCAGCAGCGGCGCGCTGAGGATAAACAGCCAGCCCCACGGGCTATGCAGCGAGAGCAGGTTAAACAGCGCCAGGCAGACTAGCGTCCCCATCAGCAGACAGACGTGGTAGCGGCGGGCGTTAACCGGCCCCAGACGTACGGCCAGGGTGTTCTTGCCGTTTTCGCGGTCGCTGTCGATATCACGCAGGTTATTGATATTGAGCACCGCCGTCGCCAGCAGGCCGCAGGCGGTAGCGGGCAGAATAATCGCGCTGCTCAGAGTATGCGTCTGCAAGTACCAGCTGCCAATCACGCTCAGCCAGCCGAAGAAGATCAGCACCGAGATGTCGCCAAGGCCAATATAACCGTATGGGCGCGTGCCGACGGTGTAGGTGATAGCGGCAATAATGGCCAGCAGCCCCAACACCAGGAAGCCGATAAAGTCACCGGTTGTCTGCGAAGCGGTAAACAGCAGAGCAAGACCAGAGATGCAGATAAGCCCGACGGTGATAATCAGCGCGCGCTTCATCTGTTCTTTGGTGATCACCCCTTTTTGCATACCGCGCAGTGGGCCGATGCGGTCCGGCTTATCGCTGCCTTTCACCGCATCGCCATAGTCGTTGGCGAGGTTAGAGAGGATTTGCAGCAGGCTTGCGGTGATCAGCGCCAGTACGGCAACGCCCGCGTTAAAGTGCCCCTGCCACCACGATAGCGCGGTACCGACGATAATCGCCGCGCAGGCCAGAGGTAACGTTTTCGGGCGCAGACTTTCCAGCCAGGCCTGAGAGCGGCTTACAGGTGTATTTGTCATAATAATTAGCCAATAAAAATGGGGCTTTTCAGCCCCATCAATTAAAGATGAAAATGCAGTGAACGCGATTATAGGATAAAACGGCTCAGATCTTCATCTGCGACTAATGCATCCAGATGTTTGCTCACGTATTCCGCATCAATTGTGATGCTTTGTCCGTTGAGGTCGCTGGCGTCATAGGAGATATCTTCCATCAGACGTTCCAGCACCGTGTGCAGACGACGAGCACCGATGTTCTCGGTGGTTTCGTTAACCTGCCATGCCGCTTCGGCGATACGCTTGATACCGGATTCGGTGAACTCGATGTTCACGCCTTCGGTTGCCATCAGCGCTTTGTACTGAACGGTAACGGAGGCATTTGGCTCCGTCAGGATACGTTCGAAGTCGCTGGTGGTCAGCGCCTGTAGCTCTACGCGAATCGGCAGACGACCCTGCAGCTCAGGGATCAGGTCAGACGGCTTCGCCACCTGGAACGCGCCGGAGGCGATAAACAGGATGTGGTCAGTTTTGACCATACCGTGTTTGGTGGAGACGGTGCAGCCTTCAACCAGCGGCAGCAGGTCACGCTGTACGCCTTCACGGGAAACGTCCGGGCCGGAGGATTCGCCGCGCTTACAGATTTTGTCGATTTCGTCGATGAACACGATACCGTGCTGCTCAACAGCGTCGATCGCGTCCTGCTTCAGCTCTTCCGGGTTGACCAGCTTCGCCGCTTCTTCTTCAATCAACAGCTTCATCGCATCTTTGATTTTCAGCTTACGCGGTTTCTGTTTCTGGCCGCCCAAGTTCTGGAACATGGACTGCAGCTGGCTGGTCATCTCTTCCATGCCAGGAGGTGCCATGATTTCAACGCCCATCGGTGCCGCAGCGAGATCGATCTCAATCTCTTTGTCGTCCAGCTGGCCTTCACGCAGTTTTTTACGGAATGCCTGACGTGCAGCAGACGGCTCAGACGGCTGTTCAGCCTGGCCCCAGTTGTTTTTTGCCGGTGGGATCAGCACGTCGAGAATGCGCTCTTCCGCCATCTCTTCTGCGCGGTAGCGGTTTTTCTCGATAGACTGAACGCGTACCATTTTGATAGCAGAATCAGTCAGATCGCGGATGATAGAGTCCACTTCTTTACCCACATAGCCCACTTCGGTGAACTTGGTGGCTTCCACTTTGATGAACGGTGCGTTGGCAAGTTTCGCCAGACGACGGGCAATTTCGGTTTTACCAACGCCGGTTGGGCCGATCATCAGAATGTTTTTCGGCGTGACTTCGTGGCGCAGCTCTTCGTCGAGCTGCATACGACGCCAGCGGTTACGTAAGGCGATAGCCACGGAACGCTTAGCGGCGTCCTGACCGATGATGTGTTTGTTCAGCTCGCTGACAATTTCGCGTGGGGTCATTTCAGACATGGGAGATCCTTACGCCTTAGATGGTAATTCTTCGATGGTGTGGAAATGGTTGGTATAGATGCAGATATCACCTGCAATACTCAACGCTTTTTCAGCAATCTCACGTGCGCCAAGCTCGGTATTTTCCAGCAGGGCACGGGCAGCGGCCTGGGCGTACGGGCCGCCAGAGCCGATAGCAATCAGGTCGTTCTCTGGCTGCACCACATCACCATTACCGGTGATGATAAGCGACGCGGTTTCGTCCGCGACCGCCAGCAGGGCTTCCAGCTTGCGCAGCATACGGTCGGTACGCCAGTCTTTCGCCAGCTCAACGGCGGCTTTGACCAGATGGCCCTGGTGCATTTCCAGCTTACGTTCAAACAGTTCGAACAGCGTGAAGGCGTCCGCAGTGCCGCCCGCGAAGCCGGCGATCACTTTGTCGTTGTACAGACGGCGAACTTTTTTCACGTTGCCTTTCATGACGGTATTGCCCAACGTGGCCTGACCATCACCGGCGATTACGACGTGGCCGTTACGGCGAACACTTACTATTGTTGTCACGAGCAGACCCCTTTGTTGCAAATACGATATGTAGGGGCCCCGTATCGCGGTCACGCGTACGGGGCAGAATGTAAGTATAGATGGGGGGGTTTTTGGGGGTTTCAACCCCCGGAGGCGAGCCTAATGCAGTTTCCGTGACCTGCCAGCTTCAGACGGGCGATAGTGTTATCGACGTTCTCTTTGCCTTTGACCGGGCCGATGACCACGCGATTCCAGCCGTTGTTGGTGGTGATTCTGGAATCAAAGCCTTCAAACGCCAGCTGCGCACGAACGGTTTCCGCCTGCTCGGCACCTTTGAAGGAACCGCACTGCACCATCCAGCGGCGATCGTCTTTTTTCTCTGGCTTCGGCGGCGGCGTGACTTCACGCACTTCCGGGATACCGTTATTGCTCTGCGCTTTTGGCTGCGAGGCGGCGGTGTGCGCTGGCGTCTGCAACAGATCCTGATACGGCGCCTTGTTAGAGACCGTGGCCTTAGGTGGCTGCTGGGTCTGGGTTTGACGCGGTTGCTGAACCGGCGGCGCGGTGCGCGTTTGCGGCTGCTGCACAACCTGCTGCTGTGACCACTGCTGTTGCTGAGCCTGCTGCGCCAGACGCTGGCGCTGCAAGGTTTGCTGGCGCTGTTCCGGCGTTTGTTCGTTCCACGGCACTTCCGTCAGCTGTGTTGGCTGCTGGCGCATATCCGCCTGCATCTGGGCCAACAGCTGGCGCTGCTCGTCGGTAAGCTGATTCGGGTTGATCACTTCTCCGCCTGCTGACGGTTCGGTTGGCGCACGCACGCCTGGCTGGCGACTTTCCAGCTCTTTGATATAGCGCCAGCGCTCTTCCGGTTTCGGCGGAAGGCCGTTCCCGGTTACCTGACGGCCCTGGAGCGCTTCGGACTCTTCTTTTTTATGATGCGTGATGAAGTACAAACCGCCGATAAAGGCGACGACGACTGCAGCAGCAATCGCCACCATGGCAGGAGAGACGGCCGGAAAGTTACTTTGTTTTTTCCGTGTATTCCGTGAAGCGCTGTTCTTGCGCCGCGAAGGTGCCTGTTGGCTGCGGCGTACATAGTCTCGTTGTGCCACTATCGTTTCGCTGTCTTTTTCCGTTAGTTAGCCCGACATGTTACTTAAGCGACGGGGCTTTGACCAGACAAGCAAGTCTTAAAGCTCCCGGCTTTACATCAAATTTTGCTTGTGCTGCCGCGAATGATCAGTTCGCAATCAAGTAGACGCGAACCGCTATCAACAAACTGCCCGCTCAGCTGGTTCAGCAGCAGCAGCATGGCTTCACGACCAATATCAAAACGCGGCTGGGCAACTGTGGTGAGCGGCGGGTCGCAAAACTCTGCCAGTGAAATGTTATCGAAGCCAATAATGGACAGATCGTCCGGCACTTTCAGCCCCTGACGTTTAGCGTAAGAGAGCGCGCCGAGCGCCATAATATCGCTGTGGCAGAAGATGGCGGTAGGTGGTTGCGGCAGCGCCAGCAGCTGTTCCAGCGCGTTAGCACCGGCTTCGTAGGTGAAGTTGCCGCGGGCAATGTAGTGAGGGTCGACGGTGATACCACAGCGACGTAGCGCCTGCACGTAGCCTTGCAGACGATAATGGCACAGCGGCATCTCTTCCGGCCCGGCGATACAGGCGATGCGCTGGTGGCCGAGTTCGTGAAGATAGTTAACGGCATCGAACGAGGCGGTGAGGTTGTCGATATGTACCGTAGGCAGCCCCAGCTCCGGAGCAAATTCGTTAGCCATCACCATCGGCGGCAGGTTGCGCTGCTCTTCAATACTGGCATCAAACGGCAGACGCGAGCCCAGCAGCAGCATGCCGTCAATTTGCTTGGTGATGATTAAATCGATGAAGGTTTTTTCCTGCTGGTTCTGATGCGCGCAGTCGCCAATCAGTACCAGGTAGCCCTGTGCTGCGGCGGTGACCTCGATCCCGCGGATCACTTCGCTAAAGAAGGGATCGCAGATATCCGGGACGATGACCAGAATCGTGCGCGATTCATTACGCTTCATGTTACGCCCCTGCATCTGCGGGAGGTAACCCACTTCCAGGGCGGCCTGCTCAACGCGGTTACGCGTCGCCTGCGAGACTTTCTCGGGGTTCATCAATGCACGAGATACGGTTGCCGTAGAGACATTCGCTTGTAGGGCAACATCCTTCATGGTTGCGGCAACAACCGGTTTTTTAGCCTTCACCTGATTTTCTCCTCGCTAACTGGCGCAGGCACGTCCTATGTGACCTGACATCTGACACACTTTTATCAGATAGTTAGGGGGATCCGTTACAGAATTTTCATCAGAAATGTGATGTTTGTTTGATTTCTAGATCCGGCTCGCAACTCTGCATTAACCTTCGATAGGGTCAACGTCGAGAACCCACTTCACCTTACGGGATTCCGGCAGCGTATTGATAAGCGCCAGACTGGCCGTGACGATGTGCTGCAGGCGAATGCGTGAGGGATGTTGCAGCAGTATCTGCCAGCGGTAGCGGCCGCCGCGCTTCGGCGCTAACGCCGGAACCGGGCCAATCACCCACAGCTTTTCGTCCGCCAGCGGGCTGGCCTGTATCAGATTACGCAACTGCTGCAGGAACACCGGTGCCTGCTGGTTGTTATGATCTTCAGCGCGAATCAGCACATGGCTGGTGTACGGCGGCAGCTGCATGGTCTGGCGTTCGGCCAGCGCCTGCTCGGCAAAGGCGTTATAGCCTTTATAGAGCAGCGTTTGCAGCAGCGGGTGGTCAGGATGGTGCGTCTGCAGAACCACTTCGCCCTGCTTACCCGCACGCCCCGCGCGGCCAGAGACCTGGGTATAAAGTTGGGCAAAGCGTTCCGCCGAGCGGAAATCGGCGGAGAAGAGCGCGCCGTCAACGTCCAGCAGGGCTACCAGCGTCACGTCCGGGAAGTGGTGGCCTTTCGCCAGCATCTGGGTGCCAATCAGGATACGCGCGCCGCCGCGATGGACTTCCGCCAGATGCTGCTCCAGCGCACCTTTGCGGCTGGTGGTATCGCGGTCGATACGTGATAGCGGCACGCCGGGGAACATCGGCGCCAGCACCTGCTCCAACTGTTCCGTTCCCAGACCCACCGGCACCATGTGCGTCGAGCCGCAGGAAGGGCACTGGCGCGGGATCGGACGCTGGCTGTCGCAGTGGTGACAGCGCAGATGATGCTGTGCCTGGTGCAGGGTGTAGTAACTGTCGCAACGCGGGCATTCGGCAATCCAGCCGCAGTCGTGGCACAGCAGCGTAGGCGCGAATCCCCGGCGGTTGAGGAACAAAATAACCTGGTTGTCGGCCTGCAAATGCTGACGCATGCGGTTGATCAGCGCCGGTGAGAGCCCGGCCTGTAGCTGCTGACCTTTTAAATCGAGCACGTGCTGCGTTGCCGGGCGTGCGTTGCCCGCGCGGCGAGTTAAACGTAGCAGGTGATATTTATGCTGGCGTACGTTGAGCAATGTCTCCAGCGCTGGCGTGGCCGAACCGAGAATTATCGGGATCTGTTCGCTGTGGGCGCGCCATACCGCGAGGTCGCGGGCGTGATAACGCCAACCTTCCTGCTGTTTATAGGAGCTATCGTGCTCTTCGTCGATGACGATCACGCCGAGATTCTTAAACGGTGTAAACAGCGAGGAGCGGGTGCCAATGACAATCGCGGCTTCGCCGCTCTTTGCCTTGAGCCAGGCGGCCATACGTTCGCTGTCGTTCAGCGCCGAGTGCAGCACTTCGACAGGCGCATTAAAGCGCTCGCGGAAGCGCGCGATGGTTTGCGGCGTCAGGCCGATTTCCGGCACCATCACCAGCGCCTGTTTGCCCTGCGCCAGCACGTTTTCCAGCACGCTAAGATAGACTTCCGTCTTCCCGGAGCCAGTGATCCCTTCCAGCAGCCAGGCGGAGAACGCATCGGACGCGCTATGAATCGCGCCTACCGCCGTGGCCTGCTCGGTGTTGAGCCGCAGGCGTTCGCCCGGTACCGAGTAGCCGGTGCGCCAATCGGTGGTTTCCGGCGCAATGCTGCCCAGCTCGCAAAGCCCTTTGGTACGCAGCGACTGCATCGCGCTTTCATTAAATTCCAGCTCCGCCACCTGGTGACGCCAGATTTTACCCTGACGCAGCGCGGCCAACGCCTGTTGCTGCTTTGGTGAGCGCTTGAGCGTGTTGATATCGACGGCCTGACCCTGCTCGGTGGCAAACCAGAACCACTGCGGCGTCGCGCTGGCGGGTTTGCCCTGACGCAGCAGAATTGGCAGCGCGTGGAACAGCACATCGCCAATTGGGTGATGATAATAGTCCGCCGCCCAAAGCAGCAGTCGCCAGACGGAGGTAGAAAAGACCGGCTCGCCGTCCAGCACCTCAATCACCGCTTTCAGTTCATCGCGCGGGAGTTCGCTGCTTTCGTTGACCGAGACCACGATGCCAACGCGCTCTTGTTTGCCAAACGGCACGCGCACGCGACAGCCCGCTTTAGCGCTGAAAGCGTCAGGCAGCAGGTAGTCGAACGTACGGGGCAATGGAACAGGCAGGGCAACGTGAGCAACGGGCATGTTTTCTTCCTGACTTGAAATCTGGCGAGACAGTATACACATTGTAGGAGTGCGGATCAGTTTGCATCTGCTGGTCAAATTCTGTATGATTCGCCGCCTTTGATACATCTTTGTATCACTGACCTATACTATTAACATCGCGTGGTGTCTGGCGTTAGGGCTGGAAGAGCGACGCGGCCTTAACCGAGGTTTTCCCCATGAAAAAAGATATTCACCCGAAATACGAAGAAATTACTGCAACTTGTTCTTGCGGTAACATCATGAAAATCCGCTCTACCGTAGGTCACGATCTGAACCTGGACGTGTGCGGTAAATGCCACCCGTTCTATACTGGCAAGCAGCGTGATGTTGCTACCGGTGGCCGTGTTGACCGCTTCAACAAGCGCTTCAGCATCCCAGGCAGCAAGTAAGTTGCCTAACGAAAAAAGCGCCTCAGGGCGCTTTTTTTGTCTCTGAATTTCGGCAGTCGCCATTTTTTTTGTGATGTGCGTCACGAAAATATTGCACCGCACTGCGGATAAGCTTATTATTTGCCCATCAAACGACCACAAAATAACGATGGGTAAAGGTGTGACTATGCTGACCGCAATCAAAAACGTTTTTGTTTCTTACCTGATCTCTATGTCTGAACTGCATCCTGAAGTAACACGCTTCTAAGACGCTGAAAAAATTCGAAAAAAAAAGCAGAAATTACTTTCTGCTTTTTTTATGCCTGCCAATCAGTATTCCCACGTCTCCGGGTCAATCCCCAGCTCACGCATAATTTCTTTTGCCGCTTCCGGAATTTCATCGCTGCGCTCTTTACGCAGGTCTTCATCGTTAGGTAACGGTTGACCGGTAAATGCATGCAGGAACGCTTCACACAGCAGTTCGCTGTTGGTGGCGTGACGCAGGTTGTTCACCTGACGACGCGTGCGTTCATCGGTGAGGATCTTCAACACCTTCAGAGGAATGGAAACCGTAATTTTTTTTACTTGCTCACTCTTCTTACCGTGCTCAGCGTATGGGCTGATATATTCGCCGCTCCATTCAGCCATGAGATACCTTTAATCCTCTAGTCATAAGTTAACAGGCCGGGTTACGGCCGTGATCGCGCGTAGTTTACCGTAGAGAGGCCTGATGTGACACGAGCTTAGGCTTCGCAGATGTGCGCTAATGCGTATAATTTTAACGGCTATTTGCCAATAGCTCAATCTATACGCAAAGAAGTTTAGAAGTCTAGATGTATTGACGGCTATGGCAACAATGTTTACTCTGGGGTCTGACTTTTCACAGACCTTGCCAGGAACGAATCCTCATGACCCGTAAACAGGCCACCATCGCAGTGCGTAGCGGATTAAATGACGACGAGCAGTATGGTTGTGTTGTCCCGCCCATTCATCTTTCCAGTACCTATAACTTTACCGGCTTTAACGAGCCGCGTGCGCATGACTACTCTCGTCGCGGCAACCCGACGCGTGACGTGGTTCAGCGGGCGCTGGCCGAGCTGGAAGGGGGCGCAGGCGCGGTTCTGACCAACACGGGCATGTCGGCGATTCACCTGGTAACCACCGTATTCCTCAAGCCTGGCGACCTGCTGGTGGCGCCACACGACTGCTACGGCGGCAGCTACCGTCTGTTCGACAGCCTGGCTAAACGCGGCTGCTATCGCGTGCTGTTTGTCGATCAGGGCAATGATGAAGCGTTAAAAGCGGCGCTGGCTGAAAAACCGAAGCTGGTGCTGGTGGAAAGCCCAAGCAACCCGCTGCTGCGCGTGGTGGATATTGCGAAAATCTGCCAGCTGGCGCGTGAAGCTGGCGCGACGAGCGTGGTGGATAACACCTTCCTGAGCCCGGCGCTGCAAAATCCGCTGGCGCTGGGCGCGGATCTGGTCCTGCACTCCTGTACCAAATACCTGAACGGTCACTCTGACGTGGTGGCGGGTGTGGTGATTGCAAAAGATCCTGAAACGGTCACGGAACTGGCATGGTGGGCGAATAATATCGGCGTCACCGGCGGCGCGTTCGACAGCTATCTGCTGCTGCGCGGTCTGCGCACGCTGGTACCACGTATGGACGTGGCGCAGCGCAATGCCCAGGCGATTGTCGACTTCCTGAAAACCCAGCCGCTGGTGAAAAAGCTGTATCATCCTTCTCTGCCGGATAACCAGGGGCATGAAATTGCCGCTCGCCAGCAGAAAGGTTTTGGTGCGATGCTGAGCTTTGAACTGAACGGTGATGAACAGACGCTGCGTCGCTTCCTGAGCGGGCTGTCACTTTTCACGCTGGCGGAATCGCTGGGTGGGGTTGAAAGCCTGATTTCTCACGCGGCGACCATGACCCACGCGGGCATGGCCCCGGAAGCGCGCGCGGCCGCAGGTATTTCTGAGACGCTGCTGCGTATCTCAACCGGTATTGAAGATAGCCAGGACTTAATTGCCGATCTGGAAAATGGATTCCGGGTCGCAGCCGAGGGGTAAACATGAGTGTGATTGCGCAGGCAGGGGCGAATGAGCGTCAGCTGCATAAATTTGGTGGAAGTAGTCTGGCGGATGTGAAGTGTTACCTGCGCGTTGCCGGCATTATGACTGAGTACTCTCAGCCCGGCGATATGATGGTCGTTTCTGCCGCAGGGAGCACCACCAACCAGCTGATTAGCTGGCTGAAGCTCAGCCAGACCGATCGCCTTTCTGCGCATCAGGTTCAGCAGACGCTGCGCCGCTATCAGTCTGAGCTGATTAGCGGCCTGCTGCCTGCCGAAATTGCCGACTGCATGATCGCTGAGTTTATTCATGACCTGGAGCGTCTGGCCGAGCTTTTAGATAACGGCGTAAGCGACGCGGTGTATGCGGAGGTGGTTGGTCACGGTGAAGTGTGGTCAGCTCGTCTGATGGCGGAAGTCCTTAAGCTGCAAGGTCTGGACGCCGCATGGCTGGATGCGCGCGCGTTCTTACGCGCCGAGCGCTCCGCGCAGCCGCAGGTAGACGAAGGCCTCTCTTATCCGCTGCTGCAACAGCTTCTGGCACAGCATCCGGGTAAACGTCTGGTGGTGACCGGCTTTATCAGCCGCAACAACGCGGGTGAAACCGTGCTGCTGGGGCGTAACGGCTCGGACTACTCCGCGACGCAAATCGGCGCGCTGGCGGGGGTTTCCCGCGTCACCATCTGGAGCGACGTGGCCGGGGTGTACAGCGCCGACCCGCGTAAAGTCAAAGATGCCTGCCTGCTGCCGCTGCTGCGTCTGGATGAAGCCAGCGAGCTGGCACGTCTTGCCGCCCCGGTGCTGCACGCCCGTACGCTGCAGCCAGTTTCCGGCAGCGATATCAACCTGCAATTACGCTGTAGCTATTCGCCGGATCAGGGTTCGACGCGCATTGAGCGCGTGCTCGCTTCCGGCACCGGTGCGCGTATCGTCACCAGCCATGATGATGTCTGTCTGATTGAGTTCCGCGTTCCGGCAAGCCAGGACTTTAAGCTGGCGCATAAAGAAATCGACCAATTACTTAAGCGCGCACAGATTCGCCCACTGGCGGTAGGCGTGCACGCTGACCATAAGCTGCTGCAGTTCTGCTACACCTCAGAAGTGGCCGACAGTGCGCTGAAAATTCTTGATGAAGCGGGCCTGCCTGGCGAGCTTCGCCTGCGTCAGGGTCTGGCGCTGGTGGCGATGGTGGGCGCGGGCGTCACCCGTAACCCGCTGCACTGCCACCGTTTCTGGCAGCAGCTGAAAGGCCAGCCGGTTGAGTTTACCTGGCAGTCGGAAGAGGGCATCAGCCTGGTCGCCGTGCTGCGCGCGGGGCCAACCGAAAGCCTGATCCAGGGCCTGCACCAGTCGCTGTTCCGCGCGGAAAAGCGTATCGGCCTGATGCTGTTCGGCAAGGGCAACATTGGTTCCCGCTGGCTGGAGCTGTTTGCCCGTGAGCAGAGCACGCTCTCTGCCCGCACCGGCTTTGAGTTTGTGCTGGCCGGGGTGGTGGATAGTCGCCGCAGCCTGCTGAACTATGAAGGGCTGGATGCCAGCCGCGCGCTGGCCTTCTTCGACGATGAAGCTATTGAACAGGATGAAGAGTCACTGTTCCTGTGGATGCGCGCCCACCCGTACGACGATCTCGTGGTGCTGGACGTGACCGCCAGCCCGCAGTTGGCCGATCAGTATCTTGATTTCGCCAGCCACGGTTTCCACGTGATCAGCGCCAACAAACTGGCCGGGGCCAGCAGCAGCGATAAATATCGCCAGATACACGACGCGTTCGATAAAACTGGCCGCCACTGGCTGTATAACGCGACCGTCGGCGCAGGTCTGCCGGTGAACCACACTGTGCGTGATTTGATCGATAGCGGCGACAGCATTCTGGCCATTAGCGGTATCTTCTCCGGCACGCTCTCCTGGCTGTTCCTGCAGTTCGACGGCAGCGTGCCGTTTACCGAGCTGGTGGATCAGGCCTGGCAGCAGGGGCTGACCGAGCCCGATCCGCGCGTCGACCTTTCCGGTAAAGACGTGATGCGCAAGCTAGTGATTCTGGCGCGCGAAGCGGGCTACGACATCGAGCCGGATCAGGTCCGCGTAGAGTCTCTGGTGCCTGCGCACTGCGAAGAGGGCTCAATCGACCACTTCTTTGAAAATGGCGATGAGCTGAACGAGCAGATGCTCCAGCGCCTGGAAGCGGCGCAGGAGATGGGTCTGGTGCTGCGCTACGTGGCGCGATTCGATGCTAACGGTAAAGCCCGCGTCGGCGTGGAAGCCGTGCGTCAGGAGCACCCGCTGGCGTCTTTGCTGCCATGCGATAACGTCTTTGCGATTGAGAGCCGCTGGTACCGCGATAACCCGCTGGTGATTCGCGGGCCGGGCGCCGGTCGCGATGTGACGGCTGGGGCAATTCAGTCGGATATTAACCGTCTGGCGCAGTTACTGTAGCTTTGGTTGCCGGATGGCGCTGCGCCGTCCGGCACCTCTCTCAGGCTGACTCGCGCGTCACCAACTGACCGGAAAGCGTAATCGACTGATTCTCTAACGCAGGCTCTTTGAGTTTGCGGATCATCAGCGTTGCCGCCTGCCGCCCGCTCTCTTCGCTGGCGGAAGAGACATAGGTAAAGGCCGGTGAGGTGAGGTTGATGTGCAGCATATCTTCAAAGCCAATCAGCGCGACCTGCTGCGTCAGAAAGACATCTTTACCTACCGTACGCCCCACCTTATGAATCCCATCAATACAGCCGATTAGGGCATCCGGTGAATGACAGAGCAGCGCGGTAATGGCGTTGTTATTTTCCAGCAGTTGGCGCGTGGCTACGCTTGCAGCATAGGTATCATTGCCGCAGGCAGGGCTGAACTCTTCGCGATAGCCGATCCCAAGGCGGGTGAGGGTACTGCGAAAGCCCATCAGACGCTGCTGGCGGATGAGATCGTTTTCCAGGCCACCGAGATAGGCAATATAGCGATGACCGCGCTCCAGCAGATAGCGTGTCGCCAGGCTGGCCGCCTGTTGGTTATCGCGCAGCACTCGGTTGCACTCGTCTTTAATCGGCGACTGCGAGACGACGACCAGCGGCAGCGGGCACTGGCGAATTTGCGCAGGCAGAGTGTCGCTGCGGACATCGGATGCCAGATAAATCACACCGGCAACGCCTTGCTGCTTAAACGACAGCAGGCAGCGCTCGAGGTGTTCATGTTCGTTTAGCGGTTGGCCGAGAAAGACCATGTAGCCCTGCGCTTCCAACTCCTGCACGATGCTTGCCATCACTTTGATGGAAAAGCTGTCGCTGAAGTCGCGGAGGATCAGACCAATCAGGTTAGAGGTATTCGAACGGAGGTTAGCGGCGGCGACGTTGTGAACGTAGCCCAGCTCATGAATGGCGGTCTGCACTTTTTCGATGGTGGCATCGGAGATTTTGCCTTTCTGGCGAAGCACCAGCGACACGGTGGAGACGGAAACGCCCGCCCGTTTTGCCACATCAATTATGCTGACCTTCTTCAAAAATCACTCCCTGAGCCGCTACGTCATTTGCAGAAAACAAAGAGGCTCCCATCAGGGACGGGAACCTCCAACCGCTTATAATCTTATGATTATTTGCCAATCATCGTCGACATGGTTTCCGCGATAAATTGCGCTCGCGCGCCAAATATCACCTGAATGCCGTGATCGCCGACGAAAACGACCCCGCGAGCACCGATATTATTCAGCCCATCTTTGTCCACCGGCCCTTTATCCGCCACTTCAAGACGCAGGCGGGTAATGCAGGAGCCTACGGACGCGATGTTATGTTCGCCGCCCAGCAGGTCGATAATTTCCGTTGCCAGGTCTTCATCAGTTTTGTCGTTGGCGCTGACCGTGGTTTCCGTGCGGCCCGGCGTTTTGACGTCGAAACGGCGAATCACAAAGCGGAAAGTGAAGTAGTAAATCAGCCCCATCGGAATACCGACGATAATCGCATTCAGGAAGTTGGTCTGATAGCCGTTGAACGACGGCAGGATCCCGAAGGAGATGTAGTCGATAAGCCCGGCCGAGAACGACTTGGCGATATGCGCATGCAGCAGGTACATCACCATGTAGGAGAGACCGGCCATGATGGCGTTGAAGACGTAGAGAATCGGCGCCACAAAGATAAAGGTGAACTCAACCGGTTCGGTGATCCCGGTCAGGAAGCAGGTCAGCGCGGCGGAGAACAGGATACCGGCGGCGATTTTTTTATTCTTGGTATGTGCTTCATGGTACATCGCCAGACAGGCAGCAGGCAGCGCGAACAGCATCAGCGGGAACTCGCCCTGCATGAATTTACCGGCGTTCTGGTAGGTATCGCTGCTGAAGGATTTCACCCCTTCTTCCAGCATTTTGAACCAGATAGTCTGGTCACCGTGGATCACCTGACCGGCGTGGGTGGTGTAGTCGCCGAAGGAGTACCAGAAAGACGGATACCAGATGTGGTGCAGGCCAAGCGGAATCAGCGCACGTTCAACCAGACCGAAGATAAAGGTCGAGGCCGCCTGGTTATCACCGTTGATCACCACCGACAGCGCGTCGATACCCGCCTGAATGTGCTGCCAGATGTACGGCAGAATCAAGCCGAGGGCGAACGATAGCAGCGCGGTGGCAATCGCCACGAAGCGTTTGCCGGAGAAGAAGCCAAGGAATTCAGGCAGCTGCATTTTGTGGAAGCGGTTAAAGCACCACGCTGCCAGGATGCCACAAATCAGGCCGCCAAAGACGCCCATCTGCAGGGTAGGAATACCCACCACCATGGCGTATTTCCCGCCTTGTGCCGCCATTTCCGGCGTAATGCCAAGCACGGTACTAATGGTGATGTTGGTAACAAACACGGAGACGGCGGCAGATAGCGCCGCGATGCCAGATTCGGAGGCCAGGCCGACGGCAGAGCCGATGGCAAACAGCATTGGCAGGTTGTCGAAGATAATCCCACCGGCGTTCATCATCAGCGGCAGATGGAATTTATCCCCGAACGCCAGCAGCAAGCCCGCAGCGGGCAGAAGCGAGATCGGCAGCATCAGCGCACGGCCAATCATCGACAGTTTGGAAAGCGATTTAACAACACTTTGAATCAGACTCATACTGATTTCCCCCGATAGACGCCTCTTCGTGCGTGCTTTTAGTAACCCTGTTTATATTAGGTATAACGTTATAGTAGAACGTTCTACTTATCGTGAAACAAGTCATTAACGTCTGCAATGGAATTTTTGCGTAGTAGGCAGATGCGTGAAAAATATGAGATCTAGTTCTCAAATTTTATGCCATAGTGAAAGTGTGGTTAATGTGACCAGACGGGGAGTGCGTGAGAGGGTAGCTAAACTATTTATGTGCGGAAAACGGCCTTCTGACAGCACAGCCTGCTCCATTCACCGTGGAGATGAATATTTTTCATCTTGATTGCAGAGAACTCACTTTTTACGCGGATTTTTCTATTGACGCCTGACTGCTTTTGGGGCATTTTTACATCCAGACGTCTAAACGGATAGATGTTTACAACACAACAATAATGACACGTGATTGATAGAGGTAAGGTATGAGCTTTTTTCACGCCAACCAGCGGGAAGCGCTGAATCAGAGTCTGGCCGAGGTTCAAGGGCAGATTAACGTTTCTTTCGAGTTTTTCCCGCCGCGCACCAGTGAAATGGAGCAAACCCTGTGGAACTCTATCGATCGCCTAAGCAGCCTGAAGCCGAAATTCGTCTCGGTCACTTACGGGGCCAACTCCGGTGAGCGCGACCGCACGCACAGTATTATTAAAGGCATTAAAGACCGCACCGGTCTGGAAGCCGTGCCGCACCTGACCTGCATTGATGCCACACGCGACGAACTGCGCGCCATTGCCCAGGACTACTGGAACAACGGCATCCGTCATATCGTCGCCCTGCGTGGTGACCTGCCACCGGGCAGCGGTAAACCAGAAATGTATGCCTCCGATCTGGTCACTTTGCTGAAAGACGTGGCGGATTTTGATATCTCCGTAGCGGCCTACCCGGAAGTGCATCCGGAAGCGAAGAGTGCCCAGGCGGACCTGCTGAACCTGAGACGTAAAGTGGAAGCCGGGGCAAACCGTGCTATCACCCAGTTCTTCTTCGACGTTGAAAGCTATCTGCGCTTTCGCGACCGCTGCGTGTCGGCGGGTATTGATGTAGAAATTATTCCGGGCATCCTGCCGGTCTCGAACTTCAAACAGGCGAAGAAATTTGCCGACATGACCAACGTGCGCATTCCTGCCTGGATGTCGACGATGTTCGATGGCCTGGACGATGATGCTGAAACCCGCAAGCTGGTGGGGGCCAACATCGCGATGGACATGGTTAAAATCCTGAGTCGTGAAGGGGTGAAAGATTTCCACTTCTACACGCTGAACCGTGCGGAAATGAGCTACGCCATTTGCCACACGCTGGGTGTGCGCCCGGCGTAATATTCTGCCGGATGGCGCTGCGCTTATCCGGCCTACGGTTCGTGTTCAAATACCCTGCTTAGACATAAGAAACTCCTTATATTTTGAGGGGTTTCTTATCATTTCTCCCGATCGATCACAGTCAACTACCCCTAAATTGTGTAAGGATAGGCTCGACCTGCGCAGAAATTCCTCTCTGACAAGGGAAAAATAAGAGGAATTAACTATCAAATCCGTGGGTCATTTCAGCTATAACTTATCAGCAGGGGTGTATATCTTAACGATAAATACTGTAAGGGAGCATAGTGATGAGCACGCCAGACGATATCCAGAACGCAGGTAAATGTCCTTTCCACCACGGTGGTGGTCACGATCAGAGCGCCGGCGCTGGCACCAGTAGCAAGGACTGGTGGCCGAAGCAGCTTCGCGTTGATCTACTTAATCAGCATTCCAATCGATCCAACCCGCTGGGTGAAGATTTCGATTATCGCAAAGAATTCAGCAAATTAGATTACTCCGCACTGAAGGGTGATATTCGTGCGCTGTTAACGGATTCGCAATCCTGGTGGCCTGCAGACTGGGGCAGCTATGTGGGGTTATTTATCCGCATGGCGTGGCACGGTGCGGGTACCTACCGTTCTACCGACGGTCGCGGCGGCGCAGGGCGCGGTCAACAGCGTTTCGCACCGCTGAACTCCTGGCCGGATAACGTGAGCCTGGATAAGGCGCGTCGTCTGCTGTGGCCAATCAAACAGAAATATGGGCAGAAAATCTCCTGGGCCGACTTGTATATCCTTGCGGGTAACGTGGCGCTGGAAAACTCTGGTTTCCGTACCTTTGGTTTTGGTGCCGGGCGTGAAGACGTGTGGGAACCGGATCAGGACGTAAACTGGGGTGATGAAAAAGCCTGGCTGGCGCACCGTGATCCGGAAGAGCTGGCGAAACGCCCGCTTGCGGCCACCGAAATGGGCCTTATCTACGTGAACCCGGAAGGGCCAAACGCCAGCGGTGAACCGCTGTCTGCGGCAGCGGCGATTCGCGCCACCTTCGGTAACATGGGGATGGACGACGAAGAGACCGTGGCGCTGATTGCCGGTGGTCACACGCTGGGTAAAACCCACGGCGCAGCCTCGGCTACGCACGTCGGTCCGGATCCGGAAGCGGCACCGATTGAATCTCAGGGCCTGGGCTGGGCAAACAGCTACGGCAGTGGTGTAGGTAAAGATGCCATCACCTCCGGTCTGGAAGTGGTCTGGACACAGACGCCTACCCAGTGGAGCAACTACTTCTTCGAGAACCTGTTCAAATACGAATGGGTGCAGACCCGCAGCCCGGCTGGCGCCATCCAGTTTGAAGCGGTAGATGCGCCGGACATCATTCCGGATCCGTTCGACCCGTCGAAAAAACGTAAGCCAACCATGCTGGTGACCGACCTGACGCTGCGCTTCGATCCGGACTTCGAGAAAATTTCTCGCCGCTTCCTGAACGACCCGCAGGCCTTTAACGAAGCCTTTGCCCGTGCGTGGTTCAAACTGACCCACCGTGATATGGGGCCAAAAGCGCGTTACATCGGGCCAGAAGTGCCACGTGAAGATCTGATTTGGCAGGATCCGCTGCCGCATGCGTTCTTCAACCCGACTGCCGAAGATATCGAAAGCCTGAAGGCTGAGATTGCGGCATCCGGCCTCTCCGTCGGTGAGCTGGTGTCGGTCGCCTGGGCTTCCGCTTCCACCTTCCGCGGCGGTGATAAGCGCGGTGGGGCGAACGGCGCACGTCTGGCGCTTGCGCCGCAGCGTGACTGGGAAGTGAACGCCACGGCGGCTCGCGTACTGCCGGTGCTGGAAGGCATCTATAAGTCAGCGCACAAAGCTTCTCTGGCCGATATTATCGTGCTGGCCGGTGTGGTGGGCGTTGAGCAGGCAGCGAAAGCGGCCGGCGTTGATATCAAGGTTCCGTTTACCCCAGGCCGCGTTGATGCGCGTCAGGATCAGACGGACATCGAGATGTTCGAGCTGCTCAAACCGCTTGCCGATGGTTTCCGTAACTATCGTGCGGCACCGGGTGAAGCGACCACGGAATCTCTGCTGATCGACAAAGCACAGTTGTTGACCCTGACCGCGCCGGAACTGACCGTACTGGTTGGTGGCATGCGCGTACTGGGTGCGAACTTCGACGGCAGCAACCACGGCGTCTTTACCGACAACGTGGGCGCGCTCAGCACTGACTTCTTCGTCAACCTGCTGGATATGCGCACCGAGTGGAAATCGACCGACGAAACGTCTGAGCTGTTTGAAGGCCGCGATCGTGCGAGCGGTGAGGTGAAATACACCGCCACGCGCGCTGACCTGGTCTTTGGCTCTAACGCCGTACTGCGTGCGCTGGCGGAGGTTTATGCCTCCAGCGATGCGAAAGAGAAGTTTGTGAAAGACTTCGTGGCGGCATGGGTGAAAGTGATGAACCTGGACCGTTTCGACCTGCTGTAAGGTGGGCGTGAAGGTATAAAAAATCCCCGCGAAAGCGGGGATTTTTGTTTGTGGGTTTAAGGTAGCCCGGACGAGACGCGTTAGCGGCGACTCCGGGGAGATCCCGGCGTCACTTCGTTCGGCCGGGCTACCTTATCTCATTACTCCCACTCGTGCAGAAAACGCTGCCCATACTGGTCAGCCACCAACAGCGCCGCGTAAACGCGGTCAGGGTCCGCGCCGCCCGGCATGTTGTGGATGGTCTCGCCTTCCGCACAGGCCGCTTCCGCCACCAGGCGCATTTTCGCCGGAATATCCTCTTTGATACTCAGCTGTGCCAGGGTGATTGGCAACCCAACGCTATGGCAAAGCGCCGCGACGGTTTCAATTTCCTCCACCGGCGCGTTTTCCAGCACCAGTTGGGTGAGGGTACCAAACGCGACTTTCTCACCGTGGTAGTAGTGGTGTGCGTCTGCAATTGCCGTCATGCCGTTATGAATGGCGTGCGCAGCCGCCAAACCACCGCTCTCGAAGCCGACGCCGCTCAGGTAGGTGTTAGCTTCAATGACGCGGTCCAGCGCTGGCGTCACCACGTGCTGCTCGGCGGCCAGCATGGCTTTCTCGCCTTCTTCAATCAGCGTGTTGTAGCAAAGCTCAGCGACCGCCAGCGCGGCCTGGGTGCATTTCCCGCCTGCCATGGTGGTGGCGCCGCTGCGCGAGCAGGCACGGGCTTCAAACCAGGTCGCCAGCGCATCGCCAATCCCAGCAGCCAGCAGGCGCGCAGGGGCACCGGCGACGATTTTGGTATCGACGATAACCATGTTCGGGTTGTGCGGCAGCATCAGGTAACGGTCGAATTCGCCATCATCGGTGTACAGCACGGAGAGTGCGCTGCACGGTGCATCGGTAGATGCGATGGTGGGAACAATCGCCACCGGCAGATTCATAAAGTGGGCCAGCGCTTTGGCCGTATCCAGCGTTTTCCCGCCGCCGATACCTAAAATGGCGCTGCATTTGGCGCTGTTCGCCACGTCCTGCAGACGGTTAACTTCGTTCTGTGAACATTCGCCGCCGAACGGCGCGATTTCAACGGACAGGCCCGCGCCGGTCAGGCTTTTGCGCAGCGTCTCTTCGGCAAATCCCAGCACGAATTTATCGCCGACGACCAGCCAGCTATTGGCCATTGGCTTCAGATAGTCACCTAGACGTGTGATAACGTCGGCACCCTGAATATACTTACCTGGTGATTGAATAATGCGATCCATACATTTCTCCTACAGGTTCAGATTCCCAAATGCGTTTTTCCAGTCTTGCTCAAACTTCTCAATAGCTGACTCTACTGCGGGTGTGCCGAGCATTTGTTGCGCTACATCTAAAGGAAGGGTGATGGCCTCACATCCTGCCAATAAACAGTCCAGCGCCTGACGTGGGGTTTTAAAGCTGGCTGCCAGCACTTTGCTTTCCGGCGCGTGCAGCTCCAGCAGCGATTGCAGCTCCTGCACCATGCGGATACCGTCACCGCCCTGGGCGTCAACGCGGTTGACGTACGGCGCCACGTATTTTGCCCCCGCCAGCGCGGCCAGCAGCCCCTGAGAGGCGCTGTAGACAGCGGTGCCAAGCGTTGGAATGCCCGCTTGTTTCAAAAGCTTAATCGCCGCCAGACCTTCGGCGGTGACCGGGACTTTCACCACGATGCCCGGCACGGCATCATTCAGCTTACGCGCTTCGGCCACCATACCTTCGGCGGTACGGCTCATGGTCTGGGCAAACAGCGTGCCGTTTTCACCCACGGCTTTTTTCAGCCGCGGCAGCACGTCCCAGATGGATTCGCGGCTGGCGGCCACGATGCTTGGGTTAGTGGTCACGCCGACAATCGGAAAAATACGGGCCAGACGTTCCACTTCCTGCACGTTGGCGGTATCCAGATACAGTTCCATGCTATTTCCTCTTAAAGTTCCAGTTCGTGTTGCAGCAGGCTGGCGATAGCGTCGGCAGAAGCGGCGTTAACCAGAGCGCTGCGGAATTCTTCATGCATAATACGGCGGGCCAGGCGCGAGAAGATGCGCATATGCTGGTCTCCGGCGGCATGTTTGTTCAGCGTCAGCATAATGATGAACTGCGCCTCGTCATCGCCCCAGGCTACCGGCGCGGGCAGGCGCGCGACGCTGATGGTCGACTGCTCAATATGTTCCGATTTGCTGTGCGGAATGGCGAAGCTGAAGCCCAGCCCGGTGGAGAAGACCGCTTCTCGTGCCCACAGGTCGGCTTCCAGCTTACGCGGATAGCGGCAGCGCCCGGCGAGCAGCAGGTTGTCGGTCATCCCTTTGATGACCTCCTCTTTGCTGCGCCAGTCGTTATCGAGCGAAATACAGCGTGGGGTAATCAGCGGCGCATCCTGCTGGCTCATACGGAACTGGGCAAGCAGATGCTCCACTTCCAGCGAGGTGCGGCAGGCCATCGCCTGGTTGAGCAACTGGCGGCAGGCGCGGCTGTCGAGCTGCGCCAGACGCGCTTTAGTCGCCGGAATCGACGGGGCGCTCATGCTGATTTCATCCATTCCCAGCCCAACCAGCAGCGGCAGTACCGAGCCTTTAGCGCCCAGCTCGCCGCACAGACCAATCCATTTCCCCTGACGGTGCACCGCCTGCACGGCGAAGTCCAGGGCGCGCAGGAAGGCTGGATTCAAACTGTTGTAGTGGCGAGTCACTTTGGCGTTATCGCGATCGACTGCCAGCAGGTACTGGGTCAGGTCGTTACTGCCAATGCTGAAGAAGTCTATCTCTTCGCAGCACTGGTCGATGATGAACATCACCGACGGCACTTCCAGCATGATGCCCAGCGGAATGCGCTCATCGAACGGCACGTGTTCGCTGCGCAGCTGCTGTTTGGCTTCGGCCACCTTCTCTTTGACCCACAAAATCTCTTCCATGGAGGAGATCATCGGGATCATGATTTTCAGGCTGCCGTGGGCGGAGGCGCGCAGGATGGCGCGCAGCTGGGTGGTGAACAGCGCGGAATACTCTTCATAAATACGCACCGCGCGGTAGCCGAGGAACGGGTTGTTCTCTGCCGGAATATTGAGGTAATCCACCGGCTTATCGCCGCCGATATCCATGGTGCGGATAATAATGCTACGCCCTTCGGCAGACTCCAGCGCCTGGCAGAAAATGTTGTACAGCTCGCTCTCGCTCGGCTCGCTGGCCCTGTCCATATAGAGCATTTCCGTGCGGAACAGGCCGACGGCCTCCGCGCCGTTGCCGAAGGCGGCCTGTGCTTCAACGGAGTGGGCAATGTTGGCGGCAACCTCAAGGCGAATGCCATCGGCAGTGCGCGCTTCTTTATGCAGCCATACGCTTTGCTGTTCGCGAATGGCGGCCTGTACACGTGCTTCCTGCTGGTAATAGCGGGTGATGGCCTCTGTTGGGGCGACAATCACCGCACCCGCGTTGCCGTCGAGGTAAACCGGCTGGTTCTGCCACGGCGTTAGTGCATCAATCTCCACGCCCACAAGGGTTGGAATGTTAAAGGAGCGAGCGAGGATCACCGTATGCGAGGTGGTACCGCCGCTTTGCAGCAGCAGGCCCTTGAGCAGGGTTTTGTCCAGTTCGAGGAACTGGCTTGGGGTCAATTCTTCCGCCACGCAGATGGACGGCTGAGTAAGCTGGCCCGGTGCCGGGAAGCGGTCTTCACCATAAATATGCTGCAGCAGCTGGAAGCCGACGTCGCGCACGTCCAGCGCACGCTCTTGTAAATAGCTGCTGCTGGAACGGGCAAATTCGGCACAGAAGTGGTTGGCGCTCTCAACGACGGCCTGCGCGCAGCTCAGGCCGTTATTTACGCCCGCCAGTAAATGCTGGCGTAACGAGGTATCGGTGGCCAGCGAGCGGTGCGCTTCGAGGATAGCGCTGGCGGTGCTGTCGTTGTCTAACAACCGCAGTTCCAGTGTTCTGACCAGCCGTGTCAGGCCGCTATCCAGCGCAGCTTGTTCCTGTTCCGCATTTTTCGCGGGCGGAAGTTCGCCGAGATTATTGAGATCCAGCGCGGCCAGACGAGTGAGCACACCGCCCGCGCTGCCGTTACAGACCGGCAGTGCGCGGAACAGCGTTGGGTTGAGGCGAGTCAGGGATTCCGGCAGCGCTTCCTGCTCTACGTTGGCAACCTGCGCCAACGGCGCGTCGCACAGCGGGAATTCCTCTTTCAGCCAGGCAGAGAGACGTTGATGCGCGTTCTGCTCATCTGCACCGTTCAGCAGCAGGCGGCAGCTATCGCCTGACAGCGTGTCGGTGCCGATAATTGCCAGCGCGCTTTTGGCGTTGCCTTTGCGATCCGTACGCAGGTTATGCCATTCAATATCGCAGCTAAACGTGTTGCACAGCGTCTCAACGTGGCTGGCCGGGCGAGCATGCACGCCGTTCGGTAATTCGCAGACAAATTCAACAACCAACGCCATAACCTTATCTCCCAAATCATTCGATATGGGTAACAGAATAGGGGGCTTGTGAAGGGGCATGCTATCTGACATTTATGTCAAAAACTGGATAAATGTATGGTCTGCTGGAAAATGCGAGCAACCTCACAGGTTCCATGTCATGCGTATTAAGGCCGTTCATGCGCTAACTTTTGAGGTCGCTCGCATTTTTCTTTTGATAATACAAAAATCCAGTAAATGCACTTTTTATCCACTGTCTGTCCCGCCGCCAATTGCCTATTGTTTGCCACAACACCCTAATAGACATGGGCCGAAGAAGCCCAGGAGCGACTGATGAAAGAATTGGTGCAAATACTCAAAAACACCCGTCAGCATTTGATGACTGGCGTGTCGCACATGATCCCGTTTGTGGTTGCGGGCGGTATTTTACTGGCCGTCTCCGTCATGCTGTACGGCAAAGGGGCCGTACCTGATGTTGCAACCGACCCTAACCTGAAAAAGCTATTTGATATCGGCGTCGCGGGCCTGACGCTGATGGTGCCTTTCCTCGCTGCCTACATCGGCTACTCCATTGCTGAACGTTCTGCGCTGGCGCCTTGCGCCATCGGCGCGTGGGTCGGTAACAGTTTTGGCGCGGGCTTCTTCGGCGCGCTGATTGCCGGGATTATCGGCGGTATCGTGGTCTACTACCTGAAGAAGATCCCGGTGCACAAAGTGTTGCGCTCGGTGATGCCTATCTTCGTCATTCCTATCGTCGGCACCTTTATTACCGCAGGCATCATGATGTGGGGGCTGGGTGAGCCGGTAGGTCTGCTGACCTCCAGCCTGACGCAGTGGCTGCAAGGGATGCAGGCTGGCAGCATCGTGGTGCTGGCGGTGATTATGGGCCTGATGCTGGCGTTCGATATGGGCGGCCCGGTCAACAAAGTGGCCTATGCGTTCATGCTGATCTGCGTCTCTCAGGGCGTCTATACCGTCGTCGCCATTGCCGCTGTCGGCATCTGCGTGCCACCGCTGGGCCTGGGGCTGGCAACGCTGATTAATCGTAAAAACTTCAATAACGAAGAGCGTGAAGCGGGCAAAGCCGCGCTGGTCATGGGCTGCGTCGGCGTTACCGAAGGGGCGATTCCGTTCGCCGCCGCTGACCCGCTGCGTGTGATCCCTTCCATCATGCTGGGCTCCGTCTGCGGCACGGTGACCGCCGCGCTGATGGGTGCACAGTGCTACGCCGGGTGGGGCGGCTTGATTGTCCTGCCGGTGGTTGAAGGCAAGCTGGGCTATCTGCTGGCGATTGTGGTCGGTGCGGTGGTCACGGCGGTGAGCGTCAACGTCCTGAAGAGCCTGGCGCGTAAGAACAAGAAAGCGGTTGTCGAAAAAGAGGACGACCTGGATTTAGATTTCGAAATTAACTAATTGAGAAGGTAGAAGATTATGACCAGTATTATTGCGGTAACGGCTTGTCCTTCCGGCGTAGCACACACCTACATGGCAGCGGAAGCGCTGGAGAGTGCGGCGAAATCAAAAGGCTGGAACGTGAAGGTAGAAACGCAGGGGTCTATTGGTCAGGAAAATGAGCTGACGGCGAGCGATGTAGCGGCAGCGGACATGGTGATTCTGACCAAAGACATTGGCATCAAGGCGGAAGAACGTTTTGCCGGGAAAACCATTGTGCGGGTTAATATTAGCGATGCGGTTAAACGTGCCGACGCTATTATGAATAAGATCGAGGCACACTTAGCGCAGAGCGCCTAAGTTTTATCCCGATACAATAGAAACTTAGCCACTGGCGGGTGCGAAAGAATTTTTGCGCCCGCCAGCGTTTGTTTTCTGCAAGGAGGAGACGATGACGGTAACGAGCGGAAGAGTGCTGGTAGCGGTAACGGCCTGCGTCAGTGGGGTGGCCCACACCTACATGGCGGCGGAACGTCTGGAAAAACTCTGTCAGCAGGAAAAGTGGACCATAAAGATTGAAACGCAGGGGGCGCTTGGCATTGAAAATGCGCTGACGGAAGACGACATCCGCCGGGCCGATGCGGTGCTGCTGATTACCGATATCGAGCTCAACGGCGCAGACCGTTTTACCCAGAGCCGCTGCGTGCAGTCTGGGATTAGCGCCTTTTTACGCGAGCCGCAAAAGGTCATGGCCGCGGTGCGTAAGCTGCTTTCCGCGCCGCAGCACACGCACATTATTCTGTCGTAGTCAGCTGACTGTGGTACTGACGGCGGTACTCTGACGGCGAACGGTCAGTATTCTTACGGAACAGACGGCAGAAGTAGTTGCTGTCGACAAACCCACAGGCGTGGGCAATCTCTTTGACTTTCAGGTCATAGCCCTTTAACAGCCGTCTGGCGTGCTCCAGTCGGGTATGGTTAAGGTATTCGTTAAATCCCATTACTCCGCTTTTCTGGAACAGGTGCGAAAGATAGTTGGGGGAGATGTAGAACGCCTGCGCCACCGATTCGCGGGTCAACGGCTCGGCAAAGTGGCTATCGATATGCTCACGAATGGCGTCGAACAGCGCCTGGCTGCGCGAAGCGGTCTGAATCTGGCTGCTGAGCAGGTCGGCGCAGTGGCTGATCAGGCTGGTGGCAATCAGCCGGGCGGTTTGCTGCTCCAGCGGCTGCATCTGAATTTCACCCATGGTTTGCAGCAGGAAAGAGCCGACGCGCGGGCCTCGGCGAGCGACGTGCTGCTTCGCCATGTTCTTCAACTGCTGCCCATCCCACTGCTGCACGCTAAACCCCAGCTGTTGCTTGCCAAACAGAATGCTCAGCGTGGTGACCGGACTCTGCCACTGCGGGAAATTCCAGCCGCCAGCGGGAACGTAGAGCGCATCGAGCGTCAACATGGGTTCACCCAGCGCGGCATCGGTGAGCTGCCCTTCAAGCAGGATCTCCAGCCGCGGAAAGTCGACCTGAAACGCCATCTCCGGCACCGGCGCGTGATTCCCGGCAAACCAGATTTTTTGCAGCGGCGTGGCGCCTGAGGCGATGTGGGAAAGCAGCGGGTTGATATCGAAAAGCATGGGGCTCCCTGTCGTGGTGAACAACGCAGAAACCTTAACCGAGGGGATAAAAAAAGGCCACAAAGAATGTGGCCTTTTGGCGTGCAGATCGCCCGGATAACGCCGGGGCTGCACCGTGCATATTCCCGGCGTCGCTTCGCTCGGCCGGGCTACATGGGGGAGAGATTAACCGGTGTTACGCATACCGGCAGCAACGCCCGCGATGGTGACCATCAGCGCCTGCTCAACGTTATGGTTCGGCTCCAGACCTTCTTCTTCCGCTTTACGTGAACGGTGCAGCAGTTCGGCCTGCAGAACGTTCAGCGGGTCAGTGTAGACGTTACGCAGCTGGATAGATTCGGCAATCCACGGCAGGTCGGCCATCAGGTGCGCATCGTTGGCGATATCCAGCACCACTTTGATGTCGGCTTCCAGCTGCTCGCGCAGCTCGGTGCCCAGACCCCACAGCTCTTTTTTCACCAGACGCTGGTCGTAGTATTCCGCCAGCCACAGGTCAGCCTTCGAGTAGACCATCTCCAGCATGCCCAAGCGGGTAGAGAAGAACGGCCAGTCGCGACACATGGCTTCCAGCTTGCTCTGCTTACCGTCTTCAACCACTTTTTGCAGCGCCGCGCCAGCGCCCAGCCAGGCTGGCAGCATCAGGCGGTTCTGCGTCCAGGCGAAGATCCATGGAATCGCACGCAGTGACTCAACGCCGCCGGTGGCGCGACGTTTTGCCGGGCGTGAACCCAATGGCAGTTTGCCCAGTTCCTGCTCCGGTGTGGCGGAGCGGAAGTACGGCACGAAATCTTTGTTTTCACGCACGTAGCCGCGGTACATCTCGCAGGAGATATCCGACAGTTCGTCCATGATGCCGCGCCACTCTTCTTTTGGCTCCGGCGGTGGCAGCAGGTTCGCTTCCAGAATGGCGCTGGTGTACAGCGACAGGCTGCTGACGGTGATTTCCGGCAGACCGTATTTGAAGCGGATCATCTCGCCCTGTTCGGTCACGCGCAGGCCGCCTTTCAGGCTGCCCGGAGGCTGAGAGAGCAGCGCAGCGTGCGCCGGGGCGCCGCCGCGGCCGATAGAGCCACCGCGACCGTGGAACAGCGTCAGCTCGATGCCCGCTTTCTCACAGGTTTTGATTAACGCATCCTGTGCCTGGTACTGCGCCCAGGATGCCGCCATTACGCCCGCATCTTTTGCGGAGTCGGAATAGCCAATCATGACCATCTGCTTGCCCTGAATAAAGCCGCGATACCAGTCGATGCTCAGCAGCTGAGTCATGACGTCGTCGGCGTTGTTCAGGTCGTCGAGGGTTTCGAACAGTGGCGCCACTGGCAGCGCGAAGGTAATGCCCGCTTCTTTCAGCAGCAGGTGAACGGCCAGCACGTCGGACGGCGTTTTCGCCATGGAGATTACGTAGGCGGCGACCGAGCCGATAGGCGCATCGACAATCGCTTTACAGGTATTGAGGACTTCGCGGGTTTCGTTGCTTGGTTCCCAGCTACGCGGGAGAAGCGGACGTTTGGAATTCAGTTCGCGGATCAGGAAGGCCTGCTTGTCGGCTTCAGACCAGCTTTCGTAGTCGCCGATGCCCAGATAGCGGGTCAGTTCGCCCAGCGCTTCGGTATGACGGGTGCTTTCCTGACGCACGTCGATACGCACCAGCGGCACGCCAAAACACTTCACGCGGCGCAGGGTGTCGAGCAGTTCGCCGTTGGCGATAATGCCCATCCCGCAGGCCTGCAGTGATTTATAGCAGGCGTACAGCGGTTCCCACAGCTGTTCGTTCTGGCTGATCAGGCCCGCCGGTTTCGGCAGACGTTCACCTTTCAGGCGCGCTTCCAGCCACGCCTGGGTCGCCAGCAGACGGGTACGCAGGTTTTTCATCAGGAAACGGTACGGCTCGGTAGCACCCGCTTCGCCAACCAGTTCGCGCAGTTCGTCGGTGCACTCAACCATCGACAGTTCGGAAATCAGAATCTGAATATCTTTCAGGAACAGGTCGGTGGCTTTCCAGCGGCTGAGCAGCAGGACGTGGCGGGTGATTTCCGCGGTGACGTTCGGGTTGCCGTCGCGGTCGCCGCCCATCCAGGAGGTGAAGCGTACCGGCACGAAATCAACCGGCAGCTGGTAGCCGAGGTTCTCTTCCAGCTGTTCGTTCAGCTCGCGCAGGTAGTTTGGTACGCCTTCCCACAGGCTGTTTTCCACAACCGCAAAGCCCCATTTGGCTTCATCAACCGGGCTTGGGCGGTGTTTACGGATTTCGTCGGTGTGCCAGGACTGGGCAATCAGCTGACGCAGACGGCGCATCACCTGGTTGCGTTCGTAGTCGGCGATATCGGTATTATCGAGCTGCTTTAAGCAGTTGTTGATCTCGCCCATTTTGTGAATCAGCGTACGACGCGTGATTTCAGTTGGGTGCGCGGTGAGCACCAGCTCCAGCGACAGGGATTCAACGGCTTTTTTTATCGTGGTTTCGTCGAGATTAGGTTGGTCTTTGAGTTTACGCAGGGTACGAGCAATCACTTCCGGGTTGCTTGCCGCTTCGCCTTTTGGCGAAATGCTGTGGTACTGCTCGGCGGTGTTAGCCAGATTCAGGAACTGACTGAACGCGCGGGCGACCGGCAGCAGTTCATCGTTGGACAGGTTCTGCAGCGTGGTGAGCAGCTCCTGGCGATTGGCTTCGTTGCCCGCACGAGAAGATTTGGACAACTTACGGATCGTTTCTACACGGTCAAGAATGTTCTCACCAAGCGCATCCTTGATGGTATCGCCTAGCACTTTACCGAGCATACTGACATTACTACGCAACGCGGAATATTGTTCGTTCATTAACCCAGACACCCCATCTCATTTTATTTTGTTATATCCCAACCCCTGGAACGTAAGGGCGAGATAAAGACACCTCTTTTATAAAGCCACGTAAAAACCCGTACGTCAATTGCTGCGAAATCGCTTCAGCAAACGAATAAATCGCGACAATTTATGAAAGTTAATTCGTATCGTGCCAGATAAGAAATGCTTATGAAAATGTGAAGGAGATCGCGGGAACGGGGGAGCGGAAAGGTGCCGGATGGCGCTGCGCTTATCCGGCCTACTGACAGGATAGGCCCGGCAAGCATTAAGCCACCGGGCAAAATTCATTAGTGCCAGCAGAAGTGATGCACGACCTGGGTAATTAACTCGCGCGTCGGCTTAATAAAGCGCGTTTCCAGGTATTCGTCCGGCTGGTGCGCCTGGTTAATCGAGCCTGGGCCGAGAACGATGGTCGGGCACAGGGTCTGGATAAACGGCGCTTCGGTGCAGTAGTTCACCACTTCGGTCTTGGTACCGAGCAGTTTTTCCAGCACCTGAACCAACTGGTGATCCGGCGGGCATTCGTAGCCTGGAATCGGCGGATGCAGCTCGCTAATGGTCAGGCGGCCCGGCCACTGCGTGCTGACTGGCTCAAGGGCTTCATCGAGCAGGCCGTTCAGATCGTTCAAGGTCATTCCCGGCAGCGGACGGATGTCCATGTGCAGCTCGCAGCAGGCGCAGATGCGGTTGGAAGCATCGCCGCCGTGGAGGCTACCGAGGTTGAGCGTTGGATACGGTACGGTAAACGCGTCGTAGTGATAGCGTTCTTTCAGCGAGTCGCGTAACTGCATCACGCGGCCAATCGCGTCGTGCATGATCTCAATGGCATTGACGCCGCGCGCCGGGTCGCTGGAGTGGCCAGACTGGCCCATCACGCGGATGGCGTTCGACATATGACCTTTGTGCGCGCGCACTGGCTGCAGTGAAGTTGGTTCACCGATGATGGCGCAGTCCGGGCGCAGTTCGGTGGATTCGGAGAAGTAGCGAGCCCCCGCCATGCTGGTCTCTTCATCGGCGGTGGCCAGGATATAGAGCGGCTTTTTCAGCGTCGTCACGTCAACATCACGCAGCGCATCCAGAATAAAGGCGAAGAAGCCTTTCATGTCGGCGGTACCCAGACCGTAGAGCTTGTTGTCATGCTCGGTGAGGGTAAACGGATCGCGGGTCCAGCGCCCGTCGTCGAACGGCACGGTATCAGTATGACCGGCCAGCAGTAGGCCGCCCGCGCCGTGTCCGGTGCTGGCCAGCAGGTTGAATTTATTGCGCGTGCCGGGAACCGGCTGCACCTCAACGTTGAAGCCTAACGAGGCAAACCAGTCAGCAAGCAGAGTGATTAAAGACGCATTGCTCTGATCGAGCGCTTCTTCGGTTGCGCTGATGGAAGGAGTGCCGATCAACGCACGGTAAATCTCGATAAATGGGGGTAAATTGTTTTTCATTGTTGACACACCTCGGGTCATGATAGTATCAATATTCATGCAGTATTTGTGAATAAAAATACATTATCATTAGGCGTAAGAAAACCCACCAACGGTAGGGTGAATAGAAAACGCTTAATCAGGCAAACAGACATAAGAAGGTGAGCAGCCCCGATGTTGAATACGCTGATTGTGGGCGCGAGCGGTTACGCTGGCGCAGAGCTTGTGACCTATGTAAATCGCCATCCTCATATGAACATAACCGCTTTGACGGTCTCAGCGCAAAGCAATGATGCAGGAAAGTTAATCTCCGATTTGCATCCACAGCTGAAAGGGATTGTCGATCTGCCGCTGCAGCCGATGTCCGACATCAGCGAATTCAGCGCCGGTGTTGATGTGGTGTTCCTGGCGACCGCCCACGAAGTGAGTCACGATCTGGCCCCGCAGTTCCTTGCGGCAGGCTGCGTGGTGTTCGACCTTTCCGGTGCGTTCCGCGTCAACGACGGCGCCTTCTATGAAAAATACTACGGCTTTACCCATCAGCATCCTGAGCTGCTGGCGCAGGCGGTGTACGGCCTGGCCGAGTGGAGCGCCGAGGCGCTGAAAGAGGCGAACCTGATTGCGGTGCCGGGCTGTTACCCGACGGCGGCGCAGCTTTCTCTGAAACCCCTGATTGATGCCGATCTCCTGGATCTCAACCAGTGGCCAGTGATCAACGCCACTTCCGGCGTGAGCGGTGCCGGGCGCAAAGCCGCTATCTCTAATAGCTTCTGCGAAGTCAGTCTACAGCCGTACGGCGTGTTCACTCATCGCCATCAGCCGGAAATCGCCAGCCACCTTGGCGCAGAGGTGATTTTCACCCCGCATCTGGGCAACTTCCCGCGCGGTATTCTGGAGACGATTACCTGTCGTCTGAAGCCGGGTGTGACCCACGCGCAGGTGGCAGAAACCTTACAACAGGCCTACGGTGACAAGCCGATGGTACGTTTATACGAGAAGGGCGTTCCGGCACTGAAAAATGTGGTCGGCCTGCCGTTCTGCGATATCGGTTTTGCCGTGCAGGGCGAGCACCTGATCGTCGTGGCGACCGAAGACAACCTATTGAAAGGCGCTGCCGCACAGGCCGTGCAGTGCGCCAATATCCGTTTCGGCTTCGCTGAGACGCAGTCTCTTATTTAAGGTGTGACGACGATGAATCCATTAATTATCAAACTGGGCGGCGTGTTACTGGATAGCGAAGAGGCGCTGGAGCGTCTGTTTACCGCACTGGTGAACTACCGCGAGTCGCATCAGCGCCCGCTGGTGATTGTCCACGGCGGTGGCTGCGTAGTGGATGAGCTGATGAAACAGCTCAATCTGCCGGTGAAAAAGAAAAATGGTCTGCGCGTCACGCCTGCCGATCAAATCGACATTATTACCGGCGCGCTGGCGGGTACAGCCAACAAAACGCTGCTGGCATGGGCGAAGAAGCATGATATCGCCTCCGTTGGCCTGTTCCTCGGCGACGGCGACAGCGTGCAGGTGAGCAAACTGGATGAAGAGTTGGGCCACGTGGGTCTGGCGCAGCCGGGTTCGCCTAAACTGATTAATCTGCTGCTGGAAGGTGGTTTCCTGCCGGTGGTGAGCTCTATCGGCGTGACCGCCGAAGGGCAACTGATGAACGTCAACGCTGACCAGGCGGCAACCGCGCTGGCGGCTACGCTTGGCGCAGACCTGATTCTGCTCTCCGACGTGAGCGGCATTCTCGACGGTAAAGGCCAGCGTATCGCGGAAATGACCGCAGCGAAGGCGGAACAGTTGATCGAGCAGGGCATTATTACCGACGGGATGATTGTGAAGGTGAACGCGGCGCTTGATGCGGCACGTACCCTGGGTCGCCCGGTGGATATCGCCTCATGGCGTCACGCGGAGCAACTGCCGGCGCTGTTTAACGGCACACCGATTGGCACGCGTATTCTGGCTTAAGTGATTTTCCCCTCACCCTAGCCCTCTCCCTCAGGGAGAGGGCCGGGGTGAGGGTTGTTTTCAGGCCGGAGACTACCCGGCAAAAATAAACGAATTTAAGGAAGCATGTTATGGCACTTTGGGGCGGGCGTTTTACTCAGGCAGCGGATCAGCGGTTCAAACAGTTCAATGACTCTTTACGCTTTGACTATCGCCTGGCGGAGCAGGATATCGTTGGCTCTGTTGCCTGGTCCAAAGCGTTGGTGACGGTCGGCGTTCTGACGGCGGAAGAGCAATCTCAACTGGAAGCCGCGCTGGGCGTGCTGCTGGAAGAAGTGCGGGCAAACCCGCAGCAGATTCTGCAAAGCGATGCCGAAGATATCCATAGCTGGGTAGAAGGCAAGCTTATCGACAAAGTGGGCCAGCTGGGTAAAAAGCTGCACACCGGCCGTAGCCGTAACGACCAGGTCGCGACCGACCTCAAGCTGTGGTGCAAAGATACCGTTGCTGAACTTCTGACGGCCATCCGCCAGCTGCAAAGCGCGCTGGTCGACACCGCGCAGGCCAACCAGGATGCGGTGATGCCGGGCTATACGCACCTGCAACGTGCGCAGCCGGTGACCTTTGCGCACTGGTGCCTGGCCTACGTTGAGATGCTGGCGCGTGACGAAAGCCGCCTGCAGGATACCCTCAAGCGTCTGGACGTGAGCCCGCTGGGCTGCGGCGCGCTGGCGGGTACCGCTTATGAAATCGATCGTGAACAGCTGGCGGGCTGGCTGGGCTTTGCGTCCGCCACCCGTAACAGCCTGGACAGCGTTTCTGACCGCGACCACGTGCTGGAACTGCTGTCTGATGCGTCCATCGGCATGGTGCACCTGTCGCGCTTTGCTGAAGATCTGATCTTCTTTAATACCGGTGAAGCGGGCTTTGTTGAGCTGTCTGACCGCGTGACCTCAGGTTCCTCCCTGATGCCGCAGAAGAAAAACCCGGATGCGCTCGAGCTTATCCGCGGTAAGTGTGGCCGCGTACAGGGTGCGCTGACCGGCATGATGATGACCTTAAAAGGCCTGCCGCTGGCCTATAACAAAGATATGCAGGAAGACAAAGAGGGCGTATTCGACGCGCTCGATACCTGGATGGACTGCTTGCATATGGCGGCGCTGGTGCTGGACGGTATTCAGGTGAAGCGTCCACGTTGCCAGGAAGCGGCGCAGCAGGGCTATGCGAATGCCACCGAGCTGGCGGATTATCTGGTGGCGAAAGGCGTTCCGTTCCGTGAAGCGCACCATATCGTGGGCGAAGCGGTGGTCGAGGCCATTGCTCAGGGCAAACCGCTGGAGGATCTGGCGCTGGCTGACCTGCAAAAATTCAGCGCGGTGATTGGCGACGATGTTTACCCAATTCTGTCGCTGCAATCCTGCCTTGATAAGCGTGCAGCAAAAGGCGGCGTGTCGCCGAAGCAGGTAGCGCAGGCGATTAGCGACGCGAAGGTGCGCTTGGGTTAATTCTCTGCGGGCTGATGCCCTCACCCCAACCCCTCTCCCACAGGGCGAGGGGAGCATGTAGCCCGGCCGAGCGCAGCGACGCCGGGTTTTTTACGGCCAAAAAAAAGCGGGCACGGGGCCCGCAAACGTTCATGTTGGCTTTATTTGTCGAGTTTGAGAGAAACTCCGAATCAGTGTGACGACTTCAAGGGTTAAACAAGGGTCACCTGTTTCTGTGGTGTATTATTGAACAGAACGCTTGATAGGGATAATCATTCATTGCTATTCTATCTATCGCCATGAACTATCGTGGCGATGGAGGATGAATAATGAATATTCGTGATCTTGAATACCTGGTGGCGTTAGCTGAACACCGGCACTTCCGCCGGGCGGCAGATTCCTGCCATGTCAGCCAACCAACCCTGAGCGGGCAGATTCGTAAGCTGGAAGATGAACTGGGCGTCATGCTGCTGGAGCGTACCAGCCGCAAAGTGCTGTTCACCCAGGCGGGGCTGCTGCTGGTGGATCAGGCGCGTACCGTGTTACGCGAGGTCAAAGTGCTGAAGGAGATGGCAAGCCAGCAGGGGGAGACAATGTCCGGCCCGTTGCATATCGGCCTGATCCCAACCGTTGGCCCGTATCTGCTGCCTCATATTATTCCCATGCTGCACCAGACCTTCCCGAAGCTCGAAATGTACCTGCATGAAGCGCAAACCCATCAACTGCTGGCGCAGCTCGACAGCGGTAAGCTGGACTGTGCGATTCTGGCGCTGGTGAAAGAGAGTGAAGCCTTTATTGAGGTGCCGCTGTTCGACGAGCCGATGATGCTGGCGATCTATGCCGATCACCCGTGGGCGGAGCGCGATCGCGTGCCGATGTCGGATCTGGCCGGTGAGAAGTTGCTGATGCTGGAAGACGGGCACTGCCTGCGCGACCAGGCGATGGGCTTCTGCTTTGAGGCGGGTGCGGATGAAGATACGCATTTCCGCGCAACCAGCCTGGAAACGCTGCGCAATATGGTGGCGGCGGGAAGCGGGATTACGCTGCTGCCTGCACTCGCCGTGCCGCAGGAACGCAAACGCGATGGCGTGGTGTACCTGCCGTGCATTAAGCCAGAACCACGCCGCACCGTTGGCCTGGTCTATCGCCCGGGATCGCCTCTACGTGGCCGCTATGAGCAGCTGGCAGAGGCCGTCCGCGAAACGATGGACGGCCATTTTGACAGCGCGTTAAAACAGGCGGTTTAAGCCGTTTAGCGCCGCTACCCGATAGGCTTCCGCCATGGTTGGGTAGTTAAAGGTGGTGTTGACGAAGTACTCAATGGTGTTACCACCACCTTTCTGCTCCATAATCGCCTGGCCGATATGAATAATTTCGGCCGCGCGCTCGCCAAAGCAGTGAATACCGAGGATCTCCTTGGTCTCCCGATGGAACAGGATCTTCAGGCTTCCCACGCTCATACCGACTATTTGCGCTCGGGCCAGGTGTTTAAACTGTGCACGACCTACCTCATACGGCACTTTCATCGCGGTCAGTTGCTGTTCGGTTTTGCCGACGGAGCTGATTTCCGGAATGGTATAGATACCGGTCGGGATGTCTTCAATCAGATGTGCGCTGGCTTCACCTTTCATTAACGCCTGCGCGGCAATGCGGCCTTGATCATAGGCCGCTGAAGCCAGGCTCGGATAACCGATAACGTCACCGACGGCATAGACGTGCGGCAGCGCGGTCTGGTACATGCTGTTCACTTTCAGCTGTCCGCGGCCATCGGCCTGTAGCCCGATGTTTTCCAGCGACAGCGAATCGGTGTTGCCGGTACGACCGTTGGCGAACAGCAGGCAGTCCGCTTTGAGCTTCTTGCCGGACTTCAGATGCATGATCACGCCGTCGTCCACGCCTTCAATTTTCTCGTACTCTTCGTTGTGGCGAATGACGACGCCGCTATTCCAGAAGTGGTAAGAGAGCGAATCTGACATTTCCTGGTCAAGGAAGGCCAGCAGACGGTCGCGGGTGTTGATCAGATCAACCTTAACCTCCATTCCACGGAAGATAGACGCATATTCGCAGCCGATAACCCCTGCGCCGTAGATAATCACGTGGCGCGGTTCGTGGTGCAGGCTGAGAATCGAGTCGCTGTCGTAAATGCGGGGGTGGGTAAAGTCGACGTCGGCTGGGCGATACGGGCGTGAGCCGCAGGCAATCACGAACTTATCGGCGGTGAACGTTTCGACAGAACCGTCCGGACACTCCAGCGCGATGGTGTGCTCATCGACGAAGCGGGCGTCACCCTGCAACATTTCACAGTGATTACGCTCATAAAAGCCCTGACGCATGTGAGTTTGCTGATTGATTACGCTATCGGCATGATTCAGGATGTCGGCAAATGAGGAGCGGAGAAGTCGGCTGTGGTCGCTGTAGAGAGGGTTCTGGTTGAATTCGATAATACGGCTAACGGCGTGGCGAAGGGCTTTAGACGGGATGGTACCCCAGTGGGTACAGCCGCCGCCGACGTTATGATAACGCTCAATAACGGCGACACGGGCTCCTTGCTTCACCAGACCCATAGCAGCACCTTCGCCGCCGGGGCCGGAACCAATTACTATTGCATCATAATCGTAGGAATGTGGCATGGTAAGGCTTACCTGTTCTTATACATAAAAGCAACAGAATCATAACATCATCGAAGTAATAACCCAATTATCGTTGGGCTTTTTTCATACGAAATAGCATAAATAGCATGTAAACAATCATTAACAAAGCTGCGTAAGTCGATTCGTTTTAATCTCTGGTATAGTGCCAGCACGGCTTGTGGAAGGATTCAGTCATCGTGATGGGTGTTAGAGCGCAACAAAAAGAAAAAACCCGGCGTTCGCTGGTGGAAGCGGCATTTAGTCAATTAAGTGCCGAACGTAGCTTTGCCAGCCTGAGCCTGCGCGAAGTGGCGCGCGAGGCAGGGATTGCGCCAACCTCCTTTTATCGTCATTTCCGCGATGTGGATGAGCTTGGGTTGACCATGGTCGATGAGAGCGGCCTGATGCTGCGTCAGTTGATGCGCCAGGCGCGCCAGCGTATCGCCAAAGGCGGCAGCGTTATCCGCACCTCCGTCTCAACCTTTATGGAATTTATCGGCAATAACCCGAACGCCTTCCGCCTGCTGCTGCGCGAACGTTCTGGCACCTCTGCGGCATTTCGTGCCGCGGTCGCCCGCGAAATTCAGCATTTTATCGCGGAACTTGCCGACTATCTGGAAATCGAAAACCATATGCCTCGTGCGTTCACGGAAGCGCAGGCTGAGGCGATGGTGACTATTGTATTTAGCGCGGGTGCAGAGGCTCTGGATGTAAGCCCTGAGCAGCGCCGTCAGCTGGAAGAGCGGCTGGTGCTGCAGTTACGGATGATCTCCAAGGGCGCATACTACTGGTATCGCCGTGAACAAGAGAAGATGACACATCAGTCCGAATAAGGTGGTAGACGAGCAATGAAACAGTCAGGTCAAGATAAAGGTACGCTGCTGCTGGCGCTGTTGGCTGGCTTATCGATTAACGGGACGTTTGCGGCACTGTTCAGCTCCATCGTGCCTTTCTCTATATTCCCTATTATTGCGCTGGTGCTGACGGTGTACTGCCTGCATCAACGTTACCAGAATCGTACGATGCCGGTCGGGTTACCGGGCCTGGCGGCCGCCTGCTTTATTCTTGGCGTGCTGTTGTACAGTACCGTGGTGCGCGCGGAGTACCCGGATATCGGTTCTAACTTCTTCCCGGCGGTACTCTCGGTAGCGATGGTCTTCTGGATTGGCGTGAAGTTGCGGAGCCGCAAGCAGGAACAGCAATAAGTTGTAGGCCGGATGAACCGGCCTACTTTCAGTCTTACTTCTTCGTTAACAGCACACCGCATTCCATATGATGGGTATACGGGAACTGATCGAACAGCGCCAGGCGTGTCACATTGTGCGTCTGGCTTAACGTTTCCAGGTTCTGACACAGCGTCTCTGGGTTACAGGAGATGTACAGAATGTTCGGATACGCCTGCACCATCTTCTCGGTTTCGCTGTCCAGCCCGCTGCGCGGCGGATCGACGAAAATCGTCTCACATTGATAGCTTTTCAGGTCAATGCCCTGCAGACGGTTAAATTCCCGCACGCCGTTCATCGCCTGAGTAAACTCTTCTGCCGCCATGCGGATGATCTGCACGTTGTCTATCTGGTTAGCGGCGATGTTGTACTGTGCGGCAGCCACGGACGGTTTGGCAATTTCAGTCGCCAGAACGCGGTCAAAGTTGCGCGCCAGCGCCAGCGAGAAGTTACCGTTACCGCAGTACAGCTCCAGCAGGTCGCCGTGTGAATTCTGCGTAGCGTCCAGCGCCCACTCCAGCATCTGAATGTTCATGGCGGCGTTCGGCTGGGTAAAGCTGTTTTCCACCTGACGGTAGATCATCTCTTTGCCTGCAACCGGCAGGCGTTCATCAATGTAGTCCTGGTCCAGCTCAATTTTGGTTTTGGTCGCACGACCAATCAGGTGCACGTTCAGACCCTGTGCGCGCAGCGCGTCACGCAGCGCTTCGGCCTGCTCACGCCATTCGTCATCGAGCTTTTTATGGTACAGCAGCGAGACGACAGCTTGATTGCTCAGCGTCGTGAGGTAATCAATCTGGAACAGCTTGTGGCGCAGCGCGCGGTTATCACGCACGGCATCAAGCACGGCGGTCATCAGCGTGTTGATAAGCTGGCTTGCCGCAGGGAAGGCGTCTACGCGGATGCGGTTCTTGGTCTGCTGGTCGAACATGATGTGGTACAGGTCATCACCGTCGTGCCAGATGCGGAATTCTGCGCGCATCCGGTAGTGGCTGACCGGCGAGCGAAACACCTCCGGCGCAGGTGCGCTAAACGGCGTCATCATCGTTTGCAGGCGAGTGACTTTCTCGGCGAGCTGAGCGTCGTACTGTTCGGTTGGGAGATGTTCGGGGGTCATGAGGCATCCTGAATAATAAAAGTACGCGGGGATTGTAGGGCTTGTTCAGGGGATGTCCAGCGCCGATGACGGTGAAAATCATAAATAGCAGTCTGGACATCCATATGTAACTAAATGTAGCATCCTTGTACCGGTCCTGTGAGTTAAAAGGGAACCCAGTGTAAATCTGGGGCTGACGCGCAGCGGTAAGGAAGGTAAGAGATGAGTGCATTCAATGCAGACACTGCGGCGTGCCGTGGGAAGTCATCGCCTCTTTATATAACCTCCAAGCCCGAAGACCTGCCGGATAACGTCGCATGGGGTTTTATCGTCGCGAGCAACGGATAAAACCTGCGGCATCCCTTTTCTATTTGGATGCTTTTAAAAATGATCAAAAAAGCTTCGCTGATGACGGCGTTATCCGTCACGGCATTTTCCGGCTGGGCGCAAGACAGCAATTCCGACTCGATGGTTATCACTGCAAATCGTTTTCAGCAACCCGTTGATACTGTATTGGCACCAATGGATGTGGTGACCCGTGATGATATAAATCGTTGGCAGGCAAAGAATCTGAATGACGTGATGCGCCGTCTGCCCGGCGTTGATATCGCGCAATATGGCGGTATGGGCCAATCCTCTTCGCTTTTTATTCGCGGCACGGAAACTCGTCAGGTACTAGTGCTGATTGACGGTATCCCAATGAGCCGTCCCGGTATTTCTAATACTCCAGACCTGAATCAGATCCCTCTCTCATTAGTACAACGAGTGGAATATATCCGTGGCCCGCGTTCGGCTATTTATGGTTCCGGTGCGATGGGGGGCGTGATTAACATCATTACGCATTCTGATACCGATGAGTCAAAAATTGATGCCGGGATGGGGTCGAAGGGATATCAGAAGTATGACGGCACACTGCGTCAGCGCTTTGGTGATACGGTAGCGACGGTTGCGGGTTCGTATGAGAGTACAAAGGGCTTTAACGTGCAACCCGGCTCAAGCTGGGATCATGATAGCGATCGCGATGGTTTCCGCAATAAGACATTCTGGGGTAGCCTGGAGCATAAGTTTAACGACAATTTGTCCGGCTTTTTCCGTGGGCATAGCTATACCAACAACGTTGATTACGATCTGGGAAGCCCTCCGAAATATAAAGACTACAGTGCGGATGAAGAACAACTTTATAACCAATCCTGGGATACGGGACTGAAATTCAACTCGGGGATTTACTCGTCTCAGTTGATTGCCAGCTACCAGAAGGTAAAGGATTACAACTACAGCAGTATCTATGGTCGATACAGCGATGGTACGACGCTGGACAACATGACGCAGCGCAATCTGCAGTGGGGTAATAATGTTCAGGTTGGCCAGGGCTCCATCAGTGCGGGCGTTGATTGGCAGCAGCAGCGTTTGACCTCTTCCAGCACGAAACTCTCGGACAGCTATAACCGTGATAACACGGGACTCTATTTGGCAGGGCAACAACAGTTCGGTAGCGTCACGCTTGAGGCCTCGGGCCGAGAAGATCATGATGAACAGTTCGGTTGGCACGGCACCTGGCAGACTACCGCTGGTTGGGCGTTTGTTGAGAACTATCGGGCAACGCTTTCTTATGGCACTGGCTTCCTTGCGCCATCATTAGGCCAGCAGTTTGGTTCCACACGTTTTGACATCAAATCCAACCCGGATCTTAAACCGGAAGAGTCAAAGCAGTGGGAGGCTGGGTTAGAGGGGCTAACCGGACCGCTTGACTGGCGACTCTCGGCATACCATTACAAGATTGCTAACCTAATTACCTACTATACTGACCCTGTTACCTATGTGAGTGAATATGGCAACATCAACTCGGCGACCATTAAAGGCGTCGAGTGGACAGGGAACGTAGACACTGGAATCTTCAGCCACCGCGTGACCCTGCAGTATGTGGATCCGCGCAATGACGAAAATGGTGAAGTGCTTGCACGTCGTTCAAAGCGCCAGGCGAAGTATCAATTGGACTGGACGATGTTCAATGTCGATATGGATGTTTCATGGCAATATTATGGGAAGCGCTACGACAATAACACGTCCCAGTACAGCCCAACGCAGCAAGTTTTACCGAGCTACAGCACTGTTGACGTATCGGCTTCATATCCAATCACCTCACACCTGACAGTTCGTGGTAAAATAGCCAACCTGTTCGATAAAGATTACGAGACAGTTTATGGCTACGCAACTGCAGGGCGGGAATACACCTTGTCTGGCAGCTACACCTTCTGAACCACGTCCTACCGTACTGGTGTTTGACTCCGGTGTCGGTGGGCTGTCGGTCTATGATGAGATCCGGCATCTCTTGCCGGATCTCCATTACATCTACGCCTTCGATAACGTCGCGTTCCCCTATGGGGAGAAGAGCGAAGAGTTTATCGTTGAGCGCGTCGTTGAAATTGTCACTGCGGTACAGGCGCGTTACCCGCTTTCCCTGGCGGTGATTGCCTGTAACACGGCCAGTACGGTCTCTTTGCCCGCGCTGCGTGACAAGTTTGCCTTCCCGGTTGTGGGCGTTGTACCGGCTATCAAACCGGCAGCGCGTCTGTCGGCTAACCGTATTGTGGGCTTACTGGCAACGCGGGGTACGGTCAAACGTCCTTATACCCATGAGCTGATTGCTCGCTTTGCCAATGAATGCCGCATCGAGATGCTGGGTTCTGCCGAGCTGGTGGAACTGGCGGAAGCGAAGCTGCACGGTGAGCCGGTTCCTCTGGAAGAGCTGCGCCGTATTCTGCGTCCATGGCTGCGTATGCAGGAACCGCCGGATACCGTCGTGCTCGGCTGCACTCACTTCCCTCTATTACAGGATGAGTTGCTGCAGGTGCTTCCCGAAGGTACCCGATTAGTGGATTCCGGTGCGGCAATTGCGCGTCGTACTGCCTGGCTGCTGGAACATGAAGCGCCGGATGCGAAATCCAGCGATGCAAATCTGGCTTACTGCATGGCGTTGACGACAGAAACTGAGCAACTTTTACCCGTTTTACAGCGTTACGGCTTTGAAACGCTCGAAAAACTGCCTGTCTCAGCCTGATTTGAGCAAAAAAGAGACGGTTGAAAAGTTTTTTTAAAACAGGGCTTGTCAACGTCTCAGAACTCCCTATAATGCGCCTCCACTGACACGGAACAACGGCAAACAAGCCGCCGGGTCAGCGAGGTTCTCCTGAGAATCTCGAGAGACGAAAGCGAAAATAAATGCTTGACTCTCAAGCGGGAAAGCGTAATATGCACATCCCGCGCCGCTGACAAAAAGCGAAGCGGCACTGCTCTTTAACAATTTATCAGACAATCTGTGTGGGCACTCGAAGATACGGATTCTTAACGTCGCAAGACGATAAATGAAT
>NZ_JABBJF010000015.1 GCF_014218705.1 Kluyvera sichuanensis | reverse complement strand
AGAGACTTGGTATTCATTTATCGTCTTGCGACGTTAAGAATCCGTATCTTCGAGTGCCCACACAGATTGTCTGATAAATTGTTAAAGAGCAGTGCCGCTTCGCTTTGTCAGCGGCGCGGGATGTGCATATTACGCTTTCCCGCTTGAGAGTCAAGCGTTTATTTTCGCTTTCGTCTCTCGAGATTCTCAGGAGAACCTCGCTAACCCGGCGGCTTGTTTGCCGTTGTTCCGTGTCAGTGGAGGCGCATTATAGGGAGATACTGAGAAGTCGCAAGCATAAATTATAAAAAACTTATCGTTCGCTTATTTTTCATTCAACCCTCTTATTTTTGCCTGGTTTTTAAACAAAAACGAGCCCCGAAGGGCTCGTTTTCTTCTTTTTGTGACTTACTGCACTGCCACAATCTGATCGTCTTTGACTTCCAGGCGGATAACTTTGCCAGGAATCAGCTCGCCGGACAGAATCTGCTGGGCCAGCGGGTTTTCGATCTGCTGCTGGATAGCACGTTTCAACGGACGTGCACCATATACCGGATCGTAACCATTCTGACTCAGCAACTGCAGCGCTTCATCAGACATCTGCGTTTCGTAGCCACGCTCTTCCAGACGCTGGTACAGACGCTGCAGCTGAATCTGGGCAATCGACGCAATATGTTTTTCACCCAACGGATGGAAGACAACCACTTCATCTATACGGTTGATGAACTCTGGACGGAAGCTGTGGCTGACCACGCCCAGTACCAGATCTTTCATATGCCCGTAGTCCAGTTCGCCGAAACGTTCCTGAATCAGGTCGGAACCGAGGTTAGAGGTCATGATGACCACCGTGTTACGGAAGTCGACCGTTCTCCCCTGCCCGTCGGTCAGACGACCGTCGTCCAGAACCTGCAGCAGAATGTTGAACACATCCGGATGCGCCTTCTCGACTTCATCCAGCAGGATGACAGAATAAGGACGACGACGAACCGCTTCCGTCAGATAACCGCCCTCTTCATAACCAACATATCCCGGAGGCGCACCGACCAGACGAGACACGGAGTGTTTCTCCATAAACTCGGACATGTCGATACGCACCATGGCGTCGTCGCTGTCGAACATAAAGTTAGCCAGCGCTTTACACAGTTCGGTTTTACCTACCCCGGTTGGCCCCAGGAACAGGAATGAACCAATCGGACGGTTAGGATCGGACAGCCCGGCACGGCTACGGCGAATCGCATTCGATACCGCTTCAACCGCTTCGTTCTGCCCAATCACGCGGCTGTGCAGATCCTGCTCCATACGCAGCAGTTTCTCACGTTCGCCTTCCAGCATGCGGGCAACCGGGATACCAGTCCAGCGTGCCAGCACTTCGGCAATCTCTGCATCCGTCACTTTATTACGTAACAGGCGCATGGTTTTACCCTCAGACTGCGTTGCCGCTTCCAGCTGTTTTTCCAGCTCTGGAATTTTGCCGTACTGCAGCTCGGACATCCGCGCCAGATCGCCGACGCGACGCGCCTGCTCGATGGCAATTTTCGCCTGCTCCAGTTCAGCCTTAATCGTCTGCGTACCGGAGAGGGAGGCTTTTTCCGCTTTCCACTCTTCTTCTAACTCAGAGTACTGACGCTCTTTATCGCTCAGCTCATCGTTCAGCATGTCGAGACGTTTCTTACTCGCCTCGTCAGACTCTTTCATTAGTGCCTGCTGTTCCAGCTTCAGCTGAATGATACGGCGGTCGAGTCGGTCGAGCTCTTCCGGCTTCGAGTCAATCTGCATACGAATACTGGACGCCGCTTCATCGATAAGGTCGATAGCTTTATCCGGCAACTGACGGTCGGCGATATAGCGGTGAGACAGCGTTGCTGCCGCCACAATTGCTGGGTCAGTAATCTGCACGTGGTGGTGCAGTTCATAACGTTCTTTCAAACCACGCAGAATCGCGATGGTGTCTTCCACCGAAGGCTCTGCGACAAACACTTTCTGGAATCGACGTTCCAGCGCCGCATCTTTTTCGATGTACTGGCGATATTCATCCAGCGTCGTCGCGCCTACGCAGTGGAGTTCCCCACGCGCCAGCGCCGGTTTTAGCATGTTGCCAGCATCCATCGCGCCGTCGGCTTTACCCGCCCCGACCATGGTATGCAGCTCATCGATAAACAGGATGACATTGCCTTCCTGTTTCGCCAGGTCGTTCAGTACGCCTTTCAGACGCTCTTCAAACTCACCGCGGTATTTCGCCCCGGCCACCAGCGCGCCCATATCCAGCGCCAGTACACGGCGGCCTTTTAAGCCTTCCGGAACTTCACCGTTAATAATGCGCTGCGCCAGCCCTTCAACAATGGCCGTTTTACCGACGCCCGGTTCACCGATTAATACCGGGTTGTTTTTCGTACGACGCTGCAGTACCTGGATGGTACGGCGAATTTCTTCATCACGGCCGATAACCGGGTCAAGTTTGCCCTGCTCGGCGCGCTCGGTCAGATCGACCGTGTATTTTTTCAATGCCTGACGTTGGTCTTCGGCACCCTGGTCATTCACGCTTTCACCCCCGCGCATCTGTTCAATAGCCTGAGTAATATTGGCCGTTGTCGCCCCCGCTGATTTCAGCAGGTCGGTCAGAGTGCCACGTGACTCAAGCGCCGCCAGAACGAACAGCTCTGACGAAATAAAGTTGTCGTTACGTTTTTGCGCCAGCTTGTCGCAAAGATTCAACACGCGCATCAGATCCTGAGACGGCTGCACGTCTCCACCGGTGCCTTCCACCTGAGGTAAACGGCTCAATGCCTGATCGATAGCGGTACGCAACTGGCCAGCATTAATGCCAGCAGAGGTTAATAAAGGACGTACCGAGCCCCCTTCCTGATTCAGCAAGGCGCTCATTAAATGAAGAGGTTCGATAAATTGGTTGTCGTGCCCCAGTGCGAGCGACTGGGCATCGGCAAGAGCAAGCTGGAATTTATTGGTAAGACGATCCAGACGCATGACTCCTCCCATACTAGGTCAAATTTGCTACAGGAGATTAAATGAGGTCATCCCTCAATTATTCAAGGTTAAATGACCTGGTCAATGAGAAAAAAATGTCTGCCTTCTGGATCGTCTTGATTCTATAGGTTATATCAGCCAGATGAAACTTGCCATACGACCCGTAGTACGGTCACGGCGGTAAGAGAAGAAATCATCTTTTTCGCTGAAGGTACAGCGGTCACCGCCAAAGAGTGCGGTTACGCCGATATTCCCCAAGCGCTGACGCGCCAGCTGGTAGATATCAGCATAGTATTTTTCGCCGGCAGGACGGAAGGCGCTAACCGCATTGGCATCTTTCGCCATAAACGCTTCACGCACTTCCGGGCCGACTTCGAAAGCCAGCGGCCCAATCGCCGGGCCAAGCCAGGCAACAATGTTCTCTGGGCTATCTTTGAAGCAGGCAACGGTCTCTTCCAGCACGCCGTCGCACAGCCCGCGCCATCCGGCATGCGCCGCAGCGACTTCGGTTCCGGCTTTATTACAGAAAAGCACCGGCAGACAATCGGCTGTCATCACCGCACACACAGTCCCGGGCGTATTGCTATAGGAAGCATCGGCGCGCTTAGAGGCATAAGGTTCACCGGTCAGATGCAGAACCTCTTTACCGTGTACCTGCTCAAGCCACACCGGTTTCGACGGCAGTTTACCTGCCGCAAACATACGCTTACGGTTCTCTTCTACGTGATCAAGATTATCGCCACAGTGGGCACCGAGATTCAGAGAATCCCACGCCCCTTCGCTAACCCCGCCCACGCGCGTTGAACTGCAGGCCGCTACGCTTGCTGGCAGCGGCCACTCCGGGACAATGATTTTGGTCATAGCCAGTCTACGTCATCCTTATGTTCTTCAAAGTCGTCGCGCATCACTGCGATCAGATCAACCATATCCTGCGGGATTGGCGCATGCCATTCCATTTCAATCCCCGAAATCGGGTGATAGAGACGCAGCATGGTCGCGTGAAGCGCTTGACGGTCAAACTTACGCAGTACGGAAATGAACTCATCCGATGCGCCTTTCGGCGGACGCGGGCGTCCACCATAGACCTGATCGCCCACCAGCGGATGGGTGATATGCGCCATGTGCACGCGGATCTGGTGCGTACGTCCGGTTTCCAGACGTAGCCGCAGACGCGTGTGCACACGGAAGTGTTCCATAATGCGATAGTGCGTTACCGCCGGTTTACCCATCGGGTGTACCGCCATGTGCGTACGCTTGGTCGGGTGACGGCTGATCGGTTCTTCAACGCTACCGCCTGCGGTCATGTGGCCAATCGCGACCGCTTCGTACTCGCGGGTGATCTCACGCAGCTGCAGCGATTCCACCAGACGCGTTTGCGCCGGAACGGTTTTCGCCACCACCATCAAACCGGTCGTGTCTTTATCCAGACGGTGTACGATGCCCGCACGCGGTACATCGGCAATCGGCGGATAGTAGTGCAGCAGCGCGTTCAGTACCGTGCCGTCCGGGTTACCAGCGCCAGGGTGCACCACGAGGTCACGTGGTTTGTTGATGACCATGATGTCGTCATCTTCATAAACGATATCGAGTGGGATATCCTGCGCTTCAAAGCGGATCTCTTCGTCAATTTCGGCGTCAATAGAGACGGTTTCGCCGCCCATGACTTTCTCTTTTGGCTTGTCTGAAACTTTGCCATTTACCTGTACGCGTTGGTCGAGGATCCATTCTTTTATGCGCGAACGCGAATAATCAGGGAACATTTCGGCCAAAGCCTGATCTAAGCGTTGTCCAAGTTGTGACTCGGACACCGTTGCGGTGAGTTGTACTCGTTGTGCCATATACAGCTTCTTCGTTAACGTTGGGTTTTTACGGCTTCGCCGTTTAATATAGTGTGCTATTGTAGCTGGTCTTAATCGGGAACAGGAACTATGAATATCCCGTATAAACATTTTGAGGAAAGTCAAAACGTCATGACGCGCATGAAATATCTGGTGGCAGCGGCCACGTTGAGCCTGGCTTTGGCGGGGTGCTCTGGTTCAAAGGACGAAGTTCCTGATAATCCGCCTAATGAAATCTACGCAACTGCTCAGCAAAAGCTGCAGGACGGTAACTGGAAACAGGCAATAACGCAACTGGAAGCGTTGGATAACCGCTATCCGTTTGGACCATATTCTCAGCAGGTTCAGCTGGATCTGATCTACGCATACTATAAAAATGCCGATCTGCCGCTGGCCCAGGCCGCAATTGACCGTTTCATCCGTCTGAACCCGACTCATCCAAACATCGACTACGTGATGTACATGCGTGGTCTGACGAATATGGCGCTGGATGATAGCGCGCTGCAGGGCTTCTTCGGCGTCGATCGTTCCGACCGCGATCCGCAGCACGCGCGTGACGCATTCAATGACTTCTCGAAGCTGGTGCGCGGCTACCCGAACAGTCAGTACGTCACCGATGCCAACAAGCGTCTGGTCTTCCTGAAAGATCGTCTGGCGAAATATGAACTTTCCGTTGTTGATTACTACACTGCACGTGGTGCATGGGTAGCCGTGGTTAACCGCACTGAAAACATGATGCGTAACTACCCGGACACTCAGGCCACCCGCGACGCGCTTCCTAAGATGGAAAACGCCTATCGTGAAATGCAGATGACCGCGCAGGCTGACAAAGTCGCAAAAATCATTGCGGCCAACAGCAAAAACACTCAGTCCTGATTCGGACAATCCTATCAAGCAAAACGGCAGCCCTGAGGCTGCCGTTTTTTTATTCGTTTTACGTCATTGCTGAAGCGGTTTAGCTCCAGGTCATCCTATCAAATATGGCTGCATTTTCCCGAACCGACAAGTAAAAAATCACTTCTTCCTGTCCTGACTCACAAAATGAATGCACTGACAAAAAGTGACAAAATAATGTGATCTTAATCACACATTTTAACCAAATCCGAGGTATGCTGGAATCACCAAGACGGAAAGACAAGAGGTAAAATTTATGACAATGAACATTACCAGTAAACAAATGGAAATTACTCCGGCTATTCGCCAGCATGTCGCAGACCGTCTCTCAAAATTGGAAAAATGGCAAACCCACTTAATCAACCCACATATCATCCTGTCCAAAGAGCCACAGGGATTTGTAGCGGACGCCACGATGAATACCCCGAACGGGCATCTGGTCGCCAGCGCTAAACATGAAGATATGTACACCGCCATTAACGAATTGATCAACAAGCTGGAACGGCAGCTCAATAAGGTGCAACACAAAGGGGAAGCCCGTCGCGCCACCACATCGGTGAAAGACGCAAGCTTCGTAGAAGAAGTTGAAGAAGAGTAAACTGAACTTTGTACTTTAATGTGTATCGCCAACGCGCCTTCGGGCGCGTTTTTTATTGACAGAACGAAAACAGAGCGGGTACTGTAAAACCTCACCACACTAAGGAATTAACCTGCTGTGATACGACTACCGTTTTTCTTCGCATTCTTTTTTACCTTCCCCTGATTGGGAGGCGTTTCGTCGTGAGATAAAGAATGCGAAGACGAACAATCAGGCCTCCCACCCGGGAGGCCTTTTTTATTGATAACAAGAAAGGCAAACATGATGACTTCGGAAAACCCGTTACTGGCAATACGCGATAAGATAAGCGCCCTCGATGAAAAACTGGTCAGCCTGCTGGCAGAACGCCGCGGCCTCGCCGTGGAAGTTGGCAAAGCCAAGCTGGCCTCCCATCGCCCGGTGCGCGACATCGACCGCGAGCGTGACCTGCTGGAGCGTCTTATCACCATCGGCAAAACCCACCAGCTTGATGCGCACTACATCACGCGGCTGTTCCAGCTCATCATTGAAGATTCTGTCCTGACCCAGCAAACCCTGCTGCAACAGCATTTAAACCAGATTAACCCGCACTCAGCGCGCATCGCGTTTCTGGGACCAAAAGGGTCGTACTCCCATCTGGCGGCACGTCAGTACGCCGCTCGCCACTTTGAACAGTTCATCGAAAGCGGCTGCCTGAAGTTCGCCGATATCTTTAATCAGGTCGAGACCGGTCAGGCCGACTACGCCGTCGTGCCGATTGAAAATACCAGCTCCGGCGGGATTAACGATGTCTACGATCTGTTGCAGCACACCAGCCTGTCGATTGTGGGCGAGATGACGGTGCCTATCGACCACTGCGTGCTGGTGAACGGTACAACGACGCTTGAAACCATCGAGACGGTCTACAGCCACCCGCAGCCGTTCCAGCAGTGCAGCCAGTTCCTGAGCCACTACCCGCAGTGGAAAATTGTGTACACCGAGAGCACCTCGGCGGCGATGGAAAAAGTGGCGCAGGCCAACTCCCCGACCGTTGCCGCGCTGGGCAGTGAAGCCGGTGGCAAGCTGTACGGCCTGCAGGTACTGGAGCATTGCCAGGCTAACCAGACGCAGAACATTACCCGCTTCCTGGTGCTGGCACGCAAATCGGTGAACGTCTCCGATCAGGTTCCAGCGAAAACGACCCTGCTTATCGCGACCGGACAACAGGCCGGTGCGCTGGTTGAAGCGCTGCTGGTCCTGCGCAACCACAACCTGATCATGACCAAGCTCGAATCACGTCCTATTCATGGCAACCCGTGGGAAGAGATGTTTTATCTCGACATCCAGGCCAACCTGGAATCCCTGCCGATGCAAAAGGCGCTGAAAGAACTCTCCGGGATCACCCGTTCCATGAAAGTGCTGGGCTGCTACCCAAGCGAAAACGTGGTCCCCGTCGACCCGGTTTAACGTTCAATAAACGGCAGCTTCTTCATCCCTGCTACCTCTACCGGCAGGGTGAAGATGGCGCCGGAAAGCGGATACTGCGCCACCTCCTCCGCCGACATATTCTCGCGGGTGGTGGTGATAAACAGCGTGCGCCTATCCGCGCCACCAAAGCACACCATCGTCGGGCAGCGCACCGGCAAACGATACTCGGCGAGCTGTTCACCCGTTGGTGAGAAGCGTGCAATCCGCCAGCCGTCAAACATCGCGCTCCAGTAGCATCCTTCTTCGTCGATAGCCGCCCCGTCAGGAATGCCTTCTCCCGCTTTAAACTGACGAAACACCTCACGCTTTTGCGGCTCGCCATGCTCATCCAGCGGCGTACGATAAATCACGCCGTTTGGCGTATCCGAGGTATACATCCAGCGTTTATCTTCGCTAAAGGCCAGCCCGTTGGCGCCGTGAATATCGCACTGCACCACTTTCGGCGTCAGCTGATTATCAATCCGCACCAGCAGCGCGCCGTTATAGTCACCCGGTCCCCAGAAGGTGCCGGCGTAAAAGCGCCCATCACGGTCAGTACCGCCGTCGTTAAAGCGTGCCAGCTGAGGGTTACTCGGGTTATCGCAAACTTTATGCTGCAGCAGTCCACGGCTGTCGGCAAGCCAGATGGCGCTGCGTAGAGCGACAATAAAGCCACCGTTTTCCCGCAGGGAAAAACAGCCCACCTCTTCCGGGAACTGTAAAACCCGGTGCTCACCGGTCGCCAGCGCATAGCGGTGAATTTCACACTCCATGATATCGGCCCAGTAAAGCGCTTGTTCCGCTTCGCTCCAGGTCGGGCATTCCGGCAGGTGGCCGGTGTAATCAAACAGCAGGTTTGCGTCAGCCATTCTGTTCATCCCATAAAAAAAGCCAGAGGATTTCCCCTGGCTTTCAAGTATATACAGTTTCGTTATTGCCGACTGTCGTTCGCCTGCCGTAACAGGACGCGGCTCTCACTCTGGAAGCGCTGCGCGTAGTCACCGAACCAGTGTTCAACTTTGCGGAAGCTGTCGATAAACGCCTGCTTGTTCCCCTGCTCCAGCAGGCCGATAGCCTCACCAAAGCGCTGGTAGTAGCGTTTAATCAGCGCCAGGTTGTTACCGGACGACATAATGATGTCAGCATACAGCTGCGGGTCCTGAGCGAACAGTCGCCCGACCATCGCCAGTTCGAGGCGGTAAATCGGTGACGAGAGCGCCAGCAGTTGCTCTAGCTGGACGTTCTCTTCCGCCAAATGCAGGCCGTAAGCGAAGGTCGCAAAGTGGCGCAGCGCCTGGATAAAGGCCATGTTCTGGTCGTGCTCTACTGCGCTGATGCGATGCAGACGCGCGCCCCAGACCTGAATCTGTTCGAGGAACCACTGGTACGCTTCCGGCTGACGGCCATCGCAGTACACCACCACCTGTTTTGCCAGGCTGCCGCTGTCCGGGCCAAACATCGGGTGCAGCCCTAAAACGGGGCCCTGGTGCGCGGAAAGCATGGCCTGTAACGGGCCCGCTTTCACCGACGCCAGATCGACAAGAATACAATCCGCTGGCAGCGGCGGCAGCTTCTCAATGATTTGCTCGGTCACGTGGATAGGGACGCTGACAATCACCATTCCGGCGTCAGCGACCAACTCTGGCGCGCGTGCCCAGTCATCTTTCTCCAGCGTCCGTACCTGATAGCCTGACAGCGTCAGCATCTTTTCAAACAGCCGTCCCATCTGGCCACCACCACCCACGATCACCACCGGGCGCAGCGACGGATAAAGGGTTTTAAAGCCTTTATCGTTTTCGCTGGAGTAAGATTCACGCATTACGCGACGCAGCACATCTTCAATCAAATCGGGCGGCACGCCCAACGCGGCCGCCTCTCTGCGGCGTGAAGCCAGCATAGAAGCTTCACGCTCCGGGACGTAAATCGGTAAGCCATATTTGCTTTTGACTTCCCCGACTTCCGCCACCAGTTCCAGGCGCTTAGCCAGCAGGCTCAGCAGCGCTTTATCTACTTCATCAATTTGATCGCGCAGCGCGGTCAGTTCAGCAACCATACAATCCTCTTACGCCAGACGAGCCGCCAGATGGCCACGCAAATCCTTGTCGAGCTCACGCAGCAGCGCATCCGTCGCTTCCCAGCTGATGCAAGCATCGGTGACCGATACGCCGTATTTCATCTCACAGCGCGGCTGCTCGGAAGACTGGTTACCTTCGTGAATATTGCTCTCAATCATCAGACCAATAATGGAACGGTTACCATCCTTGATCTGTGCGACAACGGATTCCGCCACCGCAGGCTGACGGCGGTAGTCTTTATTGGAATTACCATGACTGCAATCTACCATCAGCGATGCGCGCAGTCCTGCTTGTTCCATCTCTTTTTCACACTGCGCTACATCTTCCGGGCCGTAGTTCGGTTTTTTACCGCCGCGCAGGATCACATGGCCATCCGGGTTACCCTGAGTACGCAGCAGGCAGACCTGACCGGCCTGGTTGATACCGACAAAGCGGTGTGGCATAGCCGCTGCACGCATGGCGTTGATAGCGGTCGCCAGTGAACCATCGGTACCGTTTTTGAAACCAACCGGCATCGACAGACCAGACGCCATTTCACGGTGGGTTTGAGATTCGGTAGTACGCGCACCAATCGCAGACCAGCTAAACAGGTCGCCCAGGTATTGTGGGCTGTTCGGGTCCAGCGCTTCGGTTGCCAGCGGCAGCCCCATGCTGACCAGTTCTACCAACAAATTACGCGCAATTTTCAGACCACCTTCCACATCAAACGAGCCATCCATGTGCGGATCGTTGATAAGCCCTTTCCAGCCAACGGTAGTACGAGGCTTTTCAAAATAGACGCGCATAACCAGGTAGAGGCTATCGCTGACCTCTTCCGCAAGGGTTTTAAATCGACGCGCGTATTCGATGGCAGCTTCAGGATCGTGAATAGAGCAAGGCCCACACACTACCAGCAGGCGCGGATCGCGGCCGGCGATAATGTCAGAAATCGTTTTACGTGACTGGGCGATTTGCGCTTCCTGCTCAACGGTGAGCGGGAATTCAGCTTTCAACTGATCCGGGGTGATCAGAATCTGTTCATCGGCGATATTTACGTTATTCAGCGCGTCTTTTTGCATGTTGGCATTACCTGTTATGGCTCGTTTGCGATAGTGGTTTCCTCAATGAGGTGCAGCCACAATATCATAACGAGTAAAGATTTCAATCCAAAATTCGTAAATTATTGTTTACAGATGCCATTTAATCGCAAAATAATCGCCCAATAAATGTAAATAAAAAATTACACAGATAAAAAAGGCGAGCACCTGCGTGCTCGCCCTACGATCCACAACGGCACTGAGGCCGCTACTCAGCCGTCTGCGACACCCGCTGAACCACCGTATTACGCCAGCGTAGCCAGTCGATAATCACAAACAGTAGCAGGCTCGCCCCCATCACCGGCAACGCCAGGCCGAACGCTATCGCCAGCAGTAGTGTGAGAACCCTGCCAGGGAGAGCCAGCGCCAGCCAGCTTTGCGCCAACGTCTGGACAGGGCTCACCGATGACTGCGCCGGGCGTTTGATCCACCAGAGACGATAGCCCATGAAAATCGCGACGCAGAGCGCCAGGCCAAACGCCATCAGCAGCAGTTGGTTAGGCAGGCCGAACAGTACGCCCATGTGGAAATCCACGCCCCAACGGGTGAGTTTTGCCATCAGCGGGAAATCGGCAAACTGGGTATAGTCGAGAATAGCCAGCGAGCCGGGATCGATAGCCACCGCATCAACCTGCGTCGGCCAGCGGCGATCGATTTCTGTCACCGTCCAGGCGCGATCCACACTGCGCGGTGGCCGGATTTCGAGATGTGTTGCATCAATACCGCCTCGTTGTGCCACCAGGAGGATCGCATCAATCCGATCCACGGCGATCGGCGGCTCACTCATCACCATACCCTGATGATGAGCATGATGCTCCGCATGCGGGTCCATCACCATCGCCTCACTACCGTGTAGCTGAGTATTCACCTGCGGCGTCAACCAGCCAAAGGTGGCACGAAGCTTATCAACGTTGCCGCCCGCCCATTGGGACCAGGTTAAGCCGGTCGCCGAAAACAGCAGCATGCCAGCAAGCAGGCACCAGCCAAGCGTAACGTGAACGCGGCGGGTATTCTGCAGGCGGTTTTTAATACGGCGTTTTGGCCGGGTAAAGGCCCACAGTGCAACCCCACCCAGCGCAGCAATCCACATCCATGATGCCGCCAGCTCACTATACAAACGCCCGATATCCCCCAACAGCAGCGAGCGATGGGCATAATCAATCCACTGGCGCAACGGTAAGATCCCGCTGGTGCCGTAGACTGTCATATCGCCCTTTATCGCGAGGGTTATCGGGTCGATAAAGATCGCGCGATTCTCAGAGGGCGCAAGCGCGGGGTCGTCGAACATCACCCGTGTCGTCTCCCCCACTTCCAGCGCAGGCCGCACCGCGCTCAGACGCAGCGGTGTACCCAACGAACGTTCAGCCACGGCAATTTGTTCAGCGAGCGAATGCCGTTCACCACTCATCTCCCCTTGCAGCGCCTGACGATACATCAGGTTCTCCAGCTGAGGCGTGGCCACATACAGCGTGCCGGTTAAGGCCGCAACGAAAATAAAAGGCCCGACAAACAGGCCGATAAAAAAATGCAGGCGGCGCAGTAGGTGCACCCATGCCGCCCGCGAGGTGCAGGTTGTCATACTCTTCCTTTATGCAAACGAGAGCGATGAGACGCTAAAGCGTCAGTTATCGTTATTAAGCAGGCAAAGCAGACGGCGCCGGTGGCGCACGGGTATCGGGGAAAAGCCAGGGGAAGTCACGCCAGTGTAAAACCAACGACGGGAAAGGCGCGGTCGTCACCCGAAGCATCAGTGCACTTAGCAAAACGCACAGGGCCAGAATCAGGCCCGGGACATGGGTGAGAAGCACGCAGTAGCCGCAGGCCTCACCGTGATCGATAGGCATGCTTTCAGGGGCAGAATGATGAGCCGACATTGGCATCGACATGCTCATGTCATGATGCATGCCCGGCATAGCGCTCATTGGCGATTGCTGCAGCGACATCGAGATGAGCGGGGCAACAATAATCAACGCCATAGCAAACAGCGCAAGCCAGGCGGCTCGCTGTTTTAGTGCTGTGATGTTGAAGACTCGTCTGCCCACACTGCTCTCCTGCTGCGAGCGAGCATTGTAAATGATTTAACCTCGATATGTTAAGGAATAGTGTTTTCGAAACAAAAAGAATGTGGTTATTTATGGAGAGGGATCGTTCCCTTCTCTTAATTAAGAAACACCCATTGCGATTAATATTTCCATTCCTGCACTAAGATGAGTTTATAGAAAATATATTATATCTTTATAATACATCTTTATAACCCCTACCCACTGCCCAGTAATTATCTTAGCTTGTTATCTATTTCACAGGCATCAGTTTCCTGCGAAATTAAAACCAACATCATTTGTATGATAAATGATCGATATATATTTTATAATTATTTAATTAAAGTTAAATGTACTTGAGTAAAAAATCACATGGTATAAAAATGATCTATCACGGCAAAAAACTAATAACCATTCTATATCGATAAAAAAACCACTCCGCGACAACAAACATCAAAGTCATTATCAATTACATCAAAAAACATGGCTTTCGAATGCAATTAATACTATTTCCCGACTAAAAAACATTGATAAAAATCAAAGTAATTTGAATGTATACAATCATCAGTTTGAGAGGAAAATTCCTCACAGACCGCTATCCGCGCGACTTTCGCTTATTATTTAACAATTAAACCATTATTTATGAACCTTTATTTAATTTGAATAAATAATATTGAACCTGTATTTTTCACTAAAAATAAAATACCGCCACTTGTGATATTACATCATGAGGGTTCGCTCTGTGCGAACCCTGTAGAGAATAACAATCAATAACGCAACATCACAAAAAAAGAATTAGCTGCACTAAAACGGTACAGCTATTGCCATCCAATTTAGTAAGATAATGATGAACAGACAAATGCAAAAGACTATCCTTAATATTCTTATCGCCGCGATTATTACATCCCCTATCGCGGCTCACGCGGTACAGGAAAACTACTCAAGTGGTACTTTTAATATCGTTGGCGAGGCTGGCAGCAGCTACGACCTGGAAGCGTTTAACAACGAAACGGCCAATAATGCTGCTAACATCACCCAACAATCCAGCGACTTGCTAAAGGCCAACAGCGCAATCAAGGCTAACACAACCCAGATTGACGAGAACAAAACCAATATCGCTCAGGTCTCCGGCGGCCTGAAATCGGCCAACGATGCGATCAAGGCTAACACAACCCAGATTGACGAGAACAAAACTAACATCGCTCAGGTCTCCGGTGGCCTGCAATCAGCCAACGATGCGATCAAGGCTAACACGACCCAGATTGACGAGAACAAAACCAACATCGCTCAGGTCTCCGGCGGCCTGCAATCAGCTAACGATGCTATCAAGGCTAACACAACCCAGATTGACGAGAACAAAACCAACATCGCTCAGGTCTCCGGCGGTCTGCAATCAGCTAACGATGCTATCAAGGCTAACACAACCCAGATTGACGAGAACAAAACCAACATCGCTCAGGTCTCCGGCGGTCTGCAATCAGCTAACGATGCGATCAAGGCTAACACGACCCAGATTGACGAGAACAAAACCAATATCGCTCAGATCTCCGGCGGCCTGCAGGCTACAAGAAATGCAATTAAGATAGACACCGATCAGATCGACCAGAATAAAACTAACATTGCTCAAGTATCTGGTGGCCTTCAATCAACCAGGGCTGCCCAACAAAAAACTGACGTTGCGGTTTCCAGAAACTCAGCAAGTATTGCGGATCATGAACAACGTATTGAGGCATTAGAAAACGGTAATAGTAACTTTGAGAACCTGGATAAAAAGATCGACGAAAACCGCAAACGAGCCTCCGCAGGCATTGCTGGCGTAGCGGCTATGGCAAATATCCCACAGGTACTGAACTCCCAAACGTTCGCAGTAGGGGCTGGTGTAGGTACTACTGACGGTGAATCGGCCCTGGCTGTAGGTTTCTCAACACGAGCAACTGAACATGTAGTGGTAAAAGCGTCGGTCTCTGATGATTCACAGCGGGACTTCGTTGTTGGCGGGGGTGTGGCCTACGGTTGGTAATGCAACCAGAAATCTCATATGAGAAAACCTGCCTCGGCAGGTTTTTTTATATCTACACGATCCACAAAATGCAGGCATAAAAAAGGGCCAGCCTTTCGGCCAGCCCTTTTTAACAGGATGTCGCTTGCGCGAATCTTAGTTAAGACGCTCTTTGATACGAGCAGACTTACCAGTGCGCTCACGCAGGTAGTACAGTTTAGCTTTACGTACAGCACCACGACGTTTAACAGCAATGCTGTCAACAACTGGAGAGTGAGTCTGGAAGACACGCTCAACGCCTTCGCCGTTGGAAATTTTACGAACAGTGAATGCAGAGTGCAGACCGCGGCTACGAATAGCGATAACCACGCCCTCAAATGCCTGCAGACGTTTTTTGGAACCTTCAACAACCCATACTTTCACTTCCACGGTATCACCCGGACGGAAGGAAGGTACGTCCTGCTTCATCTGTTCTTGTTCAAGTTGCTTAATAATGTTGCTCATAATTTAATCTCTTATCCTGGGTAAACTGATATTTGGGGGTCTCAGACCAGCCCATCATGTTTATGTTGCTGTTGTGCGTGTTCCTGTTTGAACTCCGCCAGCAACCTTGCTTGCTCTTCAGTCAGAGCCAGGTTTTCCAGAAGTTCAGGTCTTCTAAGCCAGGAGCGGCCCAGCGACTGCTTCAAACGCCAGCGACGTATCTCAGCATGGTTTCCCGACAGCAGAACCGGCGGTACCTCCATCCCTTCCAACACTTCAGGGCGAGTATAGTGTGGACAGTCCAGCAATCCATCAGCAAACGAATCTTCGAATGCCGAAGCTTCATGGCCCAGTACACCCGGAATAAACCGGGACACGGAGTCGATCAGCGTCATTGCCGGTAACTCACCACCGCTGAGAACGTAATCGCCGATAGACCATTCTTCGTCAATCTCGGTCTGAATCACGCGCTCATCTATGCCTTCGTAGCGACCACATACCAGAATCAGCTTTTGATTCGTGGCCAGTTCGCTGACGCCCGCTTGATCAAGCTTGCGTCCCTGAGGTGACAGATAAATCACCTTCGCGCCTTCACCTGCCGCGGCTTTTGCTGCATGAATGGCGTCCCGTAAAGGTTGCACCATCATTAACATCCCCGGTCCGCCGCCGTAAGGACGATCGTCCACGGTACGGTGCCGGTCATGCGTGAAATCACGAGGACTCCAGCTCTGGATGTTCAGCAGGCCATTTTTAACTGCCCGGCCAGTTACCCCGTAATCGGTAATTGCGCGGAACATTTCAGGAAACAGGCTAATTATGCCAATCCACATAGCGCCGTCTTTTACCGTTTATCCGGTGGTTTAAAAACCAGGATCCCAATCTACTTCGATAGTACGAGTAGCGAGATCGACTTTCTTGATAACCTGCCCATCGAGGAACGGAACCAACCGCTCCTTGATGCCAAATGCATCTTTCAGGTTTGCCTTAATGACGAGAACGTCATTTGACCCGGTTTCCATCATATCGATGACTTTACCGAGACCGTAGCCTTCAGTGGTCACTACCTGGCAGCCCATCAGGTCTTTCCAGTAATAGCTTCCATCTTCCAGCGCCGGCAGCTGCGAGGAATCTACGATAATTTCGCAGTTCGTCAGCAGATTCGCGGCATCGCGATCGTCAACGCCTTTCAGTTTAATGACGATATCCTGATTGTGGTAGCGCCAGCTTTCCAGCTCAACGGTCTGCCACTGACCCGCCTTCTGGATTAACCAGGGCTGATAGTCAAAAATGCTTTCGGCGTCTTCGGTGGAGGAAAACACTCTGAGCCAACCACGGATACCGTAGGAAGAACCCATTTTCCCCAATACGATCGGATCAACAGGTGCTTGTGCGGTGTGTTGCTTGCTCATCATGACCACCGTGACAGATTAAGCTGCTTTCTTAGCTTCTTTGATCAGCGCAGATACGCGATCAGAGATAGTTGCGCCCTGGCCAACCCAGTGTGCGATACGATCCAGGTCCAGACGGGTGCCTTCTTCAGTCGCAGAAGCGATTGGGTTGAAGAAGCCAACGCGCTCGATGAAGCGACCGTTGCGTGCGTTACGGCTGTCAGTAACAACAACCTGGTAGAACGGACGCTTTTTAGCGCCGTGACGAGCTAAACGAATAGTTACCATAACATCCTCTTGTGTGAATAGAACAACCGGGCCCCATCGAGGGAAGGGGCCCGGTGTCATATTAAAAGCCCGAAAATTTTACTCATTTCTGGGGGAATTGCAATCAACATCTGCCTTTTACCGCACGATAACCAGGGCGTTATCGTCATAGGCAGAGCAAAGTCGGCGTGTTTGTCATTGTCGAAGTGCGCAAACCGAAGCCAGCACACTTCAACGGAGGGATTAACGGCCAGGGAATCCTGGTGGCATCATCCCTTTCATTCCGCGCATCATTTTCATCATGCCGCCCTTCGACTTCATCTTCTTCATCATGCGCTGCATGTCGTCGAACTGCTTCAGCAGACGGTTCACGTCCTGCACCTGCAGGCCACAGCCCTGGGCGATACGACGTTTGCGGGAACCTTTGATGATTTCAGGCTTCGCGCGCTCTTTCAGCGTCATCGAGTTGATGATCGCTTCCATACGCACCAGCACTTTGTCATCCATCTGGGATTTGACGTTGTCCGGGAGCTGACCCATGCCCGGCAGTTTGCCCATCAGGCTTGCCATGCCGCCCATGTTTTTCATCTGCTTAAGCTGGTCTAAGAAGTCGTTCAGGTCGAAACCGTCGCCCTTCTTAAGCTTAGTCGCCAGCTTCTCAGCCTGCGCACGGTCAACTTTGCTCTCAATATCTTCGATAAGCGACAACACGTCGCCCATGCCGAGGATACGGGAAGCGATACGATCCGGGTGGAACGGCTCCAGCGCCTCGGTTTTCTCGCCGACGCCGAGGAACTTGATTGGCTTGCCGGTAATGTGGCGAATAGAGAGCGCCGCACCGCCGCGCGCATCACCGTCGACCTTGGTCAGCACCACGCCGGTCAGCGGCAGCGCTTCGTTGAAGGCCTTGGCGGTATTCGCCGCATCCTGGCCGGTCATTGCGTCGACGACAAACAGGGTTTCAACCGGCTTGATTGCCGCGTGAACCTGCTTGATTTCGTCCATCATCGCTTCATCAACGTGCAGACGACCGGCGGTATCCACCAGCAGCACGTCGTAGAATTTCAGCTTCGCTTCTTTCAGCGCCGCGTTAACGATGTCGATAGGCTTCTGGCCCACGTCGGACGGGAAGAAGTCTACGCCAACCTGTTCAGCCAGGGTTTCCAGCTGTTTAATCGCCGCCGGGCGATAAACGTCGGCAGAGACGACCAGCACTTTCTTCTTGTGCTTCTCGCGCAGAAACTTACCGAGCTTACCGACGCTCGTGGTTTTACCCGCACCCTGCAGGCCCGCCATCAGCACTACGGCCGGTGGCTGCGCCGCCAGGTTTAGCGTCTCGTTCTCTTCGCCCATCGCCGAAACCAGTTCGCTACGAACGATTTTGACGAACTCCTGACCTGGGGTCAGGCTCTTATTAACTTCGTGACCAACCGCTTTTTCTTTTACGCGATTGATAAAATCACGCACTACCGGCAGCGCAACGTCAGCCTCCAGCAGCGCCATGCGCACTTCGCGCAGCGTCTCTTTTACGTTGTCTTCAGTAAGGCGTCCACGGCCACTGATATTGCGCAGCGTGCGCGACAAACGATCGGTTAAATTATCAAACATTGTCTCTCGCCTGGGGTGGAAACGTGAGTCGCTAGCGCGACCAAAAATACGGAAATTTGCCGGAGTATAACACGACAGCGGAGGAGTTGTGATGCTGCGGTTAGCGCTGCATCACGTTACGCCATTCACATCATCCTTCACGCAGGCTATGCGCCTTGATACAACTCGAATGATTTTGCGTATATACTGCTTCTCTTTCTTCTATTTGACGACTGCCGACACTTTATGCCTGTTTTTGCCCTGCTCGCGCTTGTTGCCTACTCCATCAGCCTGGCGCTGATCATTCCCGGTCTGCTGCAAAAAAACAGCGGCTGGCGGCGTATGGCGATTCTTTCTGCCACCGTTGCGCTGGTGTGCCACGCGTTTGCGCTGGAAGCCCGTATTCTACCGGGCGGTGAAAGCGGGCAGAACCTCAGCCTGTTGAACGTCGGCTCGCTGGTGAGCCTGATGATCTGTACGGTGATGACCATCGTCGCCTCGCGAAACCGCGGCTGGCTGCTGTTGCCTATTGTCTATGCTTTTGCGCTGATCAACCTCGCCTTCGCCACCTTTATGCCCAACGAGTTTATTACTCACCTGGAAGCCACGCCGGGAATGATGGTGCATATCGGTCTGTCGCTGTTCTCCTACGCCACGCTGATTATTGCCGCGCTGTATGCGCTGCAGCTAGCGTGGATTGACTATCAGCTTAAGAACAAGAAGCTGGCGTTCAGCCATGAAATGCCGCCGCTGATGGTCATTGAACGTAAAATGTTTCACATCACCCAGGTTGGCGTCGTGCTGCTCACGCTGACGCTCTGTACCGGCCTGTTTTACATGCATAACCTCTTCAGCATGGAAAATATCGACAAGGCCGTCCTTTCCATCATCGCCTGGTTCGTCTATATCGTCTTGTTATGGGGCCACTATCATGAAGGGTGGCGCGGACGCCGAGTCGTCTGGTTTAACGTTGCCGGTGCTGGCATCCTGACGCTCGCCTACTTCGGTAGCCGTGTCATTCAACAATTCGTGGGCTAAGTACTAAGGAATCCACTTGGAACATATCTCAACCACCACGCTGATCGTGACGCTGATCATCATGGTGGTCATCTCTGCCTATTTCTCAGGTTCCGAAACCGGCATGATGACGCTGAACCGCTATCGGCTCCGTCATCTGGCAAAACAGGGCAATAAACCGGCGCGTCGCGTCGAAAAGCTGCTGCAAAAGCCTGACCGTCTTATCAGCCTGGTGCTGATTGGCAACAACCTCGTCAACATTCTGGCCTCTGCGCTGGGCACCATCGTCGGCATGCGCCTGTATGGCGACCTGGGCGTCGCCATCGCCACCGGGGTGCTGACCTTCGTAGTGCTGGTATTCGCTGAAGTTCTGCCAAAAACCATCGCCGCCCTCTACCCGGAAAAAGTGGCCTATCCAAGCAGCTTCCTGCTGGCACCGCTGCAAATTCTGATGATGCCACTGGTCTGGTTCCTGAACCTGATTACCCGAATTCTGATGCGCATGATGGGCATAAAAACCGACATCACCATCAGCAGTGCGCTCAGCAAAGACGAACTGCGCACCATCGTGAACGAGTCCCGCTCGCAAATCTCGCGTCGTAACCAGGACATGCTGCTGTCGGTGCTGGATCTCGAAAAAGTCAGCGTTGATGACATCATGGTGCCGCGTAACGAAATCGTCGGCATCAACATCAACGACGACTGGAAATCGATTGTTCGCCAACTCACCCACTCGCCGCACGGCCGCATCGTGCTGTACCGCGACTCACTGGATGATGCCATCAGCATGCTGCGCGTACGCGAAGCCTATCGCCTGATGACCGAGAAAAAAGAGTTCACCAAAGAGGTGATGCTGCGCGCCGCCGATGAAATCTACTTCGTTCCGGAAGGCACACCGCTCAGCACGCAGTTGGTAAAGTTCCAGCGCAACAAGAAGAAAGTGGGCCTGGTGGTCGACGAGTACGGTGATATTCAGGGGCTGGTGACGGTTGAAGATATTCTGGAAGAGATCGTCGGCGACTTCACCACTTCAATGTCGCCATCGCTGGCCGAAGAGGTTAACCCGCAGAATGATGGCTCGGTGATTATCGACGGCGGCGCCAACGTGCGCGAGCTGAATAAGGCCTTCAACTGGCATCTGCCGGAAGACGAAGCGCGCACTATTAACGGCATCATTGTGGAAGCGTTAGAAGAGATCCCGGCTGCGGGTACGCGCGTGCGCATCGCCCAGTACGATATCGATATTCTCGACGTACAGGATAACGTGATTAAGCAGGTGCAGGTAAATCCGGTGAAGCCGCTTCGGGAAAGCGTGAAGGACTAAAGAATAGCCCCTCTCCCCGCCAGGGGAGAGGGTTAAGCGAAGATTACGCCTTCGCTTTCGCGACGGAGACCATCGCCGCGCGAATGGTACGACCGTTCAGGGTGTAACCCTTCTGCATCACCATCAGCACGTTGCCAGCAGCGACCTCTTCGGACTCAACCATCGCAATGGCCTGGTGTACGTTCGGGTCCATTGGCACGTTGATGTCCGCCACAACCTGTACACCAAACTTCGCCACCACGTCCAGCATCGACTTACGGGTCAGCTCGATACCTTCGATCATCGGTGCCATATCTTCGTTGTCTTTGTTCGCCACTTCCAGCGCGCGGTCCAGGCTATCCAGCACCGGCAGCAGTTCGTTGACGAATTTTTCCAGCGCGAACTTGTGCGCCTTCTCAACGTCGATTTCGGTACGGCGACGCAGGTTTTCCATTTCTGCCTTCACGCGCAGGACGCTTTCGCGTTCGCGGGTTTCAGCTTCCGCTAACTGCGATTCGAGGTTCGCAATTTTTTCGTCGCGCGGATCCACCTGGTCAGCAGAAGCGTTTGGTTCAACCGCCTCAACTTCTTCGTGCTGTTCCATGATAATTTCTTCCGGGGATTGCCCCTCAGGCGTTTTCTGTTCTTTACTACTCATGAATTTCTCCGCGTTTTTTCGCAATCATCTCGCTAACTTCGCTTATTATGGGGATCAGATTCCGGGTTTCAAGGGAAGCCATCACATTGTCACCCATCTTCGGCACAAGGACATTCAGAAAATGAACAATCATTTCAAGTGTATCGGTATTGTAGGACACCCTCGTCACCCGACGGCGCTGACGACACATGAAATGCTCTATCGTTGGCTGTGCACCAAAGGCTACGAGGTGATTGTTGAACGCCAGATAGCCAAAGAACTCAAGCTGGATAACGTCCAGACCGGCACGCTGGCGGAAATTGGCCAGAAAGCGGATCTGGCGGTGGTGGTCGGCGGCGACGGCAATATGCTTGGCGCGGCCCGCACCCTAGCCCGCTACGACATCAGCGTGATTGGCATTAACCGCGGCAACCTCGGCTTTCTCACCGACCTTGACCCGGACAACGCCCATCAGCAATTAGCCGACGTGCTGGACGGTAACTTTATTGCCGAAAAACGCTTCCTGCTGGAAGCGCAGGTTTGCCAGCAAAACTGTCAGAAGCGCATCAGCACCGCCATCAACGAAGTGGTGCTGCATCCCGGCAAAGTTGCCCATATGATTGAGTTTGAAGTCTATATCGACGAAACCTTTGCCTTCTCCCAGCGCTCCGACGGCTTGATTATCTCTACGCCAACCGGTTCCACGGCCTACTCGCTCTCGGCGGGCGGCCCGATTCTGACGCCTTCTCTGGATGCCATCACCCTGGTGCCGATGTTCCCTCACACGCTGTCGGCGCGTCCGCTGGTAATTAACAGCAACAGCACCATTCGTCTGCGCTTCTCGCACCGCCGCAGTGACCTTGAGATCAGTTGCGACAGCCAGATAGCTCTGCCGATTCAGGAAGGGGAAGATGTGCTGATTCGCCGTAGCGATTACCACCTCAACCTGATCCATCCGAAAGACTACAGCTATTTCAACACATTAAGCACCAAGCTCGGCTGGTCAAAAAAATTGTTCTAATTTTACCGCCGCCTCTTTACTGGATAAAAAACCAGTTTATACTGTATTAAAACACAGTTATGGGTTTTCATACAGGAAGCGGCTATGTTAGCACAACTGACCATCAGCAATTTTGCCATCGTTCGTGAACTTGAAATCGACTTCAACAGCGGCATGACGGCCATCACCGGCGAAACCGGGGCCGGTAAATCAATTGCAATCGATGCCCTCGGCTTATGCCTGGGTGGCCGCGCCGAAGCTGACATGGTTCGTGCTGGCGCCAGCCGCGCCGACCTCTGCGCCCGCTTCGCGCTCAAAGACACCCCTGCCGCTCTGCGCTGGCTTGAAGATAACCAGCTGGAAGATGGCCGCGAGTGCCTGCTGCGCCGCGTCATCAGCAGCGACGGCCGCTCACGCGGCTTTATCAACGGCACCGCCGTGCCGCTGTCGCAGCTGCGTGAACTGGGTCAACTGCTTATCCAGATCCACGGCCAGCACGCGCACCAGCAGCTGGTGAAGCCTGAACATCAGAAAACCCTGCTTGATGCCTACGTCGGTGAGTCAGCGCTCGCACAACAAATGGCCGAACATTACCGTCTGTGGAACCAAAGCTGTCGCGATCTGGCAACCCATCAGCAGCAAAGTCAGGAACGCGCCGCTCGCGCAGAGCTGCTGCAGTATCAGTTGAAAGAGCTTATCGAGTTCCACCCGTTGCCGGGCGAATACGAACAAATTGACGAAGAGTACAAGCGTCTCGCCAACAGCGGGCAGCTTATCGCCACCAGCCAGCATGCGCTGGCCATCCTCGCCGACGGCGAGGACGTCAACCTGCAAAGCCAGCTCTACACCGCCCGCCAGCTGGCAGGTGAACTGGCGAGCATGGACGGCAAACTCCCCGGCGTGCTGGATATGCTGGAAGAAGCGGCCATTCAACTGAGTGAAGCCAGCGACGAACTACGCCACTACTGCGACCGTCTGGATCTCGACCCAAACCGCCTGTACGAGCTGGAACAGCGTCTGTCAAAACAGATTTCACTGGCACGTAAGCACCAGATTTCGCCGGAAGCGCTGCCGGAGTACTACCAATCCCTGCTCGACGAACAGCAACTGCTCGACGACCAGAGCGACTCGCTGGAGACGCTGAAACACGCGGTGTCTCGTCATCATCAGCTGGCAATGGAAACGGCCCACCAGCTGCATGCGCAGCGTCAGGCAAGCGCTCAGGAGCTTTCACAGCTGATTACCGACAGCATGCACATGCTCTCCATGCCGCACGGCCTGTTCGATATCGACGTCCGCTTTGAAGAGCAGCACCTGACCGCCGAAGGCGCAGACCGCATTGAGTTCCGCGTGACCACCAACCCCGGCCAGCCGCTGCAGGCGATTGCCAAAGTAGCGTCCGGCGGTGAGCTGTCGCGTATTGCGCTAGCCATTCAGGTGATTACCGCGCGCAAAATGGAAACCCCGGCGCTGATCTTCGATGAAGTAGACGTCGGTATCAGCGGCCCGACGGCGGCAGTCGTTGGCAAGCTGCTGCGCCAGCTGGGGGAATCCACTCAGGTGATGTGCGTAACACACCTGCCGCAGGTTGCAGGCTGTGGCCACCACCACTTCTACGTCAGCAAAGAGACCGACGGCGCAATGACCGAAACGCACATGCAGCCGCTGGACAAACGTGCTCGTCTGCAGGAGCTGGCGCGCCTTCTCGGCGGTAGTGAAGTCACACGGAATACGCTGGCGAACGCGAAAGAGTTACTGGCTGCATAAACTTTTTTGGTTTCTTAGAGTCTGAGTTCACAATAAAAACGCCGTAAGACCTGATATCAAAGGTTTCCAACTTACCTCAGGTCTATTATCATCGGCACATTACATATGAGCCGCGTACTGCTCGGGCCCGAAAAGGAATCAAATCACTATGCGCTGTAAAACGCTGACTGCTGCCGCAGCGGTTCTTCTGATGATGACTGCAGGCTGTTCCACTCTGGAGCGAGTGGTTTACCGTCCTGATATTAGTCAGGGGAACTATCTGGTACCTAATGATGTTGCCAAAATCCGTGTTGGCATGACGCAACAACAGGTCGCCTATACCTTAGGTACCCCGATGATGACCGACCCGTTCGGCACCAACACCTGGTTCTACGTTTTCCGCCAGCAGCCAGGCCATGAATCCGTCACTCAGCAGACGCTGACCCTGACTTTCAACAGCAGCGGCGTACTGACGAACATCGACAACAAACCAGCGCTGACCAAATAAATCAGCGGCGGTGTGTAGCAGATGCAAAAAAAGCGCTCAATGAGCGCTTTTTTTATGTCTGCAATCGGCGTAGCCAGGCCGAACGCAGTGACGCCGGGGAAATCCCGGAGTCGCTGCTCTCGCACCTCGTCCGGGCTACAGGGTGATCAGCTTTTTTGCTGAGCGCGCTGGCGACGCAGTTCTTTCGGATCGGCAATCAGCGGGCGATAAATCTCGACCCTGTCACCGTCGTGAACCACATCGTCAAGCTTTACTGGGCGACTATAAATACCGACTTTATTTTTTGTCAGGTCAATATCATCACGCAGGGTCAGCAACCCGCTGGCCTGAATGGCCTGCTCCACCGTCGCGCCTTCATCCAGCGTCACCCGCTGCAGATACTGCTTTTGCGGCAGCGCATATGCGACTTCGACGGCAATTTTACCCGGCACTGTAAACCTCGCGAGCGCGCATCGTGAACGCCTGCACCATATTCAGCGCCAGCTCCTTAAAGATGCGGCCAAACGCCAGCTCAATAAGCTTATTGGTAAACTCAAAATCAAGCTGAAACTCAATCTTGCAGGCGTCCTGGCTCAGTGGCGTAAACTTCCAGCCACCAATCAATTTCTTAAACGGCCCATCGACCAGATGCATCAGGATGCTCTGGTTGCTGGTTAACGTATTGCGCGTGGTAAAGGTCTTACTGATGCCTGCCTTAGAGACATCCACCGCCGCCGTCATTTGCGTCGGGCCGGACTCCAGAACACGGCTGCCTGTACAACCGGGGATAAAATCTGGGTAGGCATTCACATCGTTCACCAGTTGATACATTTGCTCCGCGCTGTAGGGAACCAGCGCAGTACGGCTAATCTGAGGCATAGCAATTTCCATTCACGAACACGGCGTAAATAGTATCATTTATCTACTGCTAAAAAAAACGGAGGCGGGCTATATCGTGCTAAGATAACCCATTGCGCCTCGCGGGAGCTTGAGGCAGTGTTATTGAGATAAGCGATAAGTTCAGGACATTATGACAAAGAAAAAAGCACACAAACCTGGATCAGCCACGATTGCGCTGAATAAACGCGCCCGCCACGAATACTTTATCGAAGAAGAATTTGAAGCGGGCCTTGCCCTCCAGGGTTGGGAAGTGAAATCCCTGCGCGCAGGTAAAGCCAACATTGGCGACAGCTACGTCATCCTGAAAGACGGCGAAGCCTTCCTGTTTGGCGCGAACTTCACCCCGATGGCCGTGGCATCAACGCACTACGTTTGCGATCCTACACGTACCCGTAAACTGCTGCTTAACCAGCGCGAACTGGACTCGTTGTTCGGGCGTATCAACCGCGAAGGTTACACCGTGGTGGCGCTGTCGCTGTACTGGAAAAACGCCTGGTGTAAGGTAAAAATCGGCGTGGCGAAAGGGAAGAAACAGCACGACAAACGTTCCGATCTGAAAGATCGCGAATGGCAGCTCGATAAAGCCCGCATTATGAAACATGCTGGCCGCTAGTTCTGGCAACGCTTGCCTGCACCCGCAGGCAAGCGTCGTTTCCATCACCGTTCCCTCAGCGCTTCCTTCATCTTGTTCAGCGGCTTAATCAGGTAATCCAGCACCGATTTCTGCCCGGTCTTAATTTCCACGTTAGCAATCATCCCCGGCATGATCGGGAAACGCTTACCCTGTTTATTCACCAGCTCCGCCTGTTGCGTGCGTACGTAAACCCGGTAGTAAAATTGATCGCGGCGCACCTCATCTTGCAAGGTGTCAGGCGAAACCACCTCGACGGTGCCTTTTAAATCGCCATAGATAGAGGTGTCATAGGCGGTAATTTTGACGGTCGCCGGTAGGCCAGGGCGGATATAGGCAATATCGCGAGGGTTAATCCGAGACTCGATAAGCAGCTGATCTTCCAGCGGGACAATCTCCATCAGCTTGCCGCCGGGCTGTAGTACGCCCCCGACGGTATTCACCTGAATATCTTTCACCACCCCACGCACCGGTGAAAAAAGCGATGCTCGCTGAACCTGGTCAGCTTTGCCCGCCATCACCTGCAACTGCGCATCCAGGTCAGCATCATTCTTCACCTGCTCTTCCCGCGCCCGCACCGCATACTGGTTACGCGCTTCATCCATCTTACCGCGCAGCTCAGCGGCCTGACGTTCAAGGCGAATAACTTCTACCTCACCGGCTGCCCCTCGGGCAATCAGCGGCTTCGTCATTCGGATTTCCGCATCCACCAGTTGCAGCGTTTTTTGCAGATTGCTGAGGGTTTCATTCAGCGTTCTGCGCCGGGACTCGTACAGCTGCTTCTCACGGGCGACCAGCGCGGGCTCCTGCAGTGATTCGGCGCTAAACTTCAGCGGCAGCCCGCTTAGCTCCGCGCTTAAACGCTCGCTCGATGCCCGAAGCGAGCGGACGCGTACCGCCGCTTCGCCGAAGTTCGATTGAAAGCGCGTCTGGTCTAGGCGCGCCAGCATCTGCCCACGATTGACGATATCGCCCTCTTTCACCAGCAACTGGCTGACGATACCGCCGTCCAGGCTCTCAATCACCTGCGCATGGCTAGAGGGCGTGACCTTGCCGGTCCCCACGGTCACCTCATCAAGAATCGCCCAACGGGCCCACAGCACAAAGATGACAAGACCCAGAAAACTTAACCACACCACCGACGACGAGAGACGGCTCTGGCGATTCAGCTCATCCTGCATTTTCGCTTCAATCATTGCGCACCTCCGGGAACAATCGAGGCGACATTGCTGTTCTTCCTCGCCTGATTCAGTAACGTATCGCGCGGACCGTCAGCCACCACCTTCCCGTTTTCCAGCACCACAATGCGGTCGACCAGCTTGAGCAGAGCCGGGCGATGGGTAACCAGCACCAGCGTGCGCCCGGTCAGCCACTGTTGAAGCTGGCGAATCACCCACTCTTCCAGCTGTTCGTCCATTGAAGCCGTCGGTTCATCCAGCAGCACAATTTGCGGGTTACGCACAATCAGGCGGCTCAGCAGCACCATCTGCCGCTGCCCGCCCGATAAACCGCGCCCGCCTTCGTTAATCATGCGGTCGAGGCTCGCGGCATCCTGCTGCACCAGCGTAATTGCTCCGCTAATCCGCAGCGCCTGAATCAGCTCCGCTTCGGTCGCATGGGGATGACCCAGCATCAGGTTCTGCCGCAGCGTGCCGAAAAAGAGCCTGGAGTCCTGCGAGAGATATCCAACCTGCCGCCTGACATCGGTTGGGTCGATGTGCGCCATATCAACGCCGTCGATAATCGTTTTTCCTTTGGTGGCCTGAACCTGCCCGGAAAAAAGCCGCAGCAGCGTGGATTTCCCGGCCCCGGTTTTCCCCAGAATGGCGACCCGTTCACCGGGCATAATCTCCAGCCCGTCAATACTCAACGCCTGCTCGCCCTTTTCCACGTCATAGCTGTACTGCATCTGCTGCATCTGATAGTGCCCCGCCAGCACCGGGCAGTGCGCCATCTTCTTATCCGACTCTTTATCCAGCGGTTTTTTCAGCAGTTCGTTCAGCCCGGTCATCGCCGATTTCGCATGTTGCCAGCGCGAGAAGACCATCGTCAGCTGCATCAGCGGCGCAATGGGGCGTGACGACAGCATGCTGCACGCCACCAGCGTACCGGTGGTGATGCTGCCATCAATCACCAGAAAACAGCCAAACACTAACATGCCGGCGTAGGTGATCTGCTGAACGGTGGATGCCCAGCCGCTAAGCCGCGCTCCCCAGATTCGCTGCTTCATGCCGATGCTGGCCCCGACGGCGTGCGTTGTTTCCCACTGACGCTGGAAGTAAGGCTCCGCCTGCAGCGCCTTAATGTCCTCTACCCCTTCAATCGATTCCACCAGCACGGCGTTACGAATGGCGCTCTCACGCATCCCCTCTTTGGCAAGCTTGGCCATTGGCCACTGCACCAGCAGGCCGGGGATCACAATTAACGGGATCGCGATCAGCGGGATCACCACCAACGGGCCGCCGACCATCGCGATGATCACGATAAACAGCAGCACGAAGGGCATATCCATCGCCGCACCCACCGTCGTGGAGGTCAGCAGTTCGCGCACCTGATCCAGCTCGCGCAGCTGCGAGATAAACGATCCGGTGGACTTCGGCCTGGCATCGTTTTTAATCGACATCGCCCTGGCAAAAAACATCGACGATAAATTCAGGTCAATATGTTTACCCATGATGTCCGAGATGTAGGTTCGCGCCAGACGGATAAAGAACTCCAGCGCCGCCGCCAGCAGCACGCCAAAAAACAGTACCCACAGCGTAGGGAACGACTGGGCAGGAATAACCCGGTCATAGACCTGCATCGAAAACAGAATCCCCCCCAGCGCCATCACGTTGCCGACGATAGAGGCCAGCGCGATTTCAGAGAGCTTGCGCCCAGTATGGCGGAAATGGCGCCAGAACCAGTGCGCTTCCCACGGGCGGGTAAAATCATCAATACGCGAGTCGCGCCCGCGTACCGCAATACCCAACATCACCACATCGGAAGTGATGCGCTCAAGCAGCGTCTCCAGCGCCTCTTCCCGCACCAGATCGCCGCCGTTGCTGAGCCAGTAGGTCACCAGTCCCTCGGCGTTGAGCGACTCCAGCAGCATAATTTCGCCACTTTCCATCTGCACGATGGCGGGCAGGTTCTGCGCGCTCCAGCGCATTTTCGCCACCGGGACACGGTGCACCTGTAGTCCCATCAGCCCACTCAGCCTTTGCAGGCGCACGTCGATCGGTAAATTTTCAAACCAGCGCATCTGTTGACGCACGGCAGGCGCATCCGCTGGCAGGCCAAAGCGGCCTGCCGCGCGCACCATCACATTGATCCAGCTTTCGGTATCCGGCTGTTGCATAACCACTCCTGCATCCGTGTTGTCTATAGTGCGGGTAAGTCATCACCAACGGTGCGGCTGCGCTCGATGCCTAACATATCAAGTAGGTTATCGGCGGCCCCCGCGTAGCGTACGGCAGCATCCCACGCGTCATAGCGTGCGGTTATGGTGGCGCTATCGGCCTGAAAAACGTCCTGTTCAATGCTCAGCAAATCGTTCAGGCTGCGCTTGCTGAGGCGATATTCATCGCGATAAACCCGGCGAGCCAGTTCGGCGGTGGCCGACTGCGCTTCCCCAGCCTGCTGGCGAATCTGGGCACCGGTGAGATCGGCCCAGGCGGTCGCGGCGCGCTGGTTCATGTCCAGCTTGCTCGCTTCAACCTGAGCCTGAGCGCTTGCCCGGTCCCCTTCTGCGGCATCTACGCGAGCACTGACCGCGCCGCCCTGGTAGAGTGGCGCATCCACCACCAACTGCACCTGATCGTCCCAGTAGTTGCTTTGATCGTTTTCATAGCGCGTCCGCCCGGCCTGCACCGAGATGGTCGGCCAATGCTGGGCCTGCGCCTGACGAATACGCTGCTCCGCCGCCAACTGCTTAGACTGGGCGCTATGCACCGCATTGCTGCGTTCATACGGAAGGGAGTTAACGGAAAATTTTTGCTTCATCAGATCTTCAGGGAGATCCGGCAGGTTGTCAGACACTACCCCCGTCAGCACGCTTAGCGCCGCCTGTGCGGTGCGTTTCTGCGCCTCAAACTGGGCAACCGTGGCGTTCATGCCAGCGATACGCGACTCCGCCTGTAGCACGTCGGACTGCGAGCTCAGGCCAGCCTGGGCCCGCAGTTTCGCCATCTCCTGAATCGCCTGAAGCGACTGGATATTATTGCGTGCGACCTGCGCCAGCGCCTGATAGCGCTTGACCTGCAGATAGGTTTGCAGCGTTTGCGTGCCAACCTCATTGAGGGCGCTGTATAGCTCGAAACGCCATGCGTCGGAGAGGTTGTACTGCTCATCAATACTGCCGCCGGTTTTACCAAAATCGTACAGCAGCTGTTTTAGCGAAACGCCGCCAGAACCGTTGTTATTCAACGATCCGGCGGAGTCAGTACGGTGCGATCGCCCCATGTTGCCCTGCAAGGAGATCTGCGGGAACCAGGCGCTTTTCGCTTCATCAAGATTCGCCCGGCCTACGCGGATCTGCGCGGAGGCCTGGGCAATTTTTGGGTTGCGGGCAAACGCCCGCAGTATCGCTTCCTTAATGGTCAGCTGAGCCTGAAGCTGTTCGCTTGGGGCCGATTGCCACCGATATTGTCCTTCGTTACCGGGAGCCGCCAACAGATTAGCCATCGGTAACATCATTAACAGTAGAGATACGGCACGTTTCATTTTTCCACCTTAGGATTGCCCGTGGTGATATTGTTGATTGCCCGCCTCGTCCCTGAGGTGTTAATTCCCGTTAGACCATGTTGACATGCAGTCCATGCTGAATAAGGACATCGCTAAGCGTATTGGATTGCGAACTGTTGTGATAAACGTCGAACATCACGCCGTTCACTTCACGCTGTTCGGTAATCGCCCAGGTATCCGTCGCGCCGTGTTTCAGGTTGATCTGGTCGCCGTCGCTGCCTTTGATCAGCAGGTCGTCTTCCGGTTTATCGGTGATCGTCAGCGCTTCGTTAACATCCAGCGTGATGCTGTTATTCCCGGATTTGCCCAGATCGATAACTTCAATGTTGTGAACTTTCCCCGCCAGTTCGATGAGGTTCAGGATGATATTGGAGCCATCCAGCACCAAGGTGTCCGTCCCCGCGCCGCCGTCGATTTCGGTAAAGCCCAGCGATGAGAGATGGATGGTGTCGTTACCGGTGCCGCCATGTACCGTATCGCCGGTCTGCGTGGTGCCGTCGGCAAGGTCGACGCTCAGGCCGCCAATGGTGTAGGTGGTCTCCGTGGTTGTGGTATCTGTGGTGGTGGCCGTCTCATGAGTGGCGGCGGTGGTGGTCGTGGTGTTCGAACTGTCCGAACTTGTCTGCGAACTGTTGTCCGAATCTTCGTTGGCACTGGCGGCAAGCACGGAGAAGCTGGCCGCTTCCGTCATCAACGTTGAAGTACCCGGTGGTGGTGTGATGGTTGGGTTTCCGCCGCCAAGACCAACATTCAGATAGGCCATATTGCCCGCCGAATCTGCCGCAGAAAGGTAAACAATCGTGCTCAGCGAGAGGATTTTCACCAGATCCAAACCGAGATTAAGATCGGTACTCCATGTTCCGTCGGCTTTAACCGTCGCGCTTCCGAAAGCCAAATTCGCCAGGTTAATGTTAACGAGCGATCCTGCCTCAAGGTTATGCGATGTGCCGCTGAGGGTCAGAATGGCCGGTTTGGTTAACCCTAATGAACCCAATAGCCCACCGACAAGCCCAAGAAGGCCATTGATTACCCCAGATAGCACTGGCGTCAGGCCCAGATCTGGCTGGGTCAACTTCACGGCAACGTCGGTTGATTTCGTGTCGGTATTACCTACCCGGTCGGTGACGGAATAGGTAATGGTGGCGGTATTCCCCTGCAACGCTTTTAGCACGGTATTGCTGATGGAGGCCGTCCATGTGCCGTTGCTGTTCACCGTCCCGTTAAACGAAGCTCCTCCTACGGTCACCGTCACCACCGAACCAGCAGTGGCATTCGTAATCGTTCCGCTAATGAGCTGCCCGCCATTCGCTTCGTTGATATTCAGTTTGCCATCACCAAACAGCGTGGATACCGAGATAGTTGGCGTATGGAGAATAACATTCAACGCACTCGTATCGCTGGCCACTTTACCTGCGGAGTTAGTGACCGACACGCTAACGCTTTGCTGACCATCGCTCAGGCCCGTCAGCGCGCTGGACGGAACCGATACTGCCCAGGTACCGTCCGCCGCCACGGTGGCAAAATAGCTAACACCGGCCACCAGCACTTTTACCTGCGAACCGATGGCATTCTGGCTGATACCCGAAATGGTCTGTGCAACCTTCGATTCCGCGCTGTTCAACCCGCCATTCAGCACGCCCCCCACCAGGTTATCGCCGAACAGCGAGGTGATCGTGACGGAAGGCGTCGCCTGAATCGCAACGGTAACCTGCTGAGAGTCCGAGGCGACGTTGCCTGCTGCATCGGTCATCGTCACGCTGACCTTCAGGCCTGAGATATCCTGCAGATTCTGCAATGAGGCAGCCGATAGCGTTATTTGCCACAGTCCGTTGGCGCCGATGGTCGCCGGAATATTCAGCGCCCCGACACTGACCATAATTTGCGTGCCCACGGCCACATTGCTGCTGGTGCCGGATAAAACAGGGTTGGTCAGCAGATCGATAAGATCCAACGTCCCATCGCCAAACAGCGTGTTCAGGTGCAGCGACGGCACCGCCTGTACGATCGCGTTTACCGTTTTACTGCCGGTCACCGTATTGTTCACGGCATCAACCACCGATGCGGTAACGTTGAATACGCCGTCTTTAATCTGCGAAAGCGTTCCCGCTGGCAGCGATAACGTCCAGTTGCCGCCACTGAGATCGGCCAGATAATCGGTACCGTTTACCGTTACCTTGACCTTATTCACGCCATCCGCCAGACCGGTCACCGTTCCGGAGATAGTCTGCGCCGCAATGGCTTCTGCATGGTTAAGATAGCCGTCGTTGCCGAACAGCGAGGTGATCGCGACGACCGGCAGGTTTTTCAGCCCAATGGTAATGTTAGGCCCCAACGTGGTTAAGCTATTACCATCCGGCGTAGTCACGGTGATGCTGGTAACAAATAGCCCATCCGACAGGCTGGCAAGAACGCTCGGCGACAGGTTGATCGTAAACCCACCCGAACTGGTGCTGACGACGCCGTTAAAGATTTTCGTTCCAAAGGACACTTGGACCGTTGAACCTATCGGCGCATTGCCAATCGTACCGACGATCGTCTGGTTCGACTGCGACTCAAGAAGATTCAGCAGATTGTCACCAAACAGCGTCATGTTTTGCAGGACCGGAGCAACCAGATCCAGCTTAATCGACCCGGTCTGACTCGCGGTATTACCGTACTGATCGGCCGCCGTAATCGTAATGCCCACATTCCCTGTCCCCAGCCCCTGCAAAGCCGCTTTTACCGTATCCGGTATATTCACCGACCAATGTCCAGTACCGTCTACGTTGGTCGTAAACGCCGTGGTAGAACCAACCTGGATGGTCAGGGTTTTGCCCGCAAGATTGGTCGCCGTCCCGCTGAGGAGCGCGCCCGCCAGTTCAGGAATGCTCAATATGCCGTTGCTGAATAGCGTGTCGAGAGAGATTGCCGGCAGATTATGGGTGACCACATTAAAGCTGGCGCTGGTGTTAATCACGTTGCCCGACGTATCGGTAATCGTCACGCCGACCGTCGCCATCCCATCCGGAAGGGCTTTGAGTACGTTGGTTGGCAGCGAAGCCGTCCAGTTCCCGAGCGCATCCACCGTCGCCTGTATCGTCTGACCACCAAGGTTAAGCACCAACGTCTTGACGTTCGCAGCCTGGCTGACCACCCCGGAAATGAGCTGATCAGAGCCGCTTTCCACCAGGTTAATGACGTTATCCTTCGTCACCAGAACGTTACTGATTGCCGGGAGATTAGCTATCGCCAGATTTACCGTAGTGGTGCCAAAGGTTGTATTACCATAGCTGTCGGTCACATCTACGCGCAGCGCTAGCGTATTCGCCATCAGACCCGTCCAGATAGAAGGCGGCAACTCAATGGAATAGGTCCCATCCGCTGCAACAGAGATATCTTTGACGGTATAAATCCCCGCAATGGTCAGTGAGACCTTCGCCCCAAGAGCGTTCCCTGTAATTTTCCCGGTCAGCGTTTGCGTCGCCAGCGATTCGGCCAGATTCACCAGGTTATCATCAGTCACCTTATTGAATACAACGCCCAGACTCGGGTTAAGCTCGATATTCAACGACACATTTTTGGTGGTGGTATTGCCGGCCGCATCGGTAGTACTAACCGCTATCGACAATGGTCCATCGCCTAATGACTTGAGTAATGACGCATCCAACGTCACCTTCCAGTTTCCGAGGGCGTCCACCGTACCGCTCAAATGCGTCGTTAAAAAATCAACGTTAACGCTGTTTCCCTTATCCCCCGTCCCTTGTAGCACAATACCTGTACCGATATTTAGCGTCGTCAGCACGGCTGGTAGCCCCGCCGCCACGCTTAGCACAGGGGCAATGCTGTCAACGATGATGGTTTGCGTTTTCTCGGTGGTATTGCCTGCGGCATCGCTGATACTGGCCTTAATTTCGTAAGATCCATTGCCCAGCGCGGCCATGTCATTTGTCGGCACGTTCACCGACCATTTCCCCCCAATCACCAACGCAGAATAGCTTCGCCCATTCAACGTAATGCTCACCCGACTACCTTCCATGTCGGATAACCCGCTGATGGCCTGCACCATCGCTTTTTCAGTGATATTTACCAGGCCATCCGCGGCGAACGGATCCAGGCTTAATGCAGGCAGAATACGGTCAACAATCACCGTTTGGGTGCTGGCAGGTCCCACAATACCAGGGCTTGTAACGGTGATGGTGTAACTACCATCGGCAGAAAACAGCCCGCTGGGCAGAGATAGATTCCAGGTCCCATCGCTATTCACCGGGACATTAGAGTAGATCGTAGATGTAGTTAACTGTGCATCCACAATAACAATCTCTAAAAGTGCACCGAGCGGAAGGTTCAGCGCACGGCCAGAAATAGACACATTGCCAATTGAAAGCTCATTGGCGTTGAGGTAGTTATCCCCCGCTATCAAATCCATGCTGATCGACGGCAATGTCGCCGTGAGGTTAAGCGTCAGTGACCCAGCATCCGCCGCCGTGGTGGAGTTTCCCGCGAGGTCAGTTCCTTTAACCGTTATTGCCCCGTTGGCAAGAAGCGCCATCTGCGCTGGCGTGAGCTGGAGAGACCAACTGCCATCTGCCTGTACCGTGGTGGTGAATATATTATTAGGACCGCCGAAGGTGACGGTAATAGTGTCCCCCTTCTGCAGATGCGTAGAAGTACCACTAATTATTTGATTAGATAGGCTTTCTGCATAAGTCAGCGTGTTATCACCCGCGAACAACTTCGTCACGCTGATCGTCGGTTGATCCAGCAGCAGCGTAACCGTAGCGCTGGCGGTACTGGTGTTGTGGACACCGTCATCAAGTGACACGGTGATATTCTGTAAACCACGTTCGGAAATACCTAGCCAGTCAGTGTCAGTAAGAACCAATTTCCAGTCCTTACCCGTCACCTCGGCATCAAACGTATGCGAGCCGATTGTTACCTTCACGCTGGCACCAACCGGATACGGCGACGAGAATGATCCTGTTAGCGTAGTGCCGTTGGACGCCTCAGTGGCATTGACGTAGCCATCGCCAAAAATTGGCGATGTAATCGTGACCGACGGCGCAGTCAATGCGACCTGGTAAGGTGTTTTAACGGTGGTGCTATTACCGTACTGATCCTGAGCGTAGATAACTATCTGATGCTCGCCTGGAGAGAGAGATTGCAATGCACCTGCAGGTAAAGCGACCGTCCAGGTACCGTTAGAATTAACATTTGCCGTATAAAGCACGCCGTTAACATCAACCTTAACCGTAACATACTGGTTAGCCCCTACAGTGCCAGTCGAACCGGTTAGCGTTGCTGCACTCGCGGCCTCTTTGATATTAATGAAACCATCACCGAATGGATCGCTGACTGTTGGAGAAGGCAATGCGCTATGAACTGTGACGGTCGTCAGAGCGGATGTGTCGCTATTTCCAGCACGATCGATCACCTTCACGGAGAAGTCCAGAGACGCCAGATTGTTCATCGCGGCCAGATCTGTTTGCGGGATGGTGACCGACCAGTTGCCGTTAGCATCTACCTTACCTGTCGTATAAAGCTTTCCGCCTAACGTCAACTCGACGCTCTGGCCGGCGCCGGTGACGCCGGTACTCCCTTTAATGATTTGGTCCGTCTGGGTTTCAGCGTAGTTAATAACACCATCACCAAACGGAGTGAGGTAATTTGCCACCGGGAGCGAATGGGTAAGCACTTCAAAACTCCCCTGCCCGGAGATCTGGTTACCCGCAATATCGGTCACGGTCACGTTAACCTGCAGCACGCCGTCCGGCAGCGCCTTAAGATCCGCACTCGACATTGGCAATGACCAGGTGCCATTACTCAATACCTGAGCGGCAACCGCCGGCCCGTTATTGATGCTGACCACCACCGATTTCACCAGCGTAGAATCGATATTAAGCGCGCCGGTCAGAGAGTCTGGGGCGTTCGTTTCAACCGCGTTTAATATCCCATTAGTAAACGGCTGAGTCAGCGTTGGGGGGGAGAGTGGATCGGTATAGATCTGCACGCTGAGAACATCAGGAGTGGCTTTATTCCCCGCCCTGTCCCCTATCGCAAGCGTCAGTTGGTGATAGCCATCAGGAATACCGTTCAGCTGTGATGGTGTCAGAACTACCGTCCAGTTGCCGTTAATATCGACGGTCCCCGTGAACTCCTGCGAGTTATCCAGGGTAATTTTAACGGTTTGTCCGACTCCTGATTGCCCAGTTTTACCGGTTAGCGTTATCCCAGCGTTTGCCTCCGCCTGGCTTAAAATATTATCAGTACCGAAGACACTGCCCGGAAGTTTAGCCTGAGGCACTCCCAGCACCACATCCAGATTACTGTGTGCCGTGGCCGGGTTCCCCCAGGCGTCGTTAGCGGTAACCGTGACGTCCAACTGACCGCTGGTTTTCAACTCCCCTGGCGTGACGGCCACTGTCCAGGTATTGCCAGTAACCGTGCCATAAAATTTATCAGAGCCAATAGTTACCGTGACCTGAGTACCCGTAGTCAGGCCGTTGGCCGAACCTTTCAGGGTTGTGCCCGCTACAGCCTCAGCGAGGCTAACAATATTATCGGTAAACATGCTATCCAGAGTGATGGTCGGCCCACCGCTCGTCTTAACACTCACCGTGACGGTATTCGTAGCCTCGTTACCTGCCGCATCGGCGCTTTTGAACACAAGCGTTGCCGATGCCGGGAGTGATTGTAGGTCGGCCGACAGCAACGTCATCTGCCAATTACCCTGGCTGTCAACAAGCGCTGAGATGACTCGGTTGTTGATCGTAAGCGACACGGTCTCGCCCGCCGTTCCTGTGCCGCGAATGATTTGATCGACCGCCGCCTCGGCAATATTGAGAGCGTGATCGGCGAATACCGAACTCGCCACATCTACGATAAGCGTTGGTGCGCTGGTATCCACGGTAATGCTGTGCGTTGTGCCGGCAGGGTTCTGCGCAGCATCCACTGCACTAGCACTAATGCTATAAGACGTCTCTGACAGGGCCAGCACATCAGTTTGAGGAACCGTGAGGCTCCAGTTGCCATTTTTATCTACGGTGGCGGTGTAAAGCTTGGTGTTCAACGTCACCGACACCACCGAACCAGTAGCTAGCCCCGTCGATGTACCGCTAATGACTAGCGGAGTTGTGTGCTCAAGGGCGTTAATCACATCATCTTGCGCCACTGTGTTGATAACGATTGTCGGCTGTGATGCCGGCTGGGCAACAAAGGTGACGGTGTGTTCACCCGACGCAATATTCCCGGCAAGATCGCTGACCGACACGCTAATCACCTGCGCGCCGTCAGCGACGCTGGCCAAATTAGCCTGGAGAACGGTGTATGACCACGTGCCGTCAGCCTGCACCTTCGCGAAGTAGGTCTGACCGCCAAAAATAATCTTCACATCCCGACCCTGCTCAACGTTCAGTGTGGTACCGCTGATGATGAGATCGCTGCCGGCTTCAGCTTTATTGACGTAATCGTCGGTCGAGATTTTGTTTACCTGAATCTTCGGCGCATTGAGCGGTGACGCATCCAGCGTGAAGCTTGACGATGTCGTCGTGCTGTTACCCGCATAGTCTGTGGCCGTCACCTTCACCGTGACCGGGCCATCCGGCACGCCAGAAAGTGCGCCAGCAGGCAGCATAATGCTCCAGGTACCGTTCGATTGGAGTATCGCATCATAGCTTTGGCCATTTACCAGTACGACAAGCGTCAGCACGTGCTTCGAGTCATACGTCCCCGTTCCGCTAATCGTCAGCGGGCCCGCGGCTTCAATGCTGTTGACAATGTTATCGTCGGTGACCGAGTAAACGCCAACCGTTGGTGCACTCTTATCTACCACCAGCGGAACAGATGCGGTGTTCTGATTACCGACGGCGTCAGTGACGCTAACGTTCACCGTATGATCGCCGTTGCCTAATGCCGCCAACTGCCCCGGCGTCAGCGCCAGCGTCCAGTTACCGTTTGCATCAACGACGGCGTTCAGCGGAGTACCATTATCCAGGGTGATAGTAACCGTCTGCCCTGCCCCCTTGATGCCGGTAGTGCCGCTCAGGCTTCCGCCGACCAGCGCTTCGGCGGCATTAATTACGCCATCGCCAAACGGCAAGTGAATCGCGGGTTGCGGCAGCGTGTGGGTTATGATCGTAAACTGATGCTCGCTGGAGACGGCGTTGCCATCCACATCCAGCGCCGAGACGGTGATCGTCGTGGTTCCATCTGCAATCGCTGCCGCAGCCTGCTGCGGCACCGTTGTCGACCACTCACCCGTTGCGGAAACCGTGGCGGTGTACTGCACGCCGTTAATGGTTATCGTCACCACACCATTTTCTGGAATTCGTGATGAGAGGCCACTAATCGTCAGGCCGTCGGCAATATTCGCCACCCCAATTTTATCGATTCCTTCAACAGGGTGGATGCTAATTGCACTGCGATCGGTATCAACGTTGAAACTCTCACTAACCGATTGAGAAACGTTGCCAGCCAGATCCGTTACGACAACCTGAACGGTGTGAGGACCTTTGCTCATCCCTTGAAGTATTAAATTAGATACGAACACTGACCAACTGCCGTCCAGACCAACAGTCACATCATCAAGAAGAGTGCCGTTGAAGATGACCGAAACCTTAGCGCCAGGATCTGCTGGTACCGTTTTCCCGGTGAGCGTAATACCCGTGATAATCTCCGCAACATCAACGATGTTATCTTGCGTTACAGGGTCAATAACGACGTTTGGCGCCACGGTATCCACCGTGACGGTATGGCTAACCGTGGTGGTGTTACCGGCGATATCCTGCGCCGTTACGGTAAAGGTCGTCGCACCATTAGGTAAGGTTGACAGCACACTTGCGTCGATCGGAATTTCCCAACGACCGTTAACGTTATTAAAAGTGGCTATATAGTTTTGATTATTTATTTTTGCATAAACGGATAGCACATCCGGTAAAGCGCTTACTTCCAGCAAGATGCCAGCGCTAACATTATTGCTGCCCAAAAGGTCGGTAGCGTTAACCGGGGAAACCGTTAATATCGGTGGAGTTTTATCCACGATAAATGAATCCGGAGTGGACCCGGAATTCCCCGCAATGTCTGAGTAGATAAATCTTATATCGTTAGAGCCATCAGCCAGGTTTTCCATCGCCCCCTTCGGCAGCACGATAGACCACGAGCCATCAGCCAACACGGTGCCAACATATTGTTGCCCGTTCAGTATAGCGACTATCTTTTGCCCGGCCCCGGTAACTCCGGTCTTCCCAGTGAGGGTTTGATCCTGAGACGACGCAACGAGGTTAAGAATGCCATTATTATCAAAAAGTGGATCCACTTTAAAATTAAACTGGGAATGAATAGCCACCACAAAAGTATGGCTATCCACCACCTGTACACCATTAACTTCCGCTGTAGCCGTCAGCGTTTGCGGCCCATCCGGCATTGTTATCAGTAAGTCCCCCGGTATCACATCTGTCTGCCAGGAGCCATCAGCTCCAACTTTGGCAATATAGTCGCCCCCATTAAGGTGGACAGTGATAATCGTTCCCTGCGGCAGCCCTGCGCTGGTCCCTCGAACCGTCAAGCCGCTATCAGCTTCACTGACGTTCAGATAATCATCACTAGCAATGATACCAATGGACAGCGCATCATTATTGGTATCAACCGTGAAACCGGCAGTAACCGTTTTACTTTGCCCGTAGCCGTCCGTAATGCTGACCGTCAGGTTTTGCGCACCATCCGCCAATTTCTGCAACTCTGCGGCCGGGAGGGTGACCTGCCAGTCTCCAGACGCGTTAGTGACTGTCGAGTAACTTTTACCGTTCAGCACCACCGTCACGGTACTATTAGCCTCTGCGTTCGACCCGCCTCGCAGGATCTGATCGGCTTTCACTTCTGCGGCATCAAGCACGTTACCATCGGTGAAAGCCTGCACCGTGACCGTCAACGGCGCGGTTTTGACGCTGACCGTCTGCGTTACCGTAGTGGTATTTCCCGCGGCATCGGTTAGCGTGGCCACCAGTGGATAATTGCCAGCGCCAAGCTGGCCGAGGTCCTGTGATGGCAGCAACACCCGCCAGGAACCATCTTCCCCAATGAACGTGGTGTAGGTTTTTCCATTGAGCGTCACCGTCACGGTTTGCCAGCGCTCGTTAACCGACCCCATACCACTCAGCGTTTGATTTTGCGTGAGCTCAGTACCGTTGAGTTTCCCATCCCCCGTCAGTGGCAGGATCGTCAAAGGTGGCGCAACGGTATCTACAGTAACAGTTTGAGATGCAGCGCTGGTGTTGCCAGAGGCATCGCTGGCATTCACCGTAACGGTCAGCACGCCGTCTGCCAGTTTCTGCAAATCACCGGCAGGAATGGTGACCTTCCACGTACCGTCGCCATCCACCGTTGCCGAATAGGGTTTGCCACCGAGCTGAACGGTAACCGATTGGCCAGGGCCTGATACGCCGGTATTACCGCTGAGAATCTGATCGCTCTTCTGTTCGGTCGCATTGAGATAATCATCGCTAAACAGTGGGTTAATCACCAAATCCGGCACATGATGTATCTGCACGTTCAGGGTGTGCTGATCCGTTGCCGTATCGGTATTCAGGGTTGCCGTCGCCGTGATAACGTTAGGCCCATCTTTCAGAGCAACAAGATCGCTTGACGGGATAGTCACACTCCAGTTACCCGCAGCATCAATATTGCTCACGGTATAAGTCTTACCGTTTACCGTCACGATAATCGCAACACCAGGAGCAAATGCCGTCACCACGCCTCGCACAACAAGCGGCTGCTCAGCTTCATGAACATTCAGGTAGTCATCAGTAGACAGAATCGCGATGGCAATGGCGGGCTGGGCGGTGTCAATGGTGATCTCTGCGGTACCGTCCGTGGATATTCCCTGATCATCGTTCACTTTTGCAGTAATGGTGTATTGAGGATCTTTTAACTTCCCAAGATCCCCAGCAGCGATCGTTGTTTTCCATGAACCATCACCTAACACTTCGGCATAGTATGTTTTGCCAGCCAAGGTGATGGTCACAATATTTCCAATAGGAATATTGGCAGTATGACCGCTCAACGTTTGGTTAAGCAGGACTTCGGCACCGCTAATAACGTTGTCGCCAGTGAAGGGATCGATTGTGATTTTTGGTGTTCCGAAATTCGTATTTACCGTGGCGGTCGTGCTGGTTTCATTCCCCGCAATATCCGTAGCGGTATAGGTAATGGTATAGTCTTTCCCATCCAGCAAGAGCCCCATATCCGCTTTAGGAATAACCAACTGCCACTGCCCTTTTCCATCAGCCACCGCGGTATATTGTTTATTGTTCAGCGTGACAACTATCGTGGCTCCCGCGTCTTTCTCATCGACATAGCCACGCACAATCTTATCGGCATCATGCTGCGCCTGCGTCACCGTTCCCCCGCTGGCAAATGGCGTCAGCGTCAGTTCTGGAGGGGTGGTATCTACCGTTATCACACTCTCTTTCGTGAATGTCGAACCACCTGGCGTGGTGATGCTCACTTTGAGAGGATAGGTCCCATCCGCCAACGTTTGCAGCAGCGAGAGCGGCAACTGGGAGGTCCAGGTACCGTCAGCATTAATCGTCGTGCTCCAGGTCTGACCATTCAGGCTAATCGTCAGCGTACTGCCCGCAAACTGAGACTGAACGCTACCGCTAACGGTTTGCGCCGAGCCAATCTCCTGTTTATTAATGATGTTATCGGTCGCAACAGGAGTAATGGTTATGGTGGGTGTTGTTGGCGCTGACTGCTTATTGTCATGACTATCGCCACTGTTGCTCGCCGCTGCCGCGACGCCAATCACGCCGCCAATGGCAGCAATCCCGCCCAGTGCGGCAAGCGCAGATAGGCCGCTCGCGCCAATCAGCGAACCCAGCGCCACATCGCTGAATACAGGTACAATCGCTTCGGCAGCAATAGGCCCCGCCTCCGCCGCCGCAGGGAATACCGCATGATGGACACCCAACTGATCTTCAAAGATAAGCTCGCTATGCAACCCCTCTTCATCCAACAGGAAGAAGTTTTGGTAGCGCACCGTCGTGCCATCCTTCATATGGATAATCAAGTCATTTCCCTGACGTTCATAAGAACCCACAACGTCTGGAGAAGCATGAACGCGAACGACACTCGACTGCGTCAGATTGACAACCCGATCGCTTTCTTTTGTATATTCCATCACAAGATTACCGGTTTTCCGGTTTAATACATCGACGGCGCCTGGCAGGCTATTTGACGGGGGCATAGATTCACCTCGAAAAAATTTCGAATATGGTCATCAACCCTCGTCTATACGAGAGCTAACGCACAGTATTAAATTTGTGAAATTTATGACTTCTGCTACACACTACAACTTAAATCTCATCTAGTTGTTTTTAAAGGAAAAACAACCAATTAACATTGAAATTAAAAAACAGCAATATAAACACATATATACAATGTTCTATGTATAGGCAAATGCAAAGGTAACAAAATATTGTTATTTTTCACGATGTACAATATATATCTCAATTATCAAAAAATAAGTTAAGTATGACTAAATCAGTGATAGAAGAAAATTAATTAAAATTTAAATAATCAACACGTTAAAAATAATATTTGGAATATATATGATATATCATGTTTCTATTTTAATATTCTTTCATCGATACGTTTCTATAGCCATAAACGCAAAAACAGAGACCGTAGCTGCTGCACGGCGTCTGTTCACATTCTAGCCATATCTTCCATATCAACACCCCACCACAATCTGGGCTGGTATGCCGCATAACAAATCTGTTATACTTGCTGCCACACTATTGGGGCTGATTCTGGATTCGACGGGATTTGCGAAACCCAAGGTGCATGCCGAGGGGCGGTTGGCCTCGTAAAAAGCCGCAAAAAATAGTCGCAAACGACGAAAACTACGCTTTAGCAGCTTAATAACCTGCTCTGAGCCCTCTCTCCCTAGCTTCCGCTCTTAAGACGGGGATCAAAGAGAGGTCAAACCCAAAAGAGATCGCGTGGAAGCCCTGCCTGGGGTTGAAGCGTTAAAACTAATCAGGCTAGTCTGGTAGTGGCGTGTCTGTCCGCAGGTGCCAGGCGAATGTAAAGACTGACTAAGCATGTAGTGCCGAGGATGTAGGAATTTCGGACGCGGGTTCAACTCCCGCCAGCTCCACCAAATCATAATCCGGATACGTCCGGTGAAGTACAGAAAGCCCGCACGGCACAAGCCCTGCGGGCTTTTTTGTGTCTGTCGTTGTCCGAGAACATCCGGCTAAATCCGGTGATTATTGGTATACGTTTAGGTATACGGTAGGATGTATACCTAAAAGCGTATACCAATTCATGAAGGAGCGGCCACAGTGGCACGGACAACACGCCCCCTTACCAACACCGAAGTTCTGCGCGCTAAAGCGTTAGAGAAGGATCTAACGCTGCATGATGGCGATGGCCTTTTCCTGATAGTGAAAACTAGCGGGAAAAAGCTCTGGCGTTTCCGTTATCAACGTCCAGCGACAAAACAGCGGACAATGATGGGGCTTGGTGCTTTCCCCGCCCTTTCACTTGCTGACGCCCGAGGGTTAAGAGCGGATTACCTTACCTTGTTAGCCAACGGAATTGACCCACAAATTCAGGCCGAAGTAGCAGAGGAACAGCAGCAAATCGCTCTGGACAGTATTTTTTCAACGGTCGCCGCTAACTGGTTCCAACTCAAAAGCAAAAGCGTTACCCCTGATTACGCAAAAGACATTTGGCGCTCGCTGGAGAAAGATGTATTCCCAGCCATCGGCGAGCTCCCCGTTCAGCAAATCAAAGCCCGTACATTGGTTGAAGCACTTGAGCCAATCAAAGCTCGTGGGGCGCTTGAGACTGTACGTCGACTGGTACAGCGTATTAACGAGATAATGATTTATGCCGTAAACACCGGTCTGATTGATGCCAACCCTGCATCTGGTATTGGTATGGCCTTTGAGAAACCCAAAAAGCAAAACATGCCAACGCTACGACCTGAAGAATTACCAAAACTCATGCGCTCTTTGATGATGTCAAACCTCTCTGTTTCGACTCGCTGTCTAATTGAGTGGCAGCTCCTGACTCTTGTGCGCCCTTCTGAAGCCTCCGGTACTCGTTGGGCAGAGATCGATCTCGATGCAAAGCTCTGGACTATTCCAGCCGAACGGATGAAAGCTAAGCGGGAACACATAGTTCCTTTATCATCCCAGGCTTTGGGTATACTTGAAGTGTTGAAACCTATCAGCTCTCATCGAGAGCATGTTTTTCCGAGCAGAAATGATCCAAAGCAACCAATGAATAGTCAGACCGCTAATGCTGCTTTAAAACGGATTGGATATGGTGGAAAATTAGTTGCTCATGGTTTACGCTCAATCGCGAGTACGGCAATGAATGAAGCTTTGTTTAATGCTGATGTCATTGAAGCCGCACTAGCGCATTCTGATAAAAATGAGATAAGACGAGCCTATAATCGGTCAAATTATCTCACTCTCCGCAAGGATCTGATGAACTGGTGGGGACAATACATAGTTAATATGAAAAAAATTAATGAAGGACCGTTAATATGAATGCATTAGATACAGATAACATTAGCACAGCATTTAATTCAATCTTGCGAGCTGACTATATTTCACTTGATAACATCAAGGAACTTTCTCTTCTTGAGGATTATTTCATTGATTACTTTGGAATATTAAACGGCTTACTCCAAAAACAAGACAACTTCATATCTGGTCGTCGTGGAACAGGAAAGACAACAAATCTACTTCGTGGATATTATGAGTGTTTAAAATCAATATCACCTGAGTTAAAAGGAACAACTTCTTTACTCGGCACGAAAAAAGTTCTTCCTATTTTTATCGACTTAAGTACATGTATAGATATCTTTGACTCAACTAGTGATCTAGAGTTAATAGAAATTCACTTCATTAGACAAATAATCGACTCTTTAAAAAAACAGCTAGCACTGATGTACAATGAAAAACATCTTATTCTTTTCAAAAAAGAAAACCCAGCGCTAGATGATCTTGACTATATAGAGAAGATACTTGTTGAAGGTATAACAATCAGCACGAGCCGAAAAGTAGAAGAAAATAATCAACACAAACACAAAGCCGATGTCAACCTTTCAGCAAAAGCCGATTTTACCAAGGCGGAGATAAGTGCAGGCATCACTGACTCAGTTGAAAAATCAACTAATAGCAGCCACACAAAAATAAAAGGCCTAAATGTTCAAGATTTCTTGAACAAGATTAGCCAAATAAAAAACAAAGCAAAACTGGATGCTATTTATATTTTTTTAGATGAATACTCAGATCTCAACTCTGAATCACAAAATAAATTCAGTTCTTTATTAAAATCATTCTTAGGCTCAAGAATCGGGATGTTTTTTAAAGTCGGCGTAATAACTGATCGGTACGACTTTGGTGAAAAAATAATTATTGGAAGAGATATTTTCGCCATCCCTCTTGACTTCAATGAATATGTTGAAAGATTTGATGGGGCAATAGCTGGCATTAACAAAATGCAAGTTTTTGTAGAGCAATTAATCAATAAAAGAATTGATAAATTTTGTCCAAATTTAAAATTCACTGATATATTCAAGGGGAATAGAGAAGAGATTTTCTATCGAATAACACGAGAAACCCTTGGGGTATCCAGAACTATTGGAATAATACTCCAAAATGCTTTCATTCAAGCCAGAGCTAACTCACACGACCATAAAATTGGTTTAGCAGAAATAAACTATGGCATTACATGTGCAAGAAAAACTTATCAAAAACAATTTACTGGAAGTTCTAAAAAGGGCTTAATACCTCCATTTAATATGGACATTTGGAACTCAATAATAGAAAAAGCTTTACAAGAAAAAAATAAATTCCCAGATAGAGCAGCAAGTCATTTGATGATCGATCCTTCCAGGAGAGATTATCTCAATGTCTTATGTGAAAATTTCATGCTGCACTTTATATCCGAAAATGTAGTTTCTAAGCATGGTGGAAGCTATAATCTCTATGCCATTGATTATGATGTTTGCTTAGAAAATAATATTAAATACGCTAATAAAAAAGATGATTACACACCAATACGATTTATTTATGACGAAGTTCTAGCCAAATACGATCCATACTTTGTCAAAACAAAACGCAAGAGTTACAAATGCCCTGCTTGCAATAAAATATATGATGAAACCGAACTAATTAAAGTCAAAATAAAAAGATGTTTCGAAGATGATGAAAAACTTATTGAAATCATTCATCAGGATGCTCCTGTAACTCATGGAAACTTCGCTGAGGTTGAAATTAAAATATTGGGTTTAATAACTCAATTAACTTTTGATGAGGCTATGACAGCTCGTGAAATAGCCGATGCAGTTGGTTGTACAAGACAGAAGATTTCTGCATGGGGAGGTCGAGTGCTGGAAAGGGAAGGCCATATTCGTATCGACAAAAATAGAAAACCACATCGATACTACGCGAGTGACCTTGATGAATCATCTTCAGAGTAAGAGACAGGAGTTGGCCCAGATAATTTAAATTACAAGTTTATATCTGCGCGCAATGCTCTCCCCGCCACGCCTGCCCGCTTCAGGGGGCGCTTTTAATGCAGTTGCATGAAGGGACTCAGGCCGCGCCAGTGCTGGTGCGGCAGGGGATGGAAAATTCAGTATTTTGCATGCAAAGCCATGCAGCGTAGGCATGCATGGCTATTTTTCTTAAAAAGACGGGTATTTTCGGGACGTTTTATGCGGATTTTTTGCGTTTCTGAGTGGCCTGTCGGCACATGAAAATCTGACTCTGTTCAGGTGTATATTTTGTCCGGTTGTCTTCTCTGGATGCTCTGTCAGGCCGGAACCCGATGGTCGTCAGAATATCCCAGTCATCCTCTGCGTAATCAATATCTCTTCCGCTGGCCAGATGAACCGATAGCGCTTCGCGAATACTGGCGGCCGCCCGGTCGAGAGCCCGTTCTCTGACGATTTCAGGTTGCTCTCTGAGATGCATTAATTCCGGCGCCAGTGCTGCGGCCAGCGCATCACCACTGACCTGCATAAAGGCGTGGAGCTGGCGACGAATGCTGATACGCTGCACGGCCTCATGTGACCGGATGTACTGACCGGCTGACTGGTTCACCGCCCATTTTTTCAGGTCAATATCATCACGCAGCGCCTGTACTGTATCTGGTTCATAACGGGTACAGGTCAGCTCCCGCTCTTTCAGCGCCATTTCAGCCCGTGCCAGTGCCGATTTGCTGCTCATCCAGTCCGATTTCTTCTTCTGACAGGCTTCAAAAGCCTGTTCCAGTGGTGCTCGTGTCATTTTCTTTCTCCTGAATCAGTGGCGCAGCGATGGGCGGGCGCAGTCCCTAATCCGGGGCGGTGTTGCCGGGGCTGTCTGCGGCGGTTCGGGCTTTTCTTCTGCCGGTGGCCGTATCACCTCGTCGATAGACTCGATGGTGCGAAATGTGGCGGAGCAAAAGACATTGACGCACTGGAGATAGCTCTGTTTGACGTTATCCGACAGGTAACGACTGGTGCGTACATGGGCAGCCTGTTTGCAGTACGGACAGCGCATCATGGCTTCACCCCCTGCGGCTGTTTCTGCTGTGCCAGTTCTTTAGCCCGTAACATCCTCTTGGCAGGGCTTTTATACAGTTTCATATCCACGCCGGTGAGTGCCGGGCGGTAAAGGCCAATCTGTGAAATTACCGGCTCATGCTCCATGTTGAATGCGTAATACTGGCTCTGTGCCAGTACGTTCTCGCCCAGCTCCTGAATCAGAATAGTGTGAGGATGTTCTTCTCCACTCATTTTGAGCTCACGCAGACGTAAAGCAAAAGCGCGTACCAGTGCAGGGGGAGTGTCTTTCATCACGGCTGCCCACTCGTTTCGGGCATAGGCAGAGAACACCGTAAAATGGGTGCCGACGTACTTATCTCCTGATGCGCAGGCCGCCAGCATGGTACGGGTCTTATCATCTTCCAGTTCAGCAATCAGGGCAGTGAATTCCTCCGCCAGCTCACGACTGGCCACCCGCTGACCATGTTCGGCTTTCAGCTCCGGGGTCATCATGCCGCGTAGTTCGCGAAAACGGGTGCGCCAGTTCTGCTCAGCTTCAGCACTCTCATTCAGCGCGTTCTGGCGTTCTTTCTCGCTGCGGGTAATGGCGGCCTCAATATCATTCAGTTTCAGCATATTTTCCGTGTGTGCAGATTTAGCCTGACTGAACGCATCAAGTGCGTTGTTTATTGTGGTCTCTGCGTTCTGGTTTGCTTTCTCATTAATCGTATCCAGTGCGCTCTCAATGGCCGTGCGGATTGTCTTATTCTGTGTGCTGCTAATGGTTTTCATTACTGAGGTAAATAAATCTTGTTTCATCGTCGGGCTCTCTGTGTGTTTTCAACCTGACGCCATTCTGCCGTCCCTCAGACAACAACTCGATTCATTGCCGTTGTAGCAGACATGGCACAAACAGGACTTCAAAACCCGGCTTGCCAGAGAAAGGTCGCAGGAAAACCCTCTCTCTGTTTGTTTTTTTAATAATAACTATTCACTACTGTTCACCTTAAAGAAAAAGATAAGTAATACAGTAAATTAAAGAGTGAACAGTTGAGAGTGAAGTGTTCACCAACTGTTCACTACTGTTCACTGATTTCGGCAAGAACCTTTCATATATTCATTGTTTTAATAATTATATTTTCGCCTATTGATAGGCGGTATCAATTAATCGTTATTTCTGAACGTCTCAGCGCGTCATGAGCCAATTATTTTTCATATTTTCAGAACACTGTTTAAATAACAGCCAAAATGGCTCCACGACACAACAAGCCTCTGTTGCATTGAAGGAAAATATTCACAAAATAGAGAGCTACCCGATGCCGGACGGATACGTTCGGATCTCTGCGGATATTAATGAGGTAGCGTTATGCACACGGTTTCATCAGCATCATCTTCCCCCACTGGTACACACCTGATGGCGGTTTCTGCGCCGGTTCAGGAACGTTTTCTACGTCTCCCTGAAGTCATTCATCAGTGCGGTCTGTCCCGCTCCACGCTCTACGATTTAATCGCCCGTGATGCTTTTCCTGCTCAGGTCTCACTGGGTGGGAAAAATGTCGCCTGGCTCCAGTCTGAAATCACGGCATGGATGATGGAACGTGTTGCTCATCGCAACCGGAAGTGTGATGCATGAATATGAGCCGCTATCAAACAGCCCCTTTTTCTGGCTTGCATCTGTTGTATGTTTCCTGGTACAGTTTTGCCGTTGCCGCAAAATCGGCAACCGGGCGTAGGAACCCGTGTTACTTATTGGCGACTCAACACGCGCCATGCGTGTTTTTTTACATCGTTGCTCAGGCTCATATTTTTTTAGGGCGGTGGTTTTTACACCATCGTTTTAATCGGATAATGGTAGCCCGGGCGGGGCAGCCTTCGGGCTGGCCGGTTTCCAATAAGGCCGGTATTCCTACCCCCGTCCGGGCTGCCACCCATGAGTGTAGGAACTCCGGTGGTAGCAGTAACCGCTACTTATTGGAGATTGCCATTATGGCTACGACCCTCACCCCGTCTCACCCTGAATTTATCTTTGTGTTTGCCGCTATTCGCCGTGCTGACCGTAAGCCCCATATCTGCATGCTGCGTACCGTTGCCGGTGATGAACGCACCGCCCGCCGTTCTCTCGTTCGGGAATATGTCCTTTCCCTTGCTGCCCGTCTGCCGGTTGCGGGGGTGTGCCATGCATAATCAATCTGCTGCTCAGACCGTCTCAGCGCGTCGTGATGACCTTAACGCTGTCAGTGAGCACCTGAGCCTCGAATCGTTTCATAAACTCAATCGTGCCTGTGAGACCCTGCATTTTTTTGGCTGTGACTTAAGACGCCACGAGATAAACGGACTCAGCCAGCTTTATACGCCTCAGATCCTGAGTTATGTGCATGAAGATATCAGCCACGTACTGGAGGAGCTGAAAGCGAAAGGCCTGTGCCGTGATTTTCTCGCTACACAGGAGGTGGAGCATGTTTGATTTCCCGCAACCGGGTGAATTGTTCCGCTCAGCCGGTTTCCCTGACGTACGCGTGGTGGGCGTTCTGGCCGACGGTATTCCGTGGGAAATGCCGTACCGCTGTCCGGCACTGGTCTGGAACCCGTACCGCCGGACTTACACTATTCTCATTCGTATTATTTCCGATGGACGGATTGCCGAAATACCACTCGGGCGTTTTATGCGGGAATTTAGCTGCGACCGACCGGATATGTTCAAACGCAGCCCGGAAAATCGTCACGTGGTTCTCAAAGATATTGCCGCCGACCCGGAATTACAGAAATGGCGGGATAAAAATATCGATAATTATCCGCAGGATATTATCCCGGCCAGATGTCCAGCGCCGGTGGCGCGGAAATGGCGGGATATTCCCCGGACTGAACCGGAAATAAAACCGGATAACAGCTACCGCCATTATCTGTAATTAAAAAACGATAACAAAAATTAAATGTGCGTATCTGCACAGGGATACGCACGTCTTCAGGAGTCGGAATCATGCATGTAAATATCACTGAACGACCACAGAATAAATGGTTGTCGGCCATCAGCCAGGCTGACCTCGAATGCCTTGAACATTTGCGTAATGTCGGCCAGTTTGTCGGCGAGCTGGTGCAGGTGCAGGACTGCACCACTGTTCGTCGTGACCCGGCGCAGCAGTTACAGCTCACCTCCGTGATTTATCTTATGACCGCCCAGCTCGACGGCGTGGTTGAACGCTGTAATCAACGCTGGCTCAACGGGGAGGGCAATTTATGAAACAGCCATTACCGCTCGTCTTACGCGCTGCGCTTTATCGCCGTGCCGTGGCCTGTGCATGGCTGGCTTTATGCGAACGTCAGCACCGCTACCCACACCTTACTCTCGATGCGCTGGAGAGTGCCATTGCCGCCGAGCTGGAGGGTTTTTACCTGCGCCAGCATGGCGAGGATAAAGGCCGCACGATTGCCTGTGCCTTACTGGAAGATTTAATGGAAGCCAGCCCGCTGAAAGCCGCGCCATCACTGTCTTTTCTCGGGCTGGCCGTGATGGATGAACTCTGTGCCCGTCATATCACCGCACCGGTAATACACTGAGGGAGAATAACCATGAATATGAACGTAACGGAAACCGTAAAACATGCATGCGGCCACTGGCCACGCATTCTCCCGGCGCTGGGCGTGAAGGTCATTAAAAACCGCCATCAGGCCTGTCCGGTATGCGGCGGCTCTGACCGTTTCCGGTTTGACGATAAAGAGGGGCGAGGGACGTGGTTCTGTAACCAGTGTGGCGCGGGTGATGGTCTGAAACTGGTTGAGAAGGTGTTCGGCGTAAATCCGTCTGAGGCCGCCCAAAAGGTTAACGCCGTGACCGGCAATCTGTCGCCGGTTGCCCCGGAGGTGATTGCGGCCGCAGAAGCGGGAACGGAAGCCGACCACAAAGCAGCGGCTGCGCTGGCCGTAAAACTGATGGAGAAAACCCGAACGGCCACCGGCAACGGCTACCTGACTCACAAGGGTTTTCCCGCGCTGGAGTGCCTGACGCTCACCGCCACACATAAAACCGGCGGCGTGACCTACCGCGCCGGTGATGTGGTTGTCCCGCTGTATGATGACACCGGCGCACTGGTTAACCTTCAGCTTATTAATTCAGACGGTCTCAAGCGCACCCTGAAAGGCGGTCAGGTGAAAGGGGCATGTCATATCATCGAAGGGAAAAAACAGGCCGGGAAACGCCTGTGGATAGCAGAGGGCTATGCGACCGCACTTACCGTGCATCACCTGACGGGTGAAACGGTCATGGTGGCGCTGTCGTCCGTGAACCTTCTTTCTCTGGCGAGCCTTGCCCGGCAAAAGCACCCCGCCTGTCAGATTGTGCTCGCTGCCGACCGTGACCTCAGCGGCGACGGTCAGACAAAAGCCGCAGCGGCCGCAGAAGCCTGTGAGGGCATTGTCGCCCTGCCGCCGGTCTTTGGTGACTGGAATGATGCGTTTATGCAGAGGGGAGAAGATGCCACGCGTAAAGCGATTTATGACGCTATCCGGTCACCGGGAGAGAGTCCGTTCAGCACCATGAGCGAGGCCGAATTCACCGCCATGAGCACCAGTGAAAAGGCAATGCGGGTACATGAACATTACGGCGAGGCGCTGGCGGTGGATGCAAACGGGCAGCTCCTTTCACGCTATGAAGCCGGGATATGGAAAATCATTCCGCCGTCGGATTTTGCGCGTGACGTGGCCGGGTTGTTCCAGCGTCTGCGAGCGCCGTTCTCGTCGGGGAAAATTGCCTCGGTGGTGGATACCCTGAAACTGATTATTCCTCAGCAGGATTCCCCGGCGCGCCGCCTGATAGGTTTTCGCAACGGTGTGCTTGATACCAGTACCGGCGTATTCAGCCCTCACAGTAAAGCGCACTGGCTGCGCACACTGTGCGATGTGGATTTTACCCCGCCGGTCGCGGGAGAAGCACTGGAAACCCACGCGCCGAACTTCTGGCGCTGGCTCGACCGTGCCGCCGGTTCACGTGCGGATAAACGCGACGTGATACTCGCAGCACTGTTTATGGTGCTGGCAAACCGTTATGACTGGCAGCTTTTTCTTGAGGTGACCGGCCCCGGCGGCAGCGGGAAAAGTATTCTCGCTGAAATTGCCACCATGCTGGCCGGAGAGGATAACGCCACGTCAGCGACCATTGAAACGCTGGAATCCCCCCGCGAACGCGCGGCGCTGATTGGCTTCTCGCTGATACGTCTGCCTGACCAGGAGAAATGGAGCGGCGACGGTGCGGGGCTCAAGGCTATCACCGGCGGGGATGCCGTCTCCGTTGACCCAAAATACCGCGATGCGTACTCGACGCATATCCCGGCGGTCATTCTGGCCGTCAACAATAACCCGATGCGCTTCACCGACCGCAGCGGCGGCGTGTCGCGCCGTCGGGTGATTATGCACTTCCCGGAACAGATTGCCCCGGAGGAACGCGATCCGAAGCTGAAAGATAAGATTGCCCGTGAGCTGGCAGTCATTGTGCGTCAGCTTATGCAGAAATTCAGTGACCCGATGACGGCGCGCACGTTGCTCCAGTCCCAGCAGAACTCTGACGAGGCGCTCAGTATCAAGCGTGATGCTGACCCGACATTTGATTTTTGTGGCTATCTGGAGGCACTGCCCGAGCCTGACGGTATGTACATGGGAAATGCGAATATCATCCCGCGACAGCCACGTCTGTACCTGTACCATGCCTATCTGGTCTATATGGAGGCGCACGGCTACAAGAACACGCTAAGCCTCACCATGTTTGGCAAAGGACTGTCATCGATGCTGAAAGAGTACGGGCTGAACTATGGCAAGCGGCGAACGAATCAGGGGATGCAGACGAATCTCGCGCTCAGGGATGAAAGCAACGCCGACTGGCTGCCCCGATGTGACGAAACCACAGCGCTATAACCTATCCTGACCGGCATTAGCCGGTCTTTTTTTGCCTGAGATCCCTGAACGTGAACAGTAAAGTGTTCACTGTTCACGGACTATTCACCTTGTATTATATTGAAAATTAATAAAAATAACGGTGAGTGAACAGTGTGAACAGTTTTTGGTAAAAAAAGTTTTTTTCTTGATGTGATCTATTCAAAAACAAGTTCGCTTAACCACAGGAAACATTGCAACAAATCGCCATTGGTATACGCTTAGGTATACCAATGAAAGTTGAATTGGAAAATAAACAATAAAAACATTAGGTTGAAAACATTATTCAGACTCCGCCAGCCCACCAAAATTCTTTGTCGATGGTCACCAGAGCCTGAGATGAAGTCCTGAAAGCCCACATGGCGTAAGCCTGGTGGGCTTTTTTGTGTCTGTAATCGTCCGAAACGATCCGCCTGAATCCAGTAAAAATTGGTACACGTTTAGGTACACGCTATACTGTGGTCCATTAATCGTGTACCAATTATGGAAGGGATCCAGAAATGGCGCGCATCGCACGCCCCCTCACTAACAATGAAATTCTTAAAGCTAAACCTCAAGAAAAAGACTTCACCCTGCATGATGGTGACGGCCTATTCTTACTCGTCAAAACCTCTGGAAAAAAACTCTGGCGCTTCCGCTATCAGCGCCCGGTCAGTAGCAGCCGAACTAATTTGAGTCTCGGCTCATACCCTGCTCTTACGCTCGCAGCCGCTCGTCAAATTCGCGACCAGCACTTAACCATGCTTGCACAAGGTATGGATCCGCAACAGCAACAAGAGCAGGCATTAGAACAACGCCAGATTGAGCTGGATAGCATTTTCTCAACTGTAGCCGCAAACTGGTTCAAAATGAAAAGCAAAAGCGTCACTGAAGACTACGCGAAAGATATTTGGCGCTCATTAGATAAAGACGTGTTCCCTGCAATAGGCGCTATACCTGTTCAGGTGATTAAAGCGAGAACGATTATTGAAGCATTGGAGCCAATCAAAGCGCGTGGAACTCTGGAGACAGTTAGGCGCTTAGTACAGCGTATTAACGAGATAATGATTTACGCGGTTAATACCGGTCTGATTGATACAAATCCGGCGTCAGGGATTGGAATGGCATTTGAGAAGCCTAAAAAGCAAAATATGCCAACGTTAAGGCCAGAAGAGTTGCCCAAGCTGATGCGTTCTTTGGTTATGTCAAATCTGTCTATAACAACTCGCTATTTGATTGAATGGCAGCTCTTGACACTTGTGCGCCCCTCCGAAGCTTCCTCTGCTCGATGGATAGAGGTCGATATAAATACCATGATCTGGACAATTCCTGCAGAACGTATGAAAGCAAAGCGTGAGCATATTGTTCCTTTATCCCCACAAGCATTATATATTTTGGAAGTAATGAAGACTATCAGTGCTCATCGAGAATATATTTTTCCAAGTAGAAATAATCCTAAACAACCTATGAATAGCCAAACTGCAAATGCAGCTTTGAAAAGAATAGGATACGGTGGTAAGTTAGTAGCTCATGGACTACGTTCTATCGCCAGCACGGCTATGAATGAAGCTGGTTTGAATCCAGATGTAATAGAATCTGCTTTAGCCCACAGTGATAAAAATGAAGTCCGCAAAGCTTACAATCGGTCAACTTATGTAGGCAAAAGAGTTGAACTAATGAATTGGTGGGGTAAGGAAGTTTATAAAACTCTAGGAGAAAAATAATGGACAGAGAATTTCCTTGTAAAGCTTCGAATATTTACGATAAAAACATAAACTTTTTGTTTGGTTCTGGAGCATCAGCTGCATACATCCCTACCCTATGGTTAAGAAAAGATGTAACATATGAAAGCCTACTGACTCATGTAGATGTAAAAGGCAATGCGAATTTAGAAAATTTCATATTAAGCTCTTACTTCAATTCAATAATTCATAAAACATTCTGTATCCAACCCAAACCAACACCTAAAGTTTACTCTAAAACATTATCTGATTATGAAAGGTTTTTATTTGAACTGGTTTCTTTACTTGAAAAGAAAGGTTCTCACCAAATAAAAAGAAGCAACATATTTACAACAAATTATGATCTTTTTTTTGAAACTTCTGCTGATAACATTCTTAATAAGAAGATTTTTTATTTCAACGATGGAGCATTGGGGTTTAGAGAAAGGACACTAAATATTAGTAATTTTCATCTATCTCATTGGCATCAAGGTACTCATGATTTATATAAGCAAGAGATACCAACAATCAATGTTATAAAAATGCACGGGTCCGTTTCATGGAATAAAGATAAAAACCATAAGATTAATGTATTATATTCCACAACCTCGCCTGACAAAGTTATTTTGGAATGTGATAAAAAAATACAAGAGTTCGCTGAGGTTCTTTACGATACAAATGACGATCTTAATGAGTTTCTTAATCTTAACCAAAATGACATTGATTATCTGTCTGATTTCAGAGAGAAATATAATCGATTAGCTATTGTTAGTCCAACAAAAGAAAAATTCTCTGAAACATTATTCCAACAACATTATTATCAAAGTTTGAGATTACTGAGCTATGAACTTGAAAAACCGCAAACTGTTTTAATATGCTTTGGCTTTTCATTTCAAGATGAACATATATTAGAAATCATCAAGCGCTCACTTAGCAACCCAACATTAAAAGTTTTTGTTTTTTGCTATAATAAAGACAGCAGGGCCCTGATTAACGAAACAATTAATGATTCAAGAATAACTTACATCTACCCAAAAAATGATGAGCACAAACTCTCATTTGAAACTTTTATTGATAAAATTTTCACATCTGAAAGTGGAGAATGGATCTCATGGACGAACTAAATGTTGGCTTTGTTACACAAGTAAAGGGGACGGCTGTTGTAGCAAAAGTAAACAACACTCTCTATCAGTCAACCTATTTCCATCATGGAAAAATCCTCAGGGGAATAGCAATTAATGAGTTTGTTCTAATCCGAAAAGGATATCAAGATATTGTTGGAAAAATTATTGGTGAAGAAGTTATTGAAAACTTCAATTTAAGAAGCGATGAATTAGATCAAAAAAAATATGAAAGATTTATCGAACTCAATATACTAGGGTATTTTTTTGAAGGGAATTTTTATTCCGGCATCAAATACCTCCCTATGATTAACGATCAGCTTTTCTTAATATCAGATGAAAAAATAGCTGAAATTTATAACTTCCGAAAAAACAAACATACACCTCTAATAAATATTGGAAAGTCAATCCTTGAAGAATTACCTATCAGCATCCCTGTTAACGGTGTTTTTAACTCTCACATCGGAATATTTGGTAATACGGGTAGTGGAAAATCTAACACTTTAGCTAAACTTTATCACTCATTAATCACTCTCATTAAAGATAAACCAAATTTCGCCAAAAAATCAAAAATAAATCTCATTGATTTCAATGGCGAGTATAGCACCTTAGCCAAATCATTCCCTGTACTAACAAAGACTGTAGAGCTAAGCACAAAAGAAATAAAGGATAAATTAGTATTTTCAGAAAATGAGTTTTGGGATGATGAACTTTTATCCGTGTTATTTTCAGCAACAGAGAAAACTCAAAAACCATTCCTCACACATTTAGTTAAAAACAAAAATTCATTTGACAATGATCTTAACGGATATCTAAAACATACAATAAAAAATATGTTTGGAACTAATCCACACAGAGAAACGCTAAACTTACTTAAAGGATTAATAGTTTATCTTACCGATAAAGATCAACTTCGAGCCAACGAAGAACTATCTAAATTCTCATGGCATACAGGGAATAATAAATATGACCATCCAGATAGCTGGATAAATAATTCAGATGATGCTATAGCGTATCTACCTGTAACTTATAATAGCTCCTTCGTCATCAATTCAGTGTTCGATGAAATTTTCATCCGTTCTACTTTACAGTTAATAAACTCCGTATCTAAAAATTATGTTCAATACGAACACATCTCACCATTGATAAATAAAATTTCTGCAACGGGCCCATCATTATCTAAAGTTATAGAAATCACTGAGCACCATAAGGATCAAGTACCTATATCAATAATTTCTTTAAAACATTGCAATCAATCGACAAAAAAAACAATTCCAATGATGATTGCAAAATGTTCTTTCTTAGAACACAAATCTACTGATAATGAAATTGAAAGCTTTCATTTAATAATAGATGAAGCACACAACATTCTTTCTGAAATATCATCCAGAGAATCTGAAAGCTGGAAAGATTATCGATTGGAACTTTTTGAGGAAATAATAAAAGAAGGGCGTAAATTTGGATATTTCGTCACTATATCAAGCCAGAGGCCATATGATATTTCACCAACAATAATATCCCAACTTCATAATTATTTCATCCACAGGCTAGTAAATGAGAATGATCTGTTCCTTTTAAAAAACACGCTAAGCACGCTTGATGCTGCCTCCAGATCTTTAATACCAACACTCCCACCAGGAGCCTGTATAATTTCTGGAACTGCGTTCCATACGCCATTAATCGTTCAAATGGATCGATTAACTGAAGAAACAGCCCCACAAAGTGACACTCTTAATCTTGAAGATTTATGGGAACTTAAATAGTCGCGCGCAATGCTCTCCCCGCCACGCCTGCCCGCTTTGTGGGGGGGTTTAATGCAGGTGCGTGAAGGGGTTCAGGCTACGCCAGTGCTGGCGCGGCAGGGTGTGGAAAATTCAGGATTTTGCATGCAAAGCCATGCAGCGTAGGCATGCATGGCTATTTTTCTTAAAAAGACGGGGATTTTCGGGGCTTTTTATGCGGATTTTTTGCGGGTCTGCGCGGCCTGTCGGCACATGAAAATCTGACTCTGTTCAGGTGTATATTTTGCCCGGTTGTCTCCTCTGAACGCTCTGTCAGGCCGGAACCCGATGGTCGTCAGGATATCTCGGTCATCCTCTGCATAATGAATATCTCTTCCGCTGGCCAGAGCGCTTCGCGAACGCTGGCGGCCGCCCGGTCGAGAGCCCGTTCTCTGACGATTTCAGGCTGCTCTCTGAGGTGCATTAATTCCGGTGCCAGCGCTGCGGCCAGCGTGTCGCCACTGACCTGCATAAAGGCGTGGAGCTGGCGACGCATGCTGACACGCTGCACGGCCTCATGTGACCGGATATACCGACCGGCAGACTGGTTTACTGCCCATTTTTTCAGGTCAATATCATCACGCAGCGCCTGTACAGCGTCAGGCTCATAACGGGAACTGATGAGCTCATGTTCTTTCAGCGCCATTTCAGCCCGTGCCAGTGCTGAATTGCTGCTCATCCAGTCCGATTTATTCTTCTGACAGATTTCAAAGGCCTGCTCCAGTGGTGCTCGTATCACCTCGTCGATAGACTCGATGGTGCGAAATGTGGCGGAGCAAAAGACATTGACGCACTGGAGATAGCCCACCAAAATCCTTTGTCAATGATAACCAGAGCCTGAGATGAAGTCCTGAAAGCCCGCATGGCGTAAGCCTGGCGGGCTTTTTTGTATCTGCAATTTAACTCAAGAAGCCTGAAGTTTACAGGCACATTAGCCGGTAACTCATAAGCAGAAGTTCGCGCAGCAGCGAGCATTGCCACCCGCTAGAGGTAAGGTGTTGAGGACTCACCCAGATGAGGGCCAAAGCCTTGCATCACCAGATGTCTTGTCCTCAACAAGTAGACATTTACGACCCCATCAATTTCGCAAACCAGAACTTACACACCCCACTACGCACATTCCAGTGCTTAGCCGGTTTATCTTTATATTGCTCATAAATTTTATCTAGGTTGTCGCTACCCGATAGTTTCAGATCCAGCGGCACTTCCACTACGCCCTGGTAAGGGATGGCAACATAATGCTTTCCAGCCTCAGGAATAAACGCGGTTTGCGTGACAATCTGACGGCCGCTTGAGTTATCCATCACATAGAGAGTCCAGTACTGTTCCGGGCGAAGTCGGCTTTCGTAAAAACGGTGAACTTTGCCGGCCATAAGGTTATTGCTGATATAAATAAGTTCCTGATCTTTATAGCAATCACCTTCTTTGGCAAAACGCTGAAAATAAACCAGCCCTTGATGTTGGTCGTTGAGTTGGGTGTACACAACAGCCGCATCCTGCCCGGTATAGGGCTCGTAGCGTTTTGTGCCTAAGGGCCCCGGAGCACAAGCCGTTACCAGAAATGCCAAACCAATTACTATCCCAGAATATAAATGACGCCCCATAACCTCGTTAAAGTCGTATTTTCTAATTTGCGGTTTAGGATATCGACAACGAAAAATGTTGCCTAATCATTTGTAAGGTTAGCTCCAAACAATAGGGGGTAAATAGTGTGGGTTCAGAAAGTGCTTAAGAAAGGACAGCTGCAGATAACCCCGACAACCTCTCAAGGATACCTGCTAACTGTAAAGCAAAGCTCAGAAAGGAACGGCTGTACTACCAGCCGCAGACGTTAGTCTCTTCATCCGACTCATACCCGCGAACGATGTTCACCAGATCTTTCACCGCATCAGCGGCAACGGTCGGGTCCTGCAGCTCGCTCAGCTGGGCAAACTCTTTATCCACCGACACACCGTTATTATTATTGGTGACGGTGAGCAAGAAACCTTTACCCTGCGCATTATCAGAAGAGAGCAGAGAAATAAGCTCGGCGACGGCCTGTACGGCAATATCAGGAACATAAAGCGCCATCGGTTTCAGATAGACTTTTTCCTGTTTCTCTTTGTTATTGCCATTAATAACCGCTAAGGAATACCCTTTATTTTCACTGTTCATCAGTTCAGTTTCATCCTTCTATCAAAATCTTAGGATCGACATAGAAATCAACGTTAAATACGGTGTCGTCGCTTAATGCTTCAATACGGTGCCATTTCTCAGCCGGGAAAACGCCAAACTGCCCGGCTTCGATGGTCATCGTCTCAACGGGTTCCGGGCTGGTCTCATCGGCATAACCATAATAGCGTATCGCCCCCTGCATTACCGCCAGACGTGGGAACACGCCCTGTCGCGTACCGGCATCAAGATGGCGCTTCCAGATGGATGCGGGCGCGGTTTCTTTGGTCCACAACGGCGTGGTACGGGTATGAACGTAATGGGTGGGGATGATGATTCGCTGCATGATTCTGCCTCTCTTTCCACGCGTTCAGGCGCGGTCTGGAATGGGAAAATATGTTGCATATCTTATACCCCTTTTAATCATTCCGTGTATTGTTTTTTAATCTTGTAGTGCTACACCTCTTTTCTACCCAATAAGGATTAGCTAATTTTGTAAAAACTCAAAGATATAAATTCCATGAGGAATATGACTGCATGGAATAAATAGACAATAAACAATCAGATGATATTAAATAATAGCTCGACGATTATTGTTGTGGAACTTATTATGAACAAATCCCACAACATTAAGAACGATTGTAGAAGCAACCTAATTCGTATTGGAAACCTCAGGAATAAAAATAGCGTTGATAATTTTTGTAGATTGTAACACTGCCTTAAGCGCCATTCTTAGTGGAGAGAACAGTTCATGTTCTACGGGGAAATTCCCATTTTCGAGCCAACACGCCTTAAGTAGAGTTTGATCTATCGTGACAGGATAAAAATAGCCACCTTTATCTTGTTCAACAAATCCTAGCCCCCTAAGTTTTGAGCGGTAAAATTCCGGTGCATTACTCACATGACTGGCAATATTTTTAGCATTACCAAAGTATCCATGATTTATTTTTAGCTCAAAACCAAATTTCCCTTTCTCTGTTCCCGTTCCAGTGAGAATAGCTAATAAAAAATCATTACCTTCACTTACCGTTACACAATCTGCAAACCAGCATTTACAGTTATCACCCTCAATCACCCAATCCGGGTGCGCTAACCAAAAATATCCCTTCTGTTCATAGTTTATTTTTCCAACCCAGTTATTATCTTTCACAAACCGATCAATGCAACGGTCCATACTCTTAAAGAAAGCAGGGCTTAAATGTTGTTCGAAGTAAACAACAGCTTCATTAAACATTTTTAGTTGTGAAAGAATCAATGTACCCGCCTGACGTTCAGGATCACTATGTTGACTCATGACAATTCCCTTTCATTAGAAAGTACTAATACGCTTAAGAAAACAAAATGCAGCGTGTGCAGCACTTTGATGTGAGGTTGAAGATTGGCCTCCGGCCACAAGAGCCTGATAATGCTCTTGTAAAGAGAAAGCAAGAGCGGCTGCAAGCTGCTGCCATGAGATACATGGGACATCTTCTGGTTTAAACGAAGCCCCCATGGTTAGAGGTCTGCCTCCATGGGGAGTTAAAAAGATAACAGCCCACGGACGAGATTTGGGCCCCAGTTTGGCACGTATTTTTGCATCAGTGCAGTATCGCTCAATTTGCCCCTGTTGCTCTTTGGCATCAATTTTAACTTCAATAAGAAGAAAAAAATTATCTGCATCAATTTCAATATCGACACGATTTGTATTATCCCCAAGAGGATTCGTTTCAACCAATACCCGACAATATTGAGTATAATCTTCAGGTATATCAGTTTTTGTCTGACAAATTAATTCAAGTAATGTTTTTAGAGGCACTCTACCAAATCCATGAGTCCCCTCTGGGTCAAGAATCCATGCAAGTACAGAAGTATTACGTACTTCTTTACGACCCAATTCCGCAACCTCCCAGGGATCAAAAAAAAGAGCTCGATGTTGAACTGTCTTTAGTGATAAAGAAAGTTGATTAAAAAACTCTGCCAACTTCATTGAATCAATATTTGTCTTATCTGACTCATCTCCAGGCACTAACTGACTATCAGGCCATTGCTGAAAAAATATCGGTAGCCATTCAACCAGCGAATAATGACTCTGTTCCATCAAATATCCCATTTATAAAAAGACAAAAAATTAACAATCCGGCAGAGAAAAGCACTTCACCACTTCTCCATTGCGCATTTCTACCAGCATCCGGGTTGGCGATGAGGGAGTATCCAGCATATTTTTCTGGATCTTCCCAATAGCCTTATGCGCAACTTCAATCGAAGCTATATGCTGTTTAAGATGACTGTTTGCCCATTTACGTAGTAAGACTTTATTCGCCAGTGTCGTATTAGTCTGTTCTGTAATGGCGCTGATACCATCAATTCGCTGATGCATCTGCTGTTCCACTCGCTCGATCGCGCGATTGAAGTCAGCATAATGATCATCTATCGACTGATGTCGGCGCTGCACCAACATGCTCTCCACTCCAATATGGCTTAGCAGATGTAAGGCCTGCCCACGCACTTTCATCGTTAAATCCCATTCAACAATCCGTTCATCGAGAATTTTTTGCTGCTCCAGAATTTTACTGGTGATATCTGCACTGCCAAAAAAAGCGTTATCTTTTAAGGAATAAACCTTTTCACCGATAGCGACAATATCCTTCCGTAGGTGGTCTTGCACCGATATTGAACGTTTTTCGATATCTTCCAACCCTTGCCGATAATCCACAGAAGACTGCCTAGCCCTCACCACCGGGGTTATTTGTTTCAGGTATTCGATAAAACTAATTATCTCGGAATGGCGAGCCGTATTCTGAAAAATGGAAACCTCACGGATCGTCTCGGAGATCTGCATTAATTTATGGCTGATATCTGCCAGGTGCTTTTGAGCCAGTACTGCAGAGGCAACATTCAGCAAAAGACTAGCGTTAACCAAACGATGAAGGTTATCGGGACTAAGTAGAACCGCATGCTCTTTAATACCGTTCGCGCCCATGCTGAACCCACGGTAGCCAGCCCCCCCTTTCACGCTTGCCAGAGCCCCCTCTATCACCACCTCCATATAATGGTGATTAGCCAGATGAACTGATGTGACGAGAGAGGGAAGCGTCTGCAGGAGCGGACTCAGCGGTGAGATGCCAGTAACATCGTGTTGTGGTAGGGTTTCCACATTCTTGACAGCCGATATAGCGAGTGAGGATACCGTCAGTACCGGGAGTCTCTCTTCATTCTCAAAAACCCAGCGGCGATCATAATTCTGGATGGTCGTCATTACCGATGGCTGCGATTCGCTGAGCCGGAGGTTGCGTGATTTTTTTAGTCGGATCCAAGCAATTTGCACCACACAGGGCAGCGTGACGCGAAATGCCGGGTTGGAAATATCATACGCGGTATATAAGCTAGTTAATGCCAGTCCAACGGGGCCAGTCACGAAACCAAGCACTCGTCCAAGACCAAGCCCTGCCACTAGCCTCAAAGCGCTTCCTCCAGCGACCTGTGCCAGTCCGCTTGCCACCACTGCCGCTTTCTGCAAAGCTGGAATGTCCATTTGCGACAGCTTATCCAGGCTGACGTTGGTGTAGATCCCTGTATCGTTCAGAACCTGGCGGCGCACTTCATCTGACATCGTGCTCCATGACGAGGTGAATACCGCATCAACAATCAGCGCTTCCTTCTCTTCCAGCGAAGAGGTTTCTGAGGCTTTAATTTTCAAGTGGCTAGCAACATCGTTGACAATATCACTATATCGCGCACCGTTCCGGCGCAACAGATTCGCGAAGGTATTACCGCCGAAGTGTTGAAGTTCACGCACCAGCAAACGCAACGTATCCTCATCAACGGTATCGCTCTTTTTGGTATCCTGCAGTACAGCTTTAACACTCTCTGACTGCGAAAAATCAAATTTTCCGTCCGTTGTAATGTAATCGAGCAGCGGATCAATATCGTCCTTCTCAGCATGCAGCAACAGAGCGACTAACGCGTCATCGCCCCTAATATCAATCTCACTCATTACACGCCCTCTCTAAAACAGAATGCGATAAGAATACCCTTATCAGAGTTATTTTAAGAGCAAGCGCAGCTAATTTTTTGCCTGGAGACGATGACGTTTCTCCCGTCTAATACACTCGGCAACACAATAAGTCACATTCCCGTAATCAATTAATGATCCCCTCTCCTTCCAGTATCGCGACCCCAGCCAAACAACCTACTCTATCGCAAACCAACAACATTAACCACTTAATTATGCTCAATATTGTGGTGATCAAAGTCACATTTCACTGCCCTATCGCCGGCATAAATTGACGCAAATCAAAGATGCATTTTATTTATACCTTCCACGCTGGACCTGTTTCTGCTGATGTGCAAATGTAATTGATAGTTATTATCATTATCATATTCATTTGTAGGGATACCGATGCTGCATTCCATTACCCGAGGGTCCTTCGTACTCTCCGCGCTGGCGCTCTGCGTCTCCAGCGCGGCCTCTGCCGCCACATCTTCTGAAACACCACACAAAACCAGCAAGGAAGAGACGCTGGTGGTGACCGCCAATCGTTCAGAAAGCTCGCTCTGGAACAGTCCGGCAACCATTCAGGTTATCGACCATCAGACGCTGCAAAACTCCACCAGCACCTCAATTGCCGACGATCTGCAGGATATTCCCGGCGTAGAGATTACCGATAACGCGCTCGCCGGGCGCAAGCAGATCCGCATTCGCGGTGAAGCCTCTTCCCGCGTACTGATCCTGATAGACGGTCAGGAGGTCACCTACCAGCGCGCCGGGCAAAACTACGGCGCCGGGCTGCTGATTGATGAATCGGCGCTGGAGCGCATCGAAGTGGTCAAAGGCCCCTACTCGGTGCTGTACGGCTCGCAGGCCATCGGCGGCGTGGTTAACTTTATCACCAAAAAAGGCGGCGATAAGCCGATCGCCGGGACGGTGAAAGCGGTCTATAACTCCGCCACGGCGGGCTGGGAAGAGTCGGCGGCGGCCTGGGGCAGCATTGGTCAGTTTGATTATCGTATTAACGGCAGCTATTCCGATCAGGGCGATCGCGATACGCCGGACGGCCGTCTGCCGAATACCCATTTCCGCAACAACAGCCAGGGAATCTGGCTCGGCTACAACCTGGATAACCAGCATTTCGGGCTGTCGCTCGACCGCTACAAGCTCTCGACCCAAACCTATTACGAAGACCCGGACGGCGAATACGATGCCTTTAGCGTCAAGCTGCCGAAGCTGGAGCGGGAAAAGGTTGGTCTGTTCTACGACGTAGATGTCGACGGTGATTATCTGAAGAAAATTCATCTCGATGCCTACGAGCAAACCATCGCCCGTCAGTTTGAAAACGAGGTGCTGACGTCGGCTATTCATAACCAGACCAAAACCAACGATAAGCAGTACACCCAGGGCGTAACGCTACAGAGCAACTTCTCGCTGCCTGCCAATAATGAGTTGGTCGTCGGCACGCAGTACCAGCGCGATCGCGTATCTCAGACTACCAACGGTTCAACCACCCCGCAGTCGATGCCGATGGAGATCCGAACTCGCGCCTATAACGAGTCAGAGCAGAGCAATACCTCGCTGTTCGCCCAAAATGACTGGCATTTTGCCGATAACTGGACCTGGACGCTTGGTGCGCGCCAGTACTGGCTGTCGTCAAAACTCACCCGCGGTGACTCAAACACCACCATGAACGGCGTCACCAAAGACACCTCTATCGGCGCGCAGTCAACGAGTGACAATGCGTTGGTCAGCGCCACCAGCCTGCGCTACTCGGGCTTCGACAATATCGAACTGCGGGCCGCGTTCGCCCAGGGCTACGTCTTCCCGACGCTAACGCAGCTGTTTTCACAAACCGCCGCGGGCGGTGGGACAACCTACGGCAACGCCAACCTGGAAGCGGAACACTCTAACAACTATGAACTGGGTGCCCGCTACAACGGCAATCTCTGGCTGGTCGATGGCGCGGTCTACTACTCGCAGGCGAAGGACTATATCGCCACCGTCGCCTGCTCCGGCCAGGCTATCTGCAACGGTGCGACCAACTCATCGCGCAGTAGCTACTACTACGACAACATTGACCGCGCCAACACCTGGGGCATGGAGTTGAGCGCTGAATATAACGGCTGGGTTGTTTCACCGTACGTCAGCGGCAACCTGATCCACCGCGAATATGAAACCCCGGCGGGGAAAACCACCAATACCGGCGAGCCCGCCATTAACGGCCGCGTCGGGGTGAAACACACGCTCATGCTCAATGCGGCAAACGTCACTTCCGATCTCTTTATCCGCGCGGCCTCCAGCGCCAAAGACGATACCGGTACGGAAGAGACCCGCACGCCTGGCTGGGCCACGCTGAACCTGGCGGTGAACACCGAATTCGGTGCCAACGATCAGTATCAGGTCAACCTGGCGCTCAACAACCTGACCGATAAACGCTACCGCACGGCGCATGAATCCATTCCGGCGGCGGGTTTTAACGCGGCGGTCGGCTTTGCATGGAACTTCTGATGATGAAAAAACTGGCTATCGGATTACTGGCGCTGGTCACCGTGTTCAGCGCTCAGGCGGCTGACCGCATCGTGGTGGCCGGCGGTTCGCTCAGCGAGCTGATTTACGCACTAGGCGCGGGCAGCCAGGTGGTCGGGGTGGATGAAACCACCTCGTACCCGCCGGAAACCGCCGCGCTGCAGCACATCGGTTACTGGAAGCAGCTCAGCAGCGAAGGCATTTTATCGCTGCACCCAAACCGCTTTATCACCTGGCAGGACGCGGGTCCGCAGCTGGTGTTTGACCAGCTGCGCAGCCAGCACATCGACGTGCTCACCCTGCCGCGAGTCCCCGCCACCGTCGAGCAGATGTACGCCAATATCCACACGCTTGCCAGCGCTCTGGGGCGTGAGGACAGCGGCACCGCCCTGGTGGGTAACATTCGCCAGCGGCTGGAAAAGGTCGCGCAGAGCAGCGCCAGTAAACCGGCGCCGGTGAACGCGCTGTTTATTCTCAGCGCGGGCGGCAGCGCCCCTCAGGTAGCAGGGAAAGGCAGCGTTGCCGATGCCATCATGACGCTCGCCGGTGCCCGCAACGCGGCTCAGCACCCGCAGTACCGTAGCTACAGCGCGGAAGCGCTGATTGCCGCCAACCCGGAGGTGATTATCGTCACCGCGCAAATGGTCAACGGCGATCTTAACCGCCTGAGCGCGATCGCCGGGATCATCCGCACCAACGCGTGGAAAAACCAGCGCATCGTCGTTATCGATCAGGCCCTGATCCTCGGCATGGGCCCGCGCGTCGCCGACGCGGTTGAAACGCTGCACCGCCAGTTCTGGCCACACTAAAGGATGTTGAAAGACCGATGATGTTGAATACCCCTATCGACCTGGATTTAACCCCGCACTTTGCGCTGGAGGGCGGCCAGCCCTTTAAAGACCGCCGGGCGACGATGCCCTGGCGCGGCGCGGTGCCTATCGCCAAAGAACAGCTTGAGCAAACCTGGCAGGAGGTGCTGAACCACGCCGCGCCGCCGCGTAAGCGCCTGCTGTATCTGCACATTCCGTTTTGCGCCACCCACTGCACCTTCTGCGGCTTTTACCAGAACCGCTATGAAGAGGATCACTGCGCGCGTTACACCGACGCGCTGCTGCGTGAAATCGAAATGGAGGCCGACAGCGTGCTGCACCAGTCCGCGCCTATTCACGCGGTCTATTTCGGCGGCGGCACGCCGTCGGCGCTGTCAGCCCGCGATCTGGCACGCATTATCACCACCCTGCGCGAACGCCTGCCGCTGGCACCGGACTGTGAAATCACCATTGAAGGTCGGGTGCTGAACTTCGACGATGCGCGAATCGACGCCTGTCTGGACGCTGGCGCGAACCGCTTCTCCATCGGCATTCAGTCATTTAACAGCAAAATTCGTAAGAAGATGGCCCGTACCTCCGATGGCCCCACCGCCATCGCCTTTATGGAAGGGCTGGTCAAGCGCGACCGCGCGGCGGTGGTCTGCGATCTGTTGTTTGGTCTGCCCGGCCAGAACGCCGCGCTGTGGGGCGAAGACCTGGCAATCGCCCGCGATATTGGCCTCGACGGCGTCGACCTTTATGCTCTCAACCTGCTGCCTAACACGCCGCTCGGCAAAGCGGTTGAGAACGGGCGTACCAGCGTGCCGCAGCCCGCCGAACGCCGTGACCTCTATCTTCAGGGCTGCGACTTTATGGATCAGGCTGGCTGGCGCTGCATTAGCAACAGCCACTGGGCACGCACCACCCGCGAGCGCAATCTCTACAATTTACTGATTAAACAGGGCGCAGACTGCCTGGCGCTGGGCTCCGGCGCGGGCGGCTCCGTCAACGGCTATTCGTGGATGGTCGAGCGCAACCTCAATACCTGGCACGACGCCATCGCCGCAGGCAAAAAGCCGCTGATGATGATGATGCGTACCGCCGAGCGCGGCTTCCAGTGGCGGCACCTGCTGCAGTCTGGCGTAGAAACCGCTCGCGTGCCGCTGGATGCACTGACTCCACACGCCGCGAAACTCGCCCCGCTGCTGGCGCAATGGCACCGCGCCGGGCTGACGCGCGACGACTCAACCTGCCTGCGTCTGACCAACGAAGGACGCTTCTGGGCAAGCAACATTTTGCAGTCTCTTGATGAACTTATTCAGGCACTTAACGCACCGCGCATTGCGGTTGAAACCCAATAACAGGAGTTAACGATGAGCAACGTATCCCTACAGGACTTTTTAAAAACCGAGCCTGACGGCACGCTGGAAGCGATCGCCAGCCAGTACCACACCACGCTGCTGGAGGTGGTAAAAAACCTGCCATCCCACACGCTGGTGACAGGCGACAAGTTTGATACCGTGTGGGACACCGTCGCGGAATGGGGCAAAGTCACAACGCTCGTACACACCGCCGATGTGATTCTGGAATTCACCGGCGAACTGCCGTCCGGCTTCCACCGCCACGGCTACTTCAACCTGCGCGGCAAGAAGGGCATGACCGGGCATATCAAGGCAGAAAACTGCACCCACATTGCCCTGGTAGAACGCAAATTTATGGCGATGGATACCGCCTCAATCCTGTTCTTTAACGCCGCAGGCAGCGCAATGTTTAAAATTTTCCTCGGCCGCGACGACCATCGTCAGCTGCTGAGCGAGCAGGTTGACGCCTTCCGTACCCTCGCCGCCGTGCTGAAGGGAGAGGCATGATGACCCCGTGGTTAATGTTTGGCGCGGGCGGTAAAGGCGTCGGTGCGCTCACGGCCGAACTGGCACTGGCAGAAAAACGCCCGGTGGTCGCGCTGGTGCGCAACCCAGAGGCCGCCGCACGGCTGGAAGCGCTGGGCGCACAGGTTTTTATTGGCGATGCCTGCGACGCTGACATGGTCGCCAGGGCCTGTCTGGCCGCCGGTGAAACGGCAACGGTTATCTCCACCATGGGCGGCGCGCAGGATTATCTCGCCCACCGCACGGTGATTGATGAAGCCGAAAAAGCGGGCATTCGCCGGATGATTCTGGTGACCTAACTCGGCTGCGGCGACAGCTGGCCGTTCCTCTCACCGCGTGCCAAAGCGGCGTTTGGTCAAGCCGTGCGTGAAAAAAGCCTGGCGGAAAGCTGGCTGCAAACCAGCACGCTGGACTACGCCATTCTGCGCCCTGCCGGGCTGCTTAGCGGTGAGGCGACCGGTAACGCACTGCGCGTGCAGCAACAGGAAGTCCACGGATTTGTGCAGCGCGCGGACGTCGCGGCGCATATTCAGGCGTTAGCCAGCGCCCCGGCGCTCGACCAGCAGATTTACAGCCTGGTTGAGCCGGGCCTCAAACCGGCGTAATTCCCCTGCGGCGCGGTACATCGCGCCGCATCGATGTAACGGAGCTTTGCGTGTTCAAGGATTCACTCTCTTCTTTCAGCGTTTTTATCGGCCTGCTGCTGATGCTGGCGACGCTCGTGCTGGTCGGTGCCAGCCAGGGGGCGCTAAAAATCACCTTTGCCTCGTTGCAGGATGCGCACTACCGCGACATCTGGCTCAACATTCGTCTTCCGCGCGTGCTGCTGGCGGTGCTGGTTGGCGGCGCGCTGGCTACCGCCGGGGTGATCATGCAGGGGCTATTTCGTAACCCGATGGCCGACCCCGGTCTGTTAGGGGTGAGCAGCGGCTCGGCGCTGATGGTTGGTGTCGCCATTATCTTCCCCGTTTCGCTCCCCGCGGCTTTTCTGCTGTACGAACAGATGATTTTCGCCGTCGTCGGCAGCCTGGTGGTGTGCGCCGTGATCTTCCTGATTAGCCTGCGCCACCAGCACGGCGGCATGATCCAGCTGCTGCTGGCGGGGATCGCCATCAACGCGCTCTGCGGCGCGGCGATCAGCATCCTGAGCTACGTCGGCGATGAACAGCAGTTGCGTCAGCTGACCCTATGGATGATGGGCAGCCTGGGGCAGGCGCAGTGGCCTACGCTGCTGGTTGCCGCCTCGTTTGCACTGCCAGCGATGATCGCCACCGCCTGGCTTGCCACCACGCTGAACCTGCTGCAACTGGGCGATGAAGAGGCGCACTACCTCGGCGTGAACGTCAAGCGAAAACGCCAACTGCTGCTGTTGCTCAGCTCCCTGCTGGTGGGCGCTGCGGTGTCGGTAAGCGGCGTGATTGGCTTTATCGGCCTGGTCATTCCGCATCTTATCCGCATGACCATCGGCGCCGACCACCGCTGGCTGCTGCCCTGCTCAACGCTGGCCGGAGCCTGCCTTCTGCTGGTTGCGGATACCCTGGCGCGCACGCTGGTACAGCCCGCTGAAATGCCGGTCGGCCTGCTCACCAGCCTGATTGGCGGCCCCTATTTTCTTTGGCTGATCCTGCGGACACGGAGAGCACTATGATTGAAGCCCGGAATCTCACCTACAGCATCAACGGCCGTCGCCTGACCCATAACGTTTCGCTAACGCTTCCCGGCGCAGAGATAGTCGCTATTCTTGGCCCCAACGGCGCGGGCAAATCCACCCTATTGCGCCAGCTGACCGGTTACCTGAAACCCGATAGCGGCACCTGCTCGATGTTTGGCAAAGCGCTGGAGGAGTGGCCGACGGAGACGTTAGCCCGCACTCGCGCGGTGATGCGCCAGAACCAGGATATGGCGTTTCCCTTTAGCGTGATGGAGGTGATCCGCATGGGCCGCCACCCGCATCGCAGCAGCAACCCGCGCGATGAGACGGAGCACATTATGGCGCTATGCGGCTGCCGTGAACTGGCCGCCCGCGATTATCGCCATCTCTCCGGCGGCGAACAGCAGCGGGTACAGCTGGCGCGCCTGCTGGTGCAGCTTTGGGAGCCGGAACCCACGCCAAAGTGGCTGTTTCTCGACGAGCCCACCTCGGCGCTGGATATTCACCACCAGCAGCAGTTGTTCCGCCTGCTGCGCGAGCTGGTGCAGCTGCGGCAGTTTAACGTCTGCTGCGTACTGCACGACCTCAACCTTGCCGCACGCTACGCCGACCGTATCGTGCTGCTGGAAAAAGGCCAGGTTGTCGATAACGGCACACCGCAGGAAGTGCTGACAGAATCCGCGCTGCGTAACCTCTATCAAGCGGAAGTCGCCGTGACCCGAACCCGCGATGACGCCCCGCTGATCGTACTGGAAAGATGATGATTCACAGGCGGTTTAGCGCACTCGCCAAAACCGCCTATTGGAACACGATGATTCAATTACAGTTTATTCCTAAAGCCTCATCCAAACGTCTGTGCCATCCTTTCTAACGCTCACAAACTGATGAGGATTTGTTATGAAAAAAACAACAATTGCACTTTCAGCGCTTCTGCTGGCTTCCCCTGTTTTCGCAGCGACCACACACGCCACCGACGACACGGTTGCCCAGGCACAGGCAAACGCGAATACCGCGAAAGAAAAACTGCATCAGGCACAGAACCAGGGTGAAGAGCTTAAGCTGAAATCTAAGCACGCCACCGAAGGTAAGAGCGACAGCGTAGGTAGTCAGGTGAGCGAAGGCGCTCAGAAAACCTGGCATAAAACCAAAGAAGGGACCGAAAAAGGGTGGGATGCCACCAAAGAAGGCGCCCAGAAAGGCTGGAATAAAACCAAAGATGTTTCCCAGAAAGGGTGGGACGCCACTAAAGAAGGGGCGCAGAAAGGCTGGGATAAAACCAAAGACGGTGCCGCTGAGCTTGAGAAAAAAGTCAGCGAATAACAATACGTTACTAAGTCAAAAAAAGCCGCTAATGCGGCTTTTTTTATGCCTGTCATAACAACGCTACACATCTGCCTCCCGTTTTACCTACCACTCGCTATGTATTGACATATATAACGACATTCCCCATGATATTCGTCATACAAATAATAATAGCTGTTCCCCTCATGCGTAGATGGTAACCCGGTTACCACCAGTCTTTCGGCTAACACACTGAATTTAAAAATGTTCGATAATAAAACAATACCGCTCGCTTCGGGGCTCCTGGCATTCTCGTGCCTGGCGATGTCGCAATCTGGCTATGCGGAGGACACCATGGTGGTCTCTGCCAGCGCTGCCGATAACAGCAGCGCGCAGGAGCCACCGGCTTCAGAGAAGCAGGCCACTTTAGGTAGTCTGGGTAAACGGACGGTGATGGATGTTCCCTGGTCAGTTCAGACCCTCTCCTCGCCGCTTATCAACGAGCAGCAGCTCAAAAGCGTCAAAGATGTCTATCGTTATATGCCTTCCGTACAGGGTGACGGGGTTCGCCCACAAACCCGCGGCATGCAGGGCAGCGTGGTGCAGAACCATATGATTGATGGCCTGAACGCCGTCTCCACCACCGAATATCCGGCCGAGCAGTTCCAGAGCGTTGAAGTGCTGAGCGGCCTGGCGGGCTCGCTGTACGGCCCGGCGAACCCGGCGGGGATGTTTAACCTGGTCTCCAAACGCCCGACGGATACCCCGCTGCACCGCGTGACCGTCGGCGGCAGCACCGGCAACGGCACGCTGACCTCAATGGACTTTAGCGGCCCGATCGATGACGGCGACCGCGTGAAATACCGCCTCAACCTGCTCAACGACGAAGGCCACGGTTACACCAGCGGCAGCCACAAACGTCGTCAGTATGCCGGTCTTGGCCTCGACTTCCAGCTCACTGATAAAACGGTGCTCGAGAGCAACTTCAGCTACTATCACTACTACGAAAAAGGCATGCCGGGTTCCTTCGCGCTGGCAAAAGGGGTGCATTTCCCTTCCCCGCTCGACCCGACCAAAGCGCAGTACGGCCAGAGCTATGCTGGTAACGATGATGAAACCAGCACCGCCAGCCTGCACCTGAAGCATGACTTTGACGGCAACTGGCTGTTGGACGTCGGCGTGCTGCGTCAGATTGCCGACCGCGAATCCACCACCGTCACCAATACCCTGACCGATAATCATGGCAGCTACACCACCACGACCTCCGACTCCGCCGCCAGCCGCTTTACCATCAACAGCTATATGGCGAACCTGACCGGCAGCGTCGACACCGGCTGGCTGACCCACGACATCAGCACCGGGGTGCGCGGCTTCGTGTGGAAAAACTATAACCCGGTCGACGGCGGCACCTTTACGCTGGGTAAATCCTCACTGGATCAACACCCGGTCTACCCACGTCCGCCGTATCCAGACTTTAATAAGCGCTATCAATCAGCGACCACCACCCAGCATGCTTTCCTGCTGAGCGACACCCTGCACTTCAGCCCGCAGTGGAGCCTGCTGCTTTCGGGTAGCGAAAACCTGTTTACGGTCAGCAACTACAACAAGACCGGCTCACAGACCAGCGACAAAAAAGATAACGGCGCCAGCGGTTCGGCCAGCCTGATGTACAAACCTATCGATAACATCACGCTCTACACCACCTGGGCTGACAGCATGCAGCAGGGCGATACCGCGCCGAGCGGCGCAAACAACGCCGGGCAGATCCTCGACCCGTACCGCAGCCATCAGGTGGAAGTGGGCGCGAAATATGCCCCAATGCGCGACCTGATGCTCTCCGCGGCGCTGTTCCAGGCGAAGCGTCCTTTCGCGTATACCAATGACAGCGGCGATTTCGCCCAGGACGGCACGCAGAAAAACCGCGGGCTGGAGCTGATGGCCGACGGCCACGTCACCCATAACCTACGCCTGTTCGGCGGCGCGACCTGGCTTGATCCACGCCTGCACGACACCAAAGACGCCAGCGCCGACGGCAAACAGGTGGTCGGCGTACCGCGCTTCACCGCAAGTATGCTGGCGGTTTACAGCATTGAGCAGCTACCGGGCGTCGATGTGGATACCAACGTGCGCTACGTTGGCCGCCGCGCGACCGATAACGCCAATGACAGCTGGGTAGGCAGCTACACCACGGTTGATGCCGGGGCAAGCTATGCCACCCGAATGTACAACACCCCCGTGACCTTCCGTCTGGATGTCACCAACCTGACTAACCGCCGCTACTGGACCAACGTGGTTCCGGGCGCATTAACCGGTTATACCGGCGCAGGCAACGCCAGCGCTCAGCTTGGAGCACCGCGAGAGGCTCAACTCTCTATGCAGATTGATTTTTAAGGAGTAAGTAGATGAAACGTCGCCAAGCGTGGTTACTCTGCGCCTGGCTGGCTTTCCCCGCCCTGGCTTCCCGCCAGGTCGTGGATGATGCCGGTCATACCGTTACCGTTCCCGACCAGGTGAACACCATCGCCGACGGCTGGTTTGCGCACCACTCGGTGCTGATGACCCTAGGGGCGGGCAGTAAAATCGTCGCCACCGTCAACCATCCGGAAAGCCAGCCGTGGATGTTCAAAATCGCGCCGACGTTGAATCAGGCTCTGCAGGTTCGCGGTACCGCATTTAATCCCGAAAGCCTGTTGGCTAAAAAGGTGGACGTGGTGTTCACCTCTGCGGGCAATGATAAAGCGGAGAGCTACCGCCAGGCAGGGCTGCCTACGCTACAAATGGCCTTTACCGACTATCCATCGCTGATGAAATCGGTCACCACCACCGCCGAGGTGTTGGGTACCGACGACGCGCGGGCGAGGGCAAAGGCCTATAACCAGTATCTGCAAACCACCATTGATACCGTACAAAGCAAAATGCGCGGGCTGACCGCCGAACAGCGGCCCAGCGTGCTGCATATTCAGTCGCTGAAGCCGCTGAAGGTGGACGGCAGCCAGACGCTGATTGATACCTGGATTCACCTCGCCGGGGGTAAAAATGCGGCGGCGGAGATTCAGGGCAATATGAAAGAGGTGTCGCCGGAGCGGGTGCTTACCTGGCAACCGGACGTGATTATTCTCGGGGCAAACAGCGGGCAGATTGCCGACTCACCTTACGCGGCGCTGTTCTCGGAGCTCAAGGCGGTGAAAAACGGCAAGGTGCTGCAAAACCCGGCCGGGGTATTCCCGTGGGATCGTTACGGCACCGAAAGCGCACTGCAGATCCAGTGGGCGGCGCTGATGCTGCACCCTGCCAGTTTCCCTGGGGTGGATATGGCGAAGGTGACGCAGGATTTCTATCAGCGCTTCTTTGATTACACACTCAGTGACGATGAGACGCAGCGGATTTTGCACGCGCAGAAGCCTGCGCAGTAGTGATGTCTTTTCCCCCTCACCCTAACCCTCTCCTCAAAGGGGCGAGGGGACCGAACTGTGCGGTTTTCTCCCTCTCCCCATCCTCAGTTATAAATAAGCGTAAACGTCGCCATACTGTTCGCCATCCCCGCACTCACCACGCTGCCGGTCTGCACATACTGGGCGGTATAGTTAATGCGCTCGGCGTTAGCGGCCTGGCTTGCCTTCACCGTTTTCAGCAGAGGCAGATTAGCCGCTTCGTTGATACGTACCGCCGTCCCCGCAGCCGGGGCGGGCGCGCCGTTGTTGCCGTAGCTCAGCTTCACGCCGACGCCGCCAGCCGCGCCGCTCATCTGCGTAATCGCCAGCGTATCCGGGAATGCCGGGTCGGCTTCCTGACCAAAAAAGCCAATGCGCACATCGGTAGGTTGGGAACAGTAAACCGGGATCGCAAAGTTTTGCGCGGTGCCACCGGTGGTATTCACCCCCTTAAACTCCGTTTTATTCACCGCACCCAACTTCACGTTGATGGTCGGCGTGGTCACCTGACAACTGCCACTGGCGCCGATATCCACGTTCAGCGCCGAGAGCCCCAGAAAGGTCGGCGATGTACTGGTCGTGCCGTTGACCGCCGAGGATCGCTGCTCCACAAACAGTTTGCCAACCTGCGGCTGGGCGTTCACGTTGGTGTGGTTGCCACCGGACAGATTCACATCGCCGGTTTTGTAGAAAGTGACGTAGGCTTTAATCACGATCTCTTTTTGCGTCAGCAGCGCCGGCAGATCATCGCTGTCGCAAATCGTCGCCGAGTGACTTCCTGCCGGAGAACTACTGCCGTCGATATAGTGCACCGCACCGCCGTTGCACTGAAAGCCCAACGAATAGCCAAGCCCCGAAAGCTGAGTGGCGAAAATATGCACCCCGTTGACGGCCAACGCCGAGCCCGAGGTATCCATCTGCTGATAAACCACCCGCTTCCAGTCCGCGGCGGGCAGTTGGAGATCGCAGGTAAATCGCACCCCGCTGCCGTTGTCGGCCATAGAGTGTGACATCTGCGAGTTCACCGGTAGCGTGGGCAGATACTGTATGTTCTGGGTATTGATCGTCATATCGCCGATGGTATTACTGCAGCTTTCCGCCCACACGCGCGGGCAGCCGCAGGCCACAACCAGCAGAATAAACAGGCGGATAACGACGTGGCTTCTGCACATAGGTACACCTTTTAGAGACACTGCGCGCTAACCGTTTTCACCGGTTTAGCCTGCATAGTAGTGGGAAGATGGTAACGGGCACGGCAGGTCTTCGCGACGCGACTGTCCATCCAGCTGACTTCAACGGTGCCCTCGTCCGGCATCCCGCTGAGATAAACCAGCCCCTGCTCCGCCACAATGCCGGATGCCGCCTCGTCGTCCCCAATCAGACGCGCGCTGGCACCGAACGGTAATGGGCCCTGCGCGCCGCGCAGCGTAAAGAGCACGCGGCTACCGATATGGGTGTGGTAGTCGGCTTCAACAATGGCACCACCGTCGGGGATCACGGTCTGCGCCTGTAGCTCCACGTCGGCGTCGTCAGGCAACGATTCGGTATCAAGGCTGATATCATTTTTCCGATAGGCGGTGAGCGTCGGCACAATGGCGTAGCCGCGCCAGTCGGTGTGCAGATCGGTGCCGTTCTGAATATCGACGTTGCTGGCGCCCGGTGCCCGCACGACAGCAAAGCTATCGCCGGTATACTGACCGAAGGTAACGCCGTGCGGATGCGCCACAATCGACCCTGACGCCCCCCAGGTCACCTGGCTATTCACGTTATCGTGCTGATAACCCAGCTGCGTTTCACCATAGCCGCCGCGATAATCCAACGACACGCCGCTGTTGCTCCCCTGCCCCTTGTTGCCGTACCCCTGCTGAACGGTGTAGTAGAGATTATTTTTCTCCAGCGCCGAACCGTACAGTGAGGCCTGCTGTGAGGTATAGCCGTTATTATCGGAGGTGGTGCTGTAGCTGACGGAGCTGTCCGCCAGTTGGCTGCCCAGCGGGATATTCAGGTTAAAGGAGAACGAACGATCGCTCTTATTGTTCTGGGTCGACTGCGTAAAGTAGTAGCCCACGCCCCAGGAGATCCCTTTCCAGGCGCTATAAAAACCGACGTGCACGGTCTCATCCTGTCCTTGTGAATGCCAGTAAGTCTGGGTCCAGGCCGACGCGGACAGGCTGCCCATATCGCCGAGCGACTGCGACAGCGACAGCTCCTCTCGGCTACGCTTGTTATCGGAGACGCCGTAGCGCCCCTCCAGCGCATTCGCTTCGCCAAAATCGTAATAGCGGCTGGAGGAGTAGCGATAGCTCGCCAGGCTCAGCGTCGTGCCGGTAGAGGAGAAGCTCTTTTGATACTGCAACCGTGCGGAGTTACCGCGAAAGCGTTGCCCGGAAGGCGTGCGGGTGGCGGCGCTGGTGTAATCAGCCCCCAGCGACCCCAGTTCGCCAAAGCCGTGGCCCAGGCCAACCGACCACGCCTGATAGTCATCCGCCAGCTGCACTCCGCCGTAGAAAGTGATATCGGCGGGCAAGCCGTAAAATAGCGTCGACTGCATAAACTGCGGCTGGCGGGTCTGCGGTTGGGTTGAGTAATAGCGTCCGATGCTGGCGCTGTACTTTATGCGCCCCTGGCGCAGCATAAACGGCACGGCGGAAAACGGCTGGGTGAAATGGCGTACCGATCCATCGCTCTCGGTCACCGTCACCTCCAGATCGCCGCTTTGCGCGGTGGGATAGAGATCATTGATCGCGAATGCGCCAGGGGCCACGAAGGTTTCATAAATCACGTAGCCGTGCTGGGAGACGGTCACTTTAGCGTTACTGTGCGCCATTCCGCGAATTACCGGGGCGAAACCGCGCTGGCTATCCGGCAGCATCTCCTCCTGCGACATCAGCTGCACACCGCGAAACTGCACGCTGTCAAAAACATCGCCGTTGGTATAGGTATCCCCCATTCGCAGCTGGCTTTTCAGCGCCCGAATATCGCGCTGCAGATAGGTGCTTTGCGATCGCCAGCGGCGGGTTTTATCGTACTGCATCGCGGCGATATTGCGCAGCCGCCAGCTGCCGAGGTTAACGCCGCTGCGCAGGTTCAGGTAGCTGGTACGGCTGTCACCGCCATCCTGCCGCGCCTGCGCCCCGGTCAGGTTGTAGTCGACAAAGGCCGCCGGAATACCGTCATCCCAGCGTGCCGGATCCACGTACCCCTGGCTTTGCTGGTTCATCGCCGCCTGCGGAATGCTCAGATTCAGCCGTTGCGCGGTGAAGTCAAACTTGCTGCTGGCGTTGGGAATAAATCGCTCGATGCGAGTCAGCGGTTCGCCGTCGTGCAGTTGATTGAACGTGGCAAAGGCGCTGACATTGACGCCGTATTCGGCAAGCTGAGCCGTGGTCAGGCGCGGCAGCAGCTGACCATCGTCTTCCACAAATTCAATCGTTTCCTGGCTTACCTGCTGGTTGTTAACCCACACCGACACCGGATAGCGCCCCGGCTGCTGGCCGCCGGATTTGGCGAAATAGTGCAGGTCAGCGGTTTTCTGCTGCGGGTCACTTAGCTCCACCGCCGCCGGGTCAAAATAATCGTCCGCCCTGGCGGGGGCGTGGTAGCACAACAGCAGTAGCGCCGTCGGTACGCAGGCTAGCAGGGTGCTAGCAGCAACCGTCGCCTCGTCGGACGGCATATCAGGAGTATATTTTTTCACAAGAGAAGCCGACAAAACGGTTACCGTTGCGCGAAGTCAGTCGCGCCGCCAAAGTCGTTGATCGCCCGCCACTTCACCACACCGGTGCGGCTGATGGACCAGGTTCTATCGCCAAACGGGGCAATCATCCCCGGTGATTCCAAATCAACGCCGCCGACAGATAATGAGAAGAAAGAGACAAAGTAAGGCGTAGGGTTATGCGCGACCAGGCTGGCACCGCGCGTTTCAAACGTCAGCTGTTGAAACGCGTCGTTGGCCTCACCGGCAAGATTATTCGGGCGATAGAAAATCTTAAACTTCGATTTAATATTGACCTGTAATTTATTCGTGTCGTTCTTATTCGATGGCGCAATACTTTTCACATTCAGCCAGAAAACAGACTCACGGTCGGCAGGAAGTTTCGCGCCGGTAAAATTAATACGGAGAACGTTTTTTTGTTCCGGGTCGAGGCGAAACAGCGGCGGTGTGACAATAAACGGCGGCTGACTTTTATCGCTGGCGGTGTAATTTTCAACCCACGACTGCACCAAATAGGGAACGGTTTCATCGGCGTTCGTTACCGATATAGAAGCTTCACGCTTACCTTCTTCATATATAACTCGAGTACCGCCCATGACAATACCGGCCTGTGCCGTCACCGAGACGACAAATAAAGAAAGAGCAATGCTCATAATCCAACGATTCATGGGAGTACCCAACTATCCAGAATGAAAAAAAGAGAGCAGAAGTCGCCTTCTGCTCTCGGATTCATTAGTTGTAGATCATATTAAAATCAGCTACACCATCGGCTGCACCGCTCGCGACGGTTGCACCGGTGGCCTCGTAGTCTGCATAGAAGATCAGATCGGCAGAACCATTACCCGATGAGCCAGAGGTTACCGGCTGCTTTTCCGACACGGACCCTGGGATTATCTGCTTACTCTGGTCATGTTCGTACAGTTTGATACCCACACCGGTCGCACCGCCGTTCACCTTGAGCAGCGAAGGTTCCTGCGCATCCGTGTTACCGTCAAACAGGACAGCTACCTGCTTAACGGAGTTTGGGCAATCTTTGACTTTAATGTGGAAGGCTGTTTTGGTTGACTCAACACCGGTACCGGTAAAGTAAGTTTTCGCCCATTTACCGAGGTCAACGCTCTGGTTTGCACTATTGCTGTCTACGTTGCAGGAGGCATCCGTAATTTCGCCGGTAAATTTCACCTCGCCGCCAGTACCCTGAGTCCCGGCAGTGGAAGCCAAAGGAGGAGCTGCAGTAACGGTACCGGTAACTAATACGGCAATAGCACAGGCCATGATGCGGGATTGTGTTTTCATTTTCGATCTCTGGTTAACTTATACTTATGCAGCCGCCCTGCAGGCCAATATGACCCACCCGGCCTCTGCCGTCATATCCTCCATGTTTATTAAATCTTTATTCCATCAGCAGGGTATTAAATGCGTAACCACATCGCTCTAATTAATGTATACAATTAAAAGTCGATTTAATATTTTTCACTTCACCAACGGAGAGTGACGATTAAATTATTAGAAATACGATGAAGATCATATTCGTATTAAAAATCGATGCAATGCATTATTTGGTAAAATAGCCGTAAAGACATTTAAACCATATATATAAAAATAAAATATTATCACCCTATGTTATTTTAAGATGAACATTAGCGCACAACACATTACCCATAAGAAGGGGTTATTTTAACATTCCCTGGGCAAACTTAACGAAATTAACCCACCAACGCACTTTTCGCACCGCGATTTATGACAAAAAATGCGGTCCACGCGCCAAACTAAGATGATTCCTACGCGCATTTTTATGCACAAACGTCGACTTTTAAACCACCAACAGAAGAAATAACATTTTCATTAACAAGTTGATCTTTTATCTCGCCAACGTTCCTCCTTTAGTTTAGCATTACCTTAATTAAGAAAAGGCTAAATTAATATGAACGATAGCGAACGCCTGCGAGCCAGCGCCGGTGAAGCGGCAGCGCTGCTAAAAGCGATGAGCAACCCCAACCGGTTGCTGATCCTCTGCATGCTGTGCGATGCCCCCGGCACCAGCGCCGGTGAACTGGCGAAGGCCAGCGGGCTCAGCCCATCGGCTACCTCTCAGCACCTTGCCCGCATGCGCGAAGAGGGGCTGATTGACCGCCAGCGCGATGCCCAGCGGATTTACTATTCCATCCGTAACGAGGCGGTACAGCAAATTGTTGCCACCTTGAAAACGCTCTACTGTCCCTAAGAGAGAAGCTAAATGACCGTTGAAGAGATCTCCCCACAGGCAGCCCTTGCGCTGATTGAGCAAGGTGCAACCCTCGTTGATATCCGCGATGCGGACGAATATGCCCGTGAACACATCCCCGCCGCTCGCCTGCTGCCGCTCGGCAGCATAGATCAAGGCGCAACATTTGCAGCCAGCGCCGATACCGTCGTTATCTTTCACTGCCAGTCCGGCAACCGCACGCGCAACAACCAGAGCCGCTTAATCGCTGCCGCGGCCCCGGCGCAGGTTAAACTCCTGGCAGGCGGCATTGAAGCCTGGCGTCAGGCCGGCCTCGCTACCGCGGTAGACAAATCGCAGCCCCTACCCCTAATGCGCCAGGTACAGATTGCCGCTGGCGTGCTAATTTTACTGGGCGTCGTGCTCGGCTATAGCCTCTCCAGCGCGTTCTTCCTGCTCAGCGCTTTTGTGGGCGCAGGGTTAACCTTTGCCGGAGTGACGGGATTTTGCGGCATGGCGCGACTGCTGGCGGTGATGCCGTGGAATCGGCGCTCATCCACCACCGGCGTATAAGCACTCAATAACAAAGGAGCACCTGAGATGTTTGCACCTGGCGATCTGGTTCAACCGAAAATGGGCGGACCAAAGTTAAAAGTGATTGAAGCACATGAAGACAGCATCGTGGCGGTACAGGCCAGCGATGAAAACGGCAAGCAGTACACGTTAAAGGCGGCGGACGTGGCGCCGTATAGTGAAGAAGGCGACTTTGGCGTTTGCTGATGTTGCGCTGCGGTGAGCGTCGCTCACCGCCTCATTTCGACGTTTATGAATAGTTACCCAAAAATCACGCATATCCTCCAAATACCTCTCACAGAACTAAACGCCAAAACACCCGCTTATTTACGGATAAAAACGCTGAACGTGACCTTATTCACATAAAAATCAGCATTGCCGTGCTTTGGCGCTGACACACACGATCTCTCATCCTTTTTTACCATTTCGAAACAGAGAGTAACTAAATGATTTTTATATAAAAAATAGACAACAAAAACAAAAATAGCGCGGCGAACATAAAACAATCAAAAACAGAGCATTTTATTGACAAAAGCGCATTAAATAAAAATATTTCACTAGTTGTTTGTTCCAATCCAGATAGATAATCTATACACGTCAATTAAACCAACCCAAAACGCCATAAAACAGACCACTTTCTGTATTAACCGTTCATTTTCGAGGAGCATACCGATGTTCTCTGCGCAGTCACGCCTGCGTCATGCGGCAGCAGACACTTTCGCCATGGTTGTCTACTGTTCCGTCGTGAACATGATGATTGAAATATTTCTCTCAGGAATGACCTTTGAGCAGTCACTTTCATCGCGCCTGGTTGCTATCCCGGTCAACATTATTATTGCGTGGCCGTACGGTATTTATCGCGACTTTATTATGCGACAGGCGGCTCGCATTAGCCCGGCGGGTTGGGTAAAACGCGTGGCGGACCCGTTGGCCTATGTCACCTTCCAGTCGCCGGTGTATGTGCTGATTCTGCTGAGCGTCGGTGCCGACTGGCACCAGATCCTGGCGGCGGTCAGTTCTAACGCCGTGGTATCGCTGGTGATGGGAGCCGCATACGGCTACTTCCTGGATTTCTGCCGTCGCCTGTTCCGCGTGGAACAGTACACTCAGGCAAAAGCATAATCATATTGGTATAAGTGACTGGCCAAGCCAGTCACTTACTTACAACTTCTCGCCAAATAGCCCATCAATAAAGCGCTCTAACGCCATTCGTGAACTAAAACCGTGCGGGATGCCGTAATGCTGCTCAACTTCGCCGCCTAAATAGAGCGGAAACTCTGCGTAGTGATCGCAGGCCTTAATATCAGAAGCCGGTTCGGCAAATTTGTTACTGCGATCTTTCAGCGCCGGATGAATGATCAGCGCCGTGCGCCCCATTCGCGCTTCGCGGTTGACGTACACATAATTCTCACCACGGCGGTAGCCGTAGGCTTTCGGGGTTACCGCATCCATGGTAAAGCCCGCTTTTTCAAGAACGCGCGCCACCTCATCAGGTCGTAAATACATATATTATCCTCTTTATCTTTTACTGCATCGCCACCTTACCGTAATCAGTATTCGCCTCGCTTTCAGATAATTCCAGAAACCTGCCAATCTCCGGCAAATTATGTCGGGTGACCTACACTTATTGCTCCAACAAAATTTGTGGAGAACCTCATGTTTAAATCACTTAATCGCCATGATGCTGATGATGAAGTCCAGGATATTCATAATGACGTCAGCCAATTAGCCGACAGCCTTGAGAGCATCCTGAAGAGCTGGGCCAGTGAAGACAAAGACGAAATTGAGGCCGTCCGCCACAATGCGAAGAAATTGCTGAGCGAAACACGCGCGCGCATTAATGGTCGTACCCGCATACAGCAAAGCGTATGTGACGTTGCGGGCTGTGCCGATGACTATATTCGTGATAAACCGTGGCAAAGTGTGAGCGCTGCCGCGGCAGTGGGGATTTTTATTGGCGTATTATTAGGCAGTCGTCGATAATATCATCACAACGATGTTGATAATAAAAACGCGTCTCCCCCCGGAGTATCTTTGATACCCGGGGGTTTTTAATTTATGGCGGCCTTCAACGCCGCGACCTGAGCATCGGCCATCTGCTGCGACACGATATTGGTAAAGCTCATGATAAGCCCGGCCTGGCCTCGCTGGCCGATTCGCCAGTCGTTTACCGCCTGCACCGCCAGCCCCGCTTGTCTGGCCCGCTGCGCCATGAGTCGGTCGTCACCGTCTACCGTTACCACCAGTTGAATCCCCCCCAACTGCTCCTGCACCTGAAAGCCGTTAGCCCGTAGCGATGTTTCCAGCCAGCGCCGACGCTCGGCATAGTGAACGCGCATCTTCTTCAGATGCCGCCAGAAGTGCCCTTCGCGCAGAAAATCCGCCAGCGTCTGCTGACAGAGCACCGGAACCGGGCAGGCCAGCCGCTGTGCCTGCCGACGAAATGCCGCCACCAACGGTAACGGCACCACCAGCCAGGCGGTACGCAGCGCCGGGAACAGCGACTTACTGAAGGTACCGGCATAGATAACCCGCTGCGGCGCATCCAGGCTTTTTAGCGGCGGCAGCGGTTTCCCCTGATAGCGGAACTCGCTGTCGTAATCATCTTCAATAATCCACGCGTCATGATGCGCAGCCCAATCCAGCAGCTGTCGACGTCGTGGCAGCGATAGCGCCACGCCGGTAGGGCTTTGATGGGCCGGGGTGAGCAGCGCAAAGCGCGCGGTCGTGGGGCGCGGGGTTATCCATTCTACGTCCATGCCATCCTCATCTACCGCCACCGGATGTAGCGTCACGCCTGCCTGTTCAATGACCGGGCGAATCAACGGAAACCCAGGGTCTTCCATCCACATTCCCTCCCCACGTGCCTCCAGCGCCTGCAGGATAAGCCCCATAGAAGCTGCGTAGCCGGAGGTGATAAACACCTGTTCGGCCTCGCATTCAATGCTGCGGGAGAGACGAAGATATTCGACGATGGCCTGACGCAAAGACAGTTCACCGCACACGTCGCCCAGCGCAAGGTCGAAGCGGGTTTGTATGCGCAGCCTATGCCCCATCACTCGTGCCCACTGGCCGCGGGGAAAGAGATCCAGTGCGGGAAGGCCAAGCTGGAAAGGCTGCGGCTGGAAGTGCTCCCCGCCAAAACCGAGAGGCTCGGCGGCAACCGGTTCAAGAGTTAAGTGATCGCTTACAAACGTGCCCGCCTGCCCGCGACGCTCCAGCCAGCCTTGCGCCACCAGCTCGCCGTAGGCGTTTTCCACCGTCACCCTTGAAACACCAAGCTCCTGCGCATAAACCCGGCTGGAGGGTAAGCGCCTGCCCGCCTTCAGTTCACCCTGTTCTATCGCCGCTTTCAGCGCTCTGGCAATCTGCTGATAGCGTGGTACGCCGCCCGGTTTCATGGTCTTATTTTTTACTCCAAATATGGCTATCTTTTTAAGACCATTATAGTGCTATTTTTGTCCCATCTTGAACGAGGAGTGACAATATGACTGCATTACGCCAACCCTATAGTGAACTGAGCCCGAACGTCTATGCCGGGCTGGTTCAGGCCAGCATCGCCCTGGAAAAAAGCTCGCTGGAGCGCCCTCTGCTGGAGCTGCTTTACCTGCGCGTGTCGCAGATTAACGGCTGCGCCTTCTGTCTGGAGATGCACAGCAAAGCGCTGCGTAAGTCTGGCGTGGACCAGGTGAAGTTGGATGCGCTGGCGGGATGGCGAGTGAGCAATCACTTCAGCGATGCCGAGCGTGCAGCGCTGGCCTGGGCAGAAGATCTGACCCACATCGCGGAAAACCGCGCAGAAGACAGCGTGTACCAACCGCTGCTGGTTCATTTCAGCGCCGAGCAGATTAGCGATATGACCTTCGCCATCAGCCTGATGAACGCCTTTAACCGCCTTGCCGTCAGCATGCGGATGTAATAAAAAAACGCCCGCAAATAATCGCTATTTGCGGGCATTAATTTCCCTCCATTATTCTCCATTTCCCTGCCAAATATCCCCCTGATGATTACCCGGATATTTCTCAAAAAATCGCCATCATCATACAAATATCACTCAAAATTCGGCAGTGATTTTTCAGACAATATTCATGCCTTTTTTTAGATCTCAACCAAATTTCGCATCGAAATTCATAAAAAAATCAATCAGCGTCAATTCGCCCTCAGCCCTTATATCATGGGAAATGACGGCGATATCACCCTATTAGCTATTTCGATTGAAAACGGATTGAGGGTTGTCACATCGTCTCAGTATGCTAGGGTATAAACAGGTCATTATTTTCATCAGGTAACATATCGACATAAACTAAAAACAGGAAATCGCATATTGCATGGCAGTTAAATTAGAAGTTAAGAATCTTTATAAAATATTCGGCGAGCACCCACAGCGAGCATTTAAATATATCGAGAAAGGTTTTACCAAAGAGCAAATTCTCGATAAAACTGGATTATCACTTGGCGTTAAAGACGCCAGTCTGGCCATTGAAGAAGGCGAGATATTTGTCATCATGGGGTTATCTGGCTCCGGCAAATCCACCATGGTACGCCTTCTCAATCGTCTGATAGAACCGACTCGCGGTCAGGTGCTGATAGACGGTATGGATATTGCCAAAATATCCGATGCCGAGCTGCGGGAAGTTCGCCGTAAAAAAATCGCGATGGTATTCCAGTCATTTGCGCTCATGCCGCATATGAGCGTGCTGGAGAATACCGCTTTCGGCATGGATCTCGCCGGCGTTCCCGCCCAGGAACCTCAGGAGAAAGCGCTGGACGCGCTGCGTCAGGTTGGCCTTGAGAACTACGCTCATGGTTACCCGGACGAACTCTCCGGCGGCATGCGTCAGCGCGTCGGTTTAGCCCGCGCGCTCGCCATCAACCCCGACATTCTATTAATGGATGAGGCCTTCTCGGCGCTCGACCCATTAATCCGCACCGAGATGCAGGATGAGTTGATAAAATTACAGGCGAAGCATCAGCGCACCGTGGTCTTTATTTCCCATGATCTCGATGAAGCGATGCGAATTGGCGACCGTATTGCCATTATGCAAAATGGCGAAGTGGTACAGGTCGGCACGCCTGATGAAATTCTGAATAACCCGGCCAATGATTATGTCCGCACCTTCTTCCGCGGCGTGGATATTAGCCAGGTCTTTAGCGCCAAAGATATTGCCCGCCGTAATCCGGATGGCCTTATCCGTAAAACGCCAGGTTTCGGCCCTCGTTCGGCATTGAAATTATTACAGGATGATGACCGTGAATATGGTTACGTCATCGAACGCGGTAATAAGTTTGTTGGCATTGTCTCCATCGATTCATTGAAAGAGGCCCTAAAGGCGAATCAGGGAATCGAGGCGGCATTAATTGACGAGCCGCTGGCCGTTGATGCCCAGACGCCGCTCAGCGAATTGCTCTCTCACGTGGGTCATGCACCCTGCGCCGTACCGGTTGTTGGAGAAGAACAGCAGTACGTCGGCGTTATTTCAAAAAGAATGCTGCTACAGGCATTAGATCGCGAGGGGGCAACAAACAATGGCTGATCAATCAAATCCGTGGGATACCACACCGGCTGCCGATAGCGCAGCTAACTCCGCCGATGCCTGGGGTTCACCGGCATCAGCACCGTCCGGCGGCGGCGCCGACTGGCTGCATAACGCGCCCGCACCGCAGCCTGAGCACTTCAATATTATGGACCCGTTCCATAAAACGCTGATCCCGCTTGATAGCTGGGTGACACAGGGGATCGACTGGGTGGTCACGCACTTCCGCCCGGTGTTCCAGGGCATTCGCGTGCCTGTCGATTACATCCTGAGCGCCTTCCAGCAGCTGCTGCTGGGGATGCCTGCACCGGTGGCGATTATTATTTTCGCCCTGATCGCCTGGCAGATTTCCAGCGTCGGTATGGGCATTGCGACTCTGATTTCGCTGATTGCTATCGGCGCTATCGGCGCGTGGTCTCAGGCGATGATTACGCTTGCCCTGGTGCTGACCGCGCTGCTGTTCTGCGTGGTGATAGGCCTGCCGCTCGGCATATGGCTGGCGCGCAGCCCACGGGCGTCAAAGATTATCCGGCCGCTGCTCGATGCGATGCAGACCACGCCAGCGTTCGTTTATCTGGTGCCGATCGTCATGCTGTTCGGTATCGGTAACGTACCGGGCGTGGTGGTGACCATTATCTTTGCCCTGCCGCCGATTGTGCGTCTGACCATTCTCGGGATTAACCAGGTACCGGCCGACCTTATCGAAGCGTCGCGCTCCTTTGGTGCCAGCCCGCGCCAGATGCTGTTCAAAGTGCAGTTACCGCTGGCGATGCCGACCATTATGGCCGGTGTGAACCAGACGCTGATGCTGGCGCTGTCGATGGTGGTTATCGCCTCGATGATCGCCGTCGGCGGTCTGGGTCAGATGGTACTGCGCGGTATCGGCCGTCTGGATATGGGCCTTGCCACCGTGGGCGGCGTCGGGATCGTTATCCTCGCGATTATTCTCGACCGCCTGACCCAGGCCGTAGGCCGCGATTCTCGCAGCAAAGGCAACCGTCGCTGGTTCAATACCGGCCCGGTTGGCCTCCTGATGCGTCCCTTCTCTAAGTAACCATCGTATTGGCCCGGCAGGCGTCGGGCCAATGCTCCGCAACAATCACTATTAAAGGAACAACGATGCGACACTCATTCGTCTTAGCTACCGCTTTCACTACGCTGGTTTCAGCCAGCACGTTCGCCGCCGACCTCCCTGGGAAAGGCATTACCGTTCAGCCGGTACAGAGTACCCTCTCCGAAGAGACCTTCCAGACGCTGCTGGTCAGCCGCGCGCTGGAAAAACTGGGCTACACCGTCGATAAGCCAAACGAAGTCGACTACAACGTGGCTTACACCTCACTGGCTGCGGGTGATGCCACCTTCACCGCCGTCAACTGGATCCCATTGCATGATGATATGTACGCCGCCGCCGGTGGTGACAAGAAATTCTACCGTGAAGGCACGCTGGTCAACGGCGCGGCACAGGGTTATCTGATTGATAAAAAAACCGCCGACCAATACCACATCACCAATATTGAGCAGCTAAAAGATCCTAAGATTGCCAAGCTGTTTGACACCAACGGTAACGGCAAAGCCGACCTCACCGGCTGTAACCCTGGCTGGGGCTGTGAAGCGGTGATTAACCACCAGATGGACGCCTATGAGCTGACGAAAACCGTCGAGCACAACCAGGGTAACTACGCGGCAATGATGGCCGATACCATCACCCGCTTCAAAGAAGGTAAGCCGATTCTGTATTACACCTGGACGCCTTACTGGGTAAGCGATGTGCTGAAGCCGGGTAAAGATGTCGTCTGGCTGCAGGTGCCGTTCTCTTCCCTGCCGGGCGTGCAGAAAAATATCGATACCAAGCTGTCTAACGGCGCAAACTATGGCTTCCCGGTCAGCACCATGCATATTGTCGCCAACAAAGCCTGGGCCGAGAAAAACCCGGCAGCGGCGAAGCTGTTTGCCATCATGAAGCTGCCGCTGTCCGACATCAACGCACAGAACGCCATGATGCATGACGGCAAAGCATCAGAAGCCGACGTGCAGGGTCAGGTCGACGGTTGGATCAAAGCCCACCAGCAGGTGTTTGATGGTTGGGTGAAAGAGGCGCTGGCCGCGCAGAAATAAATAAATCGTTGCGCCGACGCCGGGCTACATCATATTAGTAGCCCGGCCGAGCAACGCGACGCCGGGAAGGCTCGGCGTCCACCAAAAAGCACAATCCGCTACGCATCATTTCCCCCCTCCCCCGCACCTTTCGTTATTATCGACCCCATCTTTCCTTACTTTCTCAATACCATGACTAAACCTGCTCACGGGCTTAGCCCGGCTTTGATCGTTTTAATGTCGGTCGCCACCGGCCTTGCCGTAGCCAGTAACTACTACGCGCAGCCGCTGCTGGAGACCATCGCCCGCCACTTCTCGCTTAGCGCCGGACAGGCCGGTTTTATCGTCACTGCCGCCCAGCTTGGCTACGCCGCCGGGCTGCTGTCCCTGGTGCCGCTTGGCGATATGTTCGAGCGCCGTTCACTTATCGTATTCATGACCCTGCTGGCCGCAGGCGGCATGCTGATCACCGCCAGCAGCAGCTCGCTCGGCATGATGATCCTCGGTACCGCGCTGACTGGTCTGTTCTCCGTTGTCGCCCAGTTGCTGGTGCCGATGGCTGCCACTCTCGCCGCGCCGGAAAAACGCGGCAAAGTTGTCGGTACGGTGATGAGCGGACTACTGCTGGGGATACTGCTGGCGCGCACCGTTGCCGGGCTGCTGGCAAGCCTCGGCGGCTGGCGCACCGTTTACTGGGTGGCCTCCGCGCTGATGGTACTGCTGGCCTTCGCGTTGTGGCGCGGGCTGCCGAAGCTCAAGCAGGAGACGCATCTTAACTACCCGCAGCTGCTCGGTTCTATCTTTAGCCTCTTCGCCAGCGACAAGCTGCTGCGCACCCGCGCGCTACTCGGCTGCCTGACCTTCGCCAACTTCAGCATTCTGTGGACGTCGATGGCATTTCTGCTCTCCGGCGCGCCGTTTAACTATTCTGAAGGTACTATCGGCCTGTTTGGCCTTGCAGGTGCCGCTGGTGCGCTGGGCGCACGTCCGGTCGGTGGGCTGGCGGATAAAGGCAAAGCGCATCTGACCACCACCTGGGGTCTGGTGTTACTGCTGCTTTCCTGGGTCGCTATCTGGTACGGGCATACGTCCGCTATCGCGCTAATCATCGGGATACTGGTGCTCGACCTGATGGTGCAAGGCGTGCATATCACCAACCAGACGGTGATTTACCGCGTTCAGCCGGATGCTCGTAACCGCCTCACCGCAGGCTATATGACCAGCTATTTTATCGGCGGCGCGGCGGGCTCGCTGCTGTCGGCCTCTGCCTGGCAGCACGCCGGCTGGCTGGGCGTGTGCATCGCGGGCAGCCTGATGGCTGTCGCCAACCTGTTAGTCTGGTGGTGGGGTTTTCACCGCCAGGAAGCGGAATAGCGGCGCTGCTGCCGGGTATACGTATCCGGCAGCGTTATGTCATAGACTAACCACATAAATTACGGACAATAATTCATTTACTTTATTTGTCACTATCGTTACTATATCGACTGTAACTAATGAGGTAATGCCCAGATGGATAGTTCGTTTACGCCCATTGAACAAATGCTGAAATTCCGCGCCAGCCGCAGCGAAGAGTTCCCTTTCCAGGAGATCCTTCTCACTCGCCTTTGCATGCACATGCAGGGCAAGCTGCTGGACAACCGTAATAAAATGCTGAAGGCTCAGGGGATTAACGAGACGTTGTTTATGGCGCTAATCACGCTGGAGTCTCAAGAAAATCACAGTATTCAGCCTTCCGAGCTCAGCTGCGCGCTGGGTTCATCACGCACCAACGCCACGCGTATTGCCGATGAACTGGAAAAACGCGGCTGGATTGAACGTCGTGAAAGCGACAATGACCGCCGTTGTCTGCACCTGCAGTTGACCGAAAAAGGTCATGAGTTCCTGCGCGAGGTGCTGCCTCCTCAGCATCACTGTCTGCACCAGCTTTGGTCTTCACTGAGCCTGGCTGAAAAAGACCAGCTCGAACATATCACCCGCAAGCTTCTCACCCGTCTGGATCAGATGGAAGAAGACGGTTCCGTACTGGATGCCCTGCGCTGATACCACCGCGTTAAAAAAGTAGATGAAAGGCCAGCAGATAACTTCTGCTGGCCTTTCTGGTAGGAAAAACAGGTCGGCTAAGCCGAAACAAATAATAAGAATGTGGAGAATCACATGAGCGCAAATGCGGAGACTCAAGCCCCGCAGCAAACCGCCAACAAGAAAGGCAAACGTAAAAGCGCCCTCATCTTGTTGACCTTGCTCTTTGTTATTATTGCCGTAGCCTATGGGAGCTACTGGTTTTTGGTGTTGCGTCATTATGAAGAAACCGATGACGCTTACGTGGCAGGTAACCAGGTTCAAATCATGGCGCAGGTATCTGGCAGCGTGACCAAAGTCTGGGCTGATAACACCGACTATATTAAGCAGGGCGACGTGCTGGTCACCCTCGATCAGACCGATGCTCAGCAGGCCTTTGAGAAAGCGCAGACTCAGCTTGCCTCAAGCGTCCGTCAGATGCGTCAGCTGATGATCAACAACAAGCAGCTGCAGGCGAATATCGATATTCGCAAAACCACGCTGGCTCAGGCGCAAACCGACCTTAACCGTCGAATTCCGCTGGGCAACGCCAACCTGATTGGCCGCGAAGAGCTGCAGCACGCCAAAGATGCCGTCACCAGCGCGCAGGCCGCTCTGGACGTGGCGATTCAACAGTACAATGCTAACCAGGCAATGATCCTCGGCACTAAGCTTGAAGATCAGCCTACGGTTCGTCAGGCAGCGACCGAAGTCCGTAACGCATGGCTTGCCCTGCAGCGTACCAAAATCGTCAGCCCGATGAGCGGCTACGTTTCTCGTCGTTCCGTACAGCCGGGCGCGCAGATTAGCCCAACCACACCGCTGATGGCCGTTGTGCCTGCCAGCAACCTGTGGGTAGATGCTAACTTCAAAGAGACCCAGCTTGCGCATATGCGTATTGGTCAGCCGGTCACCGTCGTCAGCGATATTTACGGCGATGATGTGAAATACACCGGTAAAGTGGTCGGTCTGGATATGGGTACCGGTAGCGCCTTCTCCCTGCTGCCGGCACAGAACGCCACCGGTAACTGGATCAAAGTGGTACAGCGTCTGCCGGTGCGTATCGAACTGGATGAGAAACAGCTGGAACAACACCCGCTGCGTATTGGTCTGTCTACGCTGGTGAAGGTCGACACCTCTAACCGCGACGGTCAGATGCTGGCTAACCAGATCCGCACCAGCCCGGTTTACGAGAGTAACGCGCGTGAAATCAGCCTCGACCCGGTTAACAAGCTGATCAACGACATCGTCCAGGCCAACGCCAACTAATGCTGGGGTGCGCGTAATGCAACAGCAAAAACCGCTGGAAGGCGCGCAGCTGGTCATTATGACCATTGCGCTGTCGCTAGCCACCTTCATGCAGGTGCTGGACTCCACCATCGCCAACGTGGCGATTCCGACCATCGCCGGTAACCTTGGCTCATCGCTGAGCCAGGGGACATGGGTCATCACCTCGTTTGGGGTGGCGAACGCCATCTCCATTCCGATTACCGGCTGGCTGGCAAAACGCGTCGGCGAGGTGAAGCTGTTCCTGTGGTCAACCGTCGCCTTCGTCATTGCATCATGGGCATGTGGGGTATCCAACAGCCTGGGCATGCTGATTTTCTTCCGCGTGATTCAGGGGGTTGTTGCCGGGCCGCTGATTCCACTGTCGCAAAGCCTGTTGCTCAACAACTACCCGCCGGCCAAGCGCGCCGTTGCACTGGCGCTGTGGTCAATGACGGTGATTGTGGCGCCCATTTGCGGGCCGATTCTGGGCGGCTATATCAGCGATAACTATCACTGGGGCTGGATCTTCTTCATCAACGTGCCAATCGGTGCCCTGGTCGTGCTGTTAAGCCTCCAGAGCCTGCGCGGTCGTGAGACGAAGACTGAGCAGCGGCGTATCGATGGTATTGGCCTGGCGCTTCTGGTGCTGGGTATTGGTAGCCTGCAGGTCATGCTCGACCAGGGTAAAGAGCTCGACTGGTTTAACTCAACGGAGATAGTCGTACTGACGGTGGTGGCGGTGGTATCGCTAAGCTTCCTGATTGTCTGGGAGTTAACCGACGATAACCCGATAGTCGATCTGTCGTTGTTTAAGTCGCGAAACTTTACCATCGGCTGTCTATGTATCAGCCTTGCCTATATGCTCTACTTCGGCGCCATTGTTCTGTTGCCGCAGCTATTGCAGGAGGTCTACGGGTACACCGCAACCTGGGCAGGTCTGGCGTCCGCACCGGTCGGGGTGATTCCGGTGCTGCTGTCGCCGATTATCGGTCGCTTTGCCCACAAGCTGGATATGCGCCGTCTGGTCACCTTCAGCTTTATTATGTATGCCGTCTGTTTCTACTGGCGTGCCTATACCTTCGAACCGGGGATGGACTTCGGCGCGTCGGCATGGCCGCAGTTTATTCAGGGCTTCGCCGTGGCGTGCTTCTTCATGCCGTTGACCACCATCACGCTCTCCGGGCTACCGCCTGAGCGTCTGGCGGCGGCATCGAGCTTGTCGAACTTTACCCGTACGCTAGCAGGTTCTATCGGCACCTCGATAACCACCACGCTGTGGACCAACCGCGAGGCGTTGCACCATGCGCAGCTAACGGAGTCAGTGACGCCGTTCAACCCGAACGCCCAGCAGATGTACGATCAGCTGCAGGGTATGGGCATGACGCAGCAGCAGGCTTCCGGCTGGATAGCCCAGCAGATCACCAACCAGGGGCTGATTGTCTCCGCCAACGAAATCTTCTGGGTTTCGGCCGGGATATTCCTCGTCCTGTTGGGCCTGGTATGGTTCGCCAGACCGCCGTTTGGCGCGGGTGGTGGAGGCGGAGGCGCCCACTGATAAAAAAGCCAGCTCGGTTGAGCTGGCTTTTTTTTGGCCTGAATGACCGTCTTATCTGGCCTACGAGTAGCCCGGACGAGGCGTTTACGCCGACTCCGGGGAAGCAACTCGGCGAAACTCCAGCCAGTCAATCGCCAGCCCTGGTTTAATCTCCTCGGTCTGCACCTGGTAATATCCCGGCAGCAACTGTACACGGCACAGCTTCTGGGTCACCGTCTTCCCCATCGTGCCACGGGTCTGTACGGTGGCGACAAACTTACCGTTGAACAACAAATTAGTCGCCGTCTGCGCCAGCGGCATTGCTGGGGAGTTAACGCTTACTAACAGGTCATAAACCCCTTCACGCTCGATATGGATAGCCAGCGTGTCGCTATAGCGTAGCCGCGATTCCGGCGCGATGTTGATGGCATCCTCGATGTACAGCGAGGCATCGGCCGCCATCGTTGGCACGTTCACCTTCGGCACCTCGCCGCGTTTCACCACCTGGGTATGCAGCATAAACGACAAAATATTACGCGCGCAGCGCTGAAGCTCACCTAAGGTCAGCAATCCCTCAGCCAGCGCGGACAGTGTGTTATCGTTCCCGGCGTTAATTTCCGCGCCGTTGTTGTTGATCACCATATAGAGATCGTTCTGCGCACGGATCATCGCCGCCGTATTGTTGACCGTCGCTTCACCGCCGCCAATGGCATCATTCATTTTGGCCCACCAGTCGGTCATCACGATGCCGTTAAAGCCCCAGTCATCGCGCAGTATCGTGGTGTTCAGGCAGTAGTTTGATGCCGACCAATGGCCGTTAACCGGGTTATAGGCCGTCATCACCGCCATCGCACCGCCCTGCTTCACCGCGTACTCAAACCCCTTGAGATAGATTTCACGCAGTGCACGCGCGGACACCACTGCATCGGCCTGAGCCCGCGCATGCTCCTGGCTATTGCAGGCAAAATGCTTCAGCGTAGCGATCCCGCCGCCGCTGCGTATTCCTCTGACCATCGCCGCAGCCATCATGCCGGTCAGCAGCGGGTCTTCGGAGAAGTACTCAAAGTTACGCCCGTTGAGCGGGTGACGATGAATATTCATCCCCGGCCCCAGCAGCAGGTCTATCTGGTTTTGCTGTAGCTCCTTGCCTTCCATCACATACAGACGCTCTACCAACACCGGGTCCCAGGTGGAAGCCAGCAGCGTACCGCTGGGCATCAGCGTGGCGTGGGCGCCGTTATCCATGCGGATCCCCGACGGGCCATCCGCCGTGGCCGCCAGCGGAATCCCCTTTTCCAGCAGGCTATCGCCGGTACCGCCAAACGCGGAAGCGACGCCCGGCGTCACCTTATGGCTGCACATCCCCTCGCCGCGCACCAGGCACGCCAGCTCCTCTGCGCTTAGCTGAGCGATAAACGCCTCCATGCTGACGCGACCATCAACCACATCAACCAGCTTAAAGCCTTTATCGCCGGTGATGGCGAGCGCTGGCGGAAGGCGATCGTGAATACGCTCGCGCAGAGAGATTTTGCGCCGGGGCACCTCTTCCCACTCCGCCTGCCAGACACCGGGCTGCGCGCGTTTACCCGGACGCAGTCGCGAAAAGGAGACCGTCGGCGCCAGCGCCTGTTCGTGACAGGAGAGCACCCGCAGCAGCGGCTGGGTGTAGCCCTCTTCACCCTGCACGCGAACCGCCTGCAGTTGATTCACGCAGTTGCCTCCCCAGAACCGATACAACCCTGGCTCCAGCACCCAGCAGTGAGGATTGCCGGTCACACCGCTGTCGTCCCAGGACGCTAACCGCTCCAGCGGCACGGTCAGGGTCAACGTTTCGCTTTCTCCTGGCTGCAAGATCCGGGTTTTGGCAAACGCCACCAACGCGCGTGTCGGCTTGCCCAGCGCCCCCTGCGGCGCTTCGAGATAGATTTGCACCACCTCGCTGCCCGCAAATCGTTCGCCAACGTTATCAACCTTCGCCGTTATCTGGAAAAACAGTGGGTTATCTACCATGCGCTCGGCATGCAGCGAATGAATAGCAAATCGGGTATAGGAGAGCCCAAAACCAAAAGGATAAAGCACCTGCTGCGGGCAAAAGGTTTCAAAGTAGCGATAACCAACGTAGATATCTTCCTGATAGATATTCTGCTCGCTATTGCCCCAGCAGGCCGAAGAAGGATAGTCATCCAGCGAACGGGCGATCGTATCCGTCAGCTTACCGGAGGGCGTCACCTCGCCGCAGAGCAAAGCAGCAACGGCCCGACCGCCATCCGGTCCGCCGTGCCAGGCGTACAGAATTGCGCCGAGATGCGGGCGCAGCAGCGGGTCTTCCGCCCACGACATATCCATGATGGAGGAGACGTTCAGCACCACGATAACGTTGCTGAAGTAGCGGCATACCGTGCGCAGCATGGCATACTCCAGCTCGGTTAAGCGATAGCCCCCCGGTACGTCGGCGTTGTCTTTATCTTCACCTGCGGTACGCCCAATCACCACCACTGCTTTATTCGAGACCCGCTTCGCCTGGGCCACGACATCATCATCAAGCGGCATCTCCTGTTGATGCCAGGGCTCCTGTGCCCACCCGCCGCCGCCGTTATCAAACGGATGCGTCATCACCCATTGTTCATAGCGCTGTGCCAGCAGGCCATTGACTCGCGCGCCGCAGCGCTCGCGCATCGCCTCCAGCAGGTTGCAGGTGGCGATCACATTGACCGCGCCCCCCGATCCGGTACCGCTGCGGTAGTAGTTGATTTGCGTGCGGCCAAAAATGGCGACACGGTCCAGGCCCTCCAGAGGCAAGGTCTCCGGCCTGTTTTTGAGCAGCACGGCACCCTGTGCCGCCACGTTCATTGAGAATTCGGCAAACCCCTCCAGGGGCTTGCCTGGCAGACGCTGATGCATACGGGTGGATTCCTTGATTGCCATTACGCTTCTGAATGCGCGAAGGTGCCGTTTTTCAGATCATCAACAACATGGTTCATCCGGTTTTCATTTAAGCGGTAGAACTTAATTGAGAATGCCGTTAGCACATAAAACAGTGCCGGAACCAGCGTGAATAACAACATGACACCCTGTGCCGCCGAATCTGATTGTGAGGTCACGCCTGATTCGTAATGGAAATAAGCCAATACCCAGCCAAGAATCGCGCCCCCCACGGCAACGCCCAGCTTAATTACAAATATATTAGCGGCCACATTCATACCGGTAATTCTACGACGCGTTTTCCATTCGCCGTAATTATTGGAATCGGTAATCATTGACCATTGCAGCGCACCGTTGCCACCCTGAATAATAGAAATAATGATATGAATGGCGAATATAGCGATCCACATTTGCGGTGGCACGAAGAAACAGATAACACCAAATCCAGCGGTGATTAAATTCACCCAGAATGAGAGTTTCACTTTACAAAAACGGGTGCCAAACGGTTTAGCCAGCACCGAACCCGCCATCGAGGCAAACATCCCGCCCAGCATAAACAGCGTGATGATATCAGCCCCTTTATTGAGCACGGTATTGATGTAGTAAACCACCGCGCCGCCGCGCAGCACCACGGCAACCAGCATCATAAAGTTGTACACCGAGAGGACCAGCCACTGATCGTTTTTGAACAGGATCTTCACATCGCGGGCAATATTGAGGTTCTCTTCTTTAATCGGCTGGACGCGTTCTTTGGTGGTAAAGAAGCAGACAATAAACATCAGGCAGCCAATCACGCCAAACAGCGCCATTGATACCTGAATGCCGGTAGCCCGGTCGCCAGGATAGAGGAAATCCGCCAGCGGCAGGATAAACGCCGTTCCCAGCGCACCGCCGATAGGGGTGATGGCAAAACGCCAGGACTGCAGCGACAGGCTCTCACGCGGGTCGGAGGTTAGCGCTGCCCCCAATGAGCAATACGGGATGTTAATCGCGGTGTACATCAGTGTCATAAATATATAGGCCACAACCGCGTAAACGACTTTACCGCTATCAGAGAACGAAGGGATGGAATAAACCAGCACGCAGCTCACCGCGAACGGAACGCAAATTGCCAGTAGCCACGGACGGAAACGCCCCCAGCGCGTCGCGGTGGCGTCAGCAATCGCCCCCATAATCGGGTCAGTAATAGCGTCCAACAGTCGCACCAGCAGGAACATCGTCCCCATGACCGCCGGCGGCAGACCATAAATATCAGTATAAAAATAAGCAAGAATGGCGACCGAAGAGTCGAACACAATATGGCTGGCGGCATCCCCAAGGCTATAGCCAATCTTCTCTTTGATAGAAATCCTATCCCCTGTAGACATATAAACTCCCGTTTTTGGTTTTACGTTATGAAACCGGTTTCTGCGGGAGCTATTTTTTACAGTTCTCAGGTCGGGATCTATTATGTTTTTCAGCTATCCTATTATGTTTTTCGCTTTATGTGATCGCGAAACGGATCTAATAAATAGGGTAAAGGTTTTTTGTTTTATGGCTCACAAATTAAAAATCGTCACACTTATTTTAATTATGAATTGTTTTGTTGCAGAGAAACCACAAATATAACAATGGTGGGGAATAAAAAACCCGGAGCATTCCGGGTTTTATCAGTCTGCTGAATATACAAACGACACAAACTAGATGTGCAGTTCTTTCAGCGTCTCTTTTGGCAGCGCCAGTTCATCATTGCTATTGATGCGTACACCACGGTCGATAATGTGGCGCGCAATCTCCTGCGCTTCGCTGAGGGAGTGCATCTCATAAGTCCCGCACTGGTATACGTTCAGCTCTGGGATCTGATTTTGATCCTGCACTTTCAGCACGTCTGCCATTGCCGCTTTCCAGGCATCGGCTACGCGCTGCTCGTCCGGCGTACCAATCAGGCTCATGTAGAAACCAGTACGGCAACCCATTGGCGAGATATCGATAATCTCAACGCCGTTACCGTTCAGATGGTCACGCATAAAGCCAGCAAACAGGTGCTCCAGGGTGTGGATCCCTCTTTCTGGCATCACTTCCTTGTTCGGAATGCAAAAACGCAGGTCAAAAACCGTGATCGCGTCGCCGTGCGGGGTGTTCATTTTCTTCGCCACGCGAACGGCTGGGGCTTCCATACGGGTATGATCGACTGTGAAGCTATCTAACAACGGCATTTCGTAACCTCCTATATCACCTTCATGCTCACGCGTGCTGCACTTTTTTTCTATTCACGGATAACTGTAACCACTTGAATAGACACAACTTTATGCAATTCACCGCGCTCCGCTTCAGGATAATGTGATTTTTTTAAAAATAAACTGAACTCTTTGTTCCCATGCCAGTCTTAGTATATGAAAGACGCGCATTTGTTATCATCATCCCTGATTCAGAGATGTATATTTTGGCCACAGTGATGTGGCCTTTTTCTTTTGTATCAGGCGTGTCTCGCCAGCAGTGCTTCAAACGGTTCGTTATCCGCCTCTTCAATCTGCTGCTGACGTGCGCGGGAAGCATCACGCTCCTTCGCAAAATCCTCTTCGCTCAGAATCTCCAGCGGCTCCTCACGCAGCATCGTACGATACTGTTCGGCCAGCGCCTTGCCGGTACCGCCAATGCCTTCATCAAGCATAGAACGCAGAATACGCGCCGAGAAGGTTAAATCTGGATTATCAAAGCAGGCGACCAACTCATCGCATACCTTCTGGTATGCCGTGCCGCCATTAATGCCGTCCAGCGTCTGCGCGACGCGCTTAAGATCGTGGAACAGATCTTTACCTACTTTCGTCAGCGGGAACTGCGCCGTTTCACAGCCAATGCCCAGCGTCAGGCCCGGCTTACGCCCTTCCAGAATCACGCGATTCCAGTTCGTGCGCGTACACAGCAGCTCATCGCTGCTCATCTCTGGCGCATCCGCCAGCACGCACCAGACCATAAACAGGTCAAGGAAGCGAATCTGCTGCTCGTCGACGCCAATTGGCGAGAACGGGTTGATATCGAGTGAGCGAACTTCAATGTACTCGATACCGCCGCGCAGCAGCGCATCGGAAGGCGTTTCGCCGTCGCGCGTGACGCGTTTAGGACGAATGGGCGCGTACAGCTCGTTTTCAATCTGCAGAATGTTGCTGTTGATCTGCAGGTGCTTACCGTCCTTCTCAAGGCCGATACGGGCATACTCTTCCGACGGGGTTTTAATCGCGCGCTTTAATCCTGCCACATACTCGTGCAGTTCGTTAAACGTAATTCCGAGATTGCTTTGCGATTTATTGGTATAGCCAAGGTCGCTAAGGCGCAGAGAGGTGGCGTACGGCAGGTAGTACATGCCGCATTCCGTTTTCTCAAACGGCAGCGTGGTCGGTTTGCCCTGCAGGAACGAAGAGCAGATTGCCGGTGACGCCCCGAACAGATACGGGATCACCCAGCCAAAGCGGTAGTAGTTGCGAATCAGACGGAAATAACCGGCTGAAATTGCCTCTTTATCGTCGGTGCCACACTTCGCCTGCCAGAATGCCATTGGCAGCGAGAAGTTGTAGTGTACGCCAGAGATGGTCTGCATCAACGCGCCGTAGCGGTTCTTCAGACCTTCACGATACAGCGTTTTCAGGCGGCCGATATTCGACGTGCCGTACTGCGCCAGCTCAATCTCCTGACCCGGTGCAATGTAGCAAGGCATGCTCAGCGGCCACATGCGTTCGTCGCCCAGCTGACGTGCGGTGTAGCGATGCACGTCACGCAGCAGCGTCAGCATATGGTCAATGTCGCCATCAACCGGAGTAATAAACTCCAGCAAGGCTTCTGCAAAGTCCGTGGTGATCCATTTGTGGGTCAGGGTTGCGCCAAGCGCTTCCGGGTGACCGGTTGTTGCCAGAGAACCATCTGCATTAACACGCAGCGTTTCGCGCTCAAGTCCGCGGTGGATCCCCTGAAGAGCCTGAGGATGTTTTTCCAGCCAGGACAGCGCCTGTGATACGTCCGGGATCAAATTGACCTCCCGCCTGTCGAATTCATTTTATTAAGCATAATTGTCATCGTGGAGATGCGATATTCCACCTGCCATCCAATTAGTGCCACCACGTCATGCCCTGAAGCGTCAGCGCCGCGACTGCGACGTAACGTAACGCTTTCCCCAGGCATAAAAAAAAGAGTACTGGTCCCCAGGAAATACGCATCCACCCTGCCAACAGGCACAGCAAATCGCCGATAACCGGCATCCAGCTCAGCAGTAGCGTCGCCGCGCCGTAGCGTCGGAGCCAACCCACTGCCTTTTCCTGCCATCGCGATGTTTTGCGTAATGGAAAAAAACGACCAAGAATAACGTTAGTAGCCCCGCCAAGGCTATTACCCATTGTTGCTATTACTACCAGAAGCCAGGGCTTACTCGCGCCAGAAAGCAGCAGCGCGACCAGCACGGCTTCGGAGTTACCCGGCAGCAGCGTTGCACTGAGGAAGCTGCTTGCAAACAACGACCCCAGCGCCAGAAATTCACTCACAGCAGACGTACGTCAACGGCGTCCATTCCTGCCGCCGCAGCGGCCTGAAGCCCAAAATCGGCATCTTCAAACACCACGCAACGCTCAGGCGGCACGCCGATCAACTCGGCGCACAGTAAGAACGTATCCGGCGCGGGCTTATGCTGTTTAACATGATCGGCGGCGACAACGGCCGCAAAATAGTGACGCAGTCCCAGATGTGCAAGCAGCGCTTCAGCCACGGCGCTTTCGCTACCGGTGCCGACCGCCATAGGACGACGGCCATGCCACTCCTTCACCACCTCAATAAGCGGTAATGGCGTGACCGAATCCAGCAGCATAGATTTTACCGCCGCGGTTTTTTCACGTGCGAGAAGATGGGGATCTAAATCGGCCTCATGGCTTTCAATAATCGCCTGAGCAATACGCCAGGTTGGAGAGCCATTCAGGGCAACCATCGCCTGTTCGTCGAACTGCATTCCATATCGTCCCAGCACGTCACGCCACGCTTTACGATGCGTAGGTTCCGTATCAAGAATGGTGCCATCCATATCAAAAATCAATCCAGCATAGCGTTCGTACATTGTCTTCTCACCCTTCGCCAACGTAGTGTTACTTTATCGTAAAAGGGGCTGATTGTCGCTGCCCGCCGCAGAGACGACAAAGGCACCGATAGGGTGCCTTTTTGCATGTTACTAGCTGAGGGGTTATTTAATCTGCATATCGTTTTCAACAACCCGCACGCCCTGTACCTGGCGCGTTACTTCTACCGCACGTTTTGCATCAGCTGCCGACGACACAAAGCCGCTCAGTTGCACGCGACCTTTAAAGGTCTGTACGTTAATTTCGCTGGATTTAATCTGCTTGTCGCTGAACAGCGCGGTTTTCACCTTAGTGGTTACGACCGTATCATCGATATAACCACCGGTACTTTCCTTGGTTGAAGAACCCGCACAGCCAGACAGCGAGATAGCTACCAGAAGCGCTGCACAGGATGCAGCCATTGCTTTGAACCATTTCATGGATTTCTCTCCTTGCACTCAGGTCACCAGAATAAGGGTGTCACAGAGATAAATTATAGTGGAAAGAATGGGTTGCCAATCAGAAAAGTGTGAAGAAGATTTTTTTGAGAGAAAAGCTGACGGATTTGCGAGAGATTAAGAAAAACAGGGAGATTTCAGAGAGAATGGTGCATCCGGGAGGATTCGAACCTCCGACCGCTCGGTTCGTAGCCGAGTACTCTATCCAGCTGAGCTACGGATGCATCGGGAAATTTGCTTTACTGCAGATTGATATCGCTGCTACGGCGTTATCGATTTTCTGTAACAACGCTAATGCGTTATCTCAGAGAAGATGGTGCATCCGGGAGGATTCGAACCTCCGACCGCTCGGTTCGTAGCC